>DAOTXL010000071.1:0-4547 GCA_034435455.1 Anaerolineae bacterium
GCAGTTGGGCGGCGTTGCAGGTGGGGTTGGTGTCCTGGCAACCCTGCGCGGGGTCCTCGACCCCCAACGGCATGGCGGCGTCGCCGTTCCAGATCAGGTTGCCGCGGATCTGCAGGTTGATGTCGGTGCGGGACGGCGAGGGGATGTGGCTGCCCGGCGAGGGGGTACGCGGCCCGTAGATGGCCAAGTGCTGCCATCCGCTCTGATAGCCGGGCGGGTTGTAGAGGATGTTGTTGTAGATGAACACGTTGCGGTTGGGGATCGGCTCGCCGTCGGCACCGACCGCTGCCGTGCCCCAGCCGCCGGCAGACAGGTTGGCCGCGCAGGTGGCCGCGTCGCCGTCGCACGAGCGCGAGCCAAAGGCCACCTCGAGCAGATGGCTGTTGGCCCCGACCCGGTAGAGGGTGTTGTAGGCCAGCAGGATGTTGTAGCCGCCGTTGACGCCCATCCCGGCCCCCTGGGTGTCGTGGACGATGTTGTTGACGAACTTGATGTCATACGCCTCATAGTGCAGCCAGGGCGAGACCAGGTATTCCAGCCCGCTGCCCTGGCCGGCGGTAAAGCCGCCCGTGCCGCAGTCGTAAATCTCGTTGCCCTCGACGCGGAAGTAGGCCGACCCGCCCTTGAGATAGAGGCACCAGTCGTCGCCGCCGTGCAGGCGGTTGCCGACGATGTGGCCGTGCTGCACGGCGACGAAATCCACGGCGTTTTCGTAGGCGTTGGCGATGTCGCTGTCCTCGATATAGACGTAGCGGCTCTGGTTGACCTTGACCGTCTCGTGGGCGTTGTGGGCGCTGCCGCCGTCCAGCGTCGCGCCGCGGATCAGCAGATGGTCGCACTGCTCGCAGTGAAAGAGATCGCCGTCGGTGGTCAGCGTCAGGTTGATCAGGTACAGGTAGCGCGTGTCGTAGACGTTGACAAAGCCGTGCAGGTGAGCCGCGCCCGACGCATCGGCGGATTGGATCAGGATGGGGCAATCGGCCGTGCCGTAGCGCGATTCCCAGTAGGTGGGAAAGTCAGTGTCCGGGTAGTCGCCGGCCACCAGCAGGATGCGATAGCCGGTGGTGGTGAGCGGTGTGCCCTGGGGGATGCGGCTCCACGCCTCGTTGATGGTGCGCAGCGCCGTGCTCCGGCTGCCGCCGGTGTTGGCGTCGTTCCCGTTGAGCGGGTCCACCCACAAGTCTTGCAGCGTCGGATTGCCCATATCGTAGGCGTTAGAGGTCGTCGTTGAAGGAACGCCGGGGGGAACGGGGGTCGTCGCCTTGTCCACTGCCTGCGGACTGGCGGTTCCCGATGGCGCTGGCTCGGTAGCGGGTGCCGCCGAGAACGACGTACACCCAACGAAAATCAGGCTCGCGATTGTTGGAGCAACCCACCAGCGATTGTTCATCTCGCTTCATCCTGGCACTCGATGTCATCAAGGCCGGAGCCAGGCCTTTAGGCAGGGGGTATCACGAGCACGCTCCGCGACCAGCTAAAGCTTCGACCTGGTTGACCGACAAATTTAACATTTGAGACGACCGGGCAAGCTCGACACGGATTTTTTGCACGGATACACGGATGGGCGGCGTGCTTATCCGTGAAATCCGTGGCGCGCAGCGTCCGTGTCGTGCTGACCCAACGTTGTCCGCCAATCAGAGCTTCGACTCCAGATCGCCTCTCCGACAGGCCGCCAGCGTACCGGATCAACCTTTTGCCCGGAGATTACGGCGAGCACTGAGCATTAGTCCGCCACACATCTATGCCGACGGGCATATCCCCTTCATCACAGCGCACGACCTCGTTCTCCGATGTGACATTAATCCAGACCCGTCCTCGTGAACCTCGAAGATAACCGATCATACCAAATGTCACATCCTTATACACACCATCGGGAATGGTGTACTCTCCGTTGATATTGAATCGTCCGTTCGGGTACAGGAGGAAAGGCGGAAGATCGCTCGGACCGATGTTGACCCAATGGCTGAATCTATTGCCGGTCTGCTTGTCCAGGCAAGAGATTTGTGTAACATAGTGGATCCGGTAAACCTGGTTTCGATAGACGCAAAAGTTGATGATCTGCCCTTTGGTGCTCATGCCGGTCCACACAAACTCGCCCTGGGGTTCTGCCGTGCCCGGCGGTATGGTGGGTTCCCCGGGCGGTATGGATATCCGCGAGGTGGGCATGGGCGTAGCGTCCTCAGCGATATTCGTGGGGGCCGGTGTGACGCCGCGCGGTATGTTTGTCGGTGCGGCGGCAACGGCGCCTATCTCCTGGATTTGCACGACGGTCGCGCCATTGTCCACCGCGGCGACGATGTTGAGTTGTTGCGCTCCCCTGACCCAGGAACCCATTCCCGGCAGTGCGCCGTCATCCTTGCGTGCCCAACCCTCTTTGGCCAACAACTCATGGTAGGTGACGATGACGTCGTTTGGCGACAAACTGGTCTGGAAATTCGTGATGATGTCCAGATGCTGGCAATTTCTGGCATCGGGCAGCAGAGGGAATGCGAGTTTCTGTGGATCGCATTGGAGATAGTCCGGCACCTGGGACGGTTGGCCGACTCCAGGGCCGGCCGCGGTGGGAACCGCGCCGCCGGCGCCAGGGCTGCCGCCTGGAGCCGGGCCGGTCGAACCGGCGATGCCGCACGCCAACAAAAGCATCCCCGCGAACAGCAGCAGGATGAACCGGCCGGTACGTTGTGCGTTCATTCCTTCGCTCCTTCTTCCGGGCAAGTCCCGACTAATGCCGCTGCACCAGCGGCAGGAAGACCCGGTTGCCCCACAGGAAGCCAAAAACATCGGGGGGATACCCGCTGTAAAGGTCATTGTACGTCACCAGGTAATCGCCCAGCGGCCCGGCGGCGACGGCCGGGTAGTGCGGGTCCAGGCCATCGGGCTGGGACGCGGCGTAGGGTCCCGGGACGCCGACTGTAGTGACCGTGCGCGCCTGAATAACCCCCCCGTGCTTCCAGGCGACCAGGAACTCGTGGGTGTTCTCGTTGCCAGCCACGGCCGGCATGCTGCCACTGTCAGGACTGATAAGAAAGGACGGGCCGTGGCGCGCGCCAGCATCGGTCATCAACTGGCCGTAGATGTAGCAGGTCGACGACGGGCTGAGGGCCCGACTGCAGGTGACCAGGTATTCCCCCCCACCGGAGGGGCGGGGCACCCAGGCGGCGGCCGGTTCGGTCTCATCGTCCGTTGCGTAGTAGATAGAGATGCCGGACCCTATCAGATGGATGCCGCCCGTCAGGCCGATCCGTTGCCCCATGATATCGCGATCGGTGTGGTTGCTGTCAAACCACTGCTGCCATACCACCAGGAACTCGTCGCCGGCGCGGGTGTAGGCCACGTCCGGCATTGCCGGATCGACATACGCCAGCATGCCGGTGACGGCCAGGATGTTGCTCATGGTCGTCCCATCACCGGTGAGAGAGCGGGCCTCGACGCCTGAGAGAGTGAATTGGATACCCGTGGACCCTGTGGGCTGGTGCCTATCCCAGACCACCAGGTAGGCGCTGCTGACGGTGGCATAGGCCACGGCCGGGTCCCAGTATTGATCCGTAGCAGAAGCAGCGAAAGTGATCTGCGTGCTGACTGCTTGGCCGGAGGCGTTGAGGCGCAGGCCATAGATGCCGTACCCGGAGGGTGACGAGAATTGATAGACCACCAGGTACTCGTTGCGGCTCGAGTTGTAGACTACATCCGGCTGTCCACAAGAGCCGATGAATCCCGAGATGAGGAAGGGGGAACCAATCAGCGTCCCGTCGTGGTCCACGAACTGCCCGTAGATGTGGCGTTCACCGTTGGCAAAGTCTCTGGCCCACACCACCAGGTATTCCTGCCACCAACTGTTATAGGCCACGGCCGAGTTGACCTCGGCCAGTTCGGAGGCGTTGAGCGGACTGATGGGGAATCGCTGGCCGATGGGGCCGCCGCCAGCCTGTGCCAGGCCCCCGGTCGTCAATAACAGGGTGCCAATCGTCAGGATCACGGACAAAACTCTCTTGATGTTCATCGGTCCTCCTTCAAAGATCATGGTCTTATGCAGGGGCGACCCTGGTGGCCGCCCTGGGCCGGGGCCAGCCCTGGGCAGGGGCCAGCCCTGCCCCTACCCGCGCAGGCTGAAGCCTGCGCCACACACCCGCGCAGCGTGCGGCGGCTGCTTCCCCACCAGCGGCAGGAAGACGCGGCCATCCACGGAGAGGGTATAGGCGCCGGGGGGGCCGGGGGCAGGGCGCGGCCGGCCGGCGCGGTCAACCGGCACTTGATTGCTCAGCTCCCCCACCGGGACGGGCGGCGTCGTCGGGGCGTCGCTCCAGCTATAGTCCGGGATGGCGTAGGTGACCGCGCTGTACACGTTGCCGCCGGCGACGGGGTGGAAATCCCCTCCGGCCGGGTTCACCAACTGCGGCTCGACGGTGTTGATGGCGTTGTCGGCCCGCAGTTGGGCGGCGTTGCAGGTGGGGTTGGTGTCCTGGCAACCCTGCGCGGGGTCCTCGACCCCCAACGGCATGGCGGCGTCGCCGTTCCAGATCAGGTTGCCGCGGATCTGCAGGTTGATG
>DAOTXL010000072.1:0-15943 GCA_034435455.1 Anaerolineae bacterium
CTTATCCCCCCAGTTCGGCGAAACGCCGAAATCGCAGGATAGCCCCGGCGAGTTAGAGGCCGTCCTGCGCATCGTGGGCTAATCAAGCCAATTATCGCTATTTATTGTCAACCCTCCTCCATCCTTGTGGAGGCAGGCTCTTCGGCGCTATGTCAAAAAGTGCGAAAGTACAGTTATATACAAGGAGGGATGACCAAGGCCCGCGTCGGCCTGTTGACCGGGGCGGTGGGGGTCGGCAAGACCACCGTCGCCGGGCGGGTGATTGAGCTGGCCCGCCAGCAGGGGCTGATCTGCGGTGGGTTGTTGGCCCCGGCCATGATGGCCCCGGGCGGGCGGATCGGCATCTGGGGGGTGGATATCGGCACAGGAGAGCGCCGTGTCCTGGCCCGCACCGATGGCGATCTGGGAGGGCCGGCCATCGGCCCCTACTCCTTCGACGCCGCTGCCCTGGCCTGGGCGGTCGGCGTCGTTCAGGCGGCCCGGAACCGATGCGATCTGCTCGTCGTGGATGAAATCGGCAAGCTGGAGCTGTGGCAGGGCATCGGCCTGGCCCCGGTCCTGCCCTGGCTGGCCGCCGGGGCGGTAGATCGGGCGTTGGTCGTGGTCCGCGACTCCCTCCTGGCCGAGTTGCAGGCCCGGCTGGGGTCGGTGGAGCAGGTGGTCTTTTACGTCAACGAGCAGAGCCGGGGCGATCTGCCGCCCCTCATTGTGGCCGGGTTGGCCTGTCGTCGGGGTTCGGGGGCCAGGCACTCGTCGGCTCCTCCCGGCACTGCCTGAACGGTTGCGGACTATTTTCTCTGCGCCTTGAGGGGGGAGGATTGGGGCAACAGAATGGCCGCCGGGGCCTGGGCCGCTATGGTGAAGAGCTGGCGGCCCGCCATCTGGCGGCCCGAGGCTACGAGATCCTGGCCCGCAACTGGCGCTGCGAGGCCGGTGAACTGGACCTGGTGGCCCGCGACGGCGATTGCCTGGCCTTTGTGGAGGTGCGGACGCGCCGGGGCGTGGCGCTGGGCTCGCCTGAAGAATCGGTCACCCCGGCCAAGCAGGCGCGCCTGATCGCTCTGGCCGAGGCCTATATCCAGGCTTACGGTTGGCCGGGCAACTGGCGCATAGATGTCGTCGCCGTCGAGATGGATCGCCACGGGCGGGTGTTGCGGCTGGAGCACTATGAGAACGCCGTCGTCGGATGATCGGGAGGCATTGCCCCCCCTGGTCGCCATCGTCGGGCCGACGGCGGTGGGCAAGACGACGTTGGCCGTGCGCCTGGCTCAGGCCGTTGGCGGGGAGATTGTCTCGGCCGATTCACGCCAGGTGTACCGGGGTATGGACATCGGCACGGCCAAGGCCACGCCTCAGGAGTGGGCGCTGGTGCCGCACCACCTGCTGGACCTGTTGGACCCGGATCGGTCGCTCAGCCTGGCCCAGTTTCAGGCGCTGGCCTATGCGGCCATTGACAACATCCTGGCCCGCCAAAAGGTACCCTTCCTGGTGGGGGGCACGGGGCAGTATGTGCTGGCCGTGGTCGAAGGCTGGCAGGTGCCCCACGTCCCGCCCGACGAGGAGCTGCGCGCCGGGCTGTATCGCCAGGCCCACGAAGAGGGGCCTGAGGCCCTCCATGCCCGGCTCCGCGCCCTGGACCCGGTTGCGGCCGGGCGCATTGACCCCCGCAATGTGCGCCGGGTGGTTCGTGCCCTGGAGGTGTGTCTGTCCACCGGCCGGCCCATCTCCGCCCAGCAAAACAAGTCGCCGCCACCCTACCGCGTCTTGCTGATCGGCCTGACCCTGCCCCGGGCCGAGCTCTACCGCCGCGTTGACCGCCGCGTCGAAGAGATGATCGAGGCCGGCCTGGAGGCGGAGGTACGACGGCTGGTGGCGGCGGGGTACAGCTTTGATCTGCCGTCCATGTCCGGTGTGGGGTACGGGCAGTTTGCGCCCTACCTGGCCGGAGAAGCTGACCTGGAGGATGTGGTTCGGGAGATCAAACGGGCTACCCGGCGCCTGGTGCGCCATCAGTTCAACTGGTTCCGACTCGATGATCCGCGTTTTCATTGGTTCTCTGCCGAGCCGGACCCCTTTCCGGTTGTTCTGGATCTGGTGCGTGACTTTTTGGCGCAGCATCGGGGCTGAGACCAACGGTGAAACCTGGCCTCTGGCCGGGTCAGGAGGGCGCGACCATGCATGTCGAAATCATAGGCTTTACCCGTTTCTTATCGAAAGATGGCAGCCCGGAAGCCTTGCTGGAACATGCCGGGCGGGTTTGCTACCGCAGCGAATCCAGGGGGGAGCCGGGCCGCTTCCTGCAAGCCCGCATCCGCGAGGGCCATGAGTCGCTCATCGAACATGCCAGCGTGACGTTCGAGATCGGCGGCATTTCGCGGGCCTGCTCGCACCAACTGGTTCGCCATCGCATCGCCAGTTACAGCCAGGAGTCGCAGCGGTATGTGGATATGTCGGCTCCCGAGTTCATCGTGCCCCCTGCCGTGGCCGGAAACCCCGCCGCCATGGCCGTCTGGCAGGAGTTTATGGGCCAGGTGGCCTACGCCTATCACCGCCTGCGGGAATTGGGGATCCGCAAAGAAGATGCCCGCTTTGTACTGCCCAACGCCACCGCCACGCGCCTGGTCGTCACCATGAACTTTCGCGCCCTGCGGCATTTCTTTACGGTGCGCTGTGACGAGGCAGCCCAGTGGGAGATCCGCGCCCTGGCCCTGGAGATGCTGCGCCAGGTTCACGCCCTGGCTCCGGACGTGTTCGACGACCTGTACGACCGTTTTCTCGGCCACGACCGCCCGTAGGGCAGGGATGCCCCCCAGACAGGCCGAAGATTGAAATCGCCCGGTTTGCCCCCTGCCCGGTCTACTTGCACTTCAGTCGGTTTTGTGTATAATAGGGAGGACAGACAGGGTTGGCCGAAAGCATGCGGTAGCTGACGACCGACAGCTTTGACTTGTTTGTCAATCCATTGACAGGGAGTCAAGCGGTGGGTGCAGCAGAGATTGGACAAAGGCTCTCTCTGCAGGGGAGCGTCTTTTCCGAGGGAGTGCAGCGAGCCTCAGCCTATGCCGACGAACCGATCCTATGCGTCGCCGGCGGGCAAAGGTTGGCTTTTGCTGTGGTAAGCGGGGCGCGGTTGATGATCTCCTGGCAGTTCCGCCTGCCGACCCCGATCCAACCGCCCATCGTTTTTGTCATCCCCAAGGTTATCGCCCAACATCTGGTCGCCTCGCCTGTCGGCGGGCAGGCCAGGGTTGAATTGCTCCTCAGGGGCAGCGAGGTAACCCTGACCTCGCGCGATGCCAAAGGGCCTTTCGAGCTGCGCTGGCGGTCCGACCTGCATTTGTTCCCGGCGCCGGCAGAAATGAACAGGTTGCTTGCGGTTCCGTCCGATCTGGTCCGGCTGAACTATTTGCAGCTTTCCGACTCGATCCACCAGGCCGTGGCCAGGCTGATCGCTATCGAGTCGCAGCAGCACATCCATCGCACCAGGCTGGCCGTCTCCCTCAGCCTGTCCAATGGCCACCTGGTGGTGGATGGACGGGAGATCGCCGAGGAGGCCACGGACCAGTACTATTTTGATCCACGGTTGATTGTCCGCACCCTGGAGCATATCCGGGCAGAACAGGTGGAGGTGGGGCTGACCGACCTGGGCCCACGGCGGGCTATCCTGTCCATTGTGGATCGCCGGTCGGATCACATCTTGCATTGTGCGCTGATGTCTATCGGCCTGGAAACCCGGCTTTTGTTCCCCTCCTCTCCCCACCGGAACCGGCAGGGCGTTCAGGCGCGCCAGACCTGATCGGTAGAAGGGCCTGCATCGCTCCTCTATCTGGGCCAACTCGAGATGGGCCGGGGGAGGGGCGACGAGTCAGGCTTTTCGTGACTGCTTACCCCAAGTCTTGGGTTCACCGCCGAGGCGCTGAGGCTGCTCACGACCCCACATAACGGGCATACAGCGCCCGCGCCCGCGTTGGATCGTCGGTGCCTTTGACGATGGTTCGTCCGTCGGGAAAGATGGTGAGCTGGCAGCCCTCCACCTCCAGACGGAGGAGGTACTCATTGAGGCTGAGGGGGCCGAGGCCCGCCAGCCGCTCCGCCAGGGCCGCCAGGTCCAGCGCCTGGGCCAGGCGAGGGGTGATCTGCACCGCCGTGCGCCCACAGAGCACGGTCGTCATTGAACCCTGTCTGGCGGTGAGCAGTTCATACCGCCCCTCGTCGCACACCGGGCAGGGCGTTGGGCCCTTCTGGGCCTGCGCCCGCTCGAAATCGCCGCTCCACAGGTCCACCATGACCAGGCTGCGCAGCAGGTCCTGGCGCCGCTCCAGCAGGATCTTGAGCCCTTCTGTCACTTCCAGCGCAGCAATGACCGCCACCGCCGGCCCCAGGACCCCTGCCGTCTCGCAGGTGGGCACCGAACCGGGGGGCGGCAGCGGCCCCAGCAGGCAGCGCAGGCAGGGGGTCTCGCCGGGCAGGATGGCGGCGCTCAGGCCGTAGGTGCCCAGCACTCCGCCATAGACCCACGGGATGCGCTGTTTGACACACGCCTCGTTGACCAGGTAGCGCACCTCAAAGTTGTCGGTGCCGTCCAGCACCACGTCGGCGCCGGCGATGAGGCCCTCCACCGTGTCGGCGTTGACATCCAAAACGTGCTCGTGGATCTCGACCTGGGAGTTGATCTGGCGCAGCCGGCGGGCGGCAGCCACCGCTTTGGGAAGGCCGGCTGCCGCATCGGCCTCGCTGTACAGGGCCTGGCGGGGCAGGTTGTGCCACTCGACGAAATCGCGGTCGGCCAGTACCAGCCGGCCCACGCCGGCCCGCACCAGATGGGCCGCCACGTGGCTGCCCAACGCCCCGCAACCGATGACGACCGCCCTCTTTTCTGCCAGGCGGGCCTGACCCTCTCGCCCCCCCCAGCCGGGCAGGATCATCTGCCGCGCATAACGCTCCAGGCGGTCGGTCATGTCGCTTTTCCCTCCAGGCCGGCCCGCCATGCCTCCAGCTCGGCGCGGTGGCCGCCCTCGTGCAGGGCCGGGTAGAGCAAAAACTGCCCCAGGGGATGGTCGCCCATCCACGGCGTATGCACCACCTGGCCGTAGGCCGCTTCGTCCACCTGTTCGACATAAGCCCGCACCGCTCCCCGGGCTGCTTCCAGCCAGGCCAGCACCTCGGCCACAGACATGCCGCCGGCCCGTTGTCGCTGGGCTTCGTTGTAGGCGTCCAGGTCAAAGCGGTCGAAAGGCTGGCCGGCCGGTGCCTGCCCCTGGGCCAGGGCCAGCATCCCCTCGTGGCCGGAAGCTATGTGGGCCAGGATCTCCTTGGCCGTCCAGCCGTCGTCACGGGCCGGCCGGTTGAGGGTGGCCTTGTCCAGCCCGGCGATGGCCTGGGCCGTCTTTTGCGCCTGGCTATCCAGGATGCGCAGGATCCGCTCACGTGTAACCGGTTTCTCGGCCATCGGCTCCTCTCCCTGATGTGTGTTCCCTCGTGCGTACCCATTATAACCCAAATCGGAACGTCGGGCAAACACCATCTTGCCCTCTTGTCCCCCCCTGCTCCCTTGCACAAGAGTCGGTTTCGCGGTATAATGATCTTACCCCCTGCGGGGCCACAAAAGATGGGAAAGGAGGCACACTACTGTGGAAAAAGTCATCACCATCGAACGGCACATCCTGGAGCAGCAAAAGATGCACCCCCAGGCTACGGGTGTGCTCACCAGCATCCTGTACGACATCGCCCTGGCCGGCAAGGTAATCGCCCGTGAGACAACCCGCGCGGCCCTGGCGGACATCCTGGGCCTGACCGGAAGGTTCAACGTCCAGGGCGAAGAGGTGGCCAAACTGGACCAGTACGCCAATGCGGCCATCGTCCGCCTCAACCAGTTCACCGGGCGGCTGGCGGTCATGGCCTCTGAAGAGATTGACGACATCATCCCCATCCCCGCCGAGTTCCCCACCGGCCGCTACGTTCTGCTCTTCGACCCGCTGGATGGTTCGTCCAATATTGACTATTCGGTCAGCATCGGCACCATCTTTTCCATCCTGCGCCGCAAGTCGCCCGAAGGAGCGCGGGGCACGGTGGAGGACTGCCTGCAGCCGGGGCGTGATATCGTGGCCGCCGGGTATATCCTCTACGGCCCCAGCACGATGATGGTTTACAGCGCCGGCAATGGCGTGCACGGTTTTACCCTGGACCAGACGGTGGGCGAGTTCCTGCTGACCCACCCCAATATCCGCATCCCGGCCAAACCCAAATTCTACAGCGTCAACCAGGGGTATGAACGCTACTGGCCCCCCGAAATTCAGGCCTATACCAACCACCTGCAAACCCTGAACCTGTCGCTGCGCTACATCGGCTCGCTGGTGGCCGACTTTCACCGCAACCTGTTGGGCGGGGGCATTTTCTACTATCCGGCCGACACCCGCGATCCCAAAAGGCCCAGCGGCAAACTGCGCCTGCTTTACGAGTGTGCGCCCCTGGCTTTCCTGGCCGAACAGGCGGGTGGGGCCGCTTCGGACGGCAGCCAGCCGATCCTGGACATCCAGCCCACCCAACTCCATCAGCGGGTGCCGCTGTTCATCGGCAACAAGGAACTGGTGGCCCTGGCCGAGGCGTTTCTGCGGGGAGAAAGGCCGTAGGCCGGGCTTCCCCTCCTGTTATATCGAGGAATCCCGGCATGACCGACCAGGAGGTCTATGACATTACCATTATCGGCGGCGGGCCATCCGGCCTGTACGCTGCTTTTTACGCTGGCCTGCGAGCTGCCCGGGCCAAGATCATAGACAGCCTGCCCCAGTTGGGGGGGCAGCTTGCCGCCCTCTACCCCGACAAGTATATCTATGACATCCCCGGCTTTCCCAGGGTCCTGGCCCGCGAGTTTGTGGACCGGCAGATCGAGCAGGCCATGCAGTTTTCCCCTGCCATCTGCCTGGGCCAGAAGGTGAGCCGCCTCCACCGTCGGGAGGATGGCCTGTGGGTCCTTCAGAGCGAAACGGGCCCCTTGCATCTGTCGCGTACGGTCATCATCGCCGCCGGGGCGGGAGCCTTTGTCCCCCGCACCCTGGACCTTCCCGATCTCAAGCGCATGGAAGGCAAGGGGGTGTACTATTTTGTCAAAGACCTGGAGACGTTTCGCGGACGACGGGTACTGGTCGTCGGGGGTGGGGATACCGCTCTGGATTGGGCGCTCAGCCTGCTGGGGGTTGCCGACCAGGTGACTCTGGTCCACCGCCGTGACAGTTTCCGGGCCCACGAGAGGTCGGTCCAGGAGCTGTTTGCTTCACCCAGTAGAATCTTGTTGTGCCACGAGCTCAAGGCGCTCCATGGCGAGGAGCACCTTCAGGCGGCCACCGTCTTGGACAACCGCAGTGGCCAGGAGAGCACCCTGGAGGTGGATGCGGTGGTCCTGGGCCTTGGCTTTCTGGCCAACCTGGGACCGATCCGCGATTGGGGCCTGACCATCGTCGGCAACTCGATCCTGGTGGATACCACCATGCGCACCAACCTGCCGGGCGTGTATGCCGTCGGCGATATTGCCACCTACGAGGGCAAGATCAAACTGATCGCCACGGCGACGGCCGAGGCGGCGGTGGCCGCTAACTATGCCCGAAACTACCTCGATCCCACCGTCCGGGTCTTTCCCGGACACAGCAGCGAGAGGGACGAGAAAAAGGGAGGGGGCTCAGCAGCACAGTAAACCCGCCAATGCCAACGAATAGACCCGAGCCCCGGCCGGGTCGGAGCGCGAGGTGAGCACCACCGGGGCGACGGCCCCCATGACGATGCCGGCCATCCTGGCCTGGGCCAGATACTCCAGGTTTTTCGACAGGATATTGCCCGAGTCCAGGTCGGGGACCACCACCACGTCCACATCGCCCGACACGGGGCTGACGATGCCCTTCTCCTCCGCCGCCCTGGCCGAGATGGCATTGTCGAAAGCCAGCGGCCCATCCACAATCGCCCCCCGGATCTGCCCCCGCTCGGCCATCTTGCTCAGACAGGCAGCATGGACCGTGGAGGGGATGTTGGGGTTGACCGTCTCGACCGACGACAGGGCCGCCACCTTGGGCCGCTCCACCCCCAGCTTGCGGGCCAGGTCCACGGCGTTCTGGGTGATGGCTGCCTTTTGGGTGATGTCGGGGGCGATGTTGATGGCCGCGTCGGTGATGAGCAACAGCTTGTGGTAGGTGGGCACCTCCAGGATAAAAACGTGGCTCAACAGCCGGTCGGTGCGCAGGCCGGTATTGTGATTGAGCACGGCGTGGAGCATTTCGTCGGTATGGAGGTAGCCTTTCATCAACACCTGGGCCTGGCCCTGCCGCACCAGGTCCACCGCTGCCGTGGCTGCTGCCTTGTTGGTCGGCGTGGGGACGATCCGCACGCCGTGCAGGTCCCAACCGATGGCCGCTGCTTCGGCGCGGATATCCTCCTCGCGGCCCACCAACAAGGGGACGATCAGGCCCAGGTTGACCGCCCGCTGGACCGATTGCAACACCAGATTGTGGGCCGCCGCCGCTACCGCTACCCGCGTCGGCGGGTTCTTTCTGGCCAGTTCGACCAGTTCTTCCAGGCGTGTGATCATCGTTTCACCTCATGTCTGAGAGCTTGCTGAAAACCACCAGGGACACGAAGGACCCCCAGGTTTTCAGCTATTTCCTTTGTGGCCACCTTTTCAGACCGGCTCTGAGGGCTTGTCGAAAAGTGCCGGGAACAGAGGACAGCAGTCAGCTTTTCGGACCGGCCCTGACTACCGGAGGCGGCGCAGGGCCAGGGGCAGGCGGGGCAGCAGGTCCCCGGCGACCAACCCCATCTCCCCCAGGTCGGCGCGGGCCAGTTCGCCGGCCAGGCCGTGCAGGTAGGCCCCGGCCACTGCAGCCTCGAAGGCAGCCAGACCCTGGGCCCGCAGGCCGGCGATCGCCCCGGCCAGCACATCGCCGCTGCCGGCCGTGGCCAGGCCGGCGTTGGCGAAGGGCAAGACCATCACCCGCCCATCGGGTGCAGCGACGACGGTAAAGGCCCCCTTGAGCACCACCACCGCGTTCCACATCCCGGCCATCCGCGCCGCTACCCCTTCCCGGTCGGCCTGAACCTCTCTGGCCGTCGTCGTGCCGCCCATCAACCGCGCCATCTCACCGGGATGCGGGGTGAGGATGGTGTCGGGGGGCAGCGCCTTCCACCAGCCGTCGGCCTGAGCCAGGGCGTTCAGCCCGTCGGCGTCCACGACGAGGGGGGGCAGGGCCGGGCGCTCTGCCTCTTGGGCCGCGTCGTTGGCGACAAAGCCGAGGCGTCCCCGCCGCTCTGTTGCCTCCAGCCCCAGGAAGGCGTGGACAAAGGCGACCGTTTCCTTCTCCTGGGTCAGCCCTGGCCCCAGCAGCAGTGCCTCATAGTCGCCCATCCTTTTCCAGAGGACCTCCACCGCGCCGCGGGCGATGACGCCCAGGTCGTGGGGCAGCAGCAGGTAGGTCGCCTCAGCCAGGTGGGCTGCCACCGCCGGCTGGATGGGCAGGGGCAGGGCCATCGTCACCAGGCCTGTGCCCACCCGCGCCGCCGCCGCCCCGGCCAGGGCCGCCGCCCCGACGTAATTGACCGATCCGGCGACGATCAGGGCCCGGCCAAAGGTCCCCTTGTGCGCCGAGCGGGGCCGCCTGGGCAGCCACTCGCGGATCGGGTCGGCGGTGGCCATTTCCAACGGCACGTCGGCGGCAAAGGCCGGCGGGATGCCGATGTCGGCGACGACGATCTCGCCCACCGCCTCCGCCCCCGGAAAACGCAGCAGCCCCACTTTGGGGTAGGCAAAGGTCACCGTCAGGTCGGCGGGCAGGGCAGCCGGGTCCAGCGCCCCACTGTCACAATGCAGGCCGGTGGGACAGTCTACGGCCACGACGAGGGGGCCGGTTCCGGTCGGGGCAGAAGGCACCACCTCGGCCAGCCCGCCTGGGGCCCGGCGTTGAGCCAGGGCCTGTCTGGCCGCGTCCAGCAGTTCCTGGAGCCTGCCGCCGATGGGGCGGTCCACGCCCACCCCCAGCAAGGCATCCACCACGACATCGGCGCCCGACAGCAACCCGCGCAGCGCCGCCAGGTCGGCGTCGTCCTCGGCCCACAACAAGCCCAGGCCATCGGCCTGGACGCGCTGCAAGTTCGCGTCGTCCCCCACCTGCCGCTTCCAGATATAGCAGGTCACCTGGGCGCCCATCTGGCTCAGGTAGTGGGCGGCCACCAGCCCATCGCCGCCGTTGTTGCCCGGCCCCACCAGCACGACGATCCGCCTGCCCCTGGCGCCTATCCGGCGGTGGATCGCCTGGGCGGTGGCGCGCCCGGCGTTTTCCATCATCTCCGCAAAAGTCAGGCCGCTTTCATGGGCCCGATTCTCCAGCTCGCGGCTCTTTTCCACAGTGATGATCTTGACCGGATACATGCTCCCCTCTTCCGAAAGACCTTTTTTGCCATCCTCCTCCACGGGAACTGTTCAGGTGCCAGGCACTTTTTCGGTTGGACAGGCGGGCAAAAGTGCGGTACAATAGGCCCACGCCGGCCCCTGCCCGGCGACCGTTCAGGAGGGAGGAAATGGAATCGCCTGCCGATGGGCAGACAGACAACCGCCGGCCATCGCCTGCCTGGATCGCCGTGGGCGCCATCGCCCTGTTCGTGGCCGTTCTGTTCGGCTTTGCGTTGCGGGCCCGGCCCACCGTCTCCCTCCAGGTTGGCAGCCTGGTACCCGACCTGACCCTTACGGCCTTTGACGGGAGCGCCATAGACCTGAGGGCGCAACAGGGCAAGGTGGTTGTGATCAACCTGTTTGCCAGTTGGTGTGCCCCTTGCCGGCAGGAGGCCGCCGATCTGGAACAGACCTGGCGGGAATACCGGGACCGGCCGGTGCAGTTCCTGGGCATCACCTACAAAGATACCGCCGCCAAAGCCCAGGCCTTTTTGCAGGAATTCGGCGTCAGCTATCCCTGCGGCCAGGACCCGGGCGGCCGTATCGCCCGCGCTTATGGCGTTACCGGTGTGCCCGAAACCTTTATCGTGGACCAGCACGGGCGGTTGGTCCGCCACATCCTCGGCCCGGTGACCCAAAGCGAACTGAGCCGGGAACTCAACCGCCTCCTCAATCCCTGATATCCAATACCCTACACCCGCTTCGTCCAGCCACGCCCCCCTAACCGGTGGTGGAAGAAAGCCAGCAGCACCCCCCGCAGCCGGTTGATGTCCAGCCGGCGGACGATCCGCCCGTTGTAGGCCACCGAGATAATGCCCGTTTCCTCCGACACGACGACCACCAGCGCATCGCTCTCCTCGGTCACGCCGATGGCCGCCCGATGGCGGGTCCCCAGGCCGCTGTAGTGGGGGTTGTGGGAGGTGGGCAACATACAGCCGGCCGCCTCGATCCGCCCGTTGCGGATGATGACGGCCTTGTCGTGCAGGGCGGTGTTGGGGTGAAAGATGGTCCGCAGCAACTCCGCTTTGACTTCGGCATCCAGCCGGACCCCGCTCTCGACAAACTCCTGCAACCCTGTTTCCCGCTCCAGGACGATGAGGGCGCCGTGGCGCTGCCCGGCCAGCCGGTGGGCCGCCCGCGCTATCTCATCCACCATCGCTTCCACCTTTTCTTCCTGGCGCCGTCGGGCCAGCAGGCTCCCGGTGCGGCCCAGGCGCTCCAGGGCGCGCCGCAGCTCAGGTTGAAAGATGACCGGGATGGCGATCAACAGGGCGGGGAGCGCCGTCCTGATAAGCCAGCTAAAGCCCTTGAAAGGCAGCATCTGGCTCACCACAAAAGCCACCAGGATGACCAGGACCATGCCCCGCAGCAGGGGGACGGCCTGGGTCCCGCGGGCCAGGGAAAAGACGAGGTAGAAAACCGTCGCTACGAGCAGGATATCAACGACATCAACCCAGTTGATGTGGGAGATAACCCAAAGGACATCTGACACCGACCTGCTCCTGTGCTGGCAACCTGCCCTCTGGCCGGCCGCTGGGAGGCGATCTACCCCGAGATCTGGGAAAGCAGTTGCCGGTAGGCTTCTACCTTCTTCGGGCCCAAAGAGATGATCAGCCGGACGGTGGCGATAGCCTGTTCCCGTAATCCGGCATCCAACTGCAACTCACCCAGCATATCCAGTTCGGCGATGGCCTCTTCGCGCATCCCGGCGTCAATGTACGCCCGCGCCAGCCTGGCCCGCAGCGACATCTGCTGAGGGTGGAGGCGCACCGCTTCCTGCAGGAGGGCCAGGGCGCGATCGAGTTTGCCCTGGGCGCGATAGCTATCCAGCATGGCCACCAGGATCTTGTCCGCTTCTTTATCGCCCCCCACTTTGTAATGCAGGTCAACCAGGTGGAGCCGGGCCCGCTCATCCTCTGGGTCGAGCCTGACCAGTTGCTGATAGAAGGCGATCGCCTCGCGCCACCGGCCGCGGCGCGTTTCCACGTCGGCCATTTTGTGCAACAGGCGGATCCGCCATCTGGTTTCGTCCGAAGCTCTGGGGGTCAGCCGCAGGGCTTCGTTGTACTTTTCCATGGCCTTATCGATCTGGGCCAGTTGGTAGTAGGCATCGGCCAGGGCCAGGTATTGATCCAGCGCCTGGTCAATCTCCCCGTAGCTGATCAGCAGGTCAATGAGCCGCGAGCGGATGGCCACGTCCATCGGCATGAGGCGCAACATCCGCTTGTAGACGCCGATGACCTGGCGGGTCTCTTCGCGCACCAGGTACAGGTCGGCCACGGCCTGATATTTGGCCAGCGCATCCTCGATCCGGCCCTCCTGGGTAAAGACCTCGGCCAGCCGCAGGTGCAAGGGCAGGTAGGTCGGCGCCGCTTCGATGGCCCGGTAGCAGACCTCGGCCGCCGCGGTCAGGGCCCCGCGTTTTATATATTCCTGGCTCAGCGACATGGCCGAGAGGATCCGCTCGGCGTTGGGGGTGGCCAGCACCTCGGCCAGGCTCATGGTCACCCCCTCGTCCGACATGCTGTCGAGCCGCCGCCGCGCCTCCCGGGCCTTGTCCCCCCAGCCCCGGGCCGACAGGAATTCGACCAGGGAGTTGGCGAATTCCAGCGCCTTGTCCCGGTCGCCCTTGGCGATAAAGCTGTCGGCCAGGGCGTCGTAGAGCTGGATCAGGTCGTCGGCCTGTTCGCGCTGGACGGTATCCAGGTCCACGATCTTGAGCGCCTGGATCAGGTGTTCCAGGGCGTCATCCAGGCGGCCCAGGGCCTTGTAGCATTCGCCCAGGGCAAAGTGGCTGCCCAGGGCGTATTGGGGGTGGCGCATGGCTTTCCTGAAGGCGGTGATGGCCGGTTCAAAGCGCAACCGCTGCTGATAGAGCAGCCCCAGGTTAAAGTAGGCTGCCGGCCGGTCCACCCCGGCCTCGATCACTTTGGTATAGCAGGCAATGGCCTCATCAATCAGCCCCCGTGTCTGAAAGTCGATGGCCTGGGCGATCAGCGCATCGATCTGGGGACGGCTGAGGGTGGGTTTGGTCGGCGCTGCCGGCGGGGCAGTGCCGGTCTCGAAGGCGGCCAGATCGGCAGCCGGGCCGACCGGCGTCTCCTCGAACACCATGCCCGCCAGTTCTCCCAGGGCCATATCGCGGGCCAGGTCCACCGGGCTGGCCCCCTCCTCGGGTGCAGGGGCAACCTCCACCTCCTTCACCGGCGCAGCCACCGGCGGGGGGGGGGGGCCTCCCAATTGGAGCGCCTCGGCCAAGGCCAGGGCCTCGGCGCTGTGGGGGTCCAGGTCTATGGCCCGGCGGCACTCTTCCAGGGCCTTTTCGATCTCCCCCTGCCTTTGCAGGGCGCGGGCCAGGTTCAGGTACGCTTTGGACGCCCGCTGAGGCTGCTTCAGGCTGACATATAGCTCGGCCAGCGCCAGGTGGGCCGGCAGGTGGCCGGGGTGGAGTTGGGTCGCCCGTTGGAGGGCGTTGATAGCCTCGTTCCAGGCTTTTTGCTTCTGATAAAGGCTGAAAGCAGAAAACCAGGCATCGGCGGCGGCGTGGGGCTGGCCCAACTGCTCGTGGATCTCGGCGATGCGACGCAGCGGGGCCGGATCGTCAGGGGCCAGCCGACTGGCCTGGTGGTAGGCCTCCAACGCCTGCTGTGGTTGTTTCAACTCCAGATAGACCGCGCCGAGGTAACTGTGCACCGTCGGGTCGTCGGGCATCTCGGCCAGCGCCCGCCGATAGGCCTCCAGCGCCTTCTGCCACCGGCCTTCAAAGACGGCGCTCAGGCCGGCGCGTATCGCCTGGTCATAGACCTTTTTATCACCAGCCACCCATTCCCCCCAGATCGCACATGAGGGACAGGAAATGTCCCCGGATTCGATAGATCTCAGGCGGGCCTGCCCCCTCCCCTATCCCCTGACCCCTCCCGCCGCAAGGGGCAGGGGGGTGGGGGGGCAGGGTCCGGTCTAAGAGCTAGTCTGAAAACCACTAAGGACACGAAGGACACAAGGAATTTCTGTCGATTTCATCTCATTTCTTTGCCCCGTGCGCCTTCGTGGTAGACTTCTCAGACAAGCTCTAATGGCCTGTGGCCCCCCCCAACAGGGTGACCAGCACGGCCTTTTGGGCATGCATCCGGTTTTCCGCCTGGTCGAACAGGACCGACTGCGGTCCATCGGCCACATCATCGGTGATCTCTTCGCCCCGATGGGCCGGCAGGCAGTGCATGACGAGGGCCTCCGGCCTGGCCTGCGCCATCAGTGCCTCGTTGACCTGGAACCCGACAAAGCGCGCCTTGCGCACCTCGGCCTCGGCCTCCTGCCCCATGCTGGCCCACACATCGGTATAGATCACGTCGGCGTCGCGCACCGCCTCAGCCGGCACGTTGCCGATCTCCACCCGGCTGCCCGATTCGGCGGCAAACTGCCGGGCCAGGCGCACCACCGCCGGATGGGGCTCATAGCCGGGGGGCGAGGCGACCGTCACATCCATGCCCAGCCGGCTGCAGATGAACAGCAGCGAGTTGGCCACATTGTTGCCGTCGCCCACGAAAACCAGTTTGCGGCCTTTTAGCTCCCCGAACTTTTCCCAGACGGTAAAGATATCGGCCAGCGCCTGGCAGGGATGGCTATAGTCCGACAGGCCGTTGATGACCGGCACGCTGGAATAGGCGGCCAACTGTTCGACATCCCGGTGGGCGAATACCCGGGCCATCAGGCCGTGGACATAGCGGGATAACACCCGGGCCACGTCGGCCACGCTTTCTCGCTGGCCTAATTGGATCTCGTTGGGTGACAGGTACATGGCCGCGCCGCCCAGGTGGACCATGCCCATCTCAAAGGATACCCGGGTGCGCAGGCTGGGCTTCTGGAAGATCATGCCCAGCACCTTGCCTTTGAGGATCGGCTGGTTGCCGCCAGCCTGCCATTCGGCTTTGAGTTCGCGGGCCAGGTACAGCAGAGCCCACAGCTCGTCCGCTGTCACATCGGCAATGCTCAAAAAATGTTTCATCTCTTTCCTCCGATGATGGTGCGACTACCCGGGCCAATTATAGCACAAAACGGCCCGACGTGCCAGACCGGGCCTGCTCTTTTCCCGTGTCTTGTCCCCGACGCGATCCGCTCCCCCAGCCTTCAGGGTGACTCTCGGAACGCCCCGATCCGGAGGCGGCGCAGCCGGCGGGGGATGTAGCAGTCCGGTTCGAAGCTGAGCTGCATGGCCGATTCGTGCCGCTGGCCTGGATCGAGGCTCAGGGCCTTGAGGATCGTCTTCTCCAGCCGCCCTGAGAGCTAGTCTGAAAACCACTAAGGACACGAAGATGTTCTAATTTTTGTCAAGTCCTGAACCTTACCAATTCGAATAGCCAAAACCGGGCTTGGGCCGCACGGGACCCAGGGCGGTGCGAGACGCTTTTCGGCACTGCCCCAAGGTAACCATAATCGTGGCCGAGCGAGTCAAGGTGCTGGTACTAGCCTTCAGGTGGATCTCTGGCCAACCAGCGGGTGTCTTGATTCATCAGGTCACCT
>DAOTXL010000073.1:0-16296 GCA_034435455.1 Anaerolineae bacterium
CTCTACGCCCGCCTGAACGCCGACTTTGGCGCCATCGTGGACAAGGTCCAGGTCAAGATCATCACCGACCCGGCCCTGCACGCCGAATGGCTGGACAAAGCCCGCGCCGCCTACAACTATCGCAACCAGCGCCTGGCCGCCATGACCGACGAGGCAGTGGACGAGTTCTACTCCTGCACCCTGTGCCAGAGCTTTGCCCCAGACCACGTTTGCGTCGTCAGCCCGGAGCGGTTGGGCCTGTGCGGCGCCTACAACTGGCTGGACTGCAAGGCCAGCTTCCAGATCAACCCCACCGGCCCCAACCAGCCGATCCCCAAGGGGCGGGCCATTGACGAGTGGCGCGGCGTCTTTGAAAACGTCAATGCCTTTGTGCAGCAGGCCTCGCACGGATCGGTGGAAAGCGTGACCATGTACTCCATTATGGAGACCCCCATGACCTCGTGCGGCTGTTTCGAGTGCATCATGATGATCCTGCCGCTGTGCAACGGCTTTATGATCGTCAGCCGCGAAGACCCGAGCATGACCCCGGCGGGCATGACCTTCAGCACACTGGCCGGCATGGCCGGCGGCGGCCTGCAGACGCCCGGCGTGATGGGCCACGGCAAATATTTTATCGTCAGCAAAAAGTTCATCCGCGCCGATGGCGGCCTGAAGCGCATCGTCTGGATGTCCAGCTTCCTGAAAGAGACGATGGCCGAGGAACTGAAAGAGGCCGCCATCCGTGAGGGGGATCCCGACCTGATTGACAAGATCGCCGATGAACGGGTAGCCACCACCGAGGAGGAGGTGCTGGCCTACCTGGAGCAGACCGGGCATCCGGCCCTCACCATGGAGCCGCTGATGTAAAGGCACCGCTCATCCTCCCGCAGGCCGGAGGGCAGGACAACCGCCGGCAAGTGGTCCTGCTAGGAACCGGCCTGCGGGAGGGTGGAGGCTACTGGAGCAGCAAGGAATCCCCCCTTGCTGCTGATTCTGTAGAGAGACATCCTGACACGATTGTTTTTTGAGGTTTCAGGTACACAAATCCGGTAAACTTTCCCGGTAAGGAGGAGGATCTATATGCCAGTCACGGTCGAAATTCCCAAAGAAAAGTGGACCGGTAGCATCCGGCAGGTAACCCTGGGGGCCACTGCCGCCCAGGGCGGCACCCGGAGCAAGACGGTCACCGTAGGCGGGGAGACGACGCTGCCCTTTTTGTTCTTCGAGGGGGAGATGCCCAACCCGCCGGTCGTTGCCATCGAAATCCAGGACGGCTATCCCGCCGATTGGCCGCCGGTGTTGCTGCGAGCCTGGGGCGACGTCCTCCAGGACCCGGCGGCCTGGGCCCGAAAGGCGGAAGAGTTGGGAGCCGAGGTGATTATGCTCCGCCTGCGGGGCACCAATGCCAACGGCCAGCCCACCACCCCCCAGCAGGCGGCGGCCACGATCAAGGCGGTGCTCAGCGCCACCGGCCTGCCCATCGTCGTCCGGGGGCCGGGCCAGGCCGAACGGGACAACGAGCTGCTGGTAGCCGTGGCCGAAGCCGCCCCTGGGGAACGGCTGGCCCTGGGCCTGTGCGAGGACAAGAACTACCGGACCATCGTCGCAGCGGCGTTGGCCCACGGCCACCTGGTTGTTGCCAGCTCCCCGATTGACGTCAACCTGGCCAAACAGCTCAACATCCTGATCAGCGATATGCGCCTGCCCCTGGACCGGGTGTTGATGGACCCGACCACCGGGGCACTGGGCTATGGCCTGGAGTACACCTATTCGGTCATGGAGCGGCTGCGCCTGGCTGCCCTGACCGGCGACGGCATGACCCAGCAGCCGATGATCTGCTTCGTCGGCGAGGAGAGCTGGCGGCAGAAAGAATCCCGCGCCGCCGAAGGGGTCCCTGCCCAATGGGGCAACATCGAAAAGCGGGCCATCGCCTGGGAGGTTGTGACGGCGACGGCCCTCCTGGAATCGGGCGCCGATATCGTGGTGCTCCGCCACCCCAAAACGGTGAAGGTCATCCGCGACACCATCGCCAAACTGATGGCCCGGTAGCAAGAGGCAGGAAGCAGGAGACACCTGTCTGCTTGCTAGTGGAAAGGAGAGATGCAAAATGGCACTGTCAGGACTGGAAATCTACAAGTTGTTGCCCAAGACCAATTGCAAGGACTGTGGCTTCCCCACCTGCCTGGCCTTTGCCATGAAACTGGCCCAGAAACAGGTCGAGTTGGATGCCTGTCCCCACATATCTTCGGAGGCCAAAGAGGCGCTCTCCAGCGCCTCGGCGCCGCCCATCCGCCTGATCAAGCTGGGCAGCGGTGAGCGGGAGTTCCAGGTGGGCAACGAGACGGTCATGTTCCGCCATGAAAAGACCTTTTTCAACCGGCCGGGCCTTGCCCTACGGATCAAAGACATCGAGCCGGCCGACATGGCCGCCGCCAGGGTCGAAATGGTGTCTGCCTACAGCGTCGAGCGGGTGGGCATGAACCTGACCTTTAACGCCATCGCCATCGAAAACGCTTCGGGCGACGCCGAGACCTTTGCCAACACTGTGGCGGCGGTGCGGGCCAGGACCGACCTGCCTTTCGTCCTGATGTCGCATAACGCCGACGCCCTCAAGGCAGCCCTGGCCAGGGAAGGGGGCCACCGGCCCCTCTTGTATGCGGCGACGACCGAGAACTGGGAAGCGATGGCTGCGGTGGCCAGGGGGGGCCAGGTGTCGCTGGCCGTGCTCAGCCGGGACGGCCTGGATGAGCTGGCCGACCTGTCTAAAAAGCTAACCGATGCCGGGGTGGCCGACCTGGTGCTCGACCCCGGCAGCCGCGATCTGGCCACCTCGCTGGCCCAAATGACCCAGATCCGCCGCCTGGCCCTGAAAAAGAATTTCCGCCCGCTGGGCTTTCCCATTATCGCCTTCGCCGGTGAAGTGGCCGATACGGTCGAAGGGGAGGTGGTAGCCGCAGCCCAGTACATCGCCAAATATGGCGGCATCGTGGTCCTGGACCACTTTGACCCGGCCGTGGCCTACCCGCTGCTCACCCTGCGGCTGAACATCTACACCGACCCGCAGAAGCCGATCTCGGTCGATCCCGGCATCTACGAGTTCAACCATCCGACCGCCGAGTCGCCGCTGCTGACCACCACCAACTTTTCGCTGACCTACTTTAGTGTGGCCGGCGAACTGGACAGCAGCGGGCTGCCGGCCTGGCTGCTGATCTGCGACGCCGAAGGGATGAGCGTGTTGACCTCCTGGGCAGCGGGCAAGTTCGACGCCGAGACGATCGCCAAGGCGGTCAAGACGACCGGCATCGCCGACAGGCTGAGCCATAAAAAGATCACCATCCCCGGCCTGGTGGCGGTCCTGTCCGGCGACCTGGAAGAGGAACTGCCCGGCTGGGAGATCCGGGTCGGCCCGCGGGAAGCGGTGGATATCCCGGCTTATCTGAAGGCGTGGAACTAGGGCGTAAAACGCAAGGCATTACATGGAGCAGCGCAACAAGAGGGCTATTGTCGTCTTTAAACCCTCTGGCCAGGTGGTCGAGGTCGAGATCGGCACGCTGCTGTCGGACGCGGCGGTCCAGGCCGGTGTGACCCTGAACCTGCCCTGCGGTGGGCAGGGGCGCTGTGGCCGCTGCCGGGTCAAGGTGGAACATGGCGCCATCAGCCACCGCAGCGGGGTACGCCTGAGCTCGGCAGAAATCGAGGAGGGGTGGGCCCTGGCCTGCCAGACGGTCCTCAAAGGCGACGCCGTCGTGCTGGTGCCGGAGCAGGAAAAGGTTGGGGTCGAGTTCATCACCAAGACGGTCGGCGCCGAACGGATCGCCCTGGCCGCCGAATTCAGCGGTGAGCTGGACCCCAGCCTGCGCCGGGTCCCCCTGACCATCGAACCCCCCAGCCTGGAGGATCAGACCACAGACTGGGACCGATTGTTGCGGGCGCTCTCGCTGCAACACGGCATCCAGCATGTGACGGCCAACCTGCCCATGTTCCGCACCCTGGCCCGCGATCTGCGGGAAGCCGAGTGGAAGGTGACGGCAGTGCTGGATATGGGCGACCCGGTGGCCGACCCCTGTGCCCGGCCCAGGCTCATTGACCTGCTGCCCGGCGACCAGACCGACCGCTGCTACGGGGTGGCCATAGACATCGGCACCACCTCGAACGTCATCTACCTGGTGGACCTGCTCCACGGCAAAGTGCTGGACCGCGCTTCGGCCTACAACGCCCAGATCCAGGCCGGCGAAGATATCATCTCGCGCATCGTCTTTTCGCAAAAGCGCGACGGCCTGCAGCGCCTGCAAAAGCTGGTGCTCAAGACGCTCAACGGCCTGCTGGACGAACTGACCGAACGCAATCAGATCCCGCCCCGGCAAATAGGCAAGGCGGTGGTCGCCGGCAACACCACCATGATCCAGCTTTTCCTGGAGCTGGACCCCAAATATATCCGCGAGATGCCGTTCATCCCCACCGTCAGCCAACCCCTGCCGGTCACAGCCGAGGAACTCGGCCTGAACATCAACCCCCAGGCCACGGTGGATTGCCTGCCGGTCGTGGGCGCGTATGTCGGGGCCGATATCACCGCCGGGGTGCTCGCCTCGGGCATGTCCGACACCGAGGCGCTGACCCTGTTCATTGACGTGGGCACCAACGGCGAGATCGTGCTGGGCAACCGCGACTGGTTGATCACCTGCGCCTGCTCGGCCGGGCCGGCCTTTGAGGGCAGCGGCGTGCGCCACGGGATGCGGGCCACCGCCGGGGCCATCGAAGAGGTGTGGATCGATCCCCATACCTACGAGCCAACCTGCCAGACCATCGGCGGCCTGCCGGCGCGGGGCATCTGTGGTTCGGGCATGATCGGCCTGCTGGCCGAACTGTTCATCACCGGCGTGATTGATAAAGCGGGCAAAGTCCGGCGCGACCTGCCCACGCCCAGGGTGCGCCTGGGCGACCACGGCGGCGAGTATGTGGTGGTGTGGGCCAATCAATCGGGCATCGGCACCGACATTGCCATCAACGAAGTGGATATCGCCAACCTGCTACGCACCAAAGGGGCGATCTATGCCGGCTTTTCGGTGTTGGTCCGCAGCGTGGGCCTGGAACTGGCCGATGTCGAGCAGGTGCTCATCGCCGGGGCGTTTGGGCAGTACATCAACGTCGAAAAGGCGATCCAGATCGGCCTGTTGCCCGACATGCCGTGGGACCGCTTCCATTACCTGGGCAACACCTCGGCCCTGGGGGCGTTCTACTCCCTGGTCTCGCGCCCCCTGCGCCGCCAGGTGATCGAAGTGGCCAAAAAGATGACCTACCTGGAGTTGTCGGCCGACAACAGCTTTTACGACCAGTTCATGTCGGCGTTATTCCTGCCGCACACCGACCTGACGGCTTTCCCATCGGTCATGCGGTTGCTGGAAGGTAAAACCGAGCGGGCCGGGAGCCGGCCCGCCTGATCCCGATACACAAGGAGGCAAGAAATGTATATCATTGGTGAAAATATCCAGATTCTGTCCCCCAGGGTCAAGGCCGCTCTGGCCGACCGAGACCCCACCTACATTCGCGAGCTGGCCCGCGCCCAGGTGGAACATGGGGCCAATATGCTCGATGTGAACATCGGCCCGCGCAAAAAGGATGGCGTCGAGGTTATGCAGTGGATAGTGGAAGAAATCTATGGCGAAGTGGGGGCGGTGCCCCTGTCTCTCGACACAACCAATGCCGCCGCCATCGAGGCCGGCCTGAAAAAGTGCCAGGAGCTGGGGATCACCGCCATGATCAACTCCACCTCGGCCGACCCCGACCGCCTGAACGTGACCATGCCCATGGCCGCCAGGTACGGCTGCAAGATCATCGCCCTGGCTATGGACAAAAACATCCCGGCCACAGCCGACGGCCGCGTGGCCCTGGCCATGGAGGTCCTCATCCCCAAGGCCCAAGAGCTGGGCATCCCCATGCACGACATCTACCTGGACCCGCTGGTGCTGACGGTCAACGGCTGCCAGGAACACGGCCCGGAGACGCTGAACGCCATCCGCTCCTTCAAGATGCTGTGGGATCCGCCGCCGATGACCGTGGTGGGCCTGTCCAACATCTCCAACAGCGTGCCGCACGAAGGCCGCAGCCTGATCAACCGCACCTATCTGGTCATGCTGATGGCCGCCGGCCTGGACGCCGCTATCGCCGATCCACTGGATACCGTCCAGAACGAAGTGATCCGCATCGTCGAGCAGCGGGATGACAGCACCGGCATCGGGCGGGCCTACCTGGCCCTGTACGACGCCGTGGCGGCGATGGAAGAGTTCACGCCCGACCACGTGGACATGAGCGACCCGGATCAGGTGGCCATCTACAAGACGGTGCGCATCCTGGACAACAAGGTCATCTATGCCCACGGCTACCTGACCTCGTAATCCAAGACGGGGTCCTTCCTCTGCGGTCGGCAAAGGGGTCGCACGCAGGTGTGGCCCCTTTGTTTGTGTGTATTTGACAAAAGGGCGTGACTGTGTTAGCATCTGTGCCGCATGGCTGGGGCACCATCTCCGCACTTTCCCTGTTATGCATACACCTGGCATCTGTCAAGACCGCCAGGAATAAAAAAAAGGAGACAATATGAAATACCCAAAATTGCTGTTGATTTTCGTCATCCTGGCAGCAATGGTGCTGCCTATGGCCGCCTGTGGCGGAGAAGAGGCAAAGCCGACTCAAGCCGCCCAGGCACCGACCAACACCCTGCCGCCGGCACCGGCCAACACGCCGACGCCCCCGCCACCGACCGATACGCCGACGCCCCCGCCACCGACCGATACGCCGACGCCCGAACCGACGTTGGAACCGCTGGACCTGACGGCCTTGGAAAAGCCGGCCGACCTGAGTAGCTTCCGTTCCAGCATGGAGATCTCGTGGCAGGGCACCTATACGGATGGGACCCCCGCCAGCGGCTCGATGGCGATCGCCGTCGAGTTTGTGCGCGAACCTAAGGCCGAGCATCTGACCATTTCGGGCGACCTGGCCGGTATGGAAGGGCTGGGTCTGCCGGAAGGCCAGGCATTGGAGATGTATGTGGTGAACAACACCATGTACACCAACATGTTCGGGAGCTGGATGCAGATGCCGGCCGAAGAAGGCGGCCTGGGAGCCGAGGAGATGTCCTTCACGGCCACCGACGATCTGCTCGATGGGCTGGACAAGCCCAAATATGAGGGCACCGAGACCTACAACGGCGTCAAAACCAGGCACTATAGCTTTGACGAGAGTTCGTTCAAGGCCGAAGGTCTGCCGGAAGGGATGACCATCGAAGACGCGACAGGGAACATCTACATCGCCGTAGAGGGCAACTATCTGATCCACATGGATGTGACCATCAGCGGCACCGGCCTGGACCTGCCGACCGGCACAGAAGGAAGAACCATCCAGAACGGTTCCATGACGGTCAAGATTGACCTGTTGGACATCAACCAGCCGATCACCATCCAGGTACCGGAGGAAGCGCTCCAGAGCGGCGGCGTGCCGGAGGACATTCCTGTGCCGGCGGACGCCGAGGAGTTGGCCAACTTTATGGGCATGATCACCTTCAAGTCGGCCAGCACCCCCCAACAGATCGCCGACTTTTACAAAGCCGAGATGCCCAAGAACGGCTGGACCGAGTCCAAGGCCGAGGAGTTTGGCGGAATGTACTCCCTGGAGTACACCAAGGAGGGCCGCACCGCCAGTTTTATCATCTCGTCCGACAGTGCATCGGGCAAGACGTCGGTGCTGATCACCGTCACAGAAGAATGACGGCAATAGGCGATGGCCAGGGCCAGGGGGGTGCCCCCTGGCCCTCTTTATTTTTCGGGGGGAGGCCGGTAATCGGGGGATTGGTGGCGGAAGTAGGTATCGTACAGTTCGGCGTAGGGGCCGCCCCGGGCCATCAGCTCCGCGTGGCTCCCCTCCTCGATGATACGGCCCCTGTCCATGACGATGATGCGGTCCACCTTGCGCACGGTGGAGAGACGGTGGGCGATCAGGATCGAGGTGCTGCGGGCCAGGATCATCTCGGTTGCCTCTTGAATCTGGGCCTCGGTAAAGGGGTCCACGCTGGCCGTAGCCTCGTCCAGGATAAAGAGGGCCGGCTGCTGGACCAACACGCGCATCAGGGCCACCAGTTGCCGCTGGCCCATCGAAAGGCGTGAGCCCCGCTCGCCCACGTCGGTCTGCAGGCCATCGGGCAACGCCTCCAGCCATTCGCCACCGCCGATGCGCCGCGCTACCGCCTCGATCTCTTGATCCGATAGCTCCGGACGGGCATACCGGATGTTATCGGCCACAGTCCCGGAAAAGAGAAAGGGGGTCTGGGAGACGATGCCCAGGTGCCGCCGGTAGCTGGTCAGGTCGAGGGTGCGGATATCCTGGCCATCCACCAGGATCTGCCCCCCCTGAAACTCGTAGAAGCGGGCGATCAGCCTGACGACACTGCTTTTGCCGGCGCCGGTGTGCCCCACCAGCGCCACACTCTCACCGGGGGCAATGCGCAAGGAAAAGTTCTCCAACACCTGTTCCTGCCGGGTATAGCGCAAGTCCACGCGGTCAAAGACGATCTCCCCCCGCAACCCCTCCACCGGCCGGTTGTCGGTCTGGCGCACCGTCGGTTCGGCATCTATCAGGGCAAACACCCGCTCGGCGGCGGATAGCCCGGCCTGGACCTGGCTCCAAAAGGAAGAGATGTTCATCATGGGGAACCAGAAGCGGTCCACGCTGTTGACGAACAGGTACCAACTGCCGATAGAAATCGCCCCGCCGGCGGCCAACTGCCCGCCCCAGTAGACCAGCACCGCCGTCCCCACACCCGACAGGCCGTTGAGCAACGGAAAGATGTTGGCCAGCACAAAGCCGCGCCGCAGGTTGATGGCGTATGATTGGCGGTTGACGGCGGCAAAGTGGTCATAGATGGCCGCCTCCTGCCGAAAGTTCTTGGCCACGGCGATGCCGGTCACCGCCTCTTGAATGGCAGCGTTGACCTCGGCGATGGCGCGAAAGCCCTTGCGCGTCACATAGCGAGCGATACGCCGGAAGGCCAGGGCCAGCAACAACACCAGGGGGGTAAAGGCCAGGACCAGCACCGTCAACTGCCAGGAGATACGCACCAGCACCACCAGCAGGATGAGGAAAAGGAGCACCTGCCCCACCAGGTCGGTGACAAGCTGGACCACCTGGGCGAACTCGTTGGTGTCGGAGGTGATGCGGCTGATGATGCGGCCGGATTGGAACTCGTCAAAGAACGACAGATCGTGGTGGACCGACGAGTCGAAGGCATCGCGGCGCAGGGCCAGCACCACATCGCCGATGATGCGGACGGTCAGACGGCGGCGCAGCCAGCTTCCGGCCCAGTTCAACACGCCGATGGCCAGCACCACGGCCACCAGGCCCAGCAGGAGGTCCAGCCGGGGCGATTGGACCAGCAGGTCCAGCCCCCGCGACACGGCGATGGGCTGAATCGCCCCCAGGATCGACAGGGCAGCGACCAGGATCCCGACGGCCACCACCCGGCGGCGGTGCGGGGCAAAGTAGTGAACGATGCGGCTCAGCAGTTCCCGGTCGGTATATTGGCGGTCATAGGCCTCGGTGTTGAGGCCGAAAAAGACAGACATGGTTAACTCTCGTACCGGGCAAAGAGGTTGCGATAGGCCTCCGACCGGCGCATCAGCTCTTCGTGGGTGCCCACCGCCGCCACCCGGCCCCGGCGCATGACGATGATCTGATCGGCGCGGCGGATCTGGGACAGGCGGTGGGTGATAAGGAACATGGTGCGATCCTGGCCGGCCTGTTCGATGGCCCGCTGGATGCGGTCTTCGGTGGCGCTGTCTATGGCACTGGTCGAGTCGTCCAGGACCAGGATGCGCGGCCCGGTGAGGAAGGCGCGGGCCAGGGCGATGCGCTGCCGCTGCCCACCCGACAGGGTCACGCCCCGTTCCCCGACCACCGTATCGTAGCCATCCTGGAAGTTCATGATGAATTCGTGGGCCTGGGCAGCGCGGGCGGCGGCTTCGATCTCTTGCCGCGTGGCGCCCGGTTTGCCAAAGGCAATGTTCTCGGCTATCGTCCGGGAAAAGAGGAAAATGTCCTGCTCGATGACCGAAATCTGCCGGCGCAGGGCCTCCAGGTTCCAGCCCCGCACATCCACCCCATCCACCAGGACACGGCCCTCCTCGGCGTCGTAGGTGCGGTTGATCAGTTTGGCGATGGAGCTCTTGCCCGAACCGGTCTGGCCGACGATGGCCACCGTCTGCCCCGGTTCGACGCAAAAGCTCACCGATTTCAGGGCCGCCTCGCGGGGGGATTCCCGGCCCGGCGGACGATAGCCAAAGGTCACCCCTTCAAAGACGACCGCCCCCTGGATGGGGGCATCGTAGCCGGCCACGTTCTGATCCAGCCCGGTCTCGGCGTTGATCAGCTCCAGGATGCGCCGGGCGCCGGCCATCCCGGAGGCCACCTGAGAATAGGCCCACTGGGCGGTAAAGGTCGGAAAGCCAAACAGCAGCAGCACGCCGTTAAAGGCCACCACATCGCCCACGCCGATGGCCCCCGCCCGAAAGAGGAGCAGGCTGTGCAGCAGGCCTGCCGCCTGGAGCAGCCCCAGCAGCAGCAAGGGAATAAAAAAGGCCTCGACATCGCCCTGGGCCACGTAGGCAGCCCGCCAGGAAGCGACCCGGTGCAGAAAGCGCCTGCTTTCGCGCTCCTCCTGGGCCGCCCCTTTGACCATCTCGATCCCCTCAATCGCTTCGGCCAGGACGGTGTTCATCTGGCCGAACTCCCGGCGCACCTGCCGGGCCAGGGGGTTGAGTTGCCGCAGGTAACGCCACACGGTGATGAGGTAGGCCAGCAGGTAGAGGATCGGCGTCAGGATGAGTTGGGGGTGGATGGACGGGGCAACGAACAGGGGCATGAACAAAAAGTTGGCCGAACCGATGACCAGGTTCAGGCCGGGGTTGAACATCAGGTTGATCTCGCGCACGTCGTTGGTGGCGCGGGCCATCACGTCGCCGGTGGGCTGGAGGTCGTGAAACGACATGCTCTTGCCGATGAGGCTGGCGTACAGCTCATCGCGGGTGTCGCGCTCCAGCCGCTGGCCGATCACCTCGCTGGAAAAGTTGCGCATGAGCTGCAGCGCCGCCCGCACCATCTGCGACACGGCGATCCCCAGCGCCGCCAGGCCCACCCGCCGCAGGTCAGGAGGGGTGGCCATCGCCGCGTCGAACGCCTGGCCGATGTAAACCGGCATGACCGCTGCCAGGGCGGCGTTGGTCAAGGCCCCGAACAACGTGCCGGCGATGAACAGTTTGTGGCGCAAGGCATGGGAAACAAGCCAGCGCACCGGCCCGCGCCGGTCCGAGCGCCATTTCTGGGGTACGGCAAACTCGCTCATAGTTCCGGTCCGACCCGGCCGCCAGGGCTGTAATCAGAGGCCGGGGCCAGGGAGGGGGGCAGCAGGTCCGGGCGGATGGCCCGGATCACCTCCAGCGAGGCCAGGGCCTGGGGCACCGTCAGCTCCAGGATCACCGGCCCGGAAAAGCCTGCTTCGGCCAGTCGGTCGAGCAGACGGGCGACATCCAGGTCGCCACGGCCCAACGGCTGGTGATCCTGCCCGTAGCCGATCCGCTGCTCCGGTCCCTGCCAGGGGCCGTCGTGCAGGTGAACCTCCCCCAGGCGATCCAGGCAGCGCTCCAGCGCGTCAAAGAGGTCCACCGGCCCGGAAAAGCCGACCAGCACGTGCCCGGTATCGAGGCACAGCGACAGGTCGAGCTCCTCGGCCAGCTCCAGTGTCAGGTCGAAGGGGAACTCGACCGTCTCGATGGCCAGCTTGCGGCCGGGCAGGCCGGTCTCGGCCAGCACCGCCTGGAGGCTCTGCCGGGCATGGCCCTGGAACTGGCGCAGGATCAACTGCCTGGCCTGCTCCGGCAGGTCCATGCGGTAGAATTCGGCGGCCAGCGCCCCGGTGGCGTGGAGCACATACACCTCCGGCTCCAGCGGGCGCGTGGTATGGATGGCATCGATCAGCGCCCGCAGCGACCCCTGGCGCACCGGCGCCAGCGGCGTCGAGGGCTCCACCGACCACAGCGGCAGGTGGAGGGTGTAGGTCACGCCGATCTCCGCCCGCAGCTCTGCCAGCCGCTCGACGGCATTCGGTGAAAAGCTGTGGGGCAGGAACAGGATCATGTCGCCGGTCAGCTCGATGGGGTTGAAGCCGTAAGAAAACAGTTGCCGCACCAGGTCGGCGTGGTCCAACCGGGCGATGTGGGCCATCACCTCCGGCGCCGACGTTCCCGGCGGAATCAGGGCCTCCTTTTGCATGGTGTAGATTCCAAAGCGCATCCGTTCCTCCGATCATCAGCCGGGCAAGCCCCTGGCTACCCCCAGGCTGTGCGCAGCCGCGCCACCAGCGCGCCGTCGGCCACGCGGGTCAGGGTGCAGTAGCTGGCCAAGGCTGCGGATGGGGTACCCTCCTCCACGAGCCAGATGGAAAGCTCCAGTTCATCGCCGGGCATCGCCGGTTGCCGGTATTCGATCCGGTGCCGCCGGGCCACCGGAGCTCTCCCCTCCGCCGTCCGGCGCTCCGGCAACCAGCCGGGAGTGGCCATCGCCTGTCGGCGGAGGTCCTCGGCGTAGGCCAGGTAGGTGGCGTTGTTGACATGCCCAACCGGGTCCAGGTCCGCCCACTCGACGCGCCGTCGTCGGCAAAAGACGGCATCTGGCGGTGGCTCTGTCCACGGAAACCGCTCTCGCGGCAGGGGAGATTCGGGCGCACCCTCCGGGAAGAAGGCAGCCTTTATTTCCGGGGGGATGGGCGCCGGCCACCCGCTGCGGCTGTCCAGGAAGGCCCAGTCGGTGCCGGCGCGGGCCACCAGTTCGCCCGATCCGGCCAGGCGGAATTCATAGGCTCGCCAGGAGCGCACCCGCCGAAAGTCGGCCACCCAGGTCTTGACCTGTACCGCCGCTCCGTAGCCAAGCGGGCGCAGCACCTCCAGGTCGGTTTCGCGGATGAGCCAGTGGCAGCCCAGCGCCGCGTACCGGGCCAGGTCATAGCCCGCTGCCGCCGAGGCATCAAAAGCGGTTTCCTGCATGTAACGCAGATAGTTGGCATGATGGACCCATCCGTCGGCCCCACATTCGTAGTACCGCACGCGAAAGGTCCGCAGGTGGCTCAGGGGCATGGCCGGCTCCTCCTGACCGCCAGGATCTCCTGGACCCGGGCTGCGCTTAACAGGGAGAGTACCGGATAGCAGATCATGGTTTTTCTCTGCCCCAAAGGAGGCCAGGGCATCAGGGACTGGAGCACAAGGGGTCTGCGGCGAACGTTACATAGCCGGGGCCAGGTTCAGGCCGCCATCCACCACAAAGATGGCCCCGGTGATGTAATCGGCAGCCGGGGAGGCCAGGAACAGCGCCAGCCCGGCCACGTCGTCGGCCTCTCCAAACCGCCCCAACGGCGTCCGGGCCAGGATCGTCCGGGAGATATCGGGGGTCTGCCACAGGAGCTGGCTGAAGCGGGTCTTGACCACCCCCGGGGCGATGGCATTGACCTGGATGTTGGCCGGGCCGAGCTCCACGGCCAGGACCTGGGTCAGGGAAAGGATTGCCGCTTTGGAGATGCTGTATAGCCCCATGCCCGGTGAGGGCCGCAGCCCGGCAATGGAGGCCAGGTTGATGATCTTGCCGCCGCCCTGGGCCTCCATGTAGGGCGCTACCGCTTTGCACACCCGGAAGGTGCCTTTGGTGTTGGTATCCAGGATTTTGTCCCACTGGCCTTCGTCGGCGGTGAGCAGCGGCCCAAAGTGGGGGTTGGTGGCTGCATTATTGACGGCGATATCGATCCGGCCCAAGGTCTCCATCGTCCGCGCCACCAGGGCCGTGACCTCTTCCGGGTGGCCCACGTGGGCCGCCAGGGCCAGGGCCTGTCCGCCGGCGGCCGTGATTTCGTCGGCCACCGCCTGTACCGCCTCCAGTTTACGGCTGCTGACCACCACCCTGGCCCCGGCGCCGGCCAGCCGCAGGGCGATCGCCCGCCCAATGCCCCGCGAGGCACCGGTGATCAGGGCCACCCGGCCTTCGAGGGAGAGTTCTGCCATTGAACCGCCTCCTTGTCCCACAGTTTGCACCGCCTCATTATACTCGCATTGCCCGTTTCTGACCAGTCGGCACCCCGCCCGATCCCCAGGCGGCAGGTGGCCAACGGCAGGGGTCAGGAATCCAGTGGGCTGCGCACGGCCAGGCCGCCGCGTTGGAGGACGTGGGTATAGACCATGGTCGTGCGAACGTCTTTGTGGCCGAGGAGTTCCTGGACGGTACGAATATCGCATCCTGATTCCAGGAGGTGAGTGGCAAACGAGTGGCGGAAGGTGTGGGGACTGACCCGCTTATCAATCCCGGCCTGCCGCGCCGCCTGCTTGATCGCCGCTTGTAAGCCTCTTGCCCCGACGTGGTCGCGGTAAAAGACGCCCGTGTGGGGGTCCTGGGATAGCCGGTCGGCAGGGAAAACGTACTGCCAGGGCCATTCTCGGCTGGCGGTGGTGTACTTGCGCTCCAGGGCGAAAGGAAGAGGGACGCTCCCGTGGCCCTGGCTCAAGTCGTCCGTGTGAAGTTCCTTCACGTGGCGCAGGTGATCCTGGAGGAAGGGGACGAGGGTCGTGGGCAGCACGGTCACACGGTCTTTTTTCCCCTTGCCGTCGTGCACGGTGATCTGGCAGCGGGCCAGGTCCACGTCCTTGACGCGCAGTTGTAGACACTCGTTCAGGCGCAAGCCGCTGCCGTACAGCAATTTGACCATCAACTGGTAAGGCGCCGGCAGGAAACCGATCAGCTTGAGAACCTGGTCCTTGCTCAGGACGGTGGGCAGCCGTTGGGTTTTTTTGGCGCGGACGGAGTTGATCTGGCCATCCAGGTCTTGGTTGAGCACCTCGCGGTAGAGGAAGATCAGGGCATGCAGGGCCTGGTTCTGAGTGGAGGCGGCGACCTGGCGCTCCACGGCCAGGTGGCTGAGGAAGGCTTCGATCTCTGGAACGCCCATTTCCGAGGGGTGGCGCTTGTTGTGGAACAGGATGTAGCGGGTAATCCATCCGACGTAGGCTTGCTCGGTGCGCGGCGAGTATTGTTTGACCCGGATGGCGTCGCGCACCTGATCGAGTAGTTTTTTGGGTCGTTGGTTCACGTTACCTCCTCAATCCCAGGGATAAAAGTTCTCTCAGTCCAGCGGGCTGCGGATGGCAAGGCCGGTGTGGTCGAGGAGGCGGGAGTAGACCAGCGTGGCCTCGACATCCCTGTGGCCAAGCAATTCCTGGACGGTGCGGACGGTGTAACCGGCCTCCAGGAGGTGGACGGCGAAACAGTGACGGAAGGTCTGGCAGGTAACGCGCCGGCCGAAGCCGGTGGCGAGGACCGCCTGGCGCAGCGCTTTCTGGGGGCCGCTTTCACCCAGGTGATGGCGGCGACGGATGCCGGTGCGTGGGTCTACGGAGAGGTCGGCGGCGGGGAAGAGGTATTGCCAGCGCCATTCGCGGTGAGCGCCGGGGTATTCTTGTTCGAGGGCGGGGGGCAGGTAGACCGCGCCATAGCCCGCGTCCAGGTCACGCCGGTGCAAGCGTTTGACTTCCAGCAGGCGTTCCTGCACGGGGTGAACCAGGCTTTCGGGGAGCAGGGTGAGGTGGTGGACATGGCCCTGGCCGTCGCGCACGGTGATCTGGCGGTAGTCCAGGTCCAGGTCACCCACGCGCAGGCGGAGGCATTCGAGCAGGTGGAGACCGGAGCCGTAGAGGAGTTTGACGATGAGCTGGTTGACGCCGGAGAGGGCGGCGATGAGCGTTTTGACCTCCTGCCGGGTCAGGACGGCCGGCAGCCGTTCGGGCCGTTTGGGGCGGAGGGCGGCGACGGGGCCAGGGTCTCGGCCCAGCACTTCTTTGTACAGAAACAGCAGCGCGGAGAGGGCCTGTTCCTGGGTAGACGGAGCGACGTTCCGGTCTGAGGCCAGGTGGACGAGGAAAGCCTGGATTTCGGGGGCGCCCATCTCCAGGGGGTGGCGCTGGCCGTGGAAGAGGAGGAAGCGTTTGATCCAGTCCAGGTAAGCTTGCTCGGTGCGGATGGCGTACTGTTTTTTGCGGAGCAGGTCGCGTACCCGGTCCAGCAGTTTTTTGGGTTGCTCGTTCATGTTCCCCCTAATTTGCACGTTGGCGGATAGTGGGGTATACTAACCAAAAGCTGGTGAACAGTGTCCTGATCAGAACATATGTCTTGTTGGTGGGCCTATTTTACCAGGCTTTTGCCGGGATGTCAAATTACAGCGAGAGGGTTTCTTCGTCTAACCTCCCG
>DAOTXL010000074.1:0-8642 GCA_034435455.1 Anaerolineae bacterium
CTTATCCCCCCAGTTCGGCGAAACGCCGAAATCGCAGGATAGCCCCGGCGAGTTAGAGGCCGTCCTGCGCATCGTGGGCTAATCAAGCCAATTATCGCTATTTATTGTCAACCCTCCTCCATCCTTGTGGAGGTAGGCTCTTCGGCGCTATGTCAAAAAGTGCGAAAGTACAGCCATTATAACAATGGTTAGCAGTCCGCCCACAATACGCCGTTTGTTGAACAGCTTTGCCAATAACGAGTTGTTCATCTTGCTTTCTCCTTATGTTGAACTCGAGCATAAACACCCAATGGTCAAAGGTATACGAGGTTTGCTCCCGTATACCCTTGACCAGAGTTGCAATGCACTTTCCGCCTTTTATTCGTTGACCGCCACCTGCTCTGCCAACTCTTGCAATTTTTCGGGTGGCAAATCACCTGCCACGGTAACTATCAGATCCCCTTGGATAAACAGAACCCGGTTGGGAAAGTCACCGCCCATGTCCGTGGAGAGCCAAGCCTCTGTGTCTTCAAGTTGAATTGCCCGTTCTCCTGGTGCGGTCATCAGGCGCAGTGCTCCAGGTGAAGGTTGTGCTGTGGTAACCAGGATGGTACCGCCGGAACCAACGTAGCGCACACTTGCGAGAACGGCGTATGCCTCTGCTTCTGGATCTTCCCAGGGTTTCATCTCGGTCAAATATACTTCAACAGATTCGGCAAATTCAACAGATGGTTGACGAAGTTGAGCAATCGGGCGTCCGTCGTCCGCTACAATTGGAGCATTGCCAGGGGCTTGCCGCTCATAATTAACCGAATTGGGTGGGGCCAGCAGCGGAGGCGGGGCTTCTGGCTTTGGTTCCACAGCGCCTACTTGCCCTACCAACCCTATCAGCAAGATCAAACCTCCTATCAACAGCATCACTCTTGATTTACGCATTGTCTATACCTCCTCGAAAAGTTTAAAGTTGTGACATTCACGGGGCTCTTGGCCCGCCTGATCCATTAGTCAATCACTCGCTTTAGTCACCTCCTTCCTTACTTGTTGGGGAGCGATGTTGCAATAGATACCAATTCCTCAAGCGGCAAATCTTGTCCGGTCAGATGGTAGACACAGCCCCCTTGCTCCCAAACCAAATTGTTCCAAGTGTTGTCTGTAACCCATTCTCCGGCCGCATTCCACGTGCCACGGTACCACCAAGCCGGCAATGTGTTCACAATCACTTCTTGTAGATCGCCTGAGCCAACTAAGAAGACAACTCCCTCCGACTCCTTTTTCTCTGCCGGTTGAATGACTAGACCGAAATGTGTCTCGGCAGCGTGGAATGCCTGAAATACCAATCCCTGTTGGTCCTCTGTTTGCAATTGGGTCAGGATGAGCAACCTATCCATACGATCTCCCCCGACCAGATAGTCTACGCTAAGGTCGTATGGAGGCATTGGAGAACCGCCACCTGTCCAACTCTGATGAGCCAGTGAAGGGAACCCCAATTCCATCAAGTTACCTTCCATAGCCACGATGCCTTGCCAGTGATAACCTGTGGGCAAATAACTTGGTATAGGAAAATCACCGCCGTTGGGAAGCATGACCCTGCTTCCGGGATTGGGAGTGGAGAAACCAGATTCCTCAATCAGCGTCCAGCGCTTCTCTGGAAACTCGACCGAGTATACCTCAAAACTTTGATCTCCCGCTTCTACTAGCGGTGAGCGCCAGTCATGATCTAGAACAGCAACAGCTAAAGGTTGTAACTCCACCTGTTGCTCGAAGGAAAAACCTAACCAAGCGGCCAACACAGCCCGTGTCTGGGGGATAGCGAACATAATTCCGAGGAGAAGTAACAATAACATGCTGCCTGTCAGCGCCCATCGGAGAGGACGCCAAGACCATAGGGATTTGCGAGTCTGTGTTGGCATATATCGTGACTGTGTTTTGCGCAGCTTCCTTTGTTGAACTATGCCAACCAGACGGGTTTCCAATTGTTGTCTGAAAGACTGATTGGCCTGAGGCACAGTACCGGCCAGATGGGCGCAGAAACCATAGATTGAATCCCTCTCACGTTCTGCGTCATTGCCATTGCTCAGAATTTGTTCTACCTTTTCCAGTAATTTCTGATCCTGTTCAGTCAATTCATGCCTATCGTTCATAAGGATTCCTCTCTTCTGTACCAGCGAACTCGTTAATATACTTCCGATGTGCAGACTGTAGACCCCGACAAAGGTGAGCCGATACTGCTCGCTCATCTATGCCCAAAACCTCGGCTATTTCTTGGTTGCGGAGACCGCCGAAAAACTTGAGAGTGATTATCTCTTGTTGACGGGGAGTAAGCGTGTTAATCAACCTACGAAAACTTCGGAATTTTTCCTTTTCCAGGGCAACGTCTTCCGGCAATAAACTACTGCTCTGTAGATCGGGTAATTCATCCAAGGGAACAGTCTCCCAACGCTGTTTCTGGCGATAAAAGTTGCTTATCAAGTTCCGAGCAATGGAGAAAAGCCAAGCAGCAAAGGAGTTCTCATGCTGCCATCTGAAGCTTTCAATTCCTTCAATCGCTTTCAGGAAAGTTTCAGCAACCAAGTCTTCAGCATCCTGAACCCGCCCTACACGATAGCTTACATAAGCATAAAGCCTGGGAAAGTAATGATCATACAGGCGTTTGAATGCTTGTGGATCTTCTTGAGCTATCAATATCAACTCTTTTTCCTGGTTGGTATTCATAAAGATGTCTTTGCCTTCAATTGTGCGAAGTGTTCTCTTTGTATATAATAACACCACATCGCTTAAAATACTGCGGTGATATGTCCAGTTTTTGAGAAAGTACAAGGTTACTGTTGATAAAGAGTGCGCCTAACATCGGTTCAAGCGGACGCGGCTATCGCCGCTGCAATCGGCGGGGAAACGCGCACAAACAGGTTTGCTCTCGAAGGTACTACGCCGCCGCCGCGCCGCTTAACCAGTCCGTTAGGCGCTTGTTCGGCCAGCAAATGTGAAGGAAACTGCTATGGGGTGGTCGGATTGGAAATCTATTGAGGAGCCTGCGGGCTACGAGGGGAGCGCTGTCTACAAAGTTCGACTAACCTGGGCAAATGGGCCGGCTTCTATCCCTCGCTTTCTCGATGTGGATACTGATGGGCTGTTATGCATAGGAGAGACAGAGGACTTTGATAGAAGGCGAAGGAGGTTTGTACGAGGGTTGAGAAAGGGACGTGGGCACTCGGAAGGAAATCTCCTGCACATAGTGGAGAGGTATACATCGCTCGGCAAGGTATACACTGGTTGTACGTATGAATATTCATTTCTGAGAGTGGATAGCAAGGAAACGGCGACGGCAACGGAGGAGAGATTGATCAAAGAGTATGTGCGACGCTTTGGGGAACCACCGCCCCTGAACAGCAATATTCCAGGGCGTTATGGGGCGGAGGGTTGGTGAACACAGGGGTTTTCGGGGGGTAGGTCGCGCCTAACATGCGCGTCGAGCCGACGCCGCCTTCGGCGGCGCGGCTCACGCGCCAGCCGTTAGCCGCGGGAGAAGTGTCGCGGGGCACATAAAGGGAGTACCCATACAGGGGTTGGTCGGTCGGTGCAATAACGTGGGGGACAAGCCGCAGGCAGGCAAACGCCGTGTCCCCGCAGGCGGAAGGGGAAAGCGGCTAACACTCGCTGTAGCCGACCGCCGCCTCAGCGGCGCAGCAAAGGCTCGCGCAGGGGAAGGCTCTGGGGCCATCCGGGGCTCCGGCAGGCGAGGGACGGCGGCGGCGGCTAAGCTCTCCCGTTAGCCAGCGCCCAGAACGCGGTCACAGCGGGCGCGAGAAAGGAAAACAGGGAAAAACGCCGTTCGCCGAGTTGCGTTCGGCGATAGAATAATAGAGAGACAATGGTTTCCAAAGAGCCGCAACCCGTTCACGCCTTGTGAGATACACGTGGGCGCGCCAGTGAGAGATGCGCGCAAGGGAATGGCAACTGCGGGCAATGGCACGGCAGGGCGGAAACCTACATCACGAGAAACCACCTAGGCGGTGTGACACTCGGCGTAACCCCTACGAAACAGGGGCGCGTGGCTTGCAACGCGATATCGTGCAGGCAAATAAATGAACAAAACCAAAGGCGCGTGTCCAGCCGCACTCGGCGGAGCCGACAGTACTATTTGGCACGCTGAACGCAAGTGCGTGGTGGGCAGTACACGAAGCGATTAGACTGTCAAGCGCGTGCACTTCACAAAAAGCAAGCGCCCAGGTATCTGTACGTCAAGCGGGGCGCTGCTAACCTGCGCTTCCGGCCGACCGCTTCGCTCGCCGCTTCGCGGCTCGCTTCGCGGCGGCTCAACCGCCGCGCCGTTGGGCGGCGAGAGACGGCATGCCCGAAAGGGGCACATCAACAGGATTTCAGGTAAGGAGGAAACCATGGACTTGCAGATTTCGCGCAGACAATTTCTGGCTTCACTAAGACTTCTCAGACCCCCACGTACCCACATCGCCTGGCCGGCCCTGCTGCTGTGCCTGCTGCTGATCGCCGCCGGCGCCGCCTTACCGGCCTCCGCCGGCCGGCCGGCCCCCACCGGTGGGCCGCCCGCCGCCGGCCCCCAGCAGGATGGCCCGCCCTACCTCATGACGGTCGAGGCGGCCTACTGCCCCGTCACCTCCATCACCATCCCTGGCGGCGGCGTGGTCACCGCCACGGTCCTGTACAACGATATCTCTTGCTGTGCCAACTACGGCTGCTCCTGGTACAACCACGCCACCGGGCCCGCCCACTGCGACGGCCCTGTCCATCTGTGGACCGACGTGGACGAGGTCTATGTCGCCGCCGCCGACTGGGAGCTGAACGTGGGCGACACCTACCGGCTGGACACGGGGACCAGCGGCGTCATCTACGGCCAGCGGCCCGACAGCTACTGCGCCGACAACGGGCCGATCCCTCCCTGGACGGCCACCCGCCGCAGCGCCATGGACCTGGCCTTTACCCCGGTGCCGGTCGACGCGCGGAAGACGGCCTCGGCCTCCGTCGTGGCCCCGGACGGAACGGTGACCTATACCGTCGAACTCCACTGGGACGGCGAAAGCGGCGAGCCGGCCGACAGCACCATGTCCGACCCGCTGCCCCAGTACACCGAGTACGTCCCCGGTTCGGCCTGGGCCAACATGGGCACCGTGGACACCAGTGACCCCAGCCGCATCAGTTGGTCGGGCAGCATCCCCGACGGGATGACCGCCACGATCCGCTACCGTCTGCGCGTCCCCTGCGCTGGGCTGATGGACAAGCCGCTCTGGGAGTGGCCCTCCGGCATCCTCAACCGGGCGGCCGGCCGCATCGGCCCGGACGAGTACGCCGTCTTTGTCGCCCCCGAGGGCATCACCCTGCTGCAGCCCGACCTGCAGATCACCGGGCTGGAGCTGACCCAGGCGGTGCAGAACCTGGCCAACGACGTGCCGCTGATCCGGGGCAAAGAGATCTATGCTCGCCTCTACCTGAAGCTGGTCTACCCTGGCGGCGTCGACGGCTGCGCGATGCCCGGGGTCACCGCCGAGCTGCGGGGCGCGCCGGGGGCACCCCTGACGCCCATCAACGGGGAGATTACCGCCCAAGCGCTGCCCGGCCAGGACCGGCCCACCCAGCAGGAACGCGACAATCTGGGCCAGAGCCTCTTCTTCGGCCTGCCCTACAGCTGGTACAACTACGGCAGCAACTATGTGCTGACCGCCGCGATCGACCCGGCCGGCGAGAGGGCCGACGGCAACCGCAACAACAACACGCTCGTCCTGAACGTGGCCCCGGTCGACACGGCCGAGCGGCCGCTCTACATCGTGCCTATCCGCTACACCTTCGCCTCGCCGCCGCTCGAGCCGGACCGCGAGGACATCATCCGCGCCCTCCAGATGGTGCGCCTCTGGCCCATCGCCTACGAGGACCTGGCGATCCGCTGGCTCCGGCCTCACACCCTGGCCTACCCGGTACGCTACGACAAGATGCAGCGGATGCTCATCCACGATCTGTTCTGGACCTATGCAGCCAACTCGAAACTCACCCGGGGCCATTTCGTGGGGGTGCTGCACAAGTACGTGTCCACGACCGACCCGGATACCAATAGGGAGACGCGCGGCCTGAGTTTTGTCGGCGGTACCACGCTGTGGGCCAAGCTGCGGCGCGACCTCGAGGGCAGCGGCCTGACCATGATGCACGAGCTGTCGCACAATCTGGGGCGTCTGCACGTCGATTGCCCGGTCGGCGGCGTCGGCGGCCCAATCGACCCCGGGTGGCCCGCCGCCTACCCGACCTGCTGGCTCAGCGACGGCGCCCGCGACGGCTACTACGGCTTCGATCCCTGGGCGGCCATGCAGGGCTACCTGCGCAAGCCGCAGTCCTACGCCGACGTGATGAGCTACGCCGACCGCCGCTGGATCTCGGACTATACCTACAGAGCCGCCCTGGCCAGGCTCCAGGCCACGGCCGGCCTCCAGGAGACGCCCCTCCAGTTCGACCGCCTCCTGGTCTCGGGGGTCATCTCTCCCACCACGCCCACGGGCACGCTGGAATACGTCTTTGCCCTGGACAACGCCAACTTTTCCAACGACCCCGTGACCGGCACCTACACGCTGGAGCTGCAGGACGCCGGGGGGCAGGTGCTGGTCAGCGACACCTTTGGCGTCCAGATGATGGAAGAGAGCGCCGGCTCGACGATGCTCCAGGGCGCGGACCGGCCCTCCGCCCCCGATACTGCCGGCGGGGGGTCGGATGCCCAGTGGGGGATGATGTACTTCCTGCGCGCCCTGCCCTACGATGCCCAGGGGGCGCGCCTCGTCCTCAAGGACGGCGCCACGGTCCTGGACACGCGCCTGGCCAGCGCCACCCCGCCGACGGTGACCTGGAGCTACCCCAACGGCGGCGAGACGCTTACCGGGACGGTCGACCTCTCCTGGACCGGCGCCGACGCCGACGGTGACCCCCTGACCTATATCGTCCAGTACAGCAACGACGGCGGGACCAACTGGGAGCCGGTCACCGTGTTGATCACCGCCACCCAGGCGACGGTCGACACGGCCGAGTTCCCCGGCGGCAGTTCGTGCCTCTTCCGCGTGCTGGCCAGCGACGGCTTCTACACCGCGATCGACCGGGGCGATGGCTTTTCGACGGTGCCGCGCCAGGAACCGACCGCTCTGATCCTCTTCCCCCAGGAGGGGCAGTGCTACCCGGCCGGACAGACGCTGACCCTCTGGGGCATGGCTTACGACCAGGACCTGCAGGACCTGCCCGCCGCCAACCTGTCCTGGTCTTCGGACCGCGACGGCGGCCTGGGCACCGGATCGCCGCGGGAGGTGCTCCTGAGCCGGGGCTGGCACACGGTCACGCTGAGCGTCGCGGACGGGCAGGGTCTGAGCGCCACGGACCAGGTGTCCTTCTGCATCGGCTACAGCCAGACGTACCTGCCCCTGGTGACAAGGGCCGGCGACCGGTAGCGGAGGCCACCCGGCCCGCCACACGAAACATGCCACAAGGAGTATCCCATGCCCGCTGATCTCAAGAAAGCCTACCGCACCATCATGGCCGACCACTTCCCGGACCGTATGGAGGTCGCCTTCATCCAGGACGACCGCCGCACCATCCTGGTCTATGAAAAGGTCACCTGGGTCGTGGACGACTTCCGCCAGGGGCTGCGCTACGGCGAGAACCCCGGCCAGGAGGCCGCCCTCTACCGCCTGGTCAACGGCAATCTGGTGCTGGACGAGGTCACGACCATCGCCCCTGGCCGCTACCTGGTTTCCGACGCCGAACTCTTGCAGTTTGGCAAGCATCCGGGCAAGACCAACCTGACCGACGCCGACAACGCGCTCAACATTCTGCGCTACCTGATGGAGCGGCCGGCCTGCGCCATCATGAAGCACAACAACCCCTCCGGCGTTGCCGTGGCCGATACGATCCTGGAGGCTTATCTGAAGGCCGACCTGGCGGATCACGTCGCTGCCTTCGGCGGCGCGGCTCAGCTCGGTGCCGTTGGGCGCAGATGGAATGAACTTTGAAAAAAGATGACAGTGGGGCTGATGGATGGGTTGCCTGGCGTGGGATGTCGCCTGCACAGGTGACTTTCGGGCGGTGAACGTTACGGTCAGGGTGCCTTGCCTGGCAGTCTCCGCCCGCTCCTGCTCTCTGGCGGAGTGCTGACCCTGAAGGTGGTTTGCCTGGCGTGGCACGGGCAGGTCAAAACGTCTGGGCTGGCAAGGGAGGCTGGTCGGCGCAGGATGTCTGCTCCTGGGCGTGTCCCTGGCTTGGGGGCGGGCTATGTTGCAGGCGAAGGCGACTTGCCTGGTCATGGCCTTGCCTGCATAGGTGCGTGAAAGTCAGTGAGTGTTTTGGCTGTTGCACTTTGCCTGGCGTTGAGCTATAAAAATGATGGAGTGTGGCAATATCATGCGCACCTTGCCAGAAAAGAAAAAGGCGTCTTGTTGGCAAAGGAGTCTTGTTCTGGCGTGTAGTTGCGCCCAACACGCGCTTGCACGCTGACGGCTTCGCCTCGCTACGCGCGGCTCGCCGCAGGTGAAGCGCAAACCGTTATACGGACGCTTCGCGTCCGTATAACGGCGCGGCGGCTCCGCCGCTGGGTATGCTCCCGCTCGCTCCGCTCGCGTCCGCATAACCAGCGGTTGGAGCCGACCAGCTTGGGCCTGGAAGCCCTCCCT
>DAOTXL010000075.1:0-35489 GCA_034435455.1 Anaerolineae bacterium
CCATCACCGACCCGTGGGGCAACGCCACCACCGTGACCGGCGGCTCCAAACCGGAGCACGGCCCCGGTGGCTTTGAGGTGATAGCCCCCCACCTGGTGTCCTACCGGCTGACCTTCCTGGACCAAAAGTTCGACGTGCAGATGCGGGATGGGGCCACCTTTGTCACCTTTACCGAAAGCGAACCCGCGCCACCGGCACCCCAGCCACCGGCACCCCAGCCGCCAGCACCCCAGCCGCCGCAGCCGCAGCCACCCCAGCCACCGGCGCCCCAGCCACCCCAGCCACCGGCGCCCCAACCGCCCCAGCCGCCGGCGCCGCAGCCACCCCAGCCACCGGCGCCCCAACCGCCCCAGCCACCGGCGCCCCAGCCACCGCAGCCGCCGACACCATTGCCGGCCCACTGGGCGTTGCTGTTCGAAAAGCTACAGCGGATCGAGGAACTGATCGCCCAACTACCACCCAGGTAAGACAAACAACAGGGCCAGGCGGTCCCAACACAAAAGGCCGGGCAACGTTACCCGGCCTTTCTTCTTTACCCCTCCCTTAAATAAACGGCGGACCGGTAGGGGCAGGGCTTGCCCCTGCCCCCTGGGCAACCGCGAGGGTTGCCCCTACCCTTTTCGTCCCCGGTGGCGTGCCAGGGAAGATCACGGCTCCTGGCCGTTTGGCGAACCCCGATCCGTTCGCTTCTGCCACCACAGGACAGCGCCCGGCAGGCTGGCGATGTAGATGGTCACCTGCATGGCCAGCGACATGGCCAGGGCCGGTGCCTGGGGGATCAGGCCGGTCAGGTTGTGATACAGGGCAACGAACACCGCCTGGTTCACCCCCAACCCGGAGGCGATAGAGGGAATATAGAGGGCAAAAGGGGTCAGGGGAGTCAACACGCAGGCCCACAGCAGGGGGACCCCGGCACCCACCGTCACGGCAGCCAGATAATTGACCACGCAGGTCGCGGCCACCGTCACCAGCCCCAGGACAAAAGCCGCCACCAACGATCCGGCGTGGGTGCGATAGAGCTGCACCGCATCGGATAGCTTCTGGTAGAGAGGCAAAAAGCGGCGCAGCGGCCCCAGAGCAAAGAGCCGCTCCACCAGCCGGCGCAGGCGCTGGCTCATCAGCGCGGCACAGGCCAGGGCAAAGGCGATCAGGAGCAGGCCAACGGTAGACAACAGCCAGGCAAGGTCCGAGCGCCCCAACCCGGCAACGGCCCAGGCCAGGCCCATCACGGCGGCCACCAGAAAGGCAGCCAACCCGACCAGCCGGTCCACCAGCACCGATACCGCCACCGAGGCGGCCTGTCCCCCGGCATGGCGGGCCAGGTCCCAGCCGCGGGCAATATCGCCGCCGACCATGCTCAGGGGCAGGTTGGCAAAAAAGAGGCCCACCAGATTGTGCCGAAAGAGGTTGCCATAGGGCACAGGGAGGCCGGCGGTGCGGAGCAGATACTGCCATTTCAGAACGTTGCAAGCAATGGCCAGGAAATAGATCAGGAGCGCAGCCAGCCACGGCCCGATGCGCAGCCCGGCCAGGATCCCGCGCCAGTCGGCCTGCAAAATGGTGGGCCGGGTGACGATATAAGCGATCAGCCCCAGGCTGATCGCCCCCTTTAGAACAGCCAGCAGTTTGTCTTTCAACGGATCATCCTGTCTTCAGCGGTTTCTCTTTTCCAGGGCCTGGCCGGGATCTTTGGTGCTCCAGGCCATATCCCAGACAACATGCTTTTTCTTTTTCACCCGATAGTCCCATGCGCCCAGCAACCGGGAATAGAGTTCCAGCACGGCCAGGACGCCGAGGGTCCACACCAGCCGGACCGCGCCCCACACCTCTTCCAGGGCGATGCGCACCACGCGCGTATTCTGCAGGCTGGAGACCTGGTAGCCGTACTTTTCTTTCAGGTAGAGGTGCCCGGCATAGTTCCGCCGCCGCTGCCTGACAAAGTCGCTCACGGTCTGCGGCCCCATGCTATAGACCACCGCGTCGGGCGCGTAGCGGACCTGCATCCCCCGGCGGACGATGAGCGCCTCGACAAACGCCTCGTCCATGGCCACATCCAGGGGCAGTTGGTCGAACACCTTGCGAAAGGCGATCAGTTCCCCCAGACGGGGGATCTCCAGGCAGAGCTGGTGCTCCAGCTTGAGGCGCAGGTGCGACAACAGTCCGACGACATGTTCGGGGGTATTGACGGCCACCTTGTGAGCCCCGGTCATGCCCACGGCCGGATCGCGGAACATGCGCACCATCTTTTCGATGGTATCCTCGCGGGGAAGCGTGTCACCGCTTTCCAGCACGCAGATCTTTTCCCGGGCATGCTTCAAAAAGAGGTTGACGGCCGACGTCTTGCCCTCTCGCCGCTCCTGGACATAGAGCCGGATACGCGGGTCCTTTTCCATGTAGGAGCGCACGATCTCTTCGGTGCGATCGGTGCAGCCCGAAGCAACGACCAAGATCTCGCTGATCTCGACCTCGTGCAGCCGCTGGTCGAGGATCGCCTGCAACAGCCGCCCGATATTGGCTTCTTCATTGTAGGCAGTAATGCCCACGCTACATCTGATCCTGTCTTCACTCATGATAAACCCACCACCGTCCGCCACGCCATGCGCGCCGTGCGCGGCAGGCGCAGCCAGGTCTCTTTGCGCAGGAGCGTCCGGGCGATGCGACCGGGGCGCAGTGGTCAGGCCGGCGCTGCCGTTCAGATATACCGGAGCTGATTCATCATCTCATCAACCGTCACCCGGTTCAGCAGATCAAGCAGCCTGCTCACAACATGCTCCGGTCTGGGGCGGCGTCGTGCGATGATGATGCCGTAATGGGCCTGCCCTGTTTCCAGATACCGTTTGTGTCGGGTCTCAAAGTCGTGCCGGTTGTGCGTGACGAGGACCCGGCCCTGCGAAACCGCGATGGTTAACTGGTCGTCGTCACTTCTGTGCAGCATACTTACCTCTCGAGCACATCTCACATCAAAACCCCGGGCTCGCAAATTGTCCACAATGTCGGCAGCTACATCCTCGTCAAAATACAGCCGCAGGTACAACGGCAGCAGGTCTCCATCAGCCCGTTCAGACATCGCCCGGCACCCGGTTCAAAGCGATATAGTGCTCAATTTCGCTGCGATGGTCATCGTAATAACTCAGGGCATCAAAGATCTGGGCCAATCGCAGATGAGGGAGCTGGCGGGCAATCTCTTCAGGTGAATCGCCAAACTTCCAATGTTCAACGATAGCTCGCACCGGTGTCCGTGTCCCCTTGATAATCGGTTCACCGCTCAAGATGTCCGACCCCCGCTCAATGTATGGATGGTCCGTCTCCTGGCTTGTTGTCCGAACCATCCCCCTGGGCATCAGCAACTCCTGCAACTGCCTGAACGCATCTTCCAGGATTTTCAAACGCTCCATCACCTCCCGAGTTTCCGCAACCGCATCAGTCATTGCCCTCACCTCCCTGGTTTACTCCCTTTGCCATCACCCGCCGCCGGATACCACCGTCCGCCACGCCATGCGCGCCGTGCGCGGCAGGCGCAGCCAGGTCTCTTTGCGCAGGAGCGTCCGGGCGATGCGACCGGGGCGCAGGTAGAAACGGCGATAGGCCTCTTTCCACTTGCGCTCCACCAGTTCAGCCGGCAGGCCCGGCATCTCAAAACGCGCTTTGCCCTCAAAGAAGACAAAGTCGTCCCATGTCTCGGCCAGGATGCGCCCCTGGGCTTTGACCGTCTCGTACATGGTGGTACCGGGAAAGGGGGTGGCGATGGAAAAGTTGGCCACCAACGGGTCCAGCTCACAGGCAAAGCGGATGGTATCGTCCATCGTCGCTTCGGTCTCGCCCGGCAGCCCGACGATAAAAAAACCAATGGTCTCCAACCCCACCGCCCGCGCCGCCCGGAAGGCCGCCCGCACCTGGTCCAACGTCAGGTGTTTGTCCACCACCGAATCGAGGATGGCCTGATTGCCGCTCTCTACGCCAAAGGCCACGCGGATGCAGCCGGCCCGTTTCATCGCCCCCAAAACCTCCTCATCGGCAATGTTGGCCCGGATGCCGTTGATCATGATCCAGGGCACGCGGTTCAGCCCCTCCTCGACCAGCCGCCGGCAGATATCCAGCACCCGCTGGCGGTTGATGTTAAAGGAATCGTCCAGCACGCCGATCTCCGCCGCCCCCCGCTCCCGCACCAGCCAGCGCCACTCGGCAACTACGCTGTCTACCGAACGGCCCCGCCACCGCCGGGGGCCGATCTGCGAGCAGTAGCTACAGCGGTAGGGGCAGCCCCGCGAGGTGAGGATCGGCAGGCTGGGGCCGTCCACCCGATCCACCGTCGGTTGGAGGTTGGTGTATCGCTCCAACCGGAACAGGTGCCAGGCCGGGAAGGGCATCGCGTCGAGCTCCTGGACCGGAATCGGCGCCCGGTCCGGGGTGCTGACGATGGCGCCTTCGCCGTTCCGGTAGGTGATGCCGGCTATATCCCATGCCCGATCTCCCCCCTCGAATCGTGAGAGAAGCTCCAGCCACGTCGCCTCCCCTTCGCTGCGGACCACAACATCCACAAACGGTTTGGCCACCGACTCTTCAGGCAGGGAGGTAGGATGCGGACCGCCCAGGACAACGGGCGCGCTGCACAGCGACTTGACCAGGCCGGCATCGCGCCAGGCAGCGGTGATCTGGGTGGTATTGGCCGTAATGCCCACCACCTGCGGGGAAAACTCGTGGACGACGGTGGCCAGGGGGGTCTCCTCCACATCCCCGTCGTAGATGCGCACCTGATCGCCGCGCCGTTCCGAGACGGCAGCCAGATAAGCCAGCCCCAGCGGCGGCGAGATACGGGTGTCAATCGGCAGTCTGGATTTGGGGTTCACCAATAAAACACGCACAGCCCTCGGCCCAGTTCCTTTCCAGCATCGTCTTTTGTGACCATGGTCAGCTCGGACCTCCCCTCAGCCCCCTTCCACCCGGGGGTAGGAGAGAGGTTGATCGGGTCCTCCCTGTTCTATTAGCCCCCGGTCACCACCCGGTGGCCATCGGCCGGTTGGCGCAGTATACCACAACAGGCCAGGTCTGTCACATCTGGCCAAAGCAGGGGCTGGCTCTGCCTTTACGTCAATGGGACTGCCGGGCCGCCTGATATTCGGGATTGGGCCTGAAGTGACCCTCGTGGAACACCTCGCGATCCCAGGGAAAGAGGATCAGCGCATCGCTGATCAGGGCCACGTAATCGGGGCGTCGGCTAAAGCTATGCGCCACCAGGCTGACGGTCCGCACCTCGGCTGCACCCTGGTCCAGGCAGGCCCGCCGGGCGATCTCCAGCGTTTCCCCTGTGACGATTATGTCATCCACCAGCAACACCCGCTGGCCGGCGATGAGCGACGATGGCCCCAAAAGCACCTCAGGCGTCTCGCGGACCACCTGGTCGTTGTACCGCCGCGACAGGCGGATAGGATAGAACTCCCGGCGCAGGAGAGAAGCCAGGATCGTCGCCGGCATCACTCCCCCTTTGGCAATGCCGACAATAACCTGCGGATCATAGCCGGAAACCACGACCGCCAGAGTTCGGCACAGCGATTCAAACTGCTCCCACGTGATCACCAGTTCCCCTCTATGTTCATGTTCATAACTGGACATGATCTTCCGCCCTCTCGCTCTCAACTCTCGGCTATCTGCCATCTATCGACCCCAATTATACCGCAAAGCCAGCCCTCTGTCTACCCGAAAGGATTGACAAAGCCTGGAGGACGTGGTAAGATGCAGGCACAGGGCAGGGGACACACCATCAGAGGGGAAGAATGCCGATTCAGAACGCCCAGGATGCCATCGGCCGTCTGCAACAATTCTGGATTTTCCAGGGCCTCACACCCGAGGATCTCCTGAACCGCGTCAACGCCTTCGTGACGGAACGAGAGGTTCCCGCCGGCCGCACCCTCTTCAAGCAAGGGGATGAGCCGGACTTTTTCTATCTGGTAGAAAGCGGTCTGATTCAGGAGACCGGCAAGGACCCAGGCGGTCGGGTTATCCTCCAACGGTGGGCCTCCAGCGGCGACTATGTGGGGCGCATGGCCTTGATACGGCGCATAGCCCACCAGACCACCGCTACCGTGCTGCGGGATGCCCGGTTGCTGGCCATCAGCACCGCCGATTTCAACACCCTGCTGGAACTGTTCCCCCCCTTGAAGGAGCGGCTGCAACGCATCGCCGTGGTAAACCGCCTGCTGGGCATCCCGCTGTTTGGCTGCTTTTCCGAAGAGCAGTTGTTCCACATCGCCGATCTGGTGCGGGAGGTCTATTACCCGGCCGGCCAGACGATCTTTCGCCAGGGCGAAGCAGCGGATTCCTTTTACATCATTAACACCGGCCAGGTCAAAGAGAGCGCAACCGGCGCCACCTCAAGCGGCCAGTACGGGCCCACCTGCCTGACCGCCGGCCACTTTTTGGGGGATGACGGCCTGCTAAAGGGCGAACCCCGTCGGGCCACCGCCGAGGCGGTCACCGATGTCAACCTCTTTCGCCTCGATGCCCGTCATTTCCACTGGCTATTAGAGTTGCAGCCCCGGTTTCAGGCCGCGTTAAAACGGCCCGACCTGGGCCTTCTGCAAAGGGTAAAATCCTTTTCTTCCCTGAAGGATGCGGAGCGAAAGGAACTGGCGGGGTACATGGGGCTGGCCCACTTTCGACCGGGGGATGTCCTCTACCATCAGGGCGAAGTGGACCCTACACTCTACATCCTGTACGAAGGGGAAGCCATCATCCGGGCGCGCGACGAGCATGGGAAGCAGCGACCCCGGGGCTACCTCCAGGCAGGCAGCAGTGCGGGCGAATCGGCCCTGTTTCTCGGAGAAGCCCGCGACGTCACCCTGTTGAGCACCGCGCAGACCAACTGCTTCTACCTGACCCGGCCTGACCTCGAACTGTTTCTGCGAGAGCGCCCAGAGATCCGGAAAAAACTGATCCCCCGCGAAGAGGTCAGGGCCCGACAGCAGGCGCAGCAGCAGGGCCGGCGGCTGCCCTGGCTGGACCGTAATGAGCAGGTTCTCTTCCGACAACGTCGCCACTGGTTTGTGCTGGCGCGCAAACTGGTCCTGCCTGTCCTGATGCTGATCTTTTTCCTGCTGACCCTCATCCCCCGGCTACCCCCTCCCTGGCAGACCTGGATACACGCCGGCAACCTGGTCATCCTGGGTATTGCCCTGTTGTGGATAGCCTGGCGGGTTTTCGACTGGATAAACGACTATTACATTATCACCACCAAGCGGGTCGCCCACCGGGAAAAGGTGCTGTTCGTGCGCGAGCGCCGCGACGAAACCCCCATTGATAAGGTGCAGAACGTCAATATTCAGCAGTTGTTGATCGGCAACCTGTTTGGGTTTGGCAACCTGATCATTGACACGGCGGCAGCAGCGGGTGTCACCCGGGTGACCTTTGACTATGTGGCCGACCCCAACCAGGTGCAACAGATGATCTTTACCCAGATAAGCCGGCTTCATGCCGGCGAGCGCCTGGAGACACGCCGCGCCATCCGCGAGAGGCTGGAAGCAAGTATAGGAACCAGTATCCGGCCGGTCATACCCCGGCCGGCCATCCCCACCACCGCCCCACCTGCCCCGACCCCTTCCCGGCCAGGGATCCTGAAACGGATCTACCGCAAGAGCCTGTGGCCCCTCTTTTGGATCGAAAATCGGACCGACCAGGGGGTCACCTGGCGCAAGCACTGGATCCGGCTCATCAGCCGCATCTGGTTGCCGGCCTTGCTTCTCCTGGGACTACTGGTCGGCCTGATCCTGTATCTCCTTCATGCGGAGCCGAAACAACTCGGGCTCCTTGCGCTGTGGCCGGCTGCCGGAGTGCCGCTTTTGATCTGGCTGTGGTGGAACTGGTCAAACTGGGGCAACGACCTGTACACTGTGACCAACGACCGGTTGATTGATATCGAAAAGCTGCCCCTGGGTTTCCGCACCAAACGCACCGAGACGACCTTTGACAAGGTCCAAAATGTGAGTTACGACATTCCTCACCCCATCGCTACCCTTCTCAACTACGGCACGGTCATGATCTACACCGCCGGCGCGGCAGGCCGATTGGATTTTGAGTATGTGCGGGATCCCAAAAAAGTGCAGGCCGAGATCTTTCGCCGCCTGTCCGCTTACCAGGCTGTACAACGCCGCCGGGAGCGGGAAGACCGCTGGGCCGACCTGCCGGAATGGTTCGCCACCTTTGCCGAAATGCGCCGCCCTTGAGCCCCGTCAACCCCCTCGCTTCAACACATCGGCGATGGCCTCAGCCCAGGAGGTGATGGCCCCCCAGTCCCGAAAGTCACCCACCGGCGCCTTGATGGCCCTGAGGAGCAATCTCTCGGCCAGGTTCAACTTCTTGATGTCCAACACCCCGTGAAAGAGGGCCACGTCGCGAGGCCGGATGCGGTCGGCGATCGGTTGCAGCGCCTCTGGAAAGCGCCAACCTTTCAGCAACTGAACCGGGTCTCCCTGGCCCGTAGGCCCGCTGGTGAAAAGCCATACCGGGCGCCCGGCCAGGGCTTTCTCCTGGGCCCGCAAAAAGGCCGCTGCCTCTTTGCGCCATTGGCCGGCATACACCGCACTGCCCAGCACAACCGCCCGGTATGGCCCCAGGTCACCGACCCGATCCACCGGCAGCACCTCAACCGGAACTCCCGCCTGCACAAGCACCTGACCGATCTTTTCGGCAATCTCTGCCGTCGCTCCATATTTGGTGGCATAGGCCACCAGGACCTGGTCCATCTCATCCTCCCTTCTGGGTCCAAACAGTTACCGCCTCTTTGAGAGCTTGTCTGAAAAACCACCAAGGACACGAAGGACACCAAGGGTACCAGGACACAGCGATAAACGGCCCTTCTTCGTGTACTGAGTGTCCTTGAGGGAAACCCTCTACCGGGAACCGGTCCAGGAGAGTGCTGAAAAACCCCTTTTTCACCGCCTTGTAAAACTCGGCGTCCTCAGCGGCCTCCGCGGTAGAAAGATGACTTTTTCAGTGGTCTCCCAAGGGCAACGGCGCGGCAACAAAAAGCCCTGCCTGGAGCGGACCGGGGGCCAGGTGAGCCGCCGAGGAATCGAACCTCGAACCCGCTGATTAAGAGTCAGCTGCTCTGCCAATTGAGCTAGCGGCCCGCGAAACAGGCCCATTATACCTGTTTCCTCCAGGAGTGTCAAATCGGCCCCCGCCATCAGCCATGTCCCGGCTACAATTCGCCTTCCGTGCTGAACAATGCTATAATGGACCCCCTGGGAGGACAGAGGTGAAGAAGGCACGCATCTGGATCGGCATTGCCATCAGCATCCTGGCCCTGATCTTTGCCTTCCGCCAGGTGGACCTGGGCAAGGTTTGGGCAGCGATGGCAACGGTCAACTACTGGCTACTGGCCGCCTCGTTGCTGCCTCTGGTCCTCTTTCTCGTCCTGCGCGCCGTCCGCTGGCGGCTCCTCTTTTATCCCCACCAGGGGCTGCGCCTCCACAACCTGCTGGCCGTGATTAACATCGGCTACCTGGTCAGCAACCTCCTGCCCGCCCGGCTGGGCGACGTGGCCCGGGCCTACCTCATCGGCGAGACCGAACCGGTGAGCCGCACCACCGCCTTTTCCACCATCGTGGCCGAGCGGGTGCTGGACGCCCTGTGTGCTGTGGGCGGCTTTTTCCTCGTCCTCCCCTTTGCCCCGGTCCCCGACTGGATGGTCCGCTCCGGACTGGTGATCGGGGTGGCGGCCCTGGTGGCCGTGGTGGCCTTTATCGTCCTGGTGCAACGGCGGGAGTGGACCCTGCACCTGCTGGCACGCCTCCTCTGCGCCGTGCACTGGCCCGAGCGCGAGACGATGGTCTGCCTCTGGCAACGCCTGGCCGAACGATCCCGGCTGCATTTCCTGGCCCGCCTGCCCTGGGCCGACCGTTCCGACCTGGAGAGGATGGCCGGTTCGCTGATTGATGGGCTGAGCGGCATTACCACAGCACGCCTGGGCCCCCCCCTCCTCTTCTGGTCGGTGGTCATCTGGGCCGCGATCAGCTCGTATTACTGGCTCGTCCTCCTGGCCTTTGACCCCGCTCAAACCTTCGTCGCCGGCCTGGCCATCACCTCGGTGACCGCCCTGGGCATGACGGTGCCCTCCTCGCCCGGCTACATCGGCGTCTTTGAGGCGTTGGGCCGCGAGACGATGGTCCTGTTCGGCATGGAACCGGAACCGGCCTTGAGCTATGCCCTGGTGGCCCACACCATCGTCTATGTCGTCTATACGGCGCTAGGGCTGGTCAGCATGGCCCAACAAAACCTGTCCTATGCCGAAATCCAAAAACGGATCTCCTCGGAGGCCCACACGCCATCGTGAAGATTCTACTTGTTTTGACCTATTACCACCCTCACGTCAGCGGGCTGACTATTTATGTAAAGAGACTGGCGACGACCCTGGCCCGGCGCGGCCACCAGGTCACCGTCCTCACGTCGCGCTATGACCGGGCCCTGCCCGGCCGGGAGGTCATTGACGGTGTGCATGTTGTCCGCGCCCCGGTGCTGTTTCGCATCAGCAAGGGCGTCATCATGCCCACCTTCCCCCTGCTGGCCTGGCGGCTTATCCGCAGCCACGATGTGGTGAGCGTCCACCTGCCCCAGTTCGAGGCAAGCCTGTTGGGCCTCTTGGGCCGGCTGGCCGGCAAGCCGGTCATCCTCACCTATCACTGCGACCTGCAACTGCCCCGGGGCTGGTTCAACCGGATCGTGGACCGGGTCGTCTTTGCCAGCAACTACCTGGCCGGGCGGTTGGCCCAGGCAATCGTGGCCTACACCCACGACTTTGCTCAGCACTCCTGTTTTCTCTCCCGCTTCCTGAACAAGGTTCATGTCATTCCGCCCCCCGTGATCATGCCTGCTCCCCTCCCTGAAGCCGTCGCTGCCTTCCGCGCCGAACATGACCTGGCAGGCCGGCCGGTGGTAGGGATGGCCGCCCGGCTGGCCGCCGAAAAGGGGGTCGAGGTGCTCCTGGCCGCCATGCCCCGCCTGCTGACCGCCCTGCCCCGGCTGAAGGTCCTCTTTGCCGGGCAGTACCAGAACGTCCTGGGGGAGGAAGCGTACTACCGCCGCCTGATGCCGTCAATCGAGCGCCTGGGACCGGAGCACTGGGAGTTCCTGGGGGTCCTGGCCCAGGAACAGATGCCCGCCTTTTTTGCCGCCTGCGACGTCCTGGTCGTGCCAAGCCTGAACTCGACCGAATCGTTCGGGCTGGTGCAGGTGGAGGCCATGCTGTGTGGCACCCCGACGGTTGCCAGCGACCTGCCCGGTGTGCGCCAGCCGCCGCGCCTGACCGGCATGGGAGAGGTGGTCCCCATCGGGGACCCGGAGGCCCTGGCCGAGGCCATCCTGCGCATCCTGAAGCAGCCGGAACAGTACACCCGGCCCCGGCCCCTGATCGAAGAGGCATTCAGCCTGGAGCGGACGGTGAGCGGTTATGAAGAACTGTTCGAGGCGGAGGCCGATAAAGTAAAACGTAAGGCGTAAAGCCTAAAGTCGGGGGAGGGTGCCCGCCGGCTTTTTTTCTGCCACGAAAAAGAGATAGGCCCCCACCTGGGGCAACGGTTCCCGGTATAACGGGCGCAGCAGGCGGTCGGTGAGCGCCAGGTTCCAACGGGTCGGGGCCAGGATCCAGCGGCCAAAGAGCTTTTTCGCCACCAGGCTTGGTGCGCCGAGATAGTGCCCCAGGTCCAGGGCGCAGTTGGCCCGTGCCGAAAAGTAGGGGAACCACCTGTTGATCTGCAAACCGGCCCCCTCCAGCCTCGCCCGCCAGGTATCCGGGTCGTCGCAGTGGCGGTGGCGGGAGATGCGGTTGAACAGGCGTTCATAGGCGCGGGCTGCTCCTTCCAGCCGCAGACGGCGGAAGCAGCGGGGGAAGAAGAGCAGTTCGGTGAAACGATCGCCGGGCACGCAAAAGATGAACCGCCCGCCCGGCCGGCCGGTGGTCGGATCGGGGCTTTGCAACACCCGGCTGATTTCGGCCAGTACCGCCTCCACAGCGGGGATGTGTTCCAGCACCGAGTTGCTGACCACCGTGGCGAAATAGCCGTCGGCAAAGGGCAGGGCATCGCCCAGGGCCTGGGCCAGCAGGCGATAGCTCCGTCGGCCGTGGGCTTCGCGCAGCACCGCCGCAGCAGGGTCAATGCCGGCGGTCAGAGGACCTGTGGCCGTCCTCAGGGCGACCGAGGCAAAGTGCCCATCGCCGCAGCCGACATCCAGCACCGGTTCGGCCAAAGGCAGCAGCTCCCGGTAGAACCGCGCTTCGACCGATCGCAGCAGCGCCCGAAAGGCAGGCAGGTCCCTGAGGTGTCGCCACAGCAGATCATCATCCATTTACGCCTTACGCTTTACGTTTTCCGTTTTACGTTTACGAAAGGGCCTGTTGCTGCGTCTGATGGGCCAGGATGATCGCCTCGGCTACCTCCTTCATCGCCTTGCGGGTGTTCATACTCATCTTCTGGATGCGGCGAAAGGCCTCTGCTTCCGTCAGGCCTTGCGTGTCCATCAGGATCCCTTTAGCCCGGTCCACAAATTTACGCGTCTCCAGGGCTTCTTGCAGGTCCCCCACCTGCTTTTCCATGGCCCGGAACTCGCCGAACCGGGCCAACGCTATCTCGATGGCCGGGGCCAGGTCTGCCTCACGGAACGGCTTGACCAGATAGCCCACCACACCCGCTTCCCTGGCCCGCACAACCAGGTCTCGCTGGCTATACGCCGTCAACAGCAGCACCGGGGCGATCCGTTCCTGGGTCAGGATGCGGGCCGCATCTATGCCGTCGAACTCCTCCCCCTCGAATTTGATGTCCATAATCACGACGTCAGGTCGCAATTCCCGCGCCAGGTTGACCGCGCTGCGGCCGTCGCCCACCTCACCGACAACCAGATAGCCCAGGTTGTTCAACATCTCCCGCAGGTCCATGCGGATGATCGATTCGTCGTCGGCTATGATAACCCGTATCCGATCTGGCATTATCTACCTCCGTAGAAATGTTTGGGGAATGTCACAACCGCAGAGACCCCCTTGTCCCGGCGGTGAAGCTCAAAGTGGCCCTTGAGATCGCCCTGGGCCAGGGTCCTCACGATCTGCAGGCCCAGGCTGCCGGTGTGGGCCAGGTCAAAATCGTCCGGCAGCCCCACGCCATCGTCGTCTACCGAGATGGTGATCTGCTCGCCATCGTCGTACAGGTTGACGGTGACCATGCCCCCCTCCTGACGGTCATAGCCATGTTCCAGGGCATTCTGCAACAGTTCGTTGATCACCAGGGCACAGGCGGTGGCCGGCTGGGTGGGCAGATAGATGTTGGGGCCGCACAGGTCCAGGCGGATGCGCTTCTCCTGGTCCAGCACCCCTTCGCGGATCTGATGGATGATCCGCTGGCTGACATCCCGGATATTGATCACCCGCGCATCCTGATGGGCCAGGAATTCGTGGATGACCGCCACACTCAGAACCCGGTTGATCCCCTCCTGCAAGGCGCGGCGGGCCTCGTCCGACCCGGCGCGGCGCGCCTGAAGCCGCAGCAGCGAGGCGATGGTCTGCAGGTTGTTCTTGACACGGTGATGGATCTCCTGAATCATCGCCGCTTTGACCCGCAACTCTTCCTCCTGGCGGCGGCTATCGGTCTCGTCGCGGATGGTCACCAACACCCCCTCCAACCGTCGGGACAAACGCCGCCAGCGCAGCCCGTTGCCGGAAGGGAGAGGGATCGCCTTTTTCACCCAGACCAGGTTGCGGCCTTCAATCTCCTTCTCGACACATGCGCCCGTTTCCAGGGCCTCGTACACCGGGCTGTTGTCGTCCAGTTCCAGGTCTTCGATATGCCGTTTCAGCAGGTCGCCGGCATAGCCCAGCTTGCGATACAGGTTGGTGGCAATGCCACTGACATACTGGATGCGGTGCTGGGCGTCAATCACCAGGATGCCGTCGTGCTCTCCAAAGGGGGTCAGCCGCTCCGCCCCCCGCAGTTCACCGGCCAGGGCGATCTCCTGGAAGCGCCGCAGTGCCCGTTGAAAGACCTTGCTGCGGCGGTGGTGGCGCTCCCGTTCGATCAGGTTCGTCTCGATGCAGACCGCTGCAATCACCCGTCCGTCGGGCCGCCGAACGGGATAGACCTCCTGGACGATGGGAGCCGCCCGGTCCGGCGCTCCCCGACCACCGCTCTCCCGATTAACCTCGCTAACCCAGCGGCGGCCTTCCACCAGGGAGCGGATGACCCCCGGCTCGTCGCCGGCCGTGACCTGCCGTTCGACCAGCGACTCGTTGTAGAGAGGCAGGATCGAATGAGGGCTGGCCTGGGCCACGACCACCGCCCGCTCCTTAGAAAGAAGGCAATAGACCAGCACATCCGCCCGGCTCAGGTCGGCCAGGAGGTTCAAGCCCTGTTCGATCCGGGTCAGGAAAGCGATGTCCTCGTCGGTTAATTGTTTGCACCTGTGAACTACCTCGTCCATCCGCTTCTCGACCTTGAGAAATGGCCGGCCAGGCTTTGTCCAGGACGAAACCGGCATACTCGATCTCGGTGTCTCTCCGGCCCAGCAGGGCCGGCGGCACCCCAACAAACGAATGGCCGATAGCCCAGCGCCATCGACCATCCTCCATCTGGTCGGGGCGGCCCGATTTGAACGGGCGACCACTTGAACCCCATTCAAGTGCGCTACCAGACTGCGCTACGCCCCGACGACCGGTTGTACCCTTATTGTATCACATCAGGGCCTGACTGACAAATCTCCGGTCTCCTGCTGCAGCAAAGCGGGCTGACTGCCCGCCCCACCTGGTCCGGATTCTAAACGATGAATTCCCTGTACAGCATCCAATAGCGCTTCCCCGGCCCGCGATGCAAGTAGATCTCGAAGGTCCGCCCCGTGCCTGTCTTCACCCGGTAATAATCGCGATGCCGTCGCTGCCACCAGGCCCGTCTGAAATCCAGCCGCCGGTATGCCCGCTCCACTTCGACGATCTTGTACTCCTGGCCACGCCAGATAAAGGACGTGGGCAGTCCCGGCTCCTGGGCAAAACGGACCTCTATCTCCTCGTCAATGAACTGTGAGCCTTCTTCCATCTTTGGACAAAGGGGCGAGCATAGACCAGGTCCCATCCCCTCGCCCTGGGGCGCCTCCACCTGTCTCAGAGCTAGTTTGAAAACCACTAAGGACACGAAGGACACAAGGAATTTCTGTCAACTTCCTCTCATTTCTTTGCCCTGTGCGCCTTCGTGGTAGACTTTTCAGACAAGCTCTCACACCCGATGGCAGGCGACCCAATGGCCTCCCCCCCTGTCCTGCCATTCGGGCCGTTCCTGAGAACAGATCTCGATGGCAACGGGGCAGCGGGTATGAAAACGGCAGCCGCCAGGCGGGTTAATAGGGCTGGGCACGTCGCCCTCCAGGACGACGCGCCGGCGCCCGCGGGCTATTTTGGGGTCGGGGATGGGCACCGCCGACAGCAGCGATTGGGTGTAGGGGTGCAACGGGTTCTCGTACAGCTCATTGCGCTCGGCCAGTTCGACAATCACCCCCAGGTACATCACCGCCACCCGCGTGCAGATATGCCGGACCATGCTCAGATCGTGGGCGATAAAGAGGTAGGTCAGGCCCAGGCGCTCCTGCAGGTCCTCCAGCAGGTTGACCACCTGAGCCTGGATCGAAACGTCCAGGGCGGAGATCGGCTCATCGCAGACGATGAACAGCGGTTCCGAGGCCAGGGCCCGGGCGATGCCGATCCGCTGCCGTTGCCCGCCGGAGAATTCGTGGGGGAAGCGGTTGATCAACCGGGGGCTGAGGCCGACCAGTTGCATCAACTCCTTGACCCGCTCCGTCCGTTCCTTCTCGCCGGGGCACAGCTTGTGCACCCGCAGCGGCTCACTCACAATGGCGTTGACGGTCCACCGCGGATTCAAGGAGGCATAGGGGTCCTGGAAGATCATCTGGGCCTTGCGCCGGATGGCGAGCAGGTCACGGCCTCGGGCCGCGTGGACGTCCTGACCGTCAATCAGCACCCTGCCGCCGGTGGCCGGGTACAACGCCAGGGCGGTCCGCCCGACGGTGGTTTTGCCGCAGCCGCTCTCGCCGACCAACCCCAGGGTCTCGCCGCGCTCGATGGTAAACGAGACTCTGTCCACAGCCTGCACCGCGCCCACCTGACGGCGGATCAAAAGCCCGCGGTTGATGGGAAAATGCTTGGTGAGGTTCTCGACCACAACCAGAGGTCCGGTCTGGCTCATCGTTCTCCTCCGCTCTGGATATCCACCCAGCAGGCCACCTTATGGCGGGGGGCTACCGGTTCCAGGGGGGGGATTTCCTGCCGGCAGCGTTCGACGGCATATTCACACCGCGGCACAAAGGGGCAACCGCTCGGCCTGACCAGCAGGTTGGGAGGCGCACCGGGGATCGATTTGAGGCGACGGTCGCGCCGCCGGTCCACACGGGGCAGAGCCGCCAGCAGGGCCACCGAGTAGGGATGGCGCGGGTCTTCAAACAGGAGGTCCACCGGCGACTCTTCGACGACAAAGCCGGCATACATCACCAGCACCCGCTCGGCCAGGCCGGCCACCACCCCCAGGTTGTGGGTGATCCAGATCATGGCCATGCCCAGTTGCTCCCGCAGGCGGATGACCAGCTCGACAATCTGCGCCTGGATCGTCACATCCAGGGCAGTGGTTGGCTCATCGGCGATCAGGACGGTCGGGGTGCAGGCCAGTTGCATGGCGATCATGACCCGCTGGCGCATACCGCCGGAGAACTGGTGGGGATAGTCGCCCAGGCGGCGGCGCGCGTCGGGAATGCCAACCCAGTCCAGGAGTTCGATAGCCCGTTCAGTAGCCTGCTCCTGGTTCATGCCCAGGTGTTTGCGCAACGATTCGGTGATCTGCTTGCCAATGGTCAGGACCGGATTCAGGGAGGTCATCGGGTCCTGGAAGACCATGGCGATCTCTTTGCCCCGGATCCGTTCCAACTCCGGTTCGGACATCTTGAGCAGGTCCTGGCCGCGATAGATGGCGCTGCCGGCGGCGATCTCACCGGGAGGGATCGGGATCAACCCCAGGATCGACATCATACTGACCGATTTGCCACAGCCGCTTTCGCCCACTACCGCCAGGGTTTCGCCCTCCTCTAACCGGTACGAGACGCCGTTTACCGCATAGACGATCCCCTCCGGGGTATGGAAGCGGGTATGCAGGTCTTGCACTTCGAGTAAGATTGGCATTCGACTCTCCCCCACCACGACCCAGGGCCAAACAGTTCCGCTCCTGGTCCTTCCTCTCCTACACCGCCCGGCTACGGGGGTCCAGAGCATCGCGCAGTCCATCGCCGACAAAGTTGATGCTCAAGACGGTCAGGACGATAAACAGCCCTGGGAAAAACCAGAGCCAGGGCACCCCTTTGTCAATATAGCTCTCGGCCCCGCTTAACATATTGCCCCAGGTGGCTGTGGGCGCCTGAACCCCCATGCCCAGAAAACTGATGTACGATTCGGACAGAATGGCCGAGGCCACGCTCAAGGTAGCCGAGACGATGATGGGGGCCATGCAGTTGGGCAAGATATGTCCAAAAATGATCTGCCGGGCCGGCGTGCCGATGGCCCGGGCCGCCAGGATGAACTCCCGCTCTTTGATCGAGATAAATTCGGCGCGCACGATCCGGGCCAGATACATCCAGCTTGTCAGCCCGATGATCAGCACCACGACAATCACGCTGCCGCTGAACTCACGCCCCAGCAGTTGAACATTGGGGAGCTTGCCGCCAAAGAACTTGGCCATCACGATCAGCAGGAAGATCTGAGGAATGACAAAGATGGCCTCGGTGAAACGCATCAACAAGGCATCAACCCAGCCGCCATAGTAACCGGCAGCGGCCCCGATCAACACGCCGATAAGCACCTCGACCAGCATGGCCGTCAGGCCGATGATCAGCGAGATCTGGCCGCCGTAGATGGTACGGGCCAGGACATCGCGCCCGACGGTGTCGGTGCCAAAAGGATGGCGGGCCGAGGGGGCCTGTAACCGTGCGCCGGTCTCGGTCAAGTTGGCATATTTTTCACTGTAGAAAAGTGCCCCGCCAAACGCATAGAGGAACAACAAGATCAAGACCAGCCCCCCTACGATCGCCATCCGGTGACGCCGGAAGCGCAGCCAGGTAAGCCGGCGCAGGCTGAGGGGGGGAGCTTCGATCTCGTCCATCGAAAAGTAAGGGAGGGCCATCCCTGTTTCAGTTGCACTGCTCATCGGTCTCCCTCTGGGGTCTTTTTTTACCGGTCACTCATACCGGATGCGCGGGTCCAGCCAGGCATAGGTGACGTCGGTGAGGATCTGAAAGACGATGACGGCCACCGAGACCAACATCAGGATGGCCATGACCACCGGCGTATCCACCCGCGAGACATGGTCGAGGAACAGGCGGCCCATGCCCGGCCAGGCAAAAATGCGCTCGGTGACGATGGCCCCTCCCAGCAGCATGGGCAGGTCCAGGCCGACGATGGTGACGATGGGCAAGGCCGCATTCTTCAGGGCATGGACGAACAGGATGTAGCGCCGCTCCAGCCCTTTCGACTTGGCGGTGCGGATATAATCCTGGTGCAGCACCTCCAGCATCGAACTGCGCATGTAGCGGCTGTAGCCGGCCAGGCTGATGAGGGCCAGGCTCATCACCGGCAGCACCATGTGCAGGGCCACCTGCGACGGGGTCTTGCCATACTGCGGATCGAACATGCCGTTCGGCGGCAGAGAGGGCAACCCCCACCGTTTCAGGTCCACGGCAAAAATATAGATGCTGGCCAGGCCGATGAAAAAGATAGGCATGGAATAGAGGATGAACGAGATCCCGGTCACGAGGTTGTCAAAGAAGGAATACTGGCGTACCGCCGAATAGATCCCGATGGCCAGAGCACCCAGGACGACCACGATCTCATAGGCGCCCATCAACAGCAACGTGTTGGGCAGCCGCTCGCCGATCAGCTCAAGCGCAGGCCGGCGGTCTATCAACGACGTGCCGAAATCGCCGCGTAACACCCCTTTGCGTGTGCCCCTGGTCTCGGCTATGCCATCGCCGTCCAGGTCCACCTGGGTCCAGTCGTTGCCGATCAGCCAGTAGAGATACTGGACCAGGACCGGCTTGTCCAGGCCGAGCTGCCGCCGCAGCCGGGCCTTGTCCTCGGGCCGCGTCGGCCGGCGTCCGCCCAGGGTGGCCAACGGGTCCCCCAGGTTCTGCATCAGCACAAACAACCCGATACTGATGATCAGCAAGAGAGGGATCGCCTGCAACAGGCGCCGGGCTACGTAACGGCCCATCATCACCTCCTCAAGTAAGGGGAAGGGATAAGGAAAAAGGGATAAGGGGGGAATCCCCCTTATCCCTTTTCCTACCCCCCCACTAGGGAGTCAGATCCCATTCCATGATGCTGTACAGGGGCGTGGCTCCGGAGATTTTGACGTTCTGGAGCCGCTTGCCGACGGCCCAGGTATCGGGGTCCTGCCACAAGCCCAGCCAGTACACGTTTTCAAAGATATATTTGGTGATCTCGTGGAACGTTTTCTCCCGCTCGGCCGGGTCCACCTGGGTCCGCTGCTTCTGGAACAGGCCGTCCAGGGTCTCGTCACACACCGCCTGCCAGTTGGTCCCCTCCGGGTTTTCATCGCTGGGGATGTTGTCGCACAGCCAGTCGGCGACATCGGGGTCGGGGAAGTTGAACACGGTCGAGTATTCGAACATGTCGAGCTCGCCTTTGGCACACGGCCCCCCCTCGGCATAGCCGCCAAAGAACAGGTCCGACTCATAGTTCAACAACTCCACCTTGATCCCCACAGCGGCCAACTGCTGCTGGAGCACGGCCTGGGTGTCTTTGCGGATCTCGCGGGTGGTAGTGCCATATTTGAGCACCAGCTCCACCCCATCTTTATCCCGCACGCCGTCGCCGTTGCTGTCCACCCAGCCGGCTTCATCCAACAACGCTTTGGCCTGCTCCGGATCGAAGGGCCAGGGTTGGATATCCGGATGATTATAGGGGGTGTTATCCCAGTCGGTGGCCGCCGGCACGGTCTGGCCGAGGAGCAGGTCCTTGCACAGCGAGAAACGGTCGGTGGCCAGAGCAATCGCCTGGCGCACCCTCAGGTCCTTGAGCGCCGGATGCCCCTTTTCACCCAGATAGAAATAGATCCCCTCATTGTAGCCGGAGAAAGCGGGGATGATCGTGACACCGGCTTCCTTCAAGCCCGGCATATCGGACCAGGCGATAAAGGTCCCCAGGTCGCCATCCCCCGTCTTGAGCGCGGCGATCTGGGATGCATCGTCGGGCACGAACTGGAAAAAGATCTCATCGATCTTGGGCTTGCCCAGCCAGTAGTTCTCGTTGGCGACAAAACGGGCAAAGCTGCCCGACTCCCATTCGACAAAGTTGTACGGGCCGCAGCCTACGGTCGGCTTCTTGTTCCACTCCGCCCCATCCAGCGTGCCATCCTTCTCAAAGACCGGGCGCAGGATGTGCTCCGGCAGGATGCCGTGCCACAGAGTGCCCAGCCACGGGGCAAAGGGCTCCTTGAAGGTCATGACCACCGTATGCGGATCGGGGGCCTCAACCTTTTCCAGTTGGTCGTAGGGATAGGTGCTGGCCACCGCGTTCTTGGGGCTGACCGTCATCTCGTAGGTGAAGACCAGGTCCTTGGCGGTGAGGGGAGTCCCATCGGACCACACCAAATCGGGCCGCAGTTTGAGGGTGATCACCTTGCCATCGGCCGATACGCCGCCGTTGTCGCTGCTGGGCAGTTCGCTTACCAGCACCGGGACCGGCTCGGCTTTGTCGTCAAACACCCAGGCGTAGCAGTTCCACAGTTGAAAGGTGGTCGAAGAGAACCACATGTTGGTATACAACGGGTTCAGGGTGTCGAACTCCTGGGTCCAGATGAACTTGGCGACTTTGCGGACAGCGGGGGTCGTGGCCGTAGGTTGGGGTGGGGTGGTCGGCCCGGCCGCCGTAGTGGGTTGGGGCGGGGTGGTGGGGGCAGCCGTAGGGCCACAGGCGGTCAGCAGGAGCGCGGCAATGACCGCCATACTCAACAACGTGAAAATCCACGTCTTCTTCATGATTTATCTCCTCCTTTTTCTATTTTTACTTTTCCTGAGGGACACCGCCGCTGCGCGGTCCCTGCGTTGTGGACCCCCTGAACGCCGGGGGCATGAGTTCCTACCGGCACAAAGAACGCCGCATCGGGCAATACGCACCACCTCCCTTCCCACTGCTTGAGCACAAGGGCCCTTCTATTTATACAACAAGGCTGGCAACTTGTCAAATAGGCCCGGCAACGGCTTGGTCCTGGCCATGCCGATCGCGGCGGGGGCGCAGGGGAATGGTGCGAAATTCCCGGACAAAGCGGAGAAAATTCTCCACCGTCGTCTCAAAGAGTGCCCGTCCAAATTCGGCGGTGGCCACGGTTGGATCGCCGCATACGCCGCTGTAGCTCATGCGCGACCACCAATCCTGCCAGGCCAGGATGCTCGGCTCCTGATGATCCCAGTTGAAATATTCCAGTTTGAGCTGGCCGATCTCCCGCACCGCTTTGTCCATCTGCACCAGGTCGGGCCGCAGGTAGAGCATCATCGCCGTCTCATACTCACCGGCGTGGGCCACGCCCCCTGGCCCGGAGCGGCGCCTTTGCGAAAAAGTGGGCTCGGCCAGGGTGGGATCAATGGCGGCGTTAGGGCTCATCGCCCCGCAGATGATGCCTGTCTCCAACACCACCCGGCGGGCGGCCAGGTCGGCGATGGCGGCGTTGGAGCCGTGGCCGTTGACGATGAGGAGGTGGCTGAAGCCATGCCGGGCGGCGCTCAGCGCCACGTCGGCCACGTAGGCCAGCAGGGTCTGCATCTCCACCGAGATGGTGCCGGGAAAGTCCATGTGGTGCTCATCCAGGCCGTAGGCCACCAGGGGCATGACCAGGATCTCCTCTGCCGCACGCCGGGCAGCCTCCCGGCAGATGGCTTCGACGATGATGTTGTCGGTGTTGAGGGGCAGGTGCGGGCCGTGGTCCTCTACCGTGCCAAAGGGCAGCAACACGACCGGCTGGCGGGCGATGGCCTCCCGCATCTCCGGCCAGGTCAGTTCGTGGTAGCAAAACCTGGGCATTGTTTCCTCCATCCCCCTGGCAACTAGAGTGTGTAGGCGGTGTACTCGTTTTCGCACGGCGGCCCCGGTGCGGCCCACATCACCCGGGCGGTGAGGTCCATTACCAGCGAGACGAGGGTCTGATCGCGCTCCGGCGGCGGTTCGGCCGGATCGGGATGGAGGCAGATCGAGTTCGGAAAGTTGACATGATCGCGGAGCACGGCCTGCAGATCGGCGATGGTGACCTGCCCCAACCGCCCTCGCAGCAACCGGCAGGCCCGGTTGAACGATACGTGCGAAGCGGCATAGGTGCCCGGCTGTTCCAGCAGCCGCATCTTGGGCGAGAGGTAATGGTTGGTGTGCACCAGCCAACCCGCCTCGCCATAGGTGATGTCGTGGGTCGTGGCCGAGGTCTCGACGCAGTATAACTCGCCGTTTGGATCGGCCAGCAGGTAGCTGTACCCCCCAGCCCGCAGTTTGGGCACACAGGCCCGGATCGCCTCGCCGATGGTGTGGGCATTCAGCACCGCCCGCGAGCAAAGGATGCGGGGCACCCCCACCCTGCTGTCGGTCGGATAGACCGAATCAATCGCCACCCCGATCCCCTCGGCATTGAAGCCGATGTTTACCAGCAGCGGCCCGTAGGTCATGCCGATAAAGGCCGGCCCCTCGTCCGGCCGGGCGCGGACCAGGTAGACGTTGCCCCGGTCCACCGTGTTCCAGTCCTCATTGTGGGCGATGAGCATATGGCCGTCGGCGGTCTGGTCATCGCGCACGGCCAGGCTGGTGCACCCCCAGATCTGTTGCCGGCTGTCGGGCAGACCTTCATAGCAGTTGAGGGTCCACACGTCATGGAACGGGACGCCGGCCCCCTCGGCGATGCCACGGATCTCTTCGATAAACAGGGGAAAGACTTCCTCCGCATAGGGCAAAAACTTGCGGGCCTCGCGTACCCCCACCTCCCAGGTGGTGTTGATGACATGGGGCAGCAGTTCACGATAGCGGGCCAACGCGCTGAGGATTTGGGGCCGCGCTGCCTCGCCTTGCTGCCTGCCCCGCTCTTGAGGAGACCCTTGGATCTCAATCAGTGGTACGGTTCGCAACTCCATCTCAAATCCTCCTGATTCCAAAGTGCCTGGCACCCGATGTTCACCGGCGATAGACCCCCTGCGGGTCGAGTTCCTCGCGCAACAGGCGCAATTCGTCGGGCGTGGGCGGCTCTGTCTGCCGCAGGTCGGGGGCGACCCGCAGTTCCCAACCCACCTCAGCCCGGACCTCGTCCAGCGTCACCCCTGGATGCAGGCTGTGGAGCAGCATCTCTCCCGTCGCCTCGTCAAAGACAAAAGTGCACCGGTCGGTGACCACCACCTGAGGCCCCTGACCGGGCAGGCCCAGGGCAGCCCGCTTCCCCCTTCCGCCCAGGTGGCCGGGGCTGGTGATGAAATCGGGACGCCCGACAAAGGCCCGGCGGTTGAGCCGCATGACGATGAACACCCGTTGGGCGTGGATGGCGATCTCGCACGCCCCGCCGCTGCCCGGCAGCCGCACCTGGGGGCGGGCATAGCCGCCGATGACGGTGGTATTCAGGTTGCCAAAGCGGTCAATCTGCGCTCCACCCAGGAAAGCCACCTCGATCAGGCCCCCTTGCAGGTACAACCCGAACAGGTCGGCCATAGAGCAGACCGACAGCGCTCCGCTGACCAGCGTCGGGTCGCCGATGGACAGGGGCAGGCGCGCCGGTCGCGCGGCATAGACGCCACTTTCGTAGATCAGCTCCAGGTAGGGCGCTACCGTCCGCCGCGCCAGGTTACAGGCAACGTTGGGCAGCCCCACGCCGACAAACACGGTCCGCACGCCGGCCAGCGCCCGCGCCGCCGCCACAATCATCATCTCGGAAGGGGTATAGCCAACCATCAGTACGCTCCATAGTTCACCGGTTGCGACAGCGCCTCGCCGGGAGCCAGGCGCTGCCAGGTCTGTGCTCCCATCCTGGCCACATACCCGGCCCGATCCCGCACGCCATAGACCCACTCCTCCAGCCAGGCGCGCGTGCCCGCCTCATTGCGGCTGAGCTCGTCCCAACGCAGGTAAAAGTCGTTGTCCCGGTCATAGTACCCCTGGACGTAGGAGGGATGGGCCCCATAGGGTTCGCAAACCACCGCGTCCACCACCAGGCCGGGGATGAGGGTGCGGTTGGGATCGCGGCGGATGACCGCCTGGTCCACGATCTCTTCCACCACGACGATCACATGTCGGGCGGCAAAGGCAGCCTCTTTCTGCACACCCAACAGCCCCCACAGATGGGTATTCCCCTCAGAGTCGGCCCGTTGGGCGTGGAGGATGGCCACATCCGGGCAGAGCGGGGGCACGGTGGCCACCGGCCCATCGCCGTAAGGGCTCTCCAGGAAGCGGATGCGGGGGTTGACCTGGGGCAGGTCGCTGCCGATGTAGGAACGCAGGGGGAAGAAGGGCAGGCGGTAGGCCCCGGCCAGGTAGCGGCCCACCATACCAAAATGGGAATACTCCTCCAGTTCCAACGGGGCGGGGATGCCCTGTTCCACCGCCCGACGGATGGCGTGCAGTGAGCCGACGCCGGGGTTGCCCAGATAGGAAAAAACCAGCTTGCGGGCACAGCCGGCGGCGACCATCTGGTCGTAGATCAGATCAGGCGTCATGCGGCACAGGGTCAGGTCACGGCGGCCCTGACGAATGATCTCGTGGGCAGCGGCGAAGCAGATGCAGGCCGTAAAGCCTTCGATAGCCACCGTGTCACCATCGTGGACATAAGTAGCGATGGCGTCGTGCATGGTAGTCAGTTTCACAGCCCCCTCCCTCTACTTTTTACTTTCAACCTCCGCCAGCGCCTCGGCAAAGATGGCAAAGGCGGTATCCGCTTCGGCCTCGGTGAGGATGAGCGGCGGCGAAAAGCGCACGCTGTTGGGCCCACAGGGCAGCAGCAACAACCCCCGTTTGAAGCACTCCTCCACCACCTGATGGGCTTCCTGCCTGGCCCGGGCCCGGGTGTTTTTATCCTGGACCAACTCTACCCCGATCATCAGCCCCAGGCCCCGCACATCGCCGATGAGACGGCTTTCTTCGGCCAGATTGCGCAGGTTGGTCAGGAGCCGCGCCCCAACCCGGGCGGCATTGTCCATCAGCCCCTCCTCTTCAATCACGTCCAGGGTGGCCAGGGCAGCGGCGCAGCACACCGGATTGCCGCCAAAGGTGCTGCCGTGCGCCCCCGCCGGCCAGCTCATCACCTGGTCGCGGGCGATCATGGCCGACACCGGCAGGCCCGAGGCCAGCGCCTTGGCCGAACAGAGGATGTCCGGTTCCACCCCCCAGTGTTCGACGGCCCACATCTTGCCGGTGCGTCCGAGGCCGGTCTGCACCTCATCGGCCACCAGCAGGATGCCGTACCGGTCGCACAGGGCACGCAAACGGGAAAGCCAGTTCGGCGGCGGCACGACATACCCCCCCTCGCCCTGGATCGGCTCGACAAAGATGGCCGCCACCTCCTCCGGGGCGATGGAACGGGTGAACAGCTCCTCCTCGATATAACTCACGCAGGCCAGGTTGCAACCGGGATAGGTCAGGTTGTAGTTGCAGCGGTAGCAGTAGGCATAGGGCACATGGGTAATGCCCGATACCAGGGGCCGGAAATCCTGCCTGTACCGGACGCTGCTGGCCGTCAGCGACACGGCCCCCATAGTGCGGCCGTGGAACGCCCCCAGAAAGGCGATCACCTGCGAGCGACCGGTGTGGTAGCGGGCCAGTTTGAAGGCTGCCTCGACCGCTTCAGCGCCCGAGTTGCCCAAAAAGACCTTCTTGGAATTGTGGCCGGGGGCCAGTTTGCCCAGCCGTTCGGCCAGGGTGATATAGAGCGGGTCATAGAAATCGGCCCCGCAAATGTGCATCAGCCGGGCAGCCTGCTCCTGGACCGCCCGCACCACCCGGGGATGACAATGCCCGGTGGAACAGACGGCAATGCCGGCAGCGCAATCCAGAAAACGGTTCCCATCCACATCCTCGACCACCGTCCCCTGGGCCTGCTTGACCACCAGGGGATAGGCGCGGGGGAGCGATGGGGTGACGGCCCGGTCACTGCGGGCCATGAGGGCCCTCGCCCTGGGGCCGGGCATGGCGGGTGTCAAATGCGGCACTGGCATTGTGCAAAATCCTCCTGAACCAGGCACTATTCGAACGTTGGGGACCAGCGATAGGATAGCTTGTAACTGCGGGCGATCATCAACGTCTCGGTGGAGCGGACCCCTGGGATCAGGTGGATCTGCCGGGTGATCAGGTTGGTCAGGTGGGGCAGGTCCCGGCAAAAGACCTCGACAATCAGATCAAAGGAACCCAGGGTCATGACCAGGTAACTCACCTCGGGCAACTCGGCGAGGGTCCGCGCCACCTGGTCGGCCATGGCCGGCTCGACCGAAACGGCGACGATGGCTGGAGCATTGAAGCCAAGGGCATAGGGGTCCACGATCCCCACCGTGCGCACAATCCCCTTTTCGACCAGGATCTGATAGCGGGCGCGCACCGTCGTTTCCGAGACGTTGGCCTGCCTGGCCACCTGGGCGAACGGCGTCCGCCCATCGGCCTGCAGAGTCTGCAAAATCAGCCTGTCCAATTCGTCCATACTCCCTCAACGCACTGCGCATATCAACGTCTGGAGGCCATTATACCACAAAATCCAAACCTTGACAAGTTAGAATCTTTGTTTTTCAAAGTCAGAACTTGACTCTGCCGCGCCTTTGTGTTATCATGGCTGTGGCTATACAACCAAAATGAGGTGAACGCATGGGTGCAGATCCGATTCCGCTGCTCGAGGTCAAGGGCACACACCGCCAGGTGGGCCAACAGATCGGCGAGGCGCTCAGGCCGGGGTTACAGCGACTGCTGGCCCATACCCGCGAAAGGCTACCCGGCGGCGTAAGTTGGGAAAAGATGCTCCAGCAGAGCCAGCTCTACCTGGCCTACAGCCGGACCGTGTACCCCCATTATATCGAGGAACTGGAAGGGATGGCCCAAGGGGCGGGCGTGCCCTTTGCCACGCTGTTTCTGGAGATGTGCGAGGAACTGTGGGAAGGGACAGCGTGGCGGGGCTGCACCGACCTGCTGGCGCGGGGCCGGGCCACCGCCGACGGTTCCACGTTGGTGGCCCACACCAACGACCTCAGCCCCGAGGTCGAAGACGACCTGGTCATCCTGAAGGTGCAGGCCGGCGACGAGCCCGAATTCCTGGGGGTGTCGGTGGGCGGGCTGGGCTACAGCGCCGGCTTTAACGCCGCCGGCATCAGCATGACCGGCAATGAGCTGGCCAACAACGACATCCGGCCCGGCGTGCCGCGCCTGCTGATCGTGCGCGCCATCCTGGCCGCGCGGCGGCTGGAGGAGGCCATGACCGCCTGCCTGCTGCCCGCCCGGGCCTCCAGCTACAACAACATCATTGCCGACCCCTACGGGGAAGCCTATAGCCTGGAAGGTTCGGCCACCGACTGCGAGCCGATCTACATCGAGGGGGACCTGCTGGCCCACGCCAACCACTACGTCAGCCCGGCCATGCGCCGCTTCGAGGCCGACCGCAACGACATCGCCGGCTCAGTCATCCGCTACCACCGCGCCCTGCGGCTGCTCCGGGAAAACTATGGGCAACACTCACCGGAGCTGTTCAAGGCGCTGCTGGCCGACCATGCCAACTATCCCGGTTCCATCTGCAAACATGGCCCGGAAACGGTGACGGTGTTCAGCCTGATCCTCAACCTGAACGAGCGGCGGGCCTGGATCGGCAAGGGGCGGCCGTGCCAGACGACCTATTACGAGTACAGCCTGGAGCCGTGGGCGCCACCCGCCGGCCGGCCAACGTAATGGCCGGGCGGTACTGTTCAGGCGGACATGCCACGGATCGGCAGAGGGGGACGGCTGTTCGCCTCTATCAGGTCCCCAGCCGCCCGCCGATGAAACCGCGCTGACCCCGCACAAACAGCCCGCCGGCCAGCGGCTTTTTGCCGGCCAGTTGCACCTCCAGCAGTTCCAGAAGGCCCTGGCCGGTAACGACCCCCGCCCCATCCGGCAGGGCGACCACCGTCCCGGCCGGCTCCGCCCCTGCCCAGGCCGGATGGGGACGGGTGCGCAGCACCTTGAGCCGCTGCCCTTGCCAGGTGGTATAGGCCCCCGGCCACGGAGCACAGGCCCGCACCCGACGGTCCAATTCGAGGGCCGGCCGGGACCAGTCCAGCAGGCCATCCTCTTTGCGCAGCGGACGGCACCAGGTTGCCAGCGAGCTGTCCTGCGGCCGGGGCCGAACTTCCCCGGCCAGCCAGCCCGGCAACGTCTCGACGAGCAACTGCGCCCCCAGGTCGGCCAGCCGGGCCGTCAGCGTCGCTGTGGTGTCGTCGGGGGCGATGGGGCATTCGGCCTGGGCCAGGATGGGGCCGGTGTCCAACCCTTCGTCCAGGCACATGAGGGTCACACCGGTAGCCGTATCACCGGCCAGGATGGCTGCCGGGATGGGTGCCGCCCCCCGCCAGCGCGGCAGCAACGAGGCATGGACGTTCAGGCAGCCGTAAGGCGGCAGCGCCAGCACGTCCGGCCGTAGAATCTGTCCAAAGGCTGCCACAACCATCACCTCCGGCTGCCAGGCCGCCAGGTGGGCAACCGCCTCCGGCGAGCGGAGTGTCTCCGGCTGGAAGAGGGGCAGGCCCCGCGCCAGGGCTGCCTCTTTCACCGGCGAAGCAACCACCCCCTGCCCCCGCCCCGCCGGCCGGTCCGGTTGGGTGACGACCCCCACGACCTGGTGGGCCGCGAGCAGCGCCAGCAACGAGGGCACGGCAAATTCCGGCGTCCCCAGAAAGACGATGCGAGCCACAGTTCCTCCTCCTGCGGCCATTGTACAACACTCCGGCAAACCTGTCCATTTGCCGCCCCCCTGAAAATAAACGGCGGACGGTATCCCCTGGGCCGCCGCAACGGCCGCCCCTACACCGGGCCGCCGCAACGGCCGCCCCTACCGTTGAAATGGACCTCTCCCGCCAATTTGACAAGGAGGGAGACCGGCTGTACCATGAAGCGGGGAGATAGCCCCAACCCGATCTGGGGGGAACCGCAAACCCTTCTGCAGGCAAGGGAGGAAAGGATGAAAGTTGCAGTCATCGGTGGGGGGTCCAGCTACACGCCGGAACTGGTCAGCGGCTTTTTGGACCGCGCCGGGAGCTTTCCCCTGGCCGAATTGTGGCTGATGGACATCGCGCCCGACCGGTTGGAGGTGGTCGGCGGCCTGGCTCAACGGATGGCCGCCGCCAGGGGCCGCCCCTTTGACGTCCATCTGACCACCGACCGGCGGCAGGCGGTGCACGGCGCGAGTTATGTCATCGTCCAACTGCGCGTCGGCGGGATAGCAGCCCGCCGCGAGGATGAATATCTGGGCCGGCGACACGGCCTCATCGGCCAGGAAACGACCGGGGTGGGCGGCATGGCCAAGGCGCTGCGCACCATCCCCGTCGCGCTGCAGATCGCCCACGACATGGGCGAACTGGCCCCCGGCGCGTTGCTGGTCAATTTCACCAATCCCGCCGGCCTGATCACCGAGGCGCTGGCCCGCTACGCGCCCGATGTGGCGTCGGTGGGGGTGTGCAACGTAGCCATCACCACCAAGATGAAGCTCCTGGCAACCCTGGCCGAAGGAGGCCTGCAGGTCCCGCCGGAGCGGGCGCACCTGAAGACGTTGGGGCTCAACCACCTGACCTGGCACTATGGCCTCGTCGTGGATGGCCAGGACCTCTGGCCGATGCTGTTGGCGCGCTATGGAAACCTCCTGCGGCAGGAAGACAACCCGGAATGGCCGCCCGAGTTGATCGAAACGCTGGGCATGATCCCCAACTACTATCTGCACTACTATTACCACACCGACCGCAAGCTGGCCGAACAACAGCGGTGGCCGCCCTCCCGCGCCGAAGAGGTCATGGAGATTGAACGCGACCTGCTGGCCCACTATGCCGATCCGCAGCGCAACGAGCCGCCGGCCGACCTGCTGAAGCGGGGGGGAGCCTGCTATTCGACGGTGGCGACGCAACTGCTCAACGCCCATTACAACGACCTGGGCGAGGTCCATGTGGTCAACGTGCCCCACCGCGGCGCCGTGGCCGGCTGGCCGCAGGATTGGGTGCTGGAGATGCCCTGCCGCGTGGATGGCGGCGGCATCCATCCTCTGCCTGCCGGGCCATTGCCGCCGGTTTGCTTTGGGCTGCTGGCCCAGGTCAAGATGTACGAACTGCTGACGGTGGAGGCTGCCGTCCACGGAGACCGGGCCGCCGCCTACCAGGCCCTCCTCGCCCACCCCCTTGGCCCGACGGCAGACCGGGTGCAGGTGCTCCTCGACGACCTGTTGGAGACGAACCGGGCCTACCTGCCGCAGTTCTGGCCGCAGAAGCGGTGAGGGCCCCAGAGCGAGGGGAAGGATGGGTTACTACCTCGGCGTGGATACCGGTGCCAGCAAGAGCCACGCCCTCATCGCCGACGAACAGGGGCAGGCGCTTGGCCTGGGCGAAGGGGGACCCGGCAACTGGGAGGGGGTCGGCTGGCAGGGCGTGCGGTCCGTCCTCGAGGCGATCCTCACCCAGGCCACGGCCCAGGCCGGCATCAGCCGTTCCGAGATCGCTGCCGCCGGTTTTGGCCTGGCCGGCTACGACTGGCCGGAAGACCGCCCCCCCCACGAGGCGATCATCCGCGACCTGCTGCGGCCCGATCTACCCTTCGCGATGGCGAACGATGCCCTGCTCGGCCTGTGGGCCGGCACCAAGGCCGGCTGGGGGGTGGTTGTCGCCGCCGGGACCAGTTGCAACTGCTATGGGCGCAACGCCCAGGGGGCCATCGGGCGGATGGCCGGTTCCAGCTATCTGGGCGAATATGCCGGGGCTGCCGAACTGGTCTGGTGGGCCACGCAGGCCGTCGCTGCTGCCTGGTCACGGCGCGGGCCGGCCACCCGTCTGACGGAGGCCCTGGTGAGCAGGGCCGGCGCCTCCGATGTTGCCGACCTGCTGGCCGGCCTGATGCGCGGGCGATACACCCTCACGGCCGACAGCGCCCCGCTGGTTTTCGCCGTCGCCGCCGAGGGCGATCCGGTCGCCCTGGAGCTGGTGCGCCGCGCCGGGCATGAACTGGGCCACCTGGCGCTGGGCGTCATCCGCCAGCTCGACCTGGCCGCCCAGCCCTTTGAAGTGGTGCTGTCGGGCAGCTTTTACCATGGCAGCCCACTCCTCCAGGAATGCCTGGCCGAGACGGTCCACGCCGTAGCCCCCCACGCCCGATTCGTGCGCCTGGAGACCCTGCCGGTGGTCGGCGCGGTGCTGATGGGCATGGAACAGGTCGGGGTTGACTGGGTGGCTGTGCGCCCCACCCTCATCGCCACGACAAACCGCCTGTTATCGGTGTAGGGCAAAATCCACCAGGTCCTCCAGGCGACAGGTTGCCAGGCCGATGACATGGTCGCCGCCGCCGTAAAAGACGTACACTGTGCCCTCTACCACCGGGTTGGCGCAGGAAAAGACGACATTGGGCACATCGCCGCGCAGTTCCCACAGCTCCTCCGGCCAAAAGATGGGCGCCGGCGGGCGGCGGATGACGCGCCACGGCTCCTCCAGGTCCAGCAGGCAGACGCCGAACTTGTAAACGTGGTCGGCGTCGTAGCCGTGGTAGAGCAGCAACCACCCCTCCCCGGTTTCGAGGGGCACCCCGTTGGCCCCCACGCTCTTGCCGTCCCAATGGCCCTCGCCGCGCGGGCCAAAGATGGGCCGCATGTCCTCTTCTCGCCAGGTGCACAGGTCGTCGCTGAAGGCCAGCCAGACCTGCGGCCAGCGGCGGTGCAAGGCCGCATACCGCCCGCCGATCTTGCGCGGAAAGAGCACGTGGTCCTTGTTGTCCTCGCCGCGCACCAGGGGACCGAGCCGCTGCCAGGTGATCCGGTTCTCGCTGCGGGCGATCATGGGCAGGATGCCGCCGCCGCGGTGGGTCGGTTGTCCCTGGCCATAGAATTCGCGGCCATAGGCGGTGTAGGTCATGTAGAAAGCGCCGTCCAGCTCGACCACGCGCGGGTCCTCGATGCCCCGTGAGTCGCTGCCATCGTGGGGCACAAGCACCGGTTCCCGCAGACGGTTCCAGTGCACCCCATCCTGGCTGACGGCATAGCCCAGGCGGCTCACCCAGTCCAGCCCCTGGGCGCGATACCACATGTGGAACAGGCCGCCATGGTAGATCACCGCCGGGTTAAAGACGTTGTAGCACTCCCAGGCCGAGGCCGGGTCAGGGAGCAGGATGGGGTTCGCCGGGTGGCGTTCGAGTTTCATCCTCTCCTCCAATGATTTATCCCTGCACCCCCAACCGGTTCCGCACGGCGTGGGTGGCGACCAACGCCAGGAAGACGCCTCCCGCTGCTGTGGTGACGAAAAAGAAAACGATGCCCGCGGCCAACAGCGCCAGCAGCAGAAAACCCAGCGCCAGGGAAAAGAGCGGGTTCCGGCCCAGCAGCAGCGCCCCGTTGCGCAGCGCCATGCCCAGGTGCGGCTCCTCCTGCTCAAAGAGGAAGGCCAGGGTGTAGAGCTGCCACAGCAGCCAGACGGCCAGCCCGGCCAGGTAGAACCCCTGGATCAGCCGACCGAGGGCCGAGTCGCCGGCCAGCCGCCCGGTGAGGAGCACGTCGCCGACCAGCACGAATAGCACGCCAACCTGCACGAGTCCCCAGCGCCAGCCCAGGCCCACGTGCCGGCGCAGAGCCAGCCAAAAGTCGCGGGGATCAGTTGGCTCGCCGTGGGCCAGGCGGTTGCCCACGGCAAAGAGGGCCAGCGCCGCCGGGGGAGCCATGACCCCCGTCAGCGTCAGCCCCAGCCACATCAGATTGACGACCGCTGTGGTCAGCAGGTCGTGCCAGGTGTCGCGCACAGCCGCGCAGACGACGTGCCAGGCTTCAAGCATTGCAAGCAGAAGCCTCTTGCCTCCTGTATCTTATCCTTTCACCCCGGCGTAGGCCACGCCCTCGATGTAGTACTTGCTAAAGAAGAAAAAGAGGATCAGCACCGGCACAGCGTTGAACACGGCTCCCACCAGCGTCAGGTTCCACTGGGCCTTGTATTGCTGCTTAAAGACGCTCAGGGCCACGTTCAGCACCCACATCTTGGGCGCATCCAGGTAGAGGAGCGGCGTCAAAAAGTTGTTCCACATGGCCTGGAACTGGAGGATAAAGACCGTCAGCAGCGCCGGGCGCGACAGGGGCAGGATGACATCCTTGTAGACCTGGAACTGGGTTGCCCCGTCAATAACCGCCGCCTCCTCCAGGTCGCGGGGGATGGTCTTGAAGAACTGGGTGAGCATAAAGATCGCCCCGGCGCTGACGATGCCGGGCAGCAGCAGCGACCAGTAGGTATTGAGCAACCTGAGCTTGCTCATCAACACAAAGGCGGGGATGAGGGTCACCGCACCGGGGATCATCATCGTGCCCAACATAAAGTTAAACACCGCATCGCGGCCCGGAAAGCGCAGCCGGGCAAAGGCATAGGCCGCCATCGAACAGCCGATCACCTCCAACACGGCAATGGCCACCGACAGGAAGGCGGTATTGAACAGCCAGCGGGGAAAGGTCCCCCCCTCGCCCAGGTCGGTCTGCCAGACCTTGACCCAGTTCTCGACGAGCCAGGCTTTGGGCAGGAATTTTGGCGGCCAGGCGATGATCTCGGCATCGGTCTTGAAGCTGCCCAGAAAGGCCAGGATAAAGGGCATGAACATCACCACACCGATGACAACCAGCACGGTGTAGCGCAAGACCAGGCCGATGTAGTAGCTCGCCGGTTTGCCCTCGGCGCGGGGCCTGGCCCGGGTTACAGCGCGTGTAGCTATAGCCATGGGACTCCTCCTAGTACTGCTCGGCGCCGCGCTCGATCAGCCGACGCTGGACAAAGGTAAAGAAAAAGATGAGGACGGCCAGGATAAAGGCGATGGCCGAGGCGTAGCCCATCTGGATCGGCCCTTGCTTGCCCAGGGCCTCGTTAAAGACCAGGTAGACGGGCGTCAGCGTCGTGCCCAGCGGACCGCCGGCCGTGGCCAGGTAGACCTGGTCGAAAATCTGCAGCGTGCCGATGGTGCTCAGCACCAGCACCAGGACGACGATGGGCCGCAGCAGGGGCAGGGTGATCTTCCAGAACTGCTGCCAGCCGCTGGCCCCGTCGATGCTGGCCGCCTCGTAGAGGGCCGGGTTGATGTCCTGGAGCGCTGCCAGGAACATGATCATAAAGGTCGGCGCGGTGGTAAAGATGTTCTGGACCATCAGCGCGCACCAGGCCACGCTCGGCCCGCGCAGATACCACTGACCGGATGGGATCTTGCCGCCAAACGCCTCCACAATGAGCTGGATCAGCCCCTTGGGATTGCCCAGCCAGTCGATCGCCTTGTAGTCCAGCCCAAAGAGGCCCCACACCCTGTCGAACATCAGGTTGATGTAGCCGGTCTTGAGGTACAGCCAGACGAAAATGAGGGTGATGACCACCGACGAGGTGACGCTGGGCGCGTAAAAGACCGTGCGGAAGAACTGCTTGAACCTCATCGGCGTGTTGAGCAGCACCGCCAGGGCAATAGCGATGGTCGTCTGGGCGATGGTGACAATGACCGCATACCACAGCACGTTGTGCAGCGACTGCTGGAACTCTTTTGACTTGAGGGCCTTGGCAAAATTCTCCAGCCCGACAAAGGTGGGCGCGGTATAGATTTCGTACTTGGTAAAAGCGATATACAGGGCAAAGAGGATAACGCCCACGGTAAAGGTCAGCGTCACCAGCAGGTAGGGGGCCAGAAAGGTATAGCCGGCGATCAGCGCCCGACGGCGGCGCAGATCGGGCCATTCGCGGCGCACGACGACGGCCGCCGCCCCGGCCACCCCAACGGCCAACAGGCTCACGATGATCATAAACGGCAGGGCCGTCGTCCGCACTTCGGTCAAGTAGGCGCCCAGCGTCTCGGTCACCTGGGCCGTGGCCCGCACCGGCGCGTTCATCAGGGCGATGACGAACAGGATGACAAAGACCAGCACGAACGCGCCCACGGCTGCCACGGTAGCCCCGGATCTCTGAGTGTGCATGGCTCAACTCCTTTCCTCATGTCTTGGCAATGCTGGGGCCGGGATCGGGTAGCCCCTCCATTCCCCGGGTAAGGAAGATGGCGGGGACATCCCAGACGGGATGCCCCCGCCCGGCATCTGCTATTCGCCCTTGAGCGCCGCGTTGGCCTCTTGTTGAGCCTGGGCGAACGACTCGTCCACATCCTGGTCGCCCAGGTAGACCCGCTCCAGCGCCTTGGAGACGATGTCGTTGACCTTGCCGGTGTTCGGTCCCCAGTAGGCCACCCGGCTGTC
>DAOTXL010000076.1:0-4366 GCA_034435455.1 Anaerolineae bacterium
AAAAGACAACACGCACCGATTCATTCGTCGTCCGCATCTGGCGGGAGGAGGGCAAGGCCGGCTGGAAAGGCTGGGTGCAGCACGCCCGCAGCGGTGAGTCGGCCCTGGTGCGGCAGTTGGACGACCTGCTGGCTTTCATCGAGCGCCGGACCGGCAAGTTGGATAGCGCGACCCAAAAGGGTCTAAAATGACCGAATGAGGATAGGAAGGAAAAGTAGAATGCGTACCCCAGTACTTGTAGTTTTGTCGCTCACTTTGTTGGTCAGCCTGGCGGCGGGCGGTCCGGCGCCGGTCCGCGCCGCCAGTTTCGTGGTCACCAGCAGCGCCGACGACGCCAACGCCCACGACGCTGACCCCGGCGACGGTTTCTGCATTGACGGCCTGGGACGCTGCACCCTGCGGGCGGCCATCGAAGAGGTCAATGCCACTGCCAGCGCCGATACCATCACCTTTAGTTCGGCGATGAACATCACCCTGGACACCGACAACGGCTTCTTGTGGTTGGGGCAGCCGGTCACGATCGACGCCAGCAGTGTGTGGGATACCCCCAACAACCGACCCGGTGTGACCCTGTCCGGAACGAACATCAACTATGGACTCGACATCACCGCCGATTCGTGCGCGGTCTATGGTCTATACATCACCGGCTTTGATGACGCCGCCATATCGGTCTGGTCGGCGTTCAACAACATTGGCGGGCCGGGGGCCGGCCAGCGCAACGTGCTCTCCGGCAACGACCCAAACGGCAACGGCGCCGGCGTGTACATCGCAGGGAGCTCGGCCCACGACAACCTCATCCGGGGCAACTACCTCGGCCTCAATCCGGCCGGGAATGCACAACAGCCTAACTACTTTGGTGTGCAAATCAACGGCGCCGCCAACAACATCATTGGCGGCACGGCAGCAGGCAGCGGAAACTATATTTCAGGGAACAACGGCAATGGGGTCAAGATTAGCGGGCCGAATGCCGATGGCAACCAACTGGGCGGCAACGTGATCGGCCTGGCCGCCGACGGCACCACGCCCCTGGGCAATGGCAATCGTGGCGTGTCTGTCAGCCAGGCCACGGGCACACAGATCGGCAGCGGCAGCCTGCCGCCCAATACCATCGCTTACAATCTCGTGGGCGGCGTAGACCTCCGGCACACATCCTCAACCACGGTGCAGGGCAACACCATCCACCACAATCAGGGGGATGGCCTCTACCTCAGCGATAGCGCCGATTCTGACGTGTTCTTTAACACGATTGCCTACAATACCAGCGACGGCGTGCGCATCAGCGACCCTACCTCCCTGCGCAACCAGATCACCTCAAACAGCATCCACCACAACGGCGGCAAAGGCATCCGCCTGGAGAACGGCGCCAACACCATCCTGACCCCGCCCACCATCACCGGCGCCACGGCCGGCAGCGTATCGGGCACTGCCAGCGGTGGGGCGCGCGTCGTCTATGTGCACTCGGACAGCAGCGACGAAGGGGAGACCTATCACGGTTCCTGTATCGTGAACACGGTCACCGGCCAATGGACCTACAGCGGCGCGATCGTCGGCCCCAACGCCACCGCCATCGCCGCCGACGTGGATGGCAACACCTCCGAGTTCTCGTCGCCGGTCCCGGTCAGCGGCGGCAGCGGCACCTGCGCCAACCCGCGGGCCATCGCCTGCGGTCAGAGCGTCGCCGGCGATACCACCGGCCAGGCCAACAACCACAGCGGCTATACCTGCGGCTGGGATGCCTCCGGCCCGGAGATTATCTACTCCTTCACCCTGGCGGCAGGCAGCGGCTACAACCTCACCGCCGAGCTGCCCAGCTTCTCCGCCGACCTGGACCTCTATCTGCTGGCCGCCGGGGGCTGTGACGCCGGGACGTGCCTTTCGTCCACCTCGTATGGCAACACGTCGGCCACGGCGAGCAACGTGCCGGCCGGCACCTACTACCTCGCGGTGGATGGCTACAGCGGGGCGGCGGGCACCTTCGACCTGCGCCTGACCTGTACCCCTACGGCCGGGGCGCAGCACCAGATCTTTCTGCCCCTCGTCGTGCGCAACCGTTAGGCTGTTCGCCGTGCTGGGGACCATCCAGGTGGATCTGACCAACGTCCCGTCCGACTACACCTATGGCCTCATTCTCTACGACAAGAACCGGGAGATCGCCAGCCTGGATGTGCAGGGCAAGGGCGACAAGCGGTTACAAGGCTTCTACCTCATCCCCACCGCTGGCGGACGATTTCGTACACCAGCGCCGCCGCCACCGAGGTGTTGAGCGATGTGGCCCGCCCGGCCATCGGCAGGCGGACGACGACGTCGGCCTGCCATTGTCCACCACAGCGATGGCCTGACCGAGGCCGACGTCGCCGGGCAGAGCGGCTGAGCTCGGGCCCCTATCGCAGCCACAGGGGCGAGATGGGCAATTTCGTCTCGCTCAATTCGCGGCCGGTCAGCAGCCAGCCATCTTCCATCCTGGCAAACGCGACGGCGAACAGCAGACCATCGTCGGCCGAGGCATCCCCGGCGAGCCCGGCGTGGAGGAGCACCGTGCCCTGAGCAGTGCGGTTGTCGTGGCCGATATCCAGGCGCACGACTTCCTGCCGGTAGTCGGTAAAGGGCCTCTGCAAGACGACCTCCAGCTCATCACCCGGCGAGTGAGCGTAGGCCGGGTCGAGCGTCGCCCGGTAGGCATCGGCGTCGGCGCGGAGGACGGCCCGGCACCGGGTTCGCTGCCAGCCATGGTTGGCAGCTCCCATGTTTACCTGCCACTGGTTTCGAGGGGGCACTGACAGAATGCAGTCCGGGCCCGCTGAGGTCCGGGCTGCTGATGTGCACATCATAGATGCCAGCCCCGAGGTGTTGGCCATCCTCGGCCGGCTCCTGAGCCAGGCACCGCCCCGTTTGCGACTGGTGTTCGCCGCGCGGCGCGGCCTGCCACCGGCTGCCATCCCCCACCTGCGCACGGAGGGTCAGGTCCTGAGCCTGACCGACCTGCGCTTCATCGCCGACGAGGTAGCAGCCCTCTTTAGCGACGTCCCGGACCAATCCCTCGACGCCGGACAGGCCGCCGGCCTGGTCCGGCTGTTTCTGCGCCAGGGAGAGCTGGATCAGGCCGGGGTCGGCGCTGAGGAGATTCTGAGCCACCTGGAAGCCACCACCCTCGCCGGTGCCGGGCGCGAGATCCAAACACGGGACAACTGTTGAGTGTTCGAAGCAGAACATTGGCGTGGGGCATCCCATCGCTCGGCGGAGGTCTGTAACCCCCGCCGGTGGGGGGCCGCCGGGTCACAGACCCGGCGGGAGCAGCCCCAGTTCTTCTGCTTCGAAAGCCCCTGTTGAGATGGCTGTTGCCTTTGACAGACTTTTCTGGTATAATATTCCCAGGTTGAGCGGATAACGGGCTTGTAAGGAGAGTTTGCGGTGAAGAAGCTGAGCGATGAAGAGGTGTTGTACATCCTCGATACGCAGCTTCCGGCGATGCTGGAACGCGAGCCAGAGTTGGAACCCCGCGCCTTTCACGCTTTCATGAAAGCGTTTGCCACGAAAGAAAGCGTCGCGGCCATTTTGGAAGAGCTGCGCGCCTTTGATGGCCGGGTATTGCACTTCCAGGCTGAAACCATCGAGAACCAGGAGTCTGTGCAGCGCGCCATTCAAGAACTACGTGCTCAGATCGCTCGGCGATTTGAGCAGGTGGACCGGCGTTTTGAGCAGGTGCAGGGTGAAATTCAGGGCTTGCGCACGGACATGCTCCAGCGCTTTGAGCAGGTGGACCAGCGCTTTGAGCAGGTGGACCAACGCTTTGAGCAGGTGGACCGGCGCTTCGAGCAGGTGGACCAGCGCTTCGAGCAGGTGGATCAGCGCTTTGAGCAACTGGACGGCAAGGTAGACGACCTGAAGGACTGGGTGGAAATGGTCGTCGGTGGATTCCAGGTGCGCTCCGGCCGGAAGCTGGAAGATGTGGTGGCCGGTGCCCTGCGCCTGGTGCTAAAGCGGCCCGACATTGCCCCCGACCGGATCCGCCTGCGTCAGAAAGTGGTGGACGAAAAGGGGAGCATCGGCCCGATCGGCCGCACCTATGAAGTGGACATCCTGGCCGACGATGGGCGGATCACGTTGTTCGAGGTCAAGAGCGTTTGCGAGGTCGAAGATGTGGACCGCCTGGCCGACAAGGTAGCGCTGATGCGCACCTTGCATCCTGACCGGCAGGTTGATGGCATCATGGTGACTTTGGGCGTCAAGGAAGAAGAGGTGAAAACCCGGTGCGCCCACTATGGGATTCCTCTGGTCCATTAGCGGTTGACCGAGAGCAGATGGCCAAAGCGCCCGGCAAGTGAAGGGATCGCCGGGCGCTTTGGCTATTCTGGCGATCCAAAAATGA
>DAOTXL010000077.1:0-78182 GCA_034435455.1 Anaerolineae bacterium
CGGGAGCCTCCTCCCTGCCGACCAGTTCTTGCAGCCAGGCCGGCACCCCTTCGGCCCGTTGCGCCTCCAGTTCCTCGGCCGTCATCTCGCCCATGGCCGCCTGCAGGTCGGCTTCGCTCAGAATCCCGGCCTCCACCAACGCCCGCAGGCTCTCCGGCACCTCCATCCTGGGGGCCTCGGCTGCCGCCGGGGCGGCCTCGGCTGCCGGTGGGGCTTCCAGTTCCCGCAGCCAGGCGGGCATCTCCTCCGCCGGGGCGACCTCGGCTGGCGGTGGGGCTTCCAGTTCCCGCAACCAGGCGGGCACCTCCTCCGCCGGGGCGGCCTCGGCTGCCGGTGGGGCTTCCAGTTCCCGCAGCCAGGCGGGCATCTCCTCCGCCGGGGCGGCCTCGGCCTCCGGTGGGGCGACCCCGGCCGGCGGTGGGGCCACCAGCTCTTGCAACCATTCCGGCATCTCCCCTGGCAAGGCCTCTTCCTCAAAAAGCCCGGCAGCGGGGGGAACCTGCTCAGAGGCTGGCTTTTCCCCTTCCCCCACCAGTTCCTGCAGCCAGTCGGGGACTTGAAACTCCTCTCTTGCCGTGGGGGCGGTAGGCGCCGGGCCAGGTCCCTTTTCCTTGAGGAGCCCGATCTCCTGCAGCCAGTCGGGCACCTCCTCGACCTCCTCCCACGGCTCGGCAGCTTCCTCCGCGGGGGCCTCCCTGGCAGGCACCCGGGCCTCTTCCTGCCAGACCATGCCCGGCGGCTCCTCCGTCCCACCGATTATAATGCCTCTGAACATATCAGGGGAGACCTGCAGTTCAGGGATGAACACCTGTTCCGGCGGCAGCGGAGATTCCCGTCCCATCATTTCGCAGGCTACCCGGTTTTCCGGATCGATAGCCCTGGCGAGATTCAACTTTTCCTGGCCGGCGTCTTCATGACCACCCCGCAGCCAGATCTCGGCCAGGATCAGGTTGGCTTTCAGGCTGTTGGGCAGAGCTCCGAGGATTTCCAGGCAGACCTCTACCGCCTCCAAACGCCGTCCTTCCCGCCACAGGGCCTCGGCCAGGGCAACGCGCACATCAGGCAACTCCGGTTCCTGGCGAAGGAGGGCATGGAATTCGTTGATAGCCAGCTCGTACAGGCCGTTGCGGGCGTACAACCGGCCCAAAGCCCCCTGGGTCAGTTTCAGTCGGGCCTTTTCCACCCCATCGCGTTGGGCGTACAGGCGCTGAAGTTCCTTCCGCACCTCGGTATTGCCAGGGGCCAGCTCAAAGGCGCGTTCCATCTGCCAGATGGCCTCCGGCACCGCCCCTTGCTCCCCATAAATGATGCCCAGCCCCACCCGCGCGATAAAGTTTTCCGGGTCGGCGCTCAGGGTCCGTTGAAAGAACTCGATCGCCTCCCGGTACATCCCCTTTTCCAGGCAGGCCTCTCCCAGCAGACAATAGGTCTCGATGTGTTTGGGGTAGTGGCGCAGAATATGCTGACAGTGGGCAATAGCCTCATCGCAACGATTGTTGTGGATCAATTCCTTGATCCTGGCGATATAGTCGCTCAGTCGTACCTCTGGCATCCGTTCCCTCTCCCTCTACCCTGCTCGGCGGCAGCGCCGCCGATCTGCAACTCCTCCTGGCCCGGGCAGACCGGAAACAGGCGGCCAGGCCCAAGGGTAGGAAAGGCTCCCCGATTCTCCTTTGCCGTCCCTCCTGGTCCGGTGCCACCCTTCCATCGGCCTGGTCCTATTATGCCCGGTTTCCAGAAAATTGTCAACAAAAAGCAACTGCTCTCGACCATTACCCACCCGTGCCCGGCGCATCGGTCGGCAGGAAGAAGGTGAAGGTGCTGCCCTGCCCCGGCGCCGAGTCCACCTGAATTGTGCCGCGGTAGATCTTGAGGATCTGGTTGACAATGGCCAGCCCCAGGCCTGTTCCCAGCTCGACCTGCGTTTTGGCCGTTTCAGAGCGATAGAACTCTTGAAAGATACGCCCCAAGTCCTCCGTAGAGATACCCATTCCACTATCGGCCACAGTGCCGATCACGTGCCCCTCCTGCTCGACAAGTGTAACCCGGATGGAGCCGCCGGGCGTGTACTGGATGGCGTTGTCAATCAGATTTTTCCAGAGGGAGTGGAAGTGGGCGCGCTGGCCCATCAGAGTGGGGCGGGACAGGATCTGGACCTCAAATTCCAGGCCCTTGTCCCTGGCGACCGGGGCGGCATGGCGAGCCACCTCTTCCAGGACATCGGCGATGGCCACCGGTGCCATCCTGGCCGGGCCTGGCATCTGTTTCAGATGGGCCAGCTCCAGCAGATCGTCCAGCATGTTCAGCAGTTGTGTGGCCCGCCGGTCCAGCCTTTCCAGGTACTCTTGCTGCTCCTCTGGGTCTATGTAGCCGGAGCGCATCAACTGCACATAGTTCTTGATCGTGCCGGCCGGATTGCGGAGTTCATGGACGAGGACCAGCATAAAGCGGCTCTCAATGGCATCGATCTTGGCGGCTTCCCGCCGTGCCCGCTCCAGTTGGCGAAGTTCATCCTCCCTTTGCTGCTGCTTCCGAAGGGCCTGCCGCCGCTGCCGTTCCTCCAGGCCGCGCTGCACGGCTACCAGCAGTTCATCCGAGGTGAACGGTTTGGGCAGAAAATCGTGGGCCCCCTGTTTCATGGCCTGAGCCGCCAGGTCTACAGTGGCGTAGCCGGTGATCATCACGCAGATGATGTCGGGGTCGATCTGGTGAATCCGTTCCAAAAGTTCCAGACCGCTCAGGCCGGGCATCATGGCATCCAGCAGGATCAGGTCAAACCTGTCCTCGTGCAGTTTGCGCAGGCCCTCGACGCCGTTTTCGGCTGTGCTGACCCGGAACCCCTGTGGAGTCAGTGCCCGGCGGCACCCCTCCCGCATGCCAACTTCATCGTCAATGACCAGGATATTGGCTATGGGTGCATTCATCGTTTTCCCCTTTTCCCTGGGCGACCTCATGTGGGGACAATCGCCCCCTGCGAGCACCTTTGTACCTCCATACGGGGGTACTGTTCCGTGCATCCGTGTCAGAATCCGTGTTGTGCCTGTCGCCATCCGAATGTAACATTGCCAGGCTATTATACCACGGTCCCTGGCACAACGACAAGCCCCCTGCGGGACGGGACCACAGGACCGGACAGGGATCTGTTGCCGGGGCTGTTCGGCTACTGGGTCGTAATCAGGTCCCGCATCTTTTCGAACAGGGCGGGTCCGATGCCGGAGACGTTCATGATATCTTCGATCCGGGCAAACGGGCCATGTGCCTGCCGATAGTCCACGATCCGTTTGGCGAGGCTGGGGCCGATGCCGGGCAGTGTTTCCAGCTCCGCCTGGTCGGCGGTGTTGATATTGACCTTGCCCTCCGCTGCGGGCTGTTTGGAAGGCAACTGGACGGGTGGGTTCTCCTCGCCACGGCGTGGGACATAGACGTGCTGCGTATCGGCAAGGGGCAAAGCCAGGTTGATGCGATCCAGGTCCGCCTCATCGGTGGCCCCGCCGGCGGCCACGATCGCATCCTTGACAATGCTATCCGGCGGCAGGGTGTACACGTCAGGATGATGCACCGCTCCGCTGACATAGACACGGAGCGGGCGAGGGGTTGGCGTGGCCGAAGGCAGGGGCGGAGGGGTCGGGGATTCCAGGATCAGGGGCGGGGGTTCCGGCCGGAGCACCTGAAACACCACCACCCCGGCGACGGTCAGGGCGATCAAGATAAAAAAAAGAATCCCTTTGGCGCGTTCCGACCACCCTTCCATTCCAACCTCTGCATGCTACTTTTTCTCCGGGCAGAGGTCGAGCCCTTCCCAGGCCGGCAGGGCATTGGGGTCCAGCTCGATGGCCTTTAGCAACCAGGGACGGGCCTCCTCGCAGCGATCCAGATAGGCATAGGCCAACCCCAGCTCATAGTAATATTCCAGCTCGGTGGCCCCCAGTTCCAGCGCCGTTTTGTACGCGGCAATGGCATCCTCATAGTTGCGAAGAATATAGTTCGTCAACCCCAGATGGCCAAAAGCCGGGCCGTACGTTGGATCTGCCTCCGTTGCCTTTCCAAAGACTACCCTGGCCCGCTGATAATCGCCGGTCTGGAAGTAGGCCCATCCCAGTTGATCGAAGGCATAGGCGCTGGTGGGGTCCACCACGGTGGCTTTCTCGTAAGCCGCCAGGGCCTCTTTGTAGCGGTTATAGTTCATGTGGATCCGGCCCAGGTCAATGTAGGGCTGAGCCAGGCGGGGGTGGAGTTGAGAAGCGCGCTGGTACTCGGCCACGGCTTCGCGGTACTTGCGCTGCTTTTCCAGGGCATAGCCCAGGTCTCGGTGGGCGAACACGCTGCTGTCGTCCAGGCTTACCGCCAGGCGAGCCGCTTCCACCGCCTGGCTCACCTGCCTCAGGTCGGCATAGACCTCGGCCAGGTAGGCATGGGCCTCGGCATAGCCCGGATCGAGGTCGGTGGCGCTCAGGCAGGCACTCAACGCCTCCTGCAATTTGGCCAGGTCTCCTTCTGCTTCCCAGTCCAGGGCCATGCACAGGGCTGCCAACGCCGGGGCGCTGTCGGGGGCCAGGCCCACCGCCTGTCGGGCCTTTTCCACCGCCTTGTCTGTCTGATGGCGAAGGGTCAGCAGAAAGGACCACCAGATGTAGGGCGTTGGATCGGTTGGCTCCAGCGCCGCCGCCTGGCTGTATTGGGCGATGGCACCATCCAGGTCCCCCTCCAGGTAGAGCTTGTGGGCTTCGGCCATGATGTCGGCCGCCGTCACCGTCGGCGTGGGCGTGGGGCCGATCTGGATGGGCCGGATCAGTTCGCGCCGCCATCCCAGGACGTACACTCCGGCAGCCACAAGCACCAGCAGCAAAAAGACCCGGATGGGCGAGGAGCGCCTCTTTTTGGGCGATCGGATGTACATGAGCAACTCCCGTGGCCCAGATTATACCACGATCGAGCCGGGATGGCAACTGGAGGCGGGGAGGCGTTGCCGGGGGGCGGGCGCCGGGAAGGCGGGGGCCGGCCATCGGCAGCCCCCTCTGGCAGATGGGTGCCATCGGCAACCCGCCGCCCCTGCCGCCGGCGGGGAGCCCGGCTTCAGCCGTTCGCCGAACCGACAGCGCCAGGGGCATCTCCCTGGCGCTGTGTTTGACATGGGGCCGATGGGTTCTACTTCAGCCAGCGCACGCTGTTGGAACGGCAGTTGGGACAGGTGCGCTCCAGGTTGGCGCTAAACCGGCCGGTCCATTGCTGGCCGCAGCGCAGGCAGGCGAACCTGGCCTCCTGGTTCTCGTCGCTCTCCCTGGGGTTGCGGGGGTTGGGGACCCTGGCCTCCCGCAGCGCGGCGCGGGTCCGCTCCACCTCCTCCGGCGTTACACTCTGGCGCTTTCTCTCTGCCTCTATCATGATCGTCTGCCAGCGGCCCCCTTCGGCGGCGGAGCACCATTCCAGCAACAACCGGTCGGGGCGCAGGCCGGCTTTTTCCAGCCCATCCCACAGGCCATCCAGCCGTCGCATGGTGCTGCGGTTGGCGTCAATGTAGTGGCAGTCCACATAGTGGCAACCGGAGACCAGCACCACCGGCGCCCCCTTGCGAAAGGCGTACCACACAAAGTCGGGGTCCACCCGCCCGGAGCACATGGTGCGGATGATGCGGGCGTTGGGGGGGTAGGCCAGACGGCTCACCCCGGCGGTGTCGGCGCCGGCGTAGGAGCACCAGTTGCAGGCAAAGGCGACGATCTTTTCCCGCGGGTTCTCTTCCAGGATGGCATCAATCTGGGCATAGACCGCCTGATCGGAAAAGTGGCGCATCTGGATGGCGTCGAACTTGCATTCGGCGGCGCAGGTGCCGCAGCCGGCGCAGGCCGCGGTGGTGACGCGGGCCACCTGCTTCTTTTCCCATCGGATGGCGCTAAAGGGGCACACCTCGGCGCACTGGCCGCACATCTTGCATAGCTCCTCATCCACCACCGCGGTGATGGCCTCGACCCGCATTTTGCTCTTGCTCAGCAGGATGTTGGCCCGCGAGGCGGCGGCGCTGGCCTGGGTGACGCTCTCGCGCACATCTTTGGGGCTTTCGGCAGCCCCGGCGATAAAGACGCCCTTGGTGGGGGTGTCTACCGGACGCAGCTTGGCATGGGCCTCTTTGAGAAAGCCGCTGGGGGACCGGGACAGGCTGACCATCTGGCGGATCGGTTCGGTGGTGGTGGCCGGCCTGGCGCCCACGGCCAGCACCAACATGTCGAACTCGTGGACTTCCAGGCGGTTGGCGGTGGTATTTTCCACCGTAACCCACAGGTTGCCATCGGCGGGGGCCTGGCGCACCTCCCCCGGCAGCCCCCGGATGTAGCGCACGCCGCTCATCTTGCTGCGCATCAACAGCTCTTCGAACCCTTTGCCAAAGGCGCGCAGGTCCATGTAAAAGACGATGATGTCGGTATCGGGATAGTTGTCTTTGAGATACTGGGCCTCTTTGACGGTGTTCATACAGCAGATGTTGGAGCAGTAGGGGTTGCCCCGGGCCGGGTCCTGGGTCCGCGAACCGACGCACTGGATAAAGCCGATGCGCCTGGGCCGTTTCAGGTCGCCGGGCCGGCCAAAGTGGCCGCCCAGGGGGCCGCCGGTGGAGATCAGCCGCTCGAACTCCAGGCTGGTGACCACGTTGGGGAAGCGGGTGTAGCCATATTCGTCCAGGGCCGTGGGATCATAGACGTCCATGCCGGTGGCGACAATGATGGCGCCCACCTCGACGTCCAGGATCTCGTCCTGCATGTCGAAATCAATGCACTTTTTCTCGCAGGCCTCGATGCACTTGCCGCAGGCGATGGGGTTCTGGCCCAGGCATTCTTCGGCCTTGACCAGATAGGCCGCCGGCACCGCCTGGGGGAAGGGGATGTGGATGGCCTTGCGGCTGCCCAACCCCATCTGGAACTCGTCGGGCACGACCACCGGGCAGACGTTGGCACAATCGCCGCAGGAGGTGCACTCGCCCTCGCGGACGTAGCGGGCCTTCTTGCGGATGCGCACCTTGAAATTGCCCACATAGCCTTTGATATCCTCGACCTCGGCATAGGCCAGCAGTTTGATATTAGGATGCCGACCGACATCCATCATTTTGGGGCCGAGAATTCATATGCTACATTCGATGTCGGGGTAGACCTTGTCCAGTTGGGCCATCACCCCGCCGATGGAGGGCTGTTTCTCCACCAGATAGACCTGGTGACCGGCGTCGGCCAGGTCGAGGGCGGCCTGCATGCCGGCCACCCCGCCGCCGATGACCAGCACGCCGGGCGTGACCGGGATCTGCTCCTCGGCCTGGGGGTAGAGCCACCGGGCCCGCGCCACCGCCACCTTGACGATCTCTTGGGCCTTGCGCGTGGCCGCCTCCCGGTCGCCGGGCGTGACCCACGAGCAGTGCTCGCGGATGTTGGCCATCTCCAGCAGGTAGGGGTTCAGCCCCGCCCCCTCGATGCACTGGCGAAAGATCACCTCGTACGAGGTCGGCGAGCAGGAAGCCACGACGACGCGGTTCAGGTTATGCTCTCGGATGACCCGCCGGATTTCCTGTTGCCCCGGCTCGGCACAGGTATAGCGGTTTCGCACCGCCGCCACCACGTCGGGCAGGCCGGCAGCATACTCGCGCACCGCCTCCGTATCCACCGGCCCGGCGATGTTCGAGCCGCAATCACACACAAATACCCCGATGCGAAGATTCTCTGATGTCAATTTGTTCCTCCTGAAGTGCTTAAACCAAAGGGGGGGTTCATAACAGATTGACCCCTGATGGGACACAGAGAGCCCGGATGGGACAGATAAACACCGATTTTGCCTTCGCTAACAGAGGTACGCAGTTGACCCGGCAGGTTTACCACAAAGGCACCAGGACACGAAGAATGGCCATGAAATCCTGGTGCCTTCGTGTCTTGGTGGTGAAAATGCCATCTATGGCACAAGTCCTGTTCGATCATCCGTGTTCGTCCGTGGAATCTGTGTCATCCGTGTCCTATAAAATTCTGCCCGTGTGAAAAGTGTCAACCAATTTTTGCCGATACTCGAACCATCCCTTTTTCGCGCAGATTATTTCGTCTTCTTCGGCAACCACGGCTCAATCCTGGCGAGCAGATCGGAGACATCGCGCGTTGCGGTTTTCCACACTTCGTCCCAGTCCACCACATCGTAGCCGTGAATGATGTGATCGCGCATCCCCGCGATGAGTTGCCAGGGCACATCAGGGTGCTGCGTGCGGAATTCCTGTGAAAGCCGCTTGACGGCTTCCCCGATGACCGCCAATTGGTACAGCACAGAAGATTGCGTTTTAACATCATCGAGGAACGATTCCTTCGTCATCCCTGCAATAAACACCGATACCAATCGCGCGGCTTTGGCAATATCCAGCAGCGTTGCATCATCGCGTTGCATAGGACGCCTCTTCAGAGTATAGAATCCGCGCGGTTTGCAAAATTTCCTCACGCCGCACCCAGTTCGTGGTGCGCTCCAGCGCGCGCTTGCTGATCAGATCAACCCTTCGCCCGAAAAGTTTCTCTAATTCGAGTTGCATCTGGACATGATCAAGCAGTCCCCAATCGGCATCGGGCGCGAAAGTAACGACGAGGTCCAGATCGCTATCGGGGCAAAAGTCGTCGCGCAAAGCAGAGCCGAACAACGCCAGTTCGCGGATTTTCCAACGTCTGCAAAAAGCAGCAATCTCCGGTGTGGCAAACGGTATTGTGATCGTTAACACATCAACCTCTCATTCAATCAGGCTACCCCTTGCCGATCGCCTTGTAGGTGAACCCGGCTGCCCGCGCCGTTGCCGCATCGAACACGTTGCGGCCATCCACCAGGATCGGGGTGCGCATCGTCGCCTTGAGCCAGGCCAGGTCCAGCTCACAATATGGACGATGCCGGGTGACCAGGACCGCCGCATCTGCGCCTTGCAGGGCCATCTCCAGGTTGCGGGTCAGTTCATAGCCCTCCAACTCGCGGACGTAGGGGTCGTGGGCCACCACGCGGGCGCCCTGGGCCTGGAGCGCCTCGATGACCGGCACGGCCGGAGTGTTGCGCGTATCGTCCGAGTCCTCCAGATAGGCCACGCCCAGCACCGTGACGCGGGCGGCGGCAGGGGTCACGCCGCGCTCGGCCATAGCCTTCACCGCCAGGTCGGCCAGGTGCAGCGGCATCTCGTCGTTGATCTGCCGGGCCAGCGTAGTCAACCGCAACGGCACCGGGAAGGCGCCGTAGGTATCCACGCCGAACTTGAGCAGCCACGAATCCTTGGGCAGGCAGTGGCCGCCCACCCCGGCGCCCGGCAGGTGCATGTTCCGGTCGGGACGGGCGTTCATCAGCCGTCGGATCTCGAACACATCCACCCCCATCGCCTCGCAAACCCGCGCCATTTCGTTGGCAAAGGCAATGTTCACGTCGCGGTAAGCGTTCTCCATCGTCTTGGCCAGTTCGGCGGCCAGCACGCTGGTGGGCGTGATCTCCCGGCGGACGATGGTCTTGTACAGTTCCACGGCCCGCCTCGTGCTTTCTTCGTTGATGCCACCCACCACCCGGGGAAAGTCGGTGATATATTGCAGCAGTTTGCCGGGCATCACCCGTTCGTAGGAAAAGGCCAGGTAGAAATCTTCGCCGGCTTTCAGGCCCGATCCCTCTTCCAGGATCGGTTTGACCACCTGTTCGGTGGTGCCGGGGGCCACGGTGGATTCGATGACCACCAGCGTGCCCGGCTGCAGGTGTTGAGCGGCCTGGGCACTGACCGTGCGCAGGCTCAGGTACTCGGGGATGCGGTTGGTATCGGTCGGTGTCTGCACGTCAATCAGGATGACGTCCGCCTGTCTGCACACCGTAAAGTCATCGGTCACGTGGAAGCTCTTTTTCTCCAGGACGACACGGGCGATCAGTTCGTCCATGCCCGGTTCGTCCCCCTCGAACGGGTTTTTGCCGCCGTTAATCCAGTCGATCTTCCAGCCCGACCGGCGGGAGCGCCGCTGGATGCCGATCACGGTGTGGCCCGGCACGTCGGCCAGGAGTGCTGCTGCCGGGATGCCAACATAACCCATCCCAATAACCACGATAGTGCGTTGCATCTTCCCCTTCTAACCTCCAATTTCTAATCTTTAATCTCTAATTTAACCCGATTCATCCTCAACCCCAACTCATCGGGCGTGAAACCCAAAGCCAGCCCCAGCAATTGCGGGTAATAGAGCACCGGCAGGCGGTAGGTCACGCCAAACTGGCGCTCGATGCTGCGTTGATTGATCTCGTACATGATGTCGCAGAAAGGGCAGATGAGGATCAGGCCATCGGCCCCGGCGATGTGGACATGTTCCAGCTTGCTGTGGGCGATGGCCAGGGCCGTTTCCGGGTCAATGGCCAGGATGCCGCCGCCGCAACATTCCCCCTCTTCTTCATAGGGCACCAGCCGGGCGCCGGTAGCCTCAATCAGGTCGCCCAGGGTGTGGGGGTTCTCCGGATCGTCGAACCGGCCGTGGAGGTGGGCCGGCTTGAGATAGTGGCAGCCATAATGGGCGGCGAAGCCGTACGATGAGAGATCGATCCCTTTCCCTTCGCTCCGGGCGAGCGCCACCATCTGGCGCAGCCGCTCCGGGCCGACCTCTTCGTAGAGGATGCGGGCGTAATGGCGTACCCGCACCGTGCCCTCGTAGCGGCGGCCGGTCGTCTCGGCCAGCAGGGCGTTGACGCGGGCCCGCAGCGCCTGGTCATGCCGGAGGCGATAATCCGCTTCCAACAGGGTGCCGGTGCAGGCGCTGCACAGCGCACACACCTCCAGCCCTCGCTCCTCGGCCAGGGCCAGGTTGTTGGCTGCCATCAGCAGGGCCGCCTCCCACTGGAGCGGTTTGGTCGGATAGCCGCAACAGGTAAAGCCTTCCACGTCCACGAACTCCAGGCCCAGCCGTTCCGCCGTCCGTCGGGCGGCCAGCTCGTAGTTCATGGCCCGTACCGGCACGGTGCAACCCAGGTATAGTGCGAATTTCATGCTTCTTCCGCCTCTTTCACCACACCACAGCGGACCAGGATGCGTCGCACGTCGTCGGCCTGTTCCTGGATCGGCGGCAGGCCCTGTTCTGCCCGGCGCTCGTTCTCAAAGGCGGTGATCTCGTACAGCCGGCCATGGTCGCGCAGCAGGCCTGCCTGTTGGAGGAAGGCCGGCGGCACATACCCCTGGCGCACGGCAATGTTGCGGATGGCGTTCATCAGCTCCGGGATGTGCACATCCTGGGGACAGCGTTCGTAGCAGGTGTAGCAGGTCGAGCACAGCCACACAAACTCGCTGCTCAGGACCTCCTGGCGCATGCCCAGCAGGGCCATGCGCACGATGCGCCGGGGGTTGTATTTTTCCGTCCGTCCGGCCACCGGGCAGCCGGCCACGCAGGTGCCGCACGAGAAGCAGCGCAAAAAGCGCTCCCCGCCCGGTTCGGCGGCGATCTCGGCCCGGAAGCCGGGGTCCAGGCGGCCCACGTCTATCATCTCAGGCATCGGCCCCGCTCCTACCCGTCCACTCTATCCCTTTACGGCCTGGCCGATCCAGCCGATCAGATCGCGAACCTCCACCGAGCGGTCGGCCTCCAGGTCCCGCGCGGCGCAGGTCAGGTGGATCTGGCACTTGGGGCAGGTGGTCAGCATCACCTGGGCGCCCGTCTCCCGCGCCTGGCGCAGCTTTTCCTGCTGGATCAGTTTGGAACAGCCGCTGCAATTGACCCACGCCGTCGAGCCGCAGCACATGGCGCGCTCGCGGTTGTCTTCCATCTCGGCCAGCTCGAGGCCCGGCACACCGGCCAGGACCTGGCGGGGCGGTTCGTACACCTTCAGGTAGCGGCCCAGACGGCAGGGGTCGTGATAGGTCACGCGGCCGGGCAGTGGTTCCAGGGTCAGGTCGCCCCCGGCCATCTTGTCGGCCAGCAGTTCGGTCAGGTGCAGCATCTCGAAAGGCAACTGGCCCACAAAGGCCGGGTATTCGTTCTTGAAGGCGTTGTAGCATTCGGCACAGGTAAAGATCACCTTCCGGGCCCCGCCGGCCCGGATCGTTTCGACATTCAGCTCTGCCAGCCGCCGGAAGCTGGCCAGGTCCCCGGCCAGCAACAGGTCGGCGCCGCAGCACCGTTCGGCGTTGCTGACGATGGGGGCGATCCCGACCCGGTTCAGCAACCGCACGGCGCTGCGGGCAATGGCCAGGGCCTGGACCCCCAGGTCGGCAAAGATGACGTCGAAAAAGGGCAGGCAGCCCACAAAATAAAAGTACTCCCCGTTCTCCACCACCTCCATGTCGGCGGTCAGCCAGTCGGTGCGGTTCTGGTGGACGTTCATCGTCTGGATGCGCATCACTTCCTGCAGGATGCCGTTGTGGGCATAGATGCCCCGCTCGCCGGCCTGGAACGCCTCGGCCCGCATTTCGATGATGAACCGGGCGAAATCCACATGGGAGGGGCAGCGGGCGCTGCACAACCCGCAGGTCATGCACATCCACAGATGGGGGTCGGCCATGACCGCCGTGGCCTCGCCGCCGACCACCCGCTCGACGATGCGGCGGGGCGAATAGTCGGGGTCCACCCAGGCCAGCGGGCAACTGCCGGTACACTTGCCACAGTCCAGGCACAGATAGGCCCGGGTCCGTTGGATGATCGCTTGAAAGTTCATGGCGAGAACAATTCCCCTTTGACAAAATCGTATGGCTGTGATAGTGAGAACCGGAATTGGCTCCGGTAGAGCCTTCCCCCTCGTTGCGGAGACAAGCCTCCGGGATCCCCACTCCTTTTTTAGGGCCTATCCGAAGACCTGGGGGGCAGGCTCCCCGGCCTGCCCGGACGGCCTGGAAAGGCCATCCCACCCATTTTCGGGTAGGTTCTTATCGGACCCTGGTTTCAACAGCAGCGGATTTGCTCCTGCCTGTTTGATCTGCGCCGTAAACTCGGTCACCACCTGAGCGAAGCGGGCCCCCTCCGCTGCCGAGATCCACTCCAGGCGCAGCCGGCCCGGGTCTATGCCCAGCAGGGCCATCAGGGAGCGGGCCAGTTCGACGTTGCGCACCGCCTTTTCGTTGCCCGAGAGGTAATGACAGTCGCCCGGATGGCAGCCGGTGACCAGCACGCCATCGGCGCCGGCCCCCAACGCTTCCAGGATGAACAGGGGGCTGACCCGCCCGGAGCACATCACCCGGATGACGCGCGTGGTGGGCGGGTATTGGATGCGGCTCACCCCGGCCAGGTCGGCGCCGGCGTAGGAGCACCAGTTGCAGGCAAAGACTATAATTTTCGGTTGAAACTCATCCATTTACACCCCCATCGCCGCCTGGATCATGGCCGTCACCTGCCGGCTGGTAAAGTGGGCTGCCTGCATGGCGCAGGTGGGGCAGACGACGGCGCAGGCCCCGCACCCCTTGCACAGCACCGGGTTCACCCGCGCCACGGTCCGGCCGGCGGGTCGGTTGGTCAGCCGGAAGAAAACAGTCTCTGGCAGCGGGAGCTCCACAAACTCGATGGCGCCAAACTCACAGACATCGGCGCAGCGCCGGCAACCCCGGCACAGAGATTCATCCACGTGGGAGACCGCCCCCGGGGCGCGGACCTGCTCTTTCGAGAGGACCGTCGCCGCCCGGGCCGCCGCGCCCAGGGCCTGGCCGATGGCCTCCTCCAGGTGGGCCGGCCAGTGGGCGCTGCCGCACAAAAAGATCCCATCGGTGGCAAAATCCAGCGGACGGAGCTTGACATGGGCCTCCAGGAAAAAGCCATACTCGTCCACCGGCACCTTGAGGAGCTGGGCCAGCTCGCGGGCGCCTGGGGCCGGCACCGGCGGCGTCGAGAGCACCAGCAGGTCGTAGGGGATGCTCAGCCGGGCCCCCAGCAGTTCGTCGTAGACGACCACCCGCCCGGCCGCCACCTGCGGCGGGTCCTGGGGCGTGTAGCGCGTAAAGAGGACGCCCAGGTCGCGCGCCCGCCCGTAATAGTCCTCGAAGTAGGTGCCGTGTACCTCGATGTCGCGGTAAAGCACATAGACTTCGGCCTGTGGGTTGCGCTCCTTGAGCAACATGGCGTTCTTGATCGCCGTCAGGCAGCAGATGCGCCCGCAATAGGCGTGCGTCTCGTCGCGGGCGCCCACACATTGAATCATGACCAGGTGGGAGATAGGATATGGGATCTTGCCGGCAGCCAGCCGCTGCTCGAGTTCCTGCTGGGTGATGACGCGCGGGTCGTCGCCGTAGCCGTAACGGCCCACCGGCTTGAATTCCTGGGCCCCGGTGGCGACCAGGATGACGCCGGCCGGCACCGGCAGGCTCACTTCCCGGCCGAACTGCCGGGTGCGCACCAGCAGGGTAAAGTTGCCGATATACCCCTGCACCTCCTGCACCTCTGCCGAGGTCAGGACCTCGATGCGCGGTTCGTCGCGCACCCCGGCCACGTGGCGCTCGACCAGCTCCCGGGCGTGGGCCATGGTGGGATACAATCTGTCGAGGTGGCGCAGCACCCCCCCCAGTTCCGGCTCCCGTTCGATGAGGGTCACGGCAAAGCCACGGCGGGCCAGGCTCAGGGCGGCCGTCATGCCGGCCACCCCCCCGCCGAGGACCGCAGCCGTCGGCTGAACCGGCAGCCTGGCCTCCTCCAGAGGCTCCAGCAGGGCGGCCCTGGCCACGCCCATGCGGATCAGGTCTTGGGCTTTCTGAGTGGCCTGCTCGCCGTCGCGCATGTGTACCCACGAACATTGGTCCCGGATGTTGACGAACTCGAACAGATAGCGGTTGAGGCCGGCCTCCTCGCAGGTCGCCTGGAACAGCGGCTCGTGGGTGCGCGGTGTGCAGGAAGCGACCACCACCCGGTTCAGATTGTGGGTGGCGATGGCAGAGCGGATCTCGGCCAGCCCGGCGTCGGAGCAGGTAAACAGGCTGTCGCCGGCCCAGACGACGCCGGGCAGCGCCCGCGCCGACTCGACCAGGGCCGGCACGTCCAGATAGCCGGCGATGTTGTGCCCGCAGTGGCAGACAAATACCCCAATGCGCGGGGCTTGCCTTCCGGGTGCCTGTGCTTCCTCCGGCCTTGAGCTACGAAACATGGGTGGTCATCCTCTCCCCTCAAGGCCCAGCGCCATTTCGGCCGCCCGCGCTGCGGCGGCGCTGGCCTGGGCCACCGACTGGGGAATATCGGCCGGCCCCAGACAACAGCCACAGGCCACGATGCCGGGCCGGCTGGTGTCGGTCGGGGCGAAGGGGTCCACGCGGACAAAGCCGAACTCGTCCAGCTCGATGCCCAGCACGGCGGCCAGTTGTGGGGCATCGTGGCGCGGCACCAGGCTGGTGGCCAGCACGGCCAGGTCCACCGTCATCCGCTGCGGGCGCGAGGTGGCCGCATCCTCATACCTGACCACCGGGTTGTGGTTGTCGTCCTCCAGGATCTGGGCCACCCGCCCGTGGATAAAAGTGACGCCAAAATCACGCCGGGCCCGGTCCATGTACTCCCGGAACCCTTTGCCCGAACCCCTCAAATCGGTATAGAATATGTAGGAACGTGTCTCAGGATCGTGCTCCCAGGCCAGCACCGCCTCTTTGGTCGAGTGGACGCAGCACACCGTTGAGCAGTAGCGGTTGTGGCGCACATGCCGCGAACCGGTGCACTGCACAAAGCCGAGGGTCCTGGCCGGTCGTCCGTCGGAGGGGCGCAGCAGTTGGCCGCCGGTTGGCCCCGCGGCGCTGATGAGCCGCTCGTACTCCAGGGCGGTGATGACGTTGGGATAGCGTCGATAGCCGTACTGGCTCAGAGGGGTCGGATCGTAAAAGTCGTAGCCGGTGGCGACGACGAGGGCCCCTACCTCCAGCGTCAGTTCCCGATCCTGCTGCTCGAACCGGATCGCCCCGGCCGGGCATACCTTCTGACACAGGCCACATTTGCCCCGGAGCAGATAGGTGCATTGCTCCGGGTCAATGGTCATTACCAGCGGCACCGCCTGGGGGAAATAGAGATAGATCGCCCGGCGCTGGCTCAATCCCAGGTTGAAGGCATCGGGCACCGGACGGGGGCATTTGAGGGCGCACTCGCCGCAGCCGGTACACCGCTCCTCGTCCACATAGCGGGCATGTTTGAGCACCTGCACCTGAAACGCCCCGGCCTGGCCCGTCACGGCCCGGACTTCAGAACAGGTATGCAGCACCACGTTCGGATGGCGGGCGCAATCCACCATCTTGGGCGACAGGATGCAGGTCGAGCAGTCGTTGGTGGGGAAGGTCTTGTCGAGTTGTGCCATCCGCCCGCCGATGCTGGGCAGGCGTTCCACCAGGTGGACGCGCAGCCCCTGTTCGGCCAGGTCCAGCGCTGCCTGGATGCCGGCGATCCCCCCGCCGAGGACGAGAACTTGTTTCACCGCGCCCTCTCCTCTTGCTGCCTGACAAACCGCCGCACCGCCTCGATCAGCGCCGGCCCCTCCCCCACACGCACCTGATAGAACGCCAGTTGTTCCTCCCGGAACCCCAGCAGTCCGGCCAGCCGACGCACCTCCTCGAACAGCTCCTCCGCCCGGCGGCTGCCGAACTCATAGTGGCACTCCTCCGGTGGGCAACCGACCAGCATCACCCCATCGGCCCCCTTCTGAAAGGCCTGGAGGATGGTGCTGGTTCCGACCTGCCCCAGGCAATCCACTTTCAGCGGCCGGACCCCGGCCGGGTAGGAGAGGTGTTGTTTCCCCGCCTCTTGCAGGCTTTGGTGGGCGTTCCAATTGCAGGTAAAGATGACGACTCGCGGCTCCGATTCCGCCATGTTTCCCTCCTGCCTCCTGCCCCTCACGCCAGGATCGCTTCCAGCATCGCTTCGATCTGGGCGCCGGTTGGATGGCCGGTGAGGATGGCTCCGGCCGGGCAGCGGGTAGCGCACACCCCCCCGCCGCGACAGATCGCCGGATCGATCCAGGCTATCCGCTTTTCCCCTTCGCCCTGGAGCTGGATGGCGCCGAATTCGCACACCTGCTCGCAGTCGCCACAGCCACGACAGCGGTCCGGGTCCACCACGGCTGCCATCGCTTCGGGCCAGACATGCTCCTGGCCCAGCCAGGCAGCCGCCCGCGCTGCGGCGGCCATGCCGGCGATCATGGGATCGACCGTCGGGTCGCAGATAAAGATGCCGGGCCGGTGGGTGTCGGCGCAGCCCCATTCCCCGTGGACGCGGGGATGCCGCCCTGGCGTGTCGAACGCGGCGTTGATCTGGGCGTGCTCCTCGGCGTTGCGGGGGGCCAGGACCAGGGCCGAACCCTTCCACAGCGTCGCCCCATTGTGCATGACGGTAAAGTGGCCGGGCGTCTGCCGGATCTGCCGGGGGACGGTCTTGAGCCGCAGCGCCTGGATGCGCTGTGCTGAAAGTGCTCCCTGGCAGATGGTTGCCGCCGGTCCGCTGCCCACAATCAGCACCGTTTTTTCCAGGGGCAGGGAGACGCGCGGCCGCACGACCGACAGCCGCGTTTTGGCCACGGCCGCCGCGATCATGGCCGAGGCGGTGGCGGTGGCGGCGGCCGGATCGTCGTCGTGGGCCCAGGCGCACTGTTCGCGGATGTTGACGAACTCGAACAGGGGGTTGCCCCGGTCAAAATGCCGGCCTAGCAGGTTATCTTTGCAGCGCACCCGCTGGTAGGTGCAGCTATAGCACACCTGGTCCACGGCGCAGCAGGAACAGGCAGCCAGCACCACCCGGTTCAGGTTCTGGTCGGCCACGGCCTGGTAGATGGCATCGGCGGCCTCGGGCGAACAGGATTGGGCCAGCACCTGGCTGTAGACCACCCCCTGCCAGGTCCGTGCCTGGGCCTCCACCGCCGCCGTATCCACAATGTCCGAAATCTGGCCGTTGCACCGGCAGATGAACACGCCGATGCGCGCGGCACCCGCGGCGCTGACCAGCGGTGCCGGGCCGGTGGCAGGCCGTCGCCCGGCAAAGAGGTCCATCATCGCTCGCGCTGCGGCTGCCGATCCGGCCAGGGGGTCGTCCGGCTCTACCTGGTAGATCCCTTCTCCGGTTGCAAGGGGCAAGTTGTGAGTTACAAGGGGCAAGTTACCTTTTGCCTCTTGTCCCCTGCCCCTTGCCTCCTCTGCCAGGATGATGGCCCCCACCTCCAGCCGCTCGAAGCGTTCCTGCTGGTTGTGGACAATGGCCTTGGGCTCGCATACCGCCTCGCAGGCCAGGCACTCGGAGCAGGGCCCGCACATCAGGCAGCGCCGGGCCTCGGCTATGGCGGTCTCGGCGTCGTAGCCCAGCTCCACCTCGGCGTGACTGTGCAGGCGGCGGGCCATGGGAATGGTGGGGGCGGGGTGGCGGGGCACGGGGGTCAGTTCCTCACGGGTCAGCTCTCGCCGGGCGATGGGCATCTCTCGGGCCGAGACCGAGAGCTCGACGGGCGGGATTCCCCGCAGGTAGGCGTCAATGCCGGCGGCTGCCTGCCGGGCAGAGCCGATGGCGTCAATGACCGACACCGGTTGGGTGATGGCATCGCCGCCGGCGAACACCCCGGGGCGGTTGGTCATATACGACACCCGGTCCACATTGAAGGTGCCCTCGCGGGTGATGGCAAAGCCGTGCCCTTCCCCCAGGAACGACAGGTCAGGGGACTGGCCGATGGCCGGCACGACCATGTCAATCTCCAGGGTGAACTCGCTGCCGGCAATGGGCACCGGGCGGCGCCGGCCGGTGTGATCCGGTTCACCCGGTTTCATGCGCACGCACTCCAGGGCTACCACCCGTCCCTGTTCGTTGCCCAGGATGCGCACCGGAGCGACCAGGAATTCGATGGGGACCCCTTCCCGTTCGGCCTCTTCGATCTCCTCGGGCAGGGCCGGCATCTCGGCCCGGGTGCGGCGGTAGAGCACCCGTACATGGTCCACCCCCAGCCGCTTGAGGGAGCGGGCCACATCCATGGCGGTGTTGCCTCCGCCGATGATCGCCACCCGGGTGGACACCCCTCCCAGCAGATAGCTCAACACCCTCATCTGCCAGTGCGGATCGTCGGTCTGGTGGGAGAGGTTGATCGCCTTCAGCAGTTCGATGCCGGCGACCACCCCTCGCAGCTCTTCGCCGGGGATGCGCAGTTTGTGGTCCCGGTGCGCTCCCACGCCGATGAACACCGCCTGGTACCCCATTGCGAACAGGTCGTCCAGGGTGTATTGGCCGTTTGGGCCGATGGGCGTATTGAGGCGGATCTCCACTCCCAGCCGTTCGATCCGTTCCACCTCGCGCCGGATCACGTCGCGGGGCAGCCGATAGGAGGGGATGCCCACGGCCATCATGCCGCCGACCACCGGCAGCGCTTCAAAGACCGTCACCCGATAGCCCTTGCGGGCCAGATCGTCGGCCACGGCCAGGCCGGCCGGCCCGGCGCCGACTATGGCTACTCGCTGCGCTCCGGCTTCTGGCGGGGTCGTGGGCGGTGGGCACTCCGCCCCTTCTTCTTCCTGCCACTCCCAATCGGCGACAAACCGCTTCAGCAGGCGGATGGCCACCGCCTCGTCCACCTCGGCGCGGCGGCAGTTGAGCTCGCAGGGGTGGGTGCAGATGCGCCCGCAGATGCCGGGGAAGGGAATGGCCTGGCGGATCAGGTTCAGGGCCTCCTGGAACCGGCCCTGAGCGATGAGGGCGATGTAGCCCTGGACGTGGATGCCCGCCGGACAGGTGTTGGAGCATGGCGCCTTGCCCAATTTGTCAATGACCGCACAGCCGGGTTGTGCGCCTTCAAACAGATAAATAGCCTTGTGATCGGTGCCCGGTACCGTCACCGGGCAGACTTTCAGGCACTCCTTACAGGCGGTGCATTTGGTCAGGTCCACATAGCGGGGATGTTGGCGCAGCTCGACCTGAAAGCGCCCGGCCTCCCCCTCGGCGCGGTTGAGGCGCGTGTTGGTCCACAGGGTAATGTTGGGGTGCCTGGCCACCTCCAGCCACCGGGCATTGAGCAGGTGGCGAGGCACTGTAGTCGCGCCGCCGTTGCCCAGGAAGGGCGAAGGCTCGACCAGGTGGACCTCAATCCCGGAGTTGGCCAGGTCCAGGGCTGCCTGAATGCCGGCAACGCTGCCGCCGATGACAAGTGCACCTTTGCTCACGTTCTCCCTCTACTTGCCTCTTGTCTCCCTCTCTCGTAGCCGACCTCGAGCGCTTTTATGTTCAGGTCGACCGTTTTGGCCGGCACCGACTCGGCTACGGCCTGGCGCATCGCCTCCTTGCTCACTGCGCCGACGATGGCCGTCCAGAAACCGAGCATCACCGTGTTGGCGACGCGGTTGTTGCCCATCTCCTCGGCGATGCGGGTGGCCGGGAGGCCATAGGTGGTGATGTCCCGGCGATGGTCATCGGGCAGGGTCACCAGGCCGTTGTCAATCAGCAGCGTGCCGCCGGGGGCCAGCGTCGGGACATATTTGCTGTAGGCTCCCTGCGACATGATGATCATGCTGGTAGGCCGGATCAGGTGGGGGTGGTGGATCGGGTCGCTGGAGAGGACCACCTGCGATCCGGCAGCACCGCCCCGTGCCTCCGGGCCATAGCTCTGGGTGAAACAGGCCTCTAACCCATCGTAGAGGGCTGCCGCCTGGCCGATGATCTTGCCGGCGCTGATAATCCCCTGGCCGCCGAACCCGCCCAATTGCACCTCGGTGCGGGGCACATAGTCGGTCCGCGGCGGCAGGTGGGGCCGCTCGTCCAGCGCCTTCTTTTCGGCCTGCCACCACTTTTCCCCTCGGGCTGCCAGAGCGTCGAGGGCTTGCTGCAGGTCCGGGCGGGGGTTATCCAGGAACTTGCCCTCGACGATCTCGACGATCTCGCCCTTTTCGTTCACCTTCACGTCGGCATCTTTGGGGTGGGTGCCGTGGGCGGTCCGGCCCACTTTTTGGTAATACTTCATCATCTCCAGGCCGCGCCGGCCCAGCCTTTCGGGGTCCAGCCCCCGGCCTTCCGGGTTCCAGCGGGCATAGGCTGTGGAGCAGGGGGCGATGACCTCGACGAAGCTAAAGCCGGGGTGGGCCAGGGCCTCGCGCAGGGTCCACTCCAACTGCCGGGCGTGGAGCACGGTCCAGCGGGCCACGAACGACGCGCCGCTGGCTGCCGCCAGGTAGGGCAGGTTGAAGGGGTATTCAAAGTTGCCATATTGGGTCGTTACCGCCCGGGCCTCATGGGGCGTGGTCGGCCCTACCTGGCCACCGGTCATGCCGTAGTTAAAGTTGTTGACGCAGACCACCGTGATCTCCAGGTTGCGCCGGGCGGCGTGGATAAAGTGATTGCCGCCGATGCCGGCGATGTCGCCGTCGCCGGAGAGGACGACCACCTTGAGCTCCGGGTTGGCCAGCTTCAGGCCGGTGGCGAAAGGCAGGGCCCGGCCGTGAGTGGTGTGGAACGAGTCCAGCCGTACATAGCCGGCAATGCGCCCCGTGCAGCCGATGCCCGATACGACGGCCACCTTGTCCAGGTCCCACCCTTTGTTCTTTTCCAGCCATTGCAACGCGCCGATAAAGGTGGTCAGGGCGGTGCCCAGGCCGCACCCCTGGCACCAGATGTGGGGCAGCCGCTCGCCGCGCAACAGCTCGTCCATCGGGTGCAACCCGGTCACCCAGTCGCTCTGGTCGGGCGGCTCGTAGCCCAGCATTCTCAGTCGTTCGCTGCGGTGCATCTCTTCTTCGGGCATGGTCCTTACTCCTCGGCTGCTGCCACGGCGCTGACCTTTTGGGAAGGGGATCGTCCGTCAGGTGCCCGCACCTGGTCGGGGGAGATCCTGCCGGCCGCCAGGCGGATGACGTCGAGGACATGGTGCGGTTCCAGGATGTCGCCCCCGGCCCGGTTGGCGCCGAACACCAACGCCTGGCCGGCGGCGCAGCGTTCCACTTCGCGGACGATCTGGCCCATGTTGATCTCCGGCACCACAAAGGCGCGGATGCCTTTGGCCAGTTGCCGGATGCGCTCTTCGGGGAAGGGCCAGACGGTGATCAGCCGCAGGTAGCCCACGCGGAGGCCCTCCTCCCTGGCCTGTTCGATGGGCCACAGGGAGGTCCGCGCCGAGATGCCGTAGGACACCACCACCACTTCGGCGTCGGCCAGGTAGCGCTCCTCCACCTGGATGATCTCGGCCCGGTGGGCGCGGATCTTGTTCACCAGCCGCCGGACATTCCATTCGTGGGCCTGGGCGTTCATCACCGGATAGCCCCGCTCGTCGTGGGTCAGGCCGGTGACATGGATGCGATACCCTTCGCCGGCGATGGTCATGGGCGAGATGTAGCCGTCGCCGTTGCCGGCCGGGTTATCGCGGAAGATGCGAAAATGGTCGGGGGGCACATCTCCCCGGAGCACCACCGGGCGGTTGACGATTTCGACCTCTTCCGGTGGGGGGATGACCACCTTTTCGGTCATATGGCCCACTTCGGCGTCGCTCATCACCAGCACCGGGACGCGGTATTTTTCCGACAGGTTAAAGGCGCGGATGGTCAGGTCGAACATCTCCTGGGGGGAGACGGGCGACAGGGCGATGATCTCATAGTCGCCGTGGGAACCCCAGCGGGCCTGCATCATGTCCTGCTGCCCCACCAGGGTCGGCAGCCCGGTAGAGGGGCCGCCGCGCTGGACGTTGACCAGCACGCAGGGGGTCTCCAGCATGATGCCCAGGCCCAGGTTTTCCATCATCAGCGAAAAGCCGGGGCCGCTGGTGGCGGTCATGGCCTTGGCCCCGGCCCACGATGCCCCCAGGATGGCGTTCATCGAGGCCAGCTCATCCTCCATCTGGATATAGACGCCGCCTACCTGGGGCAACCGGACCGACATCCGCTCGGCGATCTCGGTTGCCGGGGTGATGGGGTAGCCGGCGAAGAAGCGGCAGCCGGCCAGGATGGCCCCCTCGGCGCAGGCGTGGTCCCCCAGCATGAAATGTTCGCCGGTCAGCAACCCTTTTGTCGGTTTTGCGGCCAATTCTCCTGGTTTGATCATCGTTCCCCCTCGGCTTTGTGGATCGGCTCGATCTTGTCAGGAGGATGCATGCCGCCGTTTTCCACATAGATGGCGAAATCGGGGCACAGCAGGGCACACAGGCCGCAGTTCACGCACCCGGAACCGTCGGTGATCTCCGGCGGGTGATACCCTTTGGTGTTGGTCTGTTTGGACATGACCAGCACCCCCCGCGGGCAGAACTCGACGCAGAAGCCGCAGCCTTTGCACCGTTCCTCGATGATCTGGACGATCCCATGCGGTATGCGGACGCGATCGCGGTCCAGTGGTTGTCTCCAGTAGGTCACACTCCCTCCTTGGTAAGCGGCAAGTGGCAGGTGGCAGGTGGATTTCTTGTTGCCTGCTGCCTGTCCTGAGCCATGCCCTGAGCCTTGTGCTGAGCCAGGATTTCAGCAAGTTCCATCGAGCCGCCGGAGCAAAAGTCGAAGGGGTAGCCGAAGGGCTTGTTCCTGGCTGCTTGCCGCTTCAAACCAGTTGTGCCACCAGGTCGGCGATCTGTCCTGGATGGCTGGCCACCCGCACTCCGACCGCGGCAAAGGCGGCGATCTTTTCGGCTGCCGTACCTTCTCCGCCCTCGATAATGGCGCCGGCATGTCCCATCCGCTTGCCGGGTGGAGCGGTCTGCCCGGCGATAAAGGCGGTCACCGGTTTGGTCATATAGTGGGCGATAAACTCGGCTGCCCGCTGTTCGTCCGTGCCGCCGATCTCGCCGATGAGCACCACCTGTTCGGTCTGCGGGTCCTCTTCGAACAGCCGCAGCACGTCAATAAAGTCGGTGCCGACGATCGGGTCGCCGCCGATGCCAATGGCCGTGGATTGGCCCAGGCCGTGGGCCGTCAGGGCGTAGACCACCTCGTAGGTCAGGGTGCCGCTGCGTGACACCACGCCAACGGGGCCGGGGGTGTGGATATGGCCGGGCATGATCCCCACTTTGGCTTCGCCAGGGGTGATGATGCCGGGGCAGTTCGGCCCGATCAGGCGGGTCTCGGTGCGGTCCAGGTAGGCACGCACCCGGATCATGTCCAGGACCGGGATGCCTTCGGTGATGCATACCACCACCCGGATGCCGACGTCGGCAGCCTCCAGGATGGCATCGGGGGCAAAGCGGGCGGGGACGTAGATGATGGAGGTATTGGCGCCGGTGGCTTCCACTGCCTCTCGGACCGTGTCGAATACCGGCACGCCGGCCACCCAGCCGCCGCCTTTGCCGGGCGAGGTACCGGCCACCACGTTGGTGCCATAGTCGATCATCTGCCGGGTATGGAACTCTCCCTCCCGACCGGTAATGCCCTGTACCAGCAGGCGTGTGTCTTTGTTGACCAGAATGCTCATTTCTATCCCCTTCTTGTTCCAGGCCGGGCGGGTCTCAACAGCCGCGTGAGGCAGCGACCGCCTTTTGGGCAGCTTCGGCCAGGCTGGCCGCCGTCATCATCTGGGCTTCGGCCAGGATGCGCCGTCCTTCTGCCTCGTTGGTACCCACCAGCCGGGCCACCATCGGCACCTTTGTCGGCACCTGGCGGAGCGCGGTCAGGATGCCCCTGGCCACCTCGTCGCAGCGGGTGATGCCGCCAAAGATGTTGAACAGCACCGCTTTGACATTCGGGTCGGACAGGATGATGCGCAGCGCGGCGGCCACCTTGTCGGCCTGGGCGCCGCCGCCGATATCCAGAAAGTTGGCCGGGGCGCCGCCGTGCAGCTTGATGATGTCCATCGTGGCCATGGCCAGGCCGGCGCCGTTGACCATGCAGCCGATCTCACCTTCCAGTTTGACATAGCTCAGGCCATAGCGGCGCGCTTCCTGTTCTTCAGGGGTTTCCTCGTCGGCGTCGCGCATCTCGGCCAGTTCGAAATGCCGGAAGAGGGCGTTGTCGTCCAGCAGGATTTTGCCGTCCACGGCCAGCAGCCGGCCCTCGTCGGTGACCACCAGGGGGTTGATCTCGGCCAGGGAGGCATCGCACTCGACAAAAGTGGTGTACAGCCCCTGGGCGATTTTCACGAAATCGCCCACCAGTTCCTTGGGCAGGCCGATGCCAAAGGCCAGCTCGCGCCCCTGGTAGGCCTGGAGGCCCAGGAACGGGTCAATGGCGAGGGTGACGATCCGCTCCGGGGTGGCGCGGGCCACCTCCTCGATCTCGACCCCTCCTTCGGCCGAGGCCATGATCACCGGTCGGCGGCGGGCGCGGTCTATGACGATACCCAGGTAGAGTTCGGTGGCGATCTCGGCGGCTTCATCCACCAGCACTTTTTTGACCGTCAGGCCTTTGATGTTCATGCCCAGGATCTGGTTGGCGACCTGTTCTGCCGCGTCGGGGTCGTTGGCCAGGCGGATGCCGCCGGCCTTGCCCCGGCCCCCCACCAGCACCTGGGCCTTGACGACGACCCGTTTGTCCAGCCGGGCGGCGATCTGGCGGGCCTGCTCCGGGGTGATCGCCACATCGCCCTGGGGGATCGGCACCCCGTAGCGGGCAAAGATCCGTTTCGACTGGTATTCGTGCAGCTTCAATTCTCCCTCCTCCGCTCAGGGTCCGGCAGCGGGGCGGATGGCCGGGCCGGGCGGCCAGACAACAGGGAGCCAGGCGCACTCCCGACCCCGACCGGCCGGGGGTCGAGGGGAGATGGCTGGCTCCTCTTGCCTGACCTGGCTTCCTCTTTCACGCCCATCGCCCCATTGCGCGTTTGACGGGGGATATTATAGCACGCTGTGGCGGGGGAGGCAAAATCAGGGAACAGATTGGGTCTATCCTGCGGGGACTTGCACCTGGGCTCCCTAACTTGTTGAGGGGTATCAAAAACAGGCCTGGTATTGCAAGTTCACTTTCATTTGCGGGCGATCAGACCGATATCCTCTCCCAACCGCAGGGGCATGAAAGGGTATCCGATCTGAAACTGAAGCAAGGCTGGCAAAAGAAAAAAAAGACGTTGTATAACTGTTGGAAAAAGGGGCAAATAGGGCGCATCCCACAATCCATCGCTGAAAACCGTGGCCACGTATAAGCCGGCAGCTTCGATCTGCTCGATCCATTCTTGAGGCGTGAGAAGCGATATGTGCCCTGGATCGCGGAAGCCGAACCAATTTTGCCCTTTCCAACGTCGAGAGATACATTCGGTATTCGGCATAAAGCAGAGCAAGACCCCTCGGGGCTTGAGCAGGCGTGCGCAGTGGGCCAGCGTCATCGCCGGCTGAGCCAGATGTTCCAGAACGTGAGCAGCCAGGATCACGTCAAACGAAGCTGGAGCAAAGGCAGACAGGTTGTGAGCGTCCATCTGCACGATATGGGAGCGGGTGGTAGCCTGGCGAGCCACCTCGACAGCATAGCCGGAGATATCTATGCCATAGGTTTCGAAATCTCGCTCCAGGAGGCGCAGGGTGCGCCCCAGGCCACAGCCGATCTCCAGGAGCCGACCGCCCGGTTGATAGCGGCGGAGCAGGCGAGCAACGAAGCGACCGGCCCACCATTCGTAGCTGAGAGGACCCTGTCTGGCCAGCCGCGCCTGGAAGTAGTGATAGCTGGCGTCATATTGTTCTGCTGCATTGTCATGCCAGGTATTATCAGCCATGAAGTCGGAGGTCAGGGGTGGCCCTTACCCAGCAGGGGGAGAAAAATCTGACCATGCGGATTCTGCACGCAAGCTTTGCACGTGAAATAGATGTCACGGTTATCCAAGAGGGGAGAGGGTTCCTCCCAGGCCAGGTACACAGCCTCGTTACCGACTAACAGGTCCAGATTACGGCTCAAACGAGTGGAATTATGGACCTCTTCCGGAGCAAACCAGCCTGTTCCATCCCCTGTGCTGTAATACAGGGCAGCTTCGGTAACTTCTCCGTCCATCAGAATGGCTGCACTCCAGGCCAGATGTAAGGTATTGGAAACATCAGCTCTCAATCCGATGTCGAAGATGCTCTCGTTTGGGACTTGCCTGGTGATTGCTGTATAAGGCGACCAGGTATTGTTTGCCAGCACACGTTCCCAGACCGCCGATCTCTTTGATTCTGTCGAGTAGGGGCTGTCCGGGTCACACCAGACAAAGTGCAGGCGCCCCTGTTTATCGAAGGCCATGTCAAGATCGGAAGCTACGCTGGAGGTGTAGGACACATTGTAGGAGGCCGTCCATCCTGAACCGTCGTTGAACAGGTAGTAGGCGTCGTAGAAATAAGGATCATAGCCGATCCAGGAGCTGTTGGGCCCATAGGCTGCGGCGTGAAGGTGGTTCTGGTCGTCCACGAGCACCCGAGCCAGGTTGACCCCTAAACTGTAATCCCATGCTGTCAAGGGGGACCAGGCGCCATCGTGGAATTCCGCATAACGATAACCGCCGTTCCAGACTACGAACAGCAGGACGTGGTCTGATTTTGGGGTAAGGACCAGGCCATACGCGCCAGGGGTGAACGACGGATTGTGATCCAGAACCTCCTCCGCCTGCCAGGCATTGTCTCGCCACTGGCGGTACATCAGGTCGCTGCCTTCGTCAGGGGCACCAAGTGCTCGGGCGTAGCGGCGGGTCCAGACCAGGTGCCCCAGGCCATACTGATCAAAGAGCAAGACTGCCCCGCTGTCTGACCAGTCAAACTGTGACAGATTTTCGATGGCAGTCCACTCCCCTGTGCCCGGGTCTCTGCGCCTGGTCAGGATCTCCTCATTGCCTGGCCCTTCATCCACCCATACAGCATGGAGGGTAAGCGTGGCATCTTGGGCCAACTGAACCGCTTTCGATGTTGCCGGGCTCGACGACAGGTTCTGCGCCGGCGCCCAGCCCGCCGAACCGGTCGCCACGACCAGGCCATACGCCAATATGACAGGTAACAAAATCCAGGGCAGGACCTTCTGTCCCGATTTCATTTTTGGAGCCTTCACGGCTTGCCTGATCTGACAACCAGAAAGAAGCGAAGGGCCACTGAGACCCCCAGTGGCCCTTCCAGAGACAGTTCGTCAGTCGTTTGGTTTAATAATTGAAGCCGTTGTACACCTGGCCGACGTCGCCGATGTTGCCCAACTCGTAGCCGCGCTCGTTGACGATAGCGCTGAGCTTCATGCCCGCAGTACCAACGACCGTGACACTACCAGTCCAGCGGTCAGGATAGGAGGCCGAGACACTACCGCAGGAACTGGTGTTGCAGCCGGTCAGAGTCTGGGCCGGGCAGGTCGGATCGGCGGCGCAGCCGGGCGGCCACTGGAACAGATTCACGCTCGCGCCAGCGCCCAGGGTGTAACCGGTGATGTCAAAGTCGATGCTGCCGGTGCCAGGTGTGCCAATAAAGTGGATGTCAACCGTGCCGGCCGCGCCGTCGTTCTTGACGGCAAAACCGGTGCTCACCCCCCAGTAGTTGCGGGCTACAAAGGGCAGGCTCAGGTTAGCCGTCGTGCCATCGGCGTAGATGCCGCTGTAGGTCATGGCCACTGCGCCAGGAAAGTCGCGCTGACTGACAATGGACGTCCCGCTGCCGGTGGTAAAGTCCACCGTGCCGTAATACAGAACATTGTTGCTCAGAGCTGTCAGGTCCTTGACGAACAGGGCTTTCGATTCCCACTGGTTCAGGGTAAAGGGCTCGGTGTGGACCAGGGTGCTATCCGGCGCGTAGATCAGGATGTTGCCAGCAGTACCGTCCTGCGAGGCGATCACTTGAATGCCGGTCCAGTAATTGTAATAGTTCTTCATCAGGCCAGGCAGGCTGCTAGCCGCGTCGGCCGGGATCTTGTCGACTGCCACAGCGTCAAAGGTGAGCAAAGCACCAGGGACGTTGCCACCCGCGGGCTTCTGATTGATCGTACCAGCCAGCGGCGCACCGTCCTGCGAGGTGGCAATGGCCACACCCATCCAGTTGGCCGGCAGATCGGTGTCGGTCGCCATGTCATAGTAGTAGGACGAGTAGGCCTTGATCGTGACATTGCTGAGGGTCTTACCCAGGGTGCTGGGCGGAACACCGTTCACCGAGCCATAGAACTCGATATCTACCACCGTATCCGTCGCCCCGGCGTTCTGGATGGCAAAGTCGCCGGTAAAGCCATAGACGTTGGAGCTAAAGATACCGGGCAGGATCAACGGATTGCCGACCCTGGAATCTGGGGTGCCGACGTAGGCACCCGAGGCATAGTTAGGAAGCGGCTCAGCGATATTAGCAATCACGGCAATCGGGCCAGTCGACTCGATCACCACCGAGCCTTGCCAGCTCGTGAGGCTTCCATCGTTGCCGATGCAGTCCGAGGTGGGGCTGCCCGCACCCTGGTAGAAGGCTTTAGAACCACCAACCGGAATATTGTGCGGTCCTTCCTGGCATTGCACTGTGCCGTTCAGGTTGTAGTAGTAGACGGTGACGTCCACAGCCGCAGTGTCCAGGTTCTGGATCTGGAAGCCGGTGGTCCGGGGGCCACCAGCCATGGCCACACTGACCAGGCTGACTACGAGTACCAGTGCGATTAGAACGCTAACCTTTTTCATTTCGAAACGCTCCTCCCAAGATTGTTAGTTTGATGAACAGAATTCCTACGTCTGGATCTTCATCACACAATACTGAACTGATATGGTCTTCCTCCTTTCATTGGCTCAAATTGAGCAGTCACAACATTACAATTCACAGTCTCTAGTATACGAGGAGGGAACTAGAAAGTCAATAACCCGTTTGGAGTGTTTTGGCCGCTGTGCTATAGTTTGGGGAGAAAAAGCATAACCCATATGGGTTATCAGGGGGGGAGAGAGGTAAATAAGAGCCCATCCGAGAAACTGGGCGGGACGTCATCCTGCCGCAGGTTCTAGAACCTGCGGCAGGATTTGAAGGTGAGGGCTGGAGCTGGCGACTTTGCCGCCAGCCCCAGCCTCTCCTAATAAGGGCTATCACACCTGCCAGTAACTCTCTTTGAGACCGGGAGGATATGAGCAAGGGCAGTCTAATAATTGAAGGCGTTGTAGACCAGGCCCAGATCCCCGTTGACCGGTACCTCGTAGCCGCGCTCGTTGACGATAGAGCTGAGCGCCATACCTGCGCTGCCTTCCACCCGTACACTGCCGGTCCATTTCTCAGTGTAGGCAGCAGGATAGCTGCCGCAGCTCGCAGTCGTGCAGCCAGCGATATTGGGATGGACGGCGGCGCAGACTGGATCGACAGCACAGCCTGGCGGCCACTGAAACAGGTTCAGCGATTCCCCTGTGCCAAGCGCATAGCCGATGATCTGAAAGTCTCCACTGCCAGTCCCAGGGGTGCCCTCGAAGTAGATATTAATGGTGCCGGCCGCACCGTCGTTCTTGACGGCAAAGCCGGTGCTCACCCCCCAAAAATTGCGAGCGACGAAGGGCAGACTGAGATTGGCGGTTGTACTCTCGGCAAAGATGCCACTGTAACCCAGGCCCGATGTGCCGGGAAAGTCCCGCTGGCTACCGATGGCTGCGCCCTTGCCCGACATGAACTCCACAGTGCCATAGTAGAGCACATCGTCCGACAGGCCTGGTAATTCACTGACAAACAAGGCTTTCGATTCCCACTGATCCAGGTCGAAGGGCTCGGTATGCATCAGCACACCGCCGGGCGCATAGATCTTGATGTTGCCGGTGGTATTGTTCTCCGTGGCGATGACCTGGACACCGGTCCAGTAGTTGTAGTAATCCTTCATCAAGCCTGGCAGGCTGCTATTGGCATTGGCCGGGATCTTGTCCGCTGCCACGGCATCAAAGGTGAACAGGGCGCCGGCCACGCCACCTGCTGGCCGTTGGTTCACTGTGCCCGCCAGCGGCGCACCGTTCCGTGGGATGACGACGGCTACGCCAATCCAGTTCACCGGCAGGTCGGTATCAATCTCCATGTCATAGTAAAAGGAAGCGTTTTTCTCGATCACCTGACCGGTGATCTCTTTTGTCGTGCAGTCACTGGGCGGAACCCCGTCCACTGAGCCGCAGAACATGATGTCTACAGTGGTGCTCACGCCCCCCGCGTTCTGGATCACAAAATCGGAGGTGAAGCCATAGGTGTGAGAACTGAGCAACCCAGGCAGGATCAGTGGCTGGCCGACCCGGATATCCGGCGTGCCGTTGTAGGCACCAGCGGCGTACTCTGTCTCCTCGCGGAGGTTGGCGATCACTGCCAGTGGCTGGTCGGTTTCGATCACTGCTGAACCCAGCCAGGAGACAAGGCTTGTGTCTCTGCCAATGCAATCGGCGATGGGACTGGTCTCCCACCCCTGGAAGAATGACTTGGAGCCACCGACGGGGATGCTATGTGGCCCTTCCGTGCACTGAAGTGAGCCGTCGGTATTGTAGTAATAGATAGTCACCTCAGCCGGTCCGGTACCTAAATTCTGGATCTGGAAGCCGGTGTTGCGTGGGCCAGCGGCCAGAGCTACGCTCGCCAGACAGATGATCAGCACACAAACGATCATAAATCCAGCCTTTTTCATCCTATCCTCCTATTTCATACGATATTCCAAAAATTCGCCGTTTAATGACGGCCCTCCTCCCCAGCCTCGGTGATGATGGCGTAGTAGTGTACCAAACAGTGAGTAACTGACAGGAATTACGCAATAGACAGCATTCTCACCACAAAGACACGAAGGCAAAGATTTCCTGGTGATCCTTTGTGTCCTGGTGCCTTTGTGGTAAGCCTGCCGGGTCAACTGCACGACTCCTGACACTTGAGCCAACAAGGTTGGTCGCAGATTGGCTAAGAGTTTCTACAGCGCAAGGCCGTAACGAAACGATCTGCCTCTCAGGAGTAGCTCGATGGTCAGTCAGTGTCAGAAACAAGTATATACAATCGGGGCAGTAGAGTCAATCATCCCTTGGGAGTATTTGGGGGCTGATTTGCCGGCTACAACAGGAGGAAAAGGGTCAGGCCGATCAGTTCAGCGGTTAACAACCACAGCCGCGAGGCCAGCGCCGCCACGGCGCCCACCGGTCCAGGCAACAACCAACTGAGCATCAAGGCCAGTGTGGCTTCACGCACGCCCAGGCCGCTGGGCGCCAGCAGCGCCAGGAAACCGATGGTGTGAGCCAGGTTGACCATGCCAACCAGCACCGGCCACAGGTAGAACGGCACCGGGTAGAGAGCACGCACGAAAAAAAAGAAGGCGCTGCCGCCGACAATGGCTCCAGCGACGTAACCGGCCAACACGGCCAACAGCCAGCGCGGCTGAAGGTCTGGCGGCGGCAGGTCTGTTTTGCCCTGCAAGCGCGCCACCCAGCCCATCATCCGCCGCAGGACGGCCGGATGGAGCAGTAGCAGCCCAACCGGCAGCACCAGCAGCGCCCAGTAAAACGGCGCGGCCTGGGCCAGCCAGAAGGGCAAGGATAGCAGGAATACCAGCACCTGGGCCAGCAAGCTCAAGACCGTCTCCAGCACCAACCCCAGAGCGGTCTGTCTGGGCGGCACACCCTGTCCGGCAAAAAGATAGATGCGGCTGAAATAGTTCCACACGCTGCCAGGCAGATAGCGGCTGAGCTGCGAGGTGTACCACAGCCGCACCGAGATGCGCCAGCCCATCTCGGCGCGGAGCACATCCTGCACGATGCGCCACCAGAAAAAAGCGGGGAAAAAGAAGGTGGGCACGATGAGGGCCAGCGATAGGGCCAGGTAGACAGGATCGAAGGTAAACTGATGGGCCGCCACCTGTTGCCAGTGGACGTACAGGTAGCGAACCAGGCAGGCCAGCAGCAGTAGACTGAACAGGTAGCCGATGAGCGAGCGATGTTTCCTGATCCGGCTCAGGACAGCATGGGCGTGGGTCGCCAGCCCAAGGCGTTCGAGCCAGGTCATGTTCGCCCACCTGCCGGCCAGGCCAGGGCGAACAGGTCGTTGCATAGCATCCACTTGAAGGGGTAGAGGGCACACAGCCAATCCGCAATGGCACCCAGGCGGCCGTGCTGCCCGGCGTAGGGTTGCACGTTGGTTGCCCAAACCCGTGCCCGGAACCCGGCCCGGCGCAGGCTGGCCCGCAGGCTGAGCACATCCTGCTCGTTGACGTGCATGGCGGTGTGGTACGTGAATCGTTCGCGCGGATTGGCCGGGAGCTTCTGGCCGTTCAGCCGTTGCAGCAGCCGGTACAGCGGATAGCCAAAGCGATAATACCAGCGGTTGGGCATAGTGTGGATCAACAACCGCCCGTCTGGCTTGAGCACACGCCGGGCCTCGGCCAGGGCGCAGTTCAGCTCCCAGGGATGCAGGTGCTCCACCAGGTCGAGCATCAGCACCCGGTCGAAGCGAGCAGTGGCATAGGGCAGGGCTTTGGCCTCACCACGTTGGATGTGGACTACATCGCCCAGGCCATTGGTAATGGCCGCCTGGCGGGCAATGCTTACCGCCGCCGCCGAAAAATCGAGCCCCCAGGCACGCACCCCTCGTCCCGCGCCCCAGACCAGCACCTCGCCCCGGCCGCAGCCCAGGTCGAGCACCGTCTGATCAGGATGCACGTTAGCCAGATCCCAGGCAGCCTGCAACCGGGCCGAGATACCGGCGCCAGCCGAGGCTGTGAACTCGTCATACCCCTCGCAGGTTTCAAAATAGGCCGCGTCGTACAGCGTCGAGGGGACTGGCTGTGGCTCGCCCTTCAACTGGCGTCTCCGTGGGGATCACTTTCCTTCAGGAATTGCTGGAGCGAGGCCCGCGCCCCCGACCACTCGATGCGGTGCCCTTCCCAGTCGGGAAAATGCCAGTAGCGGGTGCGGCCGTCGTTCCGGGCCAGGTCACGCTCCATGCGCGCCAGGTAACGCTCCCGCAGCTCCTCCACTGTCATGACCACGCGGGCCGGTACGCCCATGACGACGGTGCCCGGCGGCACGTCCTTGGTCACCAACGAGCAGGCACCCACCAGCGCCCCGGCGCCAACCGTCACGCCGCAGAGAATGGTCGAGCGGTGGCCGATGACGCAGCCCTCCTTCAGCGTCACCTTGGAGAAACGCACCGGCACGCCGTGGCCGGGACTGGCCAGCATCACCGAGGCGTCGTGCAGGATGATGTGCGTCTGCTCGCCGATCTGCACCCGGTCCTCGATCTCCAGATAGCGGGCGAATTTGCGCTCGATGGTCACCCGGTCGCCGACCCACACCTGCCGGCCGATTTTGGCCCCGCGCCAGCGCAGGGGCGCTAACCGTAGGGCCATCTTGAGGCGCAGCCAGAGAGCACGCAAGGAATAGAGAATCCGTTTCATCGTCATTTACCTCGTCGTGGTGGGGCAAGTTGGCAACCTGCCCTATGCCAGCACGCTGGACAGCTTGCGTTTGAGCAGCAATAGAAACCGCCGCCAGTAAAAGCCGGCGCGTGGCGGCGGCAGCAGGATGCGCCGGCTGGTGGTCAGCTCCGAGCTGAGCATCCCCAGGGCAAAATAGAGTTTGTTCAACGGCAGTTTAAATAGCCAGGGCGCAATGGGCAGCAGCCACGGCGCTTTGACCACGACGTTGAACAGGTGGCTCAGGTTCTCCACCTGCCGCCGCTCGCCCGGTTCCATCTTGATGACCGTCTCGTGGAACAGGGTCAGCGGGATGTCGTCCACCGTCGTGCCGATCAACCCCCGCTCCTCGGCAAAGCGGCGGATCTGGGTGCCGGGGTAGGGTTGCAACAGCCCCGCCGACGAGGCGTAGGGTTTGAGCGCCACGTTCAGGCGTAACGTCTCCAGGTCGGCAGCCAGGTTGCCGGTGGGGATGCCCACGATGTTAGAGGTGTAGAGCAGGATGCCATGCCGCCGCACGATCTCGGCCGCTTCGACGATCTGCTCGGTGCTCATGTTGCGCTTGAGCACCTCGTTTCGCAGGCGTGGGTCAGCCGTTTCCACGCCCATTGTCACCGAATGGCAGCCTGCTTCTCGCAGCAGGCGGATCAGGTCGTCGGTCACCAGGTTGGCCCGCACGTTGGCCGAGAACTTGAGGCCCACCTCACGGGCAAAACGCGGCGCAAACTCCTCGATCCAGGATTGCATGACAATAAAGGTGTCGTCCACGAAATTGATGAACGTCGTGCCCTCGGCCTTAAGTGCCGCCGCCTCGGCGACGACGTTGTCCACGCTGCGGCGCCGCACCTTGCGCCAGGCGTGGCCATAAATATCCATGTAGGCGTGGTTGAAACAGTAGGTGCAATCGTAGGGGCAGCCCCGGCCAGTAATCACGGTGTGCATGGTGCGGAAGCGGCGATAGGCCTTCAGGTACTCCGACAGCCCACGGTCGGGGAAAGGCAGGCGGTCCAGGTCATGGATCAGCGGCCGGGGCGGGTTCTTGTAGACCTGCCCGTCCTGGCGGATCCACCAGTTGGCCACGCCAGTTACCGGCTGCCCTGCCTCCAGCCGCTCCACCAGCTCCAGCAGCGCCTCCTCCCCCTCGCCGATGCACACGCCGTCCACTGCCTCTTCCTCCTCGATGAGCTGCGGGAAAAAGGTGGCGTGCGGCCCGCCACAGGCGGCGAAAAAGTTCATCTGCTGCTTCAACCGGCGGTTTAAGGCCAGTTGCTCCTGATGCCAGCCGGTGAGCATGTTGTAACCGATCAGGCGCGGCCGGTACTCGCCGGCAATGGCTGCTACATTCTCCTCAGCGATGGAGGCCAGGCGCACCTGGTGGCCGGCCCCCTTGAGCACTGCCGACAGATATTCCACACCTAACGGTTCCGTCCGGGCGTCGCTGATGACGAATAGAATCCTCATCTCACTCATCCAACCTTCCCAGTTTTTGGGCCCAGGTGCAACGCACCAGCAAGCCAGCCAACCAGCCGCTGCGCCTCGTCCAGCCGCAGCGCCAGCACGACCGCCCCGTAGACCGCCCCGGCGGCGGCCAAAGCCAGGCCCAGCACCGTCCCTTGGGCCAGCAGTCCGGCACCGGCCGGTCGTGGCTCCAACAGCCTGGCCACCAGCTGGCCGGCCAGCGCCGCCGCCAGCGCCCCGGCGACGATCTTGAACAGATCGCGTCCCAGGCAGCCCGGCTCCAGCCCTTCGATCCGGCGCAGCAACAGGCCCCAAACCAGCAAACAGGTGACCCACGCCGCCAGCGACGTGCCCAGTGTCAGGCCAGACACACCTAACGCTGGCCCCAGCAGAGCATCGAGGGCAGCGTTCAGGCCCAACCCGCCGGCCAGGATGATCACCGGCGGCCACACCTCGCGCCGGGCGAAAAGGGCATAGAGCGCCACGTACAGCAGCGCCCAGGCCACTAAGGCGGGCATCAGGCCGAGCAATGCCCCGGCCACGGCAGCTGTCTGCTCCGGGCCAAAGCGGCCTCGTTGCAGCACGGCGCGGATGATGTTTTCGCGCAGGGCCAGCGCCCCGGCAGCCAGCGGCAGCACGGTCATGGCCACTGTGGTCAGGACCGTCCGCAGTCGTGCGGCGAACTCTGCCCAACGGCCCAGCGCCGCCAGGTCGGACAACGCCGGAAAAGCGGCCGTCGCCGCCGACAGGGCGAAGGTGCTGACGATCAGCTTGTCGAAATCGGCAGCGTATTCCAGCACCGAAACGCTGCCGGCGGGCAGGTAGGAGGCGAACAAGCGATCAACCATGATGTTGACCTGCACGGTGACGACGGCCAGGGTCATGCCCAACAGCAGCTCGCCGCTGCGCCACACGCCTGTCTCGCGTAGGTCAAGCACAGGTTGGTAGTGGGGCTGCACACCGCGCAGGGCGATGATCTGCACCGCCAGGGCCACCACCCCGCCCAGCAGCGTGCCCCAGGCCACAGCGTAGACCCCGATCCGCTGCTGCAGCAACAACACCGTGCTCAGCAGTGCCAGGCTGCCCAGGACGTAGGCCAGGTTGGGCAGGAAAAAACGCCGGAAGAAATAGAGCACGCTCTTGACCATGGCCGAGGCGCTGGCCAGACCGACTATCGGCAACTGCACAAGCAGCAGCGAAACGGCCAGGCGGTGGGTCTCGACGTCGAAACCGGGGGCCAGGGCGATGACAAGCGGCCCGGCGGCCAGCGCACCGGCGATCACAATGACCAGGGCGAGCAACACCGTAGCGTTGCCTAGCGAGCTGGCCACGTGCCAGGCTTGTGCCTCCTCGCCGCGTGCGTAATATTCGCTGAAGAGGGGCACAAAGACCAGGCTCAGCGAGCCGGCGGTCAGCATGTTAATGACCACATTAGGTACCGAGACTGACACCAGGTAGGCGTCCAGAGCACTGCTGGTGCCGAAAAGGTAGGCCAGCAGCGCCTGCTGGAACACACCCAGCGCCTTGAGTGTCAGACTCAAAGCCAGCAGAATGGCTGTCGCGCCGTAAAAGTCAGCCCGGCCAAGCTTTTGGGCGCTCATAGCGCGTTCTGTTCAACCGGTAGCCATGCCGGCTCGACTTTGACCACCAGCGGTAAAAAGTGGCAGGCTGTCCCCCTTTCCCCGCGCACCGTCACCGAGCGCAGCAGCGGCGTGGCCTGGTGGTCGGCCGGACCGTGGAGCGTCACCCGGTAACGGATGTAGACCGAGGTCATCGTCGTCAGGCCGGCCTGGTTATCGCCGTCTGTGCTGCTGGCCACCACCAACAGCCACGCTGACCAGGTCTGGCCGTCGTCGCTGGTGGCCACTTCCAGAGCCAGGTCGGTGCCGCCGGGCAGGGCCACATCCCACTCGACAGCGGTCCAGGTGTGGGTCGCGCCGCCAAAGGCCACCGAGGTCAATTGCCCTTGGGCGGGGTAGATGTGGGGGATGGTCAGCGATTCGTCGGGAGCGAGGGCGCCGCCAGGATTAGGCCGGGCATAGGTCGTGCCAAACGCGGCGCTGGCCGCATTCCGGGTGCCGCCCACGGCCACACTGCCATAGCCCCCCAGAGTGGGCAAACCCTGGCGGTTGGCTTCGCTGTAACCGCCCGGCCCGCCCCAATAGACGTAGGAATCAATCTGGAAATTGTTCAGACTGTCCAGCAGGTTGCCAAAGACAATGTCGGGATAGCCGTCGTAATTCAGGTCTTCCACCGAGTTGCCGACGGCCCCCAAGGTGGGCAGCTCGCTGCGGTTAGCCGGGCTAAAACCAGAAGCGCTGTTCCAGTAGATATAGCTGGTGGGATGGCGATAGTTGCTGAAGACGATATCCGGGTAGCCGTCGCCATTCAGGTCGGCCACCGAGTTGGCCGTGGCCCGGTTGGTAGGCAATTCAGTGCGGTTGCCCCGGCCAAAACCAGCGGGGCTTCCCCAGAAGATATAGCTGTTCACCGCCGTCTGGCCAGCGTTGTCGCGGCTGTTGCTGAACACGATGTCCAGCCAGCCATCGCTGTTAACGTCGGCCACGGTATTATCGGTGGCGCCGAGGGTGGGCAGGCCGGTGCGTCGCTCGCTGCTAAACCCTTCCTCTCCACCCCAGTAGACGTAACTGTCCTGCTCATAGTAGCCCTCCGTGTTGCGATGATTGCTGAACACAATGTCTAGCCAGCCATCCTGGTTCAGGTCGGCCACCGAATTGGCGTAGGTGCCGATGGTGTCCAGGGTGGCGCGGTTGGCCGGGTCAAAGCCGCTGGCGCTGCCCCAGTAGATCCAGCTATACTCCACGAAATGGGTATCGTCCTGGTAGTGATTGCCAACGACGATGTCCAGCCAGCCGTCGTTGTTCAGGTCGGCCACGGAGGTGATGCCACAGCCCTGGGTGGGCAGGTCGGCCCGGCGAGCGGGGCTATAGCCGTCAGCAGCACCCCAGTAGATCCAGGCTGGCACACTATAGTCACGGGCGTCGTTGTGCAGGTTGGCAAAGAGCAGGTCCAGGTAGCCGTCGTAGTTCAGGTCGGCCACAGAGACACTGCGAGCGCCCAGGGTAGGCAGGCCGGTCCGCCGGCCGGTCGAAAAGCCGTCGGCGCTGCCCCAGTAGATGTAGCTATCAATCTCGTAGCTGGTGTTGTCGAAGTAGTTGACCAGGATCAGGTCCAGGTAGCCATCCTGGTTCAGGTCGTCGTAAGGCGCGGCCGAGGGCAGGGTGAAGCCCAGTCGCAGCCCGCCTGCCTGCCGGGTGTCTACACCCCGGGCGACGGCGTAGCTGCCCGGCGCACTCCAGTCATCCTGGCGGTAGACAGTCTCGGCGCGTGGGATGTGGGTCGGCGTGTGGCTGGGCGGCAGGGTAGGCGACAAGGTGGCGGTGTTAACGACCTGGATCGGGGCGTGGGTCTCGGTTGGCAGGGTAGCAGAGCTGGGGGCCTGGGTGAGTGTCGGCGTAGCCTGGAACTGGTCGGCGGCCAGGGTCGGTGGCGGAGGCGGTGTGGTGGCGATGACCGTTAGCTGCCGGGGCAGGGGCGGCCGACAGCCAGCCAGGGCCAGGAGCAAAAGCAGGCTAACGAACCGTTGGGTGAAAGACGGGCAGCTCACCCTTCTACTACCTCCTGATAAACGGTCAAGGTCTCCTGGGCCGTGCGTTCCCAGGAGAAGCGGGCGGCCTGGGCCAGGCCCCGTGCCCGCAGTTCCTCGGCCAGGCCCGGCTCGACGAGCAATTGCCGTATCGCCTCGGCCAGGGCGCCCGCGTCGGCAGGATCGTCCACCAGCAGCGCGGCGTCGCCCGTGGCCTCGGGGATAGCGCTGCAGTTGGTCGCCACTACCGGCGTGCCGCAGGCCATCGCCTCCAGCGGCACCAGCCCAAAGCCCTCGTGCAATGAGGGATAGACCAGCAGGTCGGCGGCGCTGTAGAGCAGCGGCAGGTCGTCGGCCGGCAGGTAGCCAGTAAAGTGGACACAGCCCTCCAGGTCCAGCCTGGCGACCAGGGTTTCCAGCGCCGCCCGGTCGTCGCTGGTACGGAACGGCGGGCCGGTCAACACCAGATGATGGGGCAGCCCGACCTCGGCGCGCAGGCGGTGCAGAGCTTTGAGCGCCGCCGGCAGGTTCTTCTTGCGAGCGGTCAGGCCCACATACAACAGGAATCTGGCGGGCAGGCCATATTTGCTCCGGATCGCCGCCAACGCCGCCGGGTCCCGCCGGGGGAAAAAGCGCGGCTCCGGGGCCAGGTAGACGACGGTTACCTTCTCGCCAGGCACCCCCAGGCGGTCCATCAGATCCTGGCAGGTATTATACGAGATGGCGATGATTTTGTCAACGGTCTGCAAAAGGCGCGGCTGGACATTTCGCCAGTACCACACGTCCCAGGGCGGATAGAAGTGGGGCAGGGCCAGGATGGTCACGTCGAAGATGGTGATGACTGAGGGGCAGGGCGCGCTGAATACACCTAGCGCTCGCGCAAAGTGCACCAGGTCGGCCCCTTCCTGGCGCAGCAGGCGGGGCAGCCGGGCCTGGGCCCAGAGGCGCATCAGCATGCGGCGGCGGATGGGCACCACGGCCTGCCGAAAATTAGGGAACTCGTCCAATTCCGGCTGGCACTCCTCGACGACGACCAGGTATCGGTTCTTGGCGTCGAGCCGGCCCAGGGCGGTGAGGGTGGTAAGGGTAGCCGTCCGTGCCCCGCCGGGCCGGGCGATGCCCAAGGCATCCACTACAATTTTCACGATGGTGCCAATTCCTCCAGTACAGCGCGTACACGACGGCCTATGGCGGCGGGTGTAAAGTGCTGGCGGTAATGGGCCAGCCCGGCCGTGCCGAGCCGGATGCGCAACTCTGGGTTGGCTTTCAGAGCCCGCAGTGCAGCGGCGAGGGCCTCCGGGTCGGCGGCGGGACAGAGGTAGGCGGTCTCGCCGTGGCGAACCACCTCACGGTTGGCGGGGGTATCGGCGGTGAGCACCGGCAAGCCCAAGGCCAGTCCCTCGTAAACCTTGTTGGACACAGCGTGTTGCGCCTGGGGCGTTTTACCAAAGTTCCCCAGACACACATCGGCGGCATGCAAGTGATGCACCAACTCTTCCTTCTCCATCCAGCCCAGAAAGGTTACGTTGGGCAGGCTCAGGTCGACGGCGAGTTGTTGGGCCGCGGCCTTGCCCTCGCCCTCGCCGATGAATTCAAAGGCAAATGCTGGATCATCGGTCAGCAGGGCAGCAGCGCGCAGGATATACTCGACGCCAGCGGTAGGGATGTATTTGCCGTGGTAGATGACGCGAAAGGGGCGCTCAGCGGGCCGTCTTGGGCCGCCGGGTTGGAAGAAGTGGTCGTCGGCGCCAATGGGTACCAGGGCAAAGTGACCCTCCGTCAGGCCATATAGCTCACAAAAATAAGCGATGTGAGCCTGCGTGTCAAGCAACACCCGGTCAGCCAGGCGGCAGGCAGTGCGCTCCAGGGTGTAGACCAGCCGCGCCTTCAACGAGCCGGACCGGGCCAGCTTGCGTTCGTGGACGATGCTGTTGTAGACCGACAGGTAGGCATCCAACAGCAGGGGCCGCCGCGAGAAGCGGGTCAGTAGCCAGGCGGGATAGATGTCGAGCAGGCCAGCATAACCAACAAGCACGGCGTCGTGAGGGCCAAGACAGGCATAATCGCGGGCCAGGGCCAGGTAGGTGCCCATCAGCCTGCCCAAGAAGCCGATTTGCTTCCAACCGCCGGCGGCCCTGGCGATCTTGTCGGCGGTGCCATGCCACAGCGTCCGGTGACACTCGACCACCTCGACGCCGTTCTGGCGCAGCCCTTCGATGATGATGCAATTCCGGGCATAGTCCCGGTCGTAGGTGCCGAAGTAACAAACTCGCAAGGACAGGCCTCAGTACTGTCGGTGGCAGCACCGTCCGCAATCGGAAAAGATGCCTTGGCGGGCCAGCTCGTTGCAAAAGTCACGGAAGCGGCGGTTGTTCCACACCTGGCGGAAAGAGCCGCTTTTGGTCTTGACATTATCCACTACAAAACCCCGGCAGGGGGTCACGTTGCCCAACATGTCCACCCGCACCACGTACCAGGGAAAGACGCATTTGCGGTTGAGCTCATCCTCGCTGCCCTGGTAGTAGGTGCGCAGCTTTTTGTCGCTCATACGGGGATAGAAAGTAAGGGGCAGCCCGGCAGCTTGGGCCTGCTGTTTCAAGACGGGGATGTCGGCCAGAAGGCGATCCACATCCAAAGCCGCTTTGTCTTGGCGATTACAGTCGGAGAAGATCAGATGCTGAAAGCTCAGCGAATCCGCGCCAGCCGTCCGGGCGAGGGGGATCATCGCCGCCAGGTGGGGCAGGCTCTGCGGCGTGATGACGGTGTTAATAGTGATGGCTGGCTTATTCGCCCCCTGGGTCTGCCGGGCAGCGACCAGGGCCCGGATGCCGGCGACGGCCCGCGCGTGGGCGCCCGGCACACCGCGCATCTCATCATGGATCTGCGGCGGACCGTCAATGGAGACGTGGATACGATCCAGGCCCAGGCGCACCAGCTCTGCGGCGTGACGCTCCAGCAGCAGGCCGTTGGTCGTCAGCGAGCAGTTGAACCCGCGCTCCTTGATGTAGGCCAGCAGCGGCACGAAATCGTGGCGCAGCAACGGTTCACCGCCGATGAGGTGGATGAACGGCTTGACGCGAAAAGAGACAGCCAGGTCGTCTAGCACACCTTTGAGGTCATTGAGTGTCAACTCGGGCGTGCCGCCCTCCCGCTGCTCCACCTGGACGCACATGGCACAACGCATGTTGCAGCGGATGGTCAGGGCCAGGACGATACCCAGCGGGAAGGGACTCCATCCGCCCAGGCGCTGGATCAGGTTGGGAATGCCCAAGCTCTGGAGGTTTTCGATAGCTTTCAGGTTGATTCTTTGCAGAAATCCAAGGGCCAAAGTTACACCCGGTGCACAAGCAGCCCGCTAGTCCACACGCCGGTGCTGGGTCACGATCAGGTCGGCCAGCAAGCCGTTCATAAAGACCATGAAGGCCAGGACCAGGATGATGACAGTGGACTCGCGGACGCGCGGGTAAAAAGCAATAAAGAGATCGTGGATCAGCTTGGCAAAGCCGAACAAAAAGATGACGACACTCATGGGCAAAAAGATTTTGAGCGGATTAAAATACATCACCGTCCGCACGACCTGGACCAGATAGTTGTAGGTGTCCTTCAGGGGGTGGAACTTGGATTGGCCGATGCGTGGATAATAGTCAATGGGCACAAAGACAACGGCGTAGCCATTGCTCATAAAGGTAAGGGTGATGGTGCTCACCCAGGAGTGGGTGGTGGGCAGGAGGTTCAGGTAACGCATGGCGATGTCCCGCCGAAAAGCACGGAACCCTGAATTGAGATCCGGGATGGACACACCGGTCAGATAGGAGGCCAGCCAGCGGATAAAAGCCTTGGTCGGCGTGCGCAGCCACCGGAGCGTGCCCGTCTCCCGCCGTCGGGCACCGATGACCATGTCACAACCTTGCTCCTCCAACACCGCCACCAGGCGGGGCATCTCCTGATTGGGATAGGTGCCGTCGGCATCGGTCATGACGATCACCTCGCCACGGGCCGCTTTCAGGCCGGTGGTCCGCGCTGCCCCTGTCCCCCGGTTGACCGGATGCTGGATCAGCCGCACCCCCTCCCACCGACGCACGATCTCGGCGCTGCCGTCGGTGGAGCCATCATCTACGACAATGATCTCATAGGGCCGGCCGCTCTGCTCCATTGCCGCCGTGATCCGTTCCAACTCGGCACCGATGGCCTGCTCCTCGTTGTACATCGGAATGACGATGCTGATCAAAGTGGTGGATTCGGTCAAACTGCCCTCCGGTTGAGCCCGCTTCTGGAGCGGACGCTGGCTGGATTATAATCGAGAAGCACCGGATTTGCAACCCGGCTCGGGGCGGGGGCCGAGATGCAAAGCCCCCGCCCTTTCTGGCAAGGCTTCTCTGGGAAAGACGGACGGGACTCAGTCGCTGCCGGGGTGGCTCCTGCCCCCCCGCTGCCCCTGGTCTCGTTGACCATGACCCCTTCCTCCCGCCCGGCAAAGGACCGGTTTGTGCCGACGGGCGATCTGGCCGGACCTCCAAGATGGCGGCCTATCGGATCGCCCGCGCCGTTTGCAGCAGAAACAGGGTCAAAACCAGGGCATAGATCAGCGCCAGACCCACGTAGAACCCCTTGACGCCGAGCAGGTAGGGCCGACCCTCGGCCAGGCGGGTCAGCAGCAGGTCGGCTTTATCTCGCGTTCTAAGGGTGTAAAAGGAGTGAAACTGCAGGTCGCCGGCCACCGCTTCGCCGTTCAGACAGGCGCTGGCTCCGTCCAGGGTGGCACCGGGGCTGTAGCGGACGGCGATAGCGTCTCCCGGCACAGAATCGGCCGATTCCAGATAGAAATAAAAGGTCTGCCCCTTCGAGTTGCGCAACGGCGGGAACTCGAACCGATAAGGCACGCCGGTTTGTACCTCCTCGGTGCTCAACTGCGCAGTCCACAGGTCGTCGGCGGCGGCCGGATCGGTTTTCAGGTGAAAGGTGATCGGGTGCGGGCTCCTGGCCGTGGCCCGGTCGAGCGTAACTTCGATGCGGTACAGGCCCGGCAAGGGAGCCGTGAACCGCTGGCCCACCTGCGTATCCCCGGCCACCTCCGCCGACAGGCCCTCCCCTACCGGGTTGCCCCACGGAGGGACCACCAGGCGGTCCAGCGACGTTTTGACCACAACGGCCATGGCCGCCAACCACACGGCCAGCAAGACCACGACCACCAGGCAGCGTCGGGTCACGGGTTTGTCCGACGGCGATAGAGGGTCAGCCATAGGGAATCCTGATCTGCAAACTGACGCACCGGCAGATAAGCCGCCTGGAACCAGTCGCTCTCTGCCGGATAGGAGAAACCGTTGCCGTGAAGTACCACATAGTCGGGCCGGTAATTTTGAATGGCCCAGGCCGCCGATTCCTGGTAGGTGCTGTCGGCGGTGAAGCGGCGGGCCACCTCCGGCTGGATCAGTCCGGCAAAGTCTACCATGGGCCGTTGGGCATAGTAGCCGATGATGCCCACCTCCAGCGCCCCGACCGTGGCCTGGGGTGGCGTGTTGACGGCCAGCCATCGGCCGATCTCGCGGTAGGGCCCCAGTCGGGGGTCCGAGCGCCAGGCAGCCCCCAACGTGCCGCTCAGCAACGGCGCCAGCAGGCCGATCAGCAACAGGCCCGTCAGGCCGGTGGACAACGTCTGGGGCGCTCGGAGCCGGAGTATCAGGCGGAGCAGGGCTACCGCCCCCTCGGCCACCAACACGACAAAGGCGGGGACCAGGGGGGCGTAGTACCAGAAATAGCGGCTGACGCCCAGGAGGGTATAGGCCAGGAAGTAGAGAGCGGTCCACAGCAGCAGCAGCGCCCAATGGCGGTCTTTTACCGCCACCCGCGCCAACCCGACCACCGCCAGGGCCCCGTGCAGGCGGTAAAGCGGCTGGCGGCCCAACCCTCGCACCAGATCCACAAAGCCGGCCCCAAAGCGGGTGCTGATCGCCATCTGCCCTTGTTGCTGTTTGACAAGCAAGGTGACCGGCCACGGCGCACCGAAATAGAGCCACAGGCCACCGTACCAGGCCCCCACCAGAACGATATAGAGGGCTACCGGCGCCCACGGCATCGCGAGGTGGCATTCTGCCCGGCCGCCGGCCCGGAGGCAGCGCCACAGGTGATAGAGGGCCAGCGCCACGGCGGCGAGCAGGCCATCGGGCCGGACCATCGCCGCCAGGGCCAGGGCGACGGCCGCCAGGCTCAGGCGGGAACGGTCGTAGGCGGAGAATCCGGCCATGATGAGCAGCAGGTACAGGCCGATCTCGGCGCCCAGGGTGGTGAGCAGCAGGGGGAAAAGGCTCAACAGCAGAGCGGCGATCATCCCCGTGGCTTTCTGTCCCCGGCGCAGCGCCCAGGCCAGGAGGAGGGTGGCACTTCCCAGCACAGAGGCAGCACTCAGGGCGTTGCTGAGGGCAGGAAGGCCCCGGCCGGAGGGGTCAGGCCAGAGGTAGCCCAGGCCGGCCAGCAGGATGGCGTATAACGGGGCTGTCGTGCTGAGCGTCCGCTGCCCGACGTTGTACACAAATCCGTGGCCGGCCAACAGGTTCCGGGCGTAGCGAAAGGTGATATAGGGGTCATCATAGCCCCATCGCCCCAGGAATGAGATCAACCCGGCCAGGGTCAATATCCCCAGGGTGATGCCGGTCATCGCCTGCCAACGGTCCAGTCTCTGAGCGGTAGCAATTTCCTGTTTGTCGGATGGCTGCATGGGAGATTTTTCACTGCGCCCGGCCTGGGTGGGACCCCCTGGATCAGAGTTCATTTATTAGCCATTTCCCTGACGGATAGTGGGTTCAACCGGAATGCGCGTACCACGGATCACCGGTTTGCCCAGCATGACCGCAGGATTGATTTCGATACGGTCTATCAAGGTTGGAGACGTATTTCCACCCCCTCAAATTCTCGATCTGGCTATTCTGCCGGAGATTGTAGCATAGCCCATTCCATCCTGTCAAGCCGTTCGTCCCGACAGATGGCGGCCAGGGGAGGGCGGAGAGCAAAGATGAGCACGCCCTCGCGGTCATAGACCGGTTCGTACAATGGGCATCCTTAACAGGGGGCGGTTGAGTGCCCGGTACAGCATGGGGGTATCATGCGCAATCCCCCCCGATACGGAGATACGGGCCAGGATCAGCGCGATCTTCACCGCACCACCTCAAACACCCACACCCGGTCCTGATGATAAACCAGCCGGTAAGGGCCGCCGGTCAACAATTCCTGCGGGCTCAGCGTCCCCGGCCCCGAATAGTTGACACGCCCCTGTTGCTGGCCGATATATACATAATTCACACCGCGCTGCCGCAACCGGGCAACCGTTTCAGAATGATTGATCCCCCCTTCCTGGACCTGCACCGTCAGTTCGTTTATCCACTCCCGATAATCCGGGAAAGGACCCTGTTCCGTCCCATAGTTCAGCGGCGGCACTGTGTTCGCCCGCCCGGCCAGGAGTGGCAGCCACCATCCCCCGTCGGAACCCACGACCACGCTCCCACCATACGCAAAGAACGAGTTGATCAGAAATCGGGCATCCCCCGGTGTATTTTCTCGAATCCAGGCCATCGCCCGCAGGTCCGGACGGGTCACCAGCGCATGCTGGGCTACCCACAGGTCCCTCATCCGGGCAGGGACCCCCATCGCGGCCACCGCACACACTACCGCCGCCAGCGGAATCACCCACCGCCGTTCTTCACTCCACCTCGCCAATTCCCCCAGCGCGTGACCGATCAACAGGCCGGCCGGGATATAGACACCGATAGAGAGGGCAAAGTTGCTGATCGCCCCCGTGCCGGGCAGGGAAAGCCACTCCGGATTGGTCGCAACAAACAGCAGAAACCACCAGAGCGAAACCAGCAAACCACCCCTGCGCCGTCGCCATAGAACGATGCCGGTGGCCAGCAGAAAGGCAAGCCACATCACCGGGGGCATGTACGCCGTAATATCCCCGATGGCGTTATACTGGCGGGTAAAAGCGGAGACCTTTTCCGGCGCGGTGCTCAGTTGCCTGGCGAAATTACGGATGATCTGTCCGGCGGTGGTCTGCAAAAACCAGGGGAGAAACAGAACAGCGGAACCGCTGCCAACCCCGACGACCCGCGCCACCGGACGCCGCCAGCCGCTTTTCCGCAGATTAAGAATCAACCAGGCGGCCACAAAGATCACGTAGAAGATGAGCACCCTGTAGTGCGTCAGCGCCAGGCCCCCCACGGCGACCCACGCTGCCCCGGCCAGTGCCCAACTCCGGCGGCCGGCCCCCAGAAAGGCTCCACTGAGCACGACCGCTGCCGGAAGGATGACCTGCCCCGCCAGTTGGGTATACCGCCCCCAGTTGACATAGTACATCGGCATCGGCAGAAGCAGACCGGCCACCACAACCGCCACCACCCCGGCCCAGCGATTCCCACCTGTCCATATCACCAGCGGATACAGAGCCAGCACGGCCAGCCCGTTGAGAATCTGCCCACCCCAGATGACGACCCTGACCACGTCCATTCCCGTCAGCCAGTGGAGGACGGCGATCGCGCTGTGAAACCCGAAATGATATGTGAACGTCCGGAGTTCTGCATACGGCGCCCACGAATGGAACAGCCCGCCGTTGTCCACCAGCAACTGAGCGATCATCGTATGCTGGTAGGAATCCCCCCACATCGGCGCATCCAGCGTGCGCACGACCAGGAGCCGCACGCCGAAGACCAGGGCCAGGATGACCACCAGGGCCAGGTCCGGCCAGAGCGCGTCGGAGCGGACCCAGGCCTGCAACGCCGCCCATCCCTGGCGGGGCCGCCAGCGCCGGTAGCGCCAGGCCAGCGCGGCCAGCCCCAGAACCACAGGCCCCCAGGCATACAGCGGCCCCAGGTGCAGGCCCACCAGGTCGGTCCAGAGAAGGAGCAGGGGGTAGAGGGCCAGGCTCAGCCCCGCCGCCAGCCCCATCCGCACCGGCCAGGGGAGACCCTCACCCCACCCCCTGGCCCCCTCCCCTCTCCCGTCGAGCGGGAGAGGGGAGGGGTGAGGGCCCACCCACACCAGCAACGCATACCCCGGCGCCAGGTACAGCAGCGCCGCCACCGCCAGTAGCCCTATCCCCTCCAGCGCCGCGCGCCCCAGGTCCAGCGCCATCCCCCACGGGTCGTAGGCCAGCCGGAAGGACAGTTGCGCGTCCTGCGGCTCGTGGTCCCGGCAGGCCGCGCCGTCTATGTAGACCTCGCCCGACGCCGCGCCCACCCGCACCATGCCCGCGCCCTCCAGTTCCAGGAAAGCGTAGCGGTAGACCCCATGCGAACGGGTATCCGGCGGGAAGGAGAAGCGGTAAAAACCGGGTGCCGTGACCTGCTCCAGCGAGAGCGTCGCCACGGCCAGGTCGGCGGCGGATTGGGGATCGGCGCGCAGGTGAAGGAGGAGGCGGCCCGTCGTGCCCGGTTCCGCCTCCAGCCAGACCTCCACCCCGTTCAGCCCGCCGTGCCGGGCCACAAAGGTCTGGCCGACGGTGTGGCCGGGCTCCATTGTCAGCGCCATCTCCGGCGCCAAGCTCGTCTGGTCGTGGTCTATGAAATCCGAACAGCCGGTGAGGAGAAGCGGAAGAATCAGGGCCAGGAACCAGAACACCCCCCGCCGCCGTCCTCCGCGCTCCCGTCCCGAACGGGCCAACGTTCCCTCCTGCGGGCCATGGGTTTCCATAAGCGGATGCCCATTCTATCGCACTTCGTCGGGTCTGTCAAATAGCGGTCGGGGGTGGGGTGAGGAGTTGATAGATCGCCTCCACTTGCCGGGCATGCTCACCGACATCGGTCGGCGGCCGGACGTTCGCCCGCAGGCGGGGCAGGAGGTCGGGCTCATCCAGCAGGCGGTGCAGGGTTGCCCGCAGGGCAGGGACATCGCCCGGCGGAAAGTGCAGGCCGTCTATCTCGTGGCGCACCTTCTCGGCCAGCGCCCCGTGCCCGGAGACGACGGCCGGCACCCCGGCTGCCCGCGCTTCGAGAAGGACCAGCGGCGAGTTCTCATACCACAGCGAGGGTACCACCAGCACATCGCTGTCGGCCAGGGCTTCGCCCACCCGCTCGTTGTCCAGACGGCCCATCAGTTGGGCCTCGGGATGGGTCAGCATCCGGCGCAGCCGGTCGGTATAGGCGGGAAAGACTGTCGGGTCGCCCCAGATGCGCAGCCGGGCGACCCCGTGTGGCAGGCCGTTGAAGGCTTCAACCAGAATGTGGACCCCTTTTTGCCAGGCCAGTGAACCGATGAAGGTAATGCGCAACCGGCCATCGGACGGGAGGCGGGGAAAGCGACGGATGCGCTCGACCGGCAGACCATAATCCAGGTCGAGGAGCTGTCCGGCAGGAAAGCCGGCAGCCCGGTACTGCTCCAGCAAAAAGCGGGAAGGGGCAATAAGCCGGTCGGCGTAGAAGGCGGCCCGTTTCACCAACCGGTCGCGCCACAGGAACAGCGGGGCCACGGCCGGCCGCAGCCAGGGCACCAGCGGCGAGGGGAAGCGCGCCGCTGCCGCACAGCGCACGCAGTTCATGCCCAGTGCCTTGCCCCGACAGGTCCGGGCGTCGGGCCAGATGAGCTGTGAATTGCTGCACAGGAACCAGAAATCGTGCAGGGTGAGCACGACCGGCACGCCGGCCCGCCGGGCAATCGGCAGCAGCCGCGCCGACAGGGCCATCACGTGCTGGAAATGAACCAGGTCGGGCCGGAAGTCGGCCAGGAAACGGGCAAAGGCGGCCTCGATCCGGCGGTTGAGGAAGGTGTCAAAGAACTGGCCGGCCACCGAGGCCCGCAGCCCGCCGGGATTGCAGGACACCCGGTGAGTCGGCACACCGTCTGTCTCGCCGTCAATCTCGGCAAAAGGCGGGCCATGATGGTCGTCGTGGCGGTAAAAGACGACGACCTGGTGGCGGGTGCGCAGTTCCTGGGCCAGATGACAGGTATAGACCTCCACGCCGGCCAGGGCATGGGGCGGAAATTTGTGAGAAACGAGCAGAATCTTCATCTTAGCTATCACTCTGGGGAGACGAAGCACGCCTGGCCCCGGTGCGTTGCACCTGGTCGTAGACGCCGCGCAGGACCGGGTAGAGGCGATCCCAGGTGTAATGTCTTTCCACCCTGGCCCGCCCACGCCGGCCCATCGCCCGGCGGCGCTCCGGATCGGCCAGCAGCGCCTCGATGGCCTGCGCCAGGGCGGCCACATCGCCGAACTCCACCAGCAGGCCATCCTGACCGTCCTCAATGACATCCGGCACGCCGCCGGCGCGGCAGCCGATCACCGGCCGGCCATAGGCCCACGCCTCCAGGTAGACGATGCCAAACGAGTCCACCCGCGAGGGCAGGGCCAGGATGTCGGTGGCAGCCAGCAGGTCCTGTTTGAGCGAACCCCCCACCACCCCCAGCCGTCGGATATGCTGCCGGTGCTCCTCCGGCAAGGCATGATAGACCTGTTCAAAGGTAGAGGGGACCACCGCCGGCCCGGCGATAGCCAGCGTTGCCTGCCGGCCGGCATCCCACAGGCGCTGCATGGCCCGCAGCAGGTGGACAATGCCTTTGTCATCGGTGAGCGCCCCCAGAAAGGTCACCACCGGCCCGGCGATGCCCTGCTCGGCCCGGAAAAGGGCCCCGTTGCCACCGCGCAACTCATCCAGGTCCACCCCCATGCCCAGGCGCACCAGCCGCGCCTCCGGCACGCCCAGGCCGGCCAGCGCCCGCGCTTCGAGGCCGGTCTGGACGATCACCGCCTCGGCATCGCGCAGGACGGCCAGTTGGTGGGGCATGGTGTGGTAGCGCTGCACTGCCCGCCCGCCGATATGGACAAACGGGGTGACGACAAAGGGCACTCCGTGGCGGCGGGCGTAGCGATGGCCGGCCAGGAGCAGCCGATCCGCCGCAATATCCACGCCATGCACCAGGTCAAAACCTGGCCCCAAGTTCTCCAGCGTGTCCTCCAGCGCCGGCACGCGAGGCATGGCCTGGGCCAGCCACCGCAGCAGCGGCCGGGCGATGAGCGGCAGGCGGGCCAGCTCGATGGCCAGGCGACGCAGCAGGTAAAAGCTCAGCGGGGCAAGGGGCAGGTGCGCCAGCCGGCAACGGACCACCCGCACACCGCCGAGGGTTGTTTCCCGCTCCGGGAGGCGAGGCTGGCGCGGGTCCCAGAAGCAGTGGATGCCGGTCGCATCGGTGGTGACCACCACCACCTGGTGGCCGTCGCCGGCCAGCCGCTCCGACATGGCCCGCAGGTAGGTCTGAGCGCCGCCGACGAACGGCCAGTAACCGGGGATGATGTGCAGGATGCAGCTCATCTCACCGCGCCGGGATAAAAGTCCAACAGGCGCCCCAGGTCGTCGAACCAGCCGCAGGGACAGCCGGTGGGTTCCTCCCCCTCCATGATGACGAACGGCAAGAAGATGCTGTACGTGCCGGTGGGCACAACGGAGGGGCGGAGGGCCCCCTCCGTCACCGTCGTCGGCCCGGAGGCGGCAGAGGGTCGCCAGGCAGGGCCGGCCATCTTGACCGGCACCCATTGCCCTTCGCCTGTAGAGCGGATCACCTGCAGGTAGACGATCTCCAGTTCCATTTCGACCTCGTAGATGCGTTGCAGGAGGCCGTCCGGGCAGTTGCCCTGGGTGAAGCAGTTGTCATAGGGGATGCCGGCAGGGATGACATATTCCGGCGGGGCCAGTTGGGTCGGATTGCGGAGTTGGGGCAGGAATTCGCTATTCGGCGCCTGGTCGGCGTCGCGCCAGGCCACTTCCAGGGGAAAGGCGGCGGAAAAGTGCAGGTCGCCGGATAACAGGGCTGTATCCCTGGCCAGGCGATAGGTGCCCGATGAGAGGCGGTCGGCATTCAGGTAGGGTGGTTTGCCGGACGAATCGGTGTAGGGGTCGCCGGGCATGGGCGGATACTTGAGCAGGAAATAGTTGGCCCCTGGCGGTATATTGAGCAGGATACGGCCATGCCGGTCGGGGTAGGTGGCGCGCAACTGGTCCATCAACGGCTGAAAGATGCCCAGCCAGCCGACACCGATGTAGGACTGGAAGGTGGCCTGCTGCGTGCCGGCCACGGAGGCTCGCACGGCGGGGGGGAAGTGCAGAGTAAAGACGCCGGTCAGGGGGTAGTAGTCCGCCCCTGGCAGCCTGATCCAGCAGCCGCTGTTGGGCGGGAGGGTCAGGCCGTCCGGTCCCAGGGGCAGGGGAAGCGGTTGTCCGACGCCATAGTGATCCTCCGGGTAGCGGAAGGGTTGGGTGCTGTTGGCGATGGGCTGGCCGGTGCCCATGCGGGTGGTGTCCAGCCACCAGATCTGCTGTGTCACCTCCGCCCCGGTCACATCGAATACCCGCAGCGTGGAGGTCGGCACGGCGCTGGCCAGGTGGTCAAAGCGGGGCGGCTGGCCCAGGCAGCCGAACAGGGTCATCTGGTTGTTGGGCACTCCGGCCACAGTCATAAAACGCGGATAGATGGTGGTGGTGATGACCACCATATCGCCGTGGCGCGACCCTGCCTGGTAGACGACGAGGCCGGCCCAGTCGCTCCAGGACAGGATCGTGCCCTGCAGGTACTCATCCGGGATGGCGCCGACCAGCTCGACCAGGCTCAGGCCGCGCGGTTCCAGCCAGTCGGGCATGGCTGCCGGAGTGGGGGCGGCCCCGGCGACCAGGGCGACCAGGGCGGCCAGCAGCAGGGCCAGGCTGAGGAGCAGGTAGCGGCGGCGGGGCAGCCTGGTTTCGCCAGAGCCACACCCCAGAGGACACTCATTCACCTCGCACCTCGTTTCTGTGCTTCCCCAGCCAGAGCGTTTCTTGCAGTCGGGAGAGGTCGCGCCACATCTCGGTCAGCGCTTCGGTAACAGCGGCGTTGAAGCGGTTCTGCTGCTCGACGATAGGGTTGATGTACCAGCGCAGCAGACGACGGATCACCTTTTGGGCCAGCGCCTCGACCTTGGGCCACAGCCCCGGCGGCCAGGTTGGCCAGGCGATGGGCAGGTGCGGGTTGACCATGGTGACGGTGCGCAATCGCTCCAGGACAAGGGGCACGCGCGACAGCGGGATGAGGGAGTAGTCCTGGTCTAACGAGTAACCGAGGGCGGCGAACTGGGCAGGGTAGGGCCCCTGCCGCAGCAGATCCACAATCATGGGCGGCAGTTCTGAGCGCCAGCCGCCCACCTGGCCTTTACGGAAGAAGCGGGGATCCATGCCGGGCATATGGCGCATCTGCTCAAAGGTCCATGCACCCGCCACATCCCTGATGCGTTCGAGGCGAACCTCCTGGATCGAGGCTGTCAGAACCTCCAGGGCAGCAACCGGGTCATGCTTGAGGTCTTCGTAGCGGACCACGCAGGACTTGCCGGAGCGTAGCCAGCTCAGCGAGATGTCAAGCGCAGTCGAAAAGCCATCCCGGACGTAGGCGGCGGTATGTTCGCCGATCGTCCCCTCGTCAAGGGCCATGATCGGTGCCCGATCGCGTTCCGAAAAGACCACCTCAGCGCCGAAGGCCCGCACATAGTGGAACAGGGAAACGAGTACATCACACGGGTGGCGAAGGGTGGTCACCAGCACCACGCCGTTGCGCTCTGCCCAGTCAATCAGGTCCGGACGGGCGGCGTAGTGCTGGTGAGCCACCCAGCGTGGGCCCAACGCCTCGGCCTCGGCGACGTTGAATTCGATGCTGTTTAGCTCCCCGATCGGCAGATCGTAGAGGTTGGCCAGTAGATATTTGATCCACGTGTTGCCAGTCTTGGGGGTGCTGACAATCAGGATCTTCAAATTGTCCGTGTTTGGCACGATTCCTGAAGTTGCGTTCATGCTCCCGCCCCCTGGAACAAACATGCGTTGCCCATCAATGCTTCGCGGCCAAAACGATATCCTGGCCGCTCAACCAGGTTTGCCGACCGCACCAGGCTCCGTAATGGACAGGCTCCATGAGCTGAAAGCCATGCTTCTCATACAGACGCCGGATGAACGATTCGTCGTAGGCGACAATAGCTTCGGGCACGTTGATGCTTTCAACCCGGTAGTGCCCGAAATCGAACTTGAGCTCCCAGCGAGCTTTTTTGTCTCTGATAAGTTGCCGCGATTCAGGATTGAGCAGGAAATAGGTGTGAGGGTTCGGCCCCCTGCCTTTAACAGGCGATGGATCTCGGAAAAGTAATGGTCCATGTCCGCCGGCAGCATATGGGTAAAAACAGAGGTCAGGAAGATAAAGTCGAAGGATTGGTCGTCGTAGGGGAATCTGTACTGAGAGGCCTGATATTTGCCGTTTGGATTGTAGCTTTTATTGAACAGATCCGCATGAACAAAGTGAAAGTTGGGATGTTTGGGGGTGATATTCTCTCGACACCAATCAATGCACGTTTTTGAAATGTCCATCCCCTCGTAGCGACCATTCCGGTTCAGATAGCCGGTCAGGGGGATGGCCATGCGCCCGATTCCACAGCCGATTTCGAGCACCCTTTCGTGAGGCTGCAAACCGGCCAATTCCACAAAATAAGTCAGGAACGCCTCCCCAATTTCCTTAAAAGGGCCATCTCCCACGAAATCTTTGAGGGGCGTATGCATGAACAAGGGATTCTCCAGGGAGCTCGGCGCAAGGGTCACCAGCCTGGGGCTGGCTGCCAATTCAGCTTTGGGCGAGAATCGTACGTGGATAGAATGCGGTTGTCCATCCTTCAGGATATGGGGGATGACGTACGTGAAGGCATGTCTTCCGTCCCCTTTCCCCGCTTCGTACAGATCCTGGCGAAAACCGTCGGCCCATACCGTGTCGACCAGGGTATCACCATCCCAGATCTCGACCGCGATTGGGACGTTGGGTCGAGTCCGATCCCAGGCCCAGCCCACGATGATCTCGGCATCACAATGGTCCACAACGCCTTCCAGGTCGAGGCTATGAGCAGCGACTCGGGCGAACTCTCTGCTCAGAACCGTTTGAATCTCCTCCTGCAAAACGGTTCGCAAGGATTCTCGAAGAGCTCGGCGCACGCTCTTGGGAATCAATCTCATCACAAAAGGTCCCAATTCCATCTTTGTATCTCCTGTACTTTGGACCTGGCACCCTGTCGGGGTAGGCTTGTGGAAGCTCTCAGGATCAAAATCGAGGCTTTAGCCGGTGAAAGCGGACGAGTTCCTGTCCATGTCAGGCACAATTCTTGGGGCTGCGTTCATATTCCCTTTCCTCGGAGTCAGGAGGCTGTCGGTTTGCGCAAGAGGAATAGATCCTGGCTGGGATTTCCCCTGGCGCCTTCTGGAATGAAATCTACCACATTCCATCCCCGGGCCAGTTTCTCACGCACATATTGTTCAGGGTGAAATGCAGCGCACATATTGGTCCCTGCGTATTCTTCACCGAGGATGACGAGGCGACCAAGCCGGAATTGCTCCTGCTCTTGGGGTGGCAGAATGTTGAGATAGTGTTCGCCGTGGACGGTGATCAGAAGGTAACCACCCGGCCTGAGTATCCTGAACAACTCGCCGATCCAAAAAAACTGCTGCTCTTCCGTCAGATGGGTAAAGACTGACAGGGCGTAAATAAAACCGAATTTGTTGTCCGCGTAATCCAGCCTACCACACAACTCATTTGTCTGAAAATGGGCAAAAGGCAGTTCGACCCGGCACCAGTTGATCAGCCTGAGGTTGTAGTCTGTGCCGTATAACTCGACCTCCTGTAACGATTTCCAATGGCGCATGATCCGCCCACAACCGCAACCAAAGTCGAGGATGGGGCTGACGTCGGCCAGGCTCAGGCCGTGCTTTTGCAGGATGTCGAGGATACTTTGAGCACCCCAGGCTCCCGCCTTCAGGAACCAGGAAACATCCTCCGAGCCGGCAGCCAGGAAGATCAATTCGGCCGGGGGGATGGGCAGATTGCCCTGCATCCGATTCCACGCCCGCAGGGCAAAATTCCGTACCTCGGATCGCGGCGACAATTTTCTCACTGTTTCACTCTCCATCTAAGAGATTGCCTGTTCATACGCTTCCCGGAACCGGGCCACGGCCACATCCCAGGTGTATCGTTCCAGCACCTTTTCCCGCCCCCGCCGCGCCAGCCGCTCGCGGAGCGCCTCATCGGTCAGCAGCTCCAGGATCGCGCTGGCCAACTGCGGCACATCCCCGTAGGGCACCAGCAGGCCGTCCTCCCACTCGTCTATCACGGTGGGGATGGCCCCGCTGCGGCAGCCGACTACCGGCTTGCCGGCCGCCCAGGCCTCGATGAAGGTGATGCCAAACGATTCGTGGCCTGAGGGTGAGACAAAAATATCGCAGGCGGCGAAAATCTCGGCCTTTTCCGCCTCGCTAAAGTTGGGGATGAGCTGAATGCGGTCCCGTTCCTGCGGCGAAAAGGTCTCCAGCACGCGGTCCAGGTGCGGCGAATAGGTCGTCCGCCCCCCGGCGACGATGAGCCTGGCCTCCGGCATCTGCCGCCACACCAGGCGCATGGCGTGATATAGCCCGTCAATCCCCTTGTGCGCCGCCTGCTGGCCGATGAAGGCGATCACCGGCGCGTCCTCCCAGCCCAGCGCGCGGCGCAGCGCGCTCCCGTCGGCGGTTTGGAACGGCTGCGGGTCCACGCCGGGCGAGGCGATCCGCACCCGGTCGGCGGGAAAGCCTCTGGAAACGACCCAATCTCGCTCGAATGGCGTGTAGGCGATGTAGATGTCGCAGAGGGCGATGGCCTTGTAGATGATCGGCCGGTCGTAGCTCCAGCGGTCGCCGGGGTGGAGCGCCCCGCAAAAGACCAGCGGCAGACGGTTGAACCGTTTGCCCACGGCAGCATAGTACATGTGCAGCAGCGGAAAGGCCGAGGCGACCAGTACGTCGGCCTGAGCGCGACAAATGGCCCGGAACATCGGCCAGGAGATGGGGCCGTGGTACAGGGTGCGCAGCAGGTCGTTGAACGGCCAGTTGTGGCGAAAGGCGGTAGATTGCAGCCGCACCAGATACGGCGCCAGGCGGTTATTGACCGGGAAGCGGCGGATGCGGACCCCGTTCAACTCCTCATCCTCACGGATGGGAATGGCCGGCTCGACCGGGTCCACGAAAAAGCCGGGATTGTAGCCGTTGGTCGTGTAGACGGTCACCCGGTCGCCATAGCGGGAAACCAACCCCTCCGAGATGCGCTGGAAGAGGAACTCGGTGCCGCCGATGGCCGGATAGTAGCCGTGAACCACGTGCAAAACATTCATGGCACAGGATTTAAGTTTCTGTGATCTGTTTCTCCAGGGCAGGATGCCTCGACAATGTTAAATTAACATAAATTATAGACGGGGCGGACCTCACCCCATCCCCCAACCCCCTGGCCCTCTCCTCCGAATTCCGAATTCGGAATTCCGAATTCGGAAGGGGGCCAGGGGGTAGGGGTGAGGTCGAATCGAACATGGTCGAGATACTCCTACAGATGGAACTTGCGCAGGGCCGTGTCCAGCTCCTCGGCCGTGCCGATGTCCAGGTACTGGCCATCGGCAAAATAGAGGCCATACACCGCCAGGCCCTGCCGCAGGGCCTCACCAAACACCTCCGACAGGACCACTTCGCGCTCCTCATGGGCAATCTGCGCCAAAAAGTCGTGCATCAGCCCGGTGAAGCGGCTGCCCCAGCAACAGATGCCCCAGGTGTTATACAGGTCGGTCTGACGGGGTTTGTCTATATTGTAGAGGACACGGCCCTCCTCATCCAGTTTGACCGGGCTGAATTTCCAGGGTGTGTCGGTGTCAAAGATGCCGAGCGTCAGGTCGGCCTGCCGGGCGCGGTGGTAAGCCACCAGCCGGACAAAGGCATCCCGTGGCTCGACGATGGTGTCGGGCATGCCAAAGATGACCGTCTCGCCCCGCAGCCAGGGATAGGCCAGGTCCAGGGCGAACGGCATCCCGCGCAGCACGTCCTGGTAGAGGTAGGCCACGTTGGTGCCAAAGCGCCGGCCCGCGCCGTAGTAGCGCATGATATCCTGCTTGTTCTCCCCCAGGACAATAAAGATCCGCCGCGCACCGGCGGTCACCATCTGCTCAAACAGATATTGGCTGATGACCTTGGGACGGCGTTCCACCTTCCCTCTGACCTGGAAATCCTGATAGCCTACCGGGAACAGCTCTTTTGGGCAGGGGAAGGGGGCCAGCCGGGTGCCCTGGCCGGCGGCCGGGATGAGGCCCACAATGTCACTCATCTTCACTCCTCATATACTATCTGCTCGTAACTACCCTCCCGCAGGTTACAACAAGGCGAGCCGCTCATTGCAGCGCACTTTTACGCGGAGATTGCGCCCAAACCTGCGGGGGGTCGGCAGTTACTCCGCTACAGCGCAAAGGGAATCTCCGGGTTGAACATCTCGCCAAACAATTCCCGGATGCCGAACAGTTCCATCAGCCTTTGCTGCGTCCACCGGTATTGCGGCGTATCGAAACAGACGTCGAAGCTCAGTGCCTGCACGGTGGTAAAGATCTCCAGGTCGCTGCGGCGGCGGCGCGCCTGGATGGCGGCCCGCTTCTCCAGCATCGCGCTCCAATTCTCTATGGCGTCATTCATGGCTGCCAGGCAGGCCTGTTGCTGCCAGAAGGGGGGTTGCCGTGTCACCGCCGCCTCGGTCGGCAGAAACTGGCTGAGGGGCTGCCCCCGCCGCCGGGCCAGCTCTTCCCGGACCTTGCGCGCCAGCGCCGCCGGCCCGCCGGTGCGCAGGGTGCGCCATGCTTCGCCCAGGTAGTAGCGCGTGTCGTAGCGAACCGGCGGTGGGGCGGGTGTCTGCTCAGCTTCCGGGCCAAAGCGGCTGCGGTCCATCTCCAGGCCGGCCATCTCGCCCAGCAAATAGGCCCGTTTGAACTGCAACAGCAGCGCCAGCGGCAGCACCCGCTCCAGGTAGCGATCCTCGTAGTTCTTGAGGATCGTGTACAGGGCATTCCGCTCATAGAGGTAGTGCAGCCGGGCCTGAGGTTGTTGGGAAAAGGCGCCATAGTGGACATGGTAGCAGAGCGATTGGGGGGCCAGGATCACCTTATAGCCCAGGATCCACAGCCGCCAGCCCAGGTCAATGTCGTCAAAGTAGGCGACAAAATCCTCGTCAAAGCCGCCGATTTCCAGGAAAAGCTGCCTGTGAATGAGCATCGCCCCCCCAATCGGCCCCAGGATGTAGCGCACCTGGTCATAGGCGGTCAGGTCAGGTTCGTGGTAACCGGCAGCCCGGCCGTGGCCCAGGAACGAGACCAGCAGCCCGGCGAAATCCAGGGCCTGCCCGTCCCAGGTCAGCACTTTGGAGGCTGCACAGGCGATGTCCGGTTCATCGCCCAATGCCTCCACCAGGGCAGTTAACCAGTGGGGTTCGACGCGCATGTCCTGGTTGAGAAAGGCCACAAATTCGCTGTCGCATTGGGCGGCTGCCCGGTTGTTGCCGCCGCAAAAGCCATAGTTGCGGTCCAGGCGGATGATGCGCACCTGGGGGAACCGTTCCTGCACATAGGCCACCGAGTCGTCAGTCGAGGCGTTGTCGGCCAGCACCAGCTCCAGGCGCTCTGCCGGGTAGTCGAGCCGGGAGAGGGAGGCGAAACAGTCCTCCATGTACTGCCGGCCATTGTAGTTCAACACAACGACACTGACGGTCGGATAATCCATGCTAGATTGCCAGCCTCCAGCGCAAGTATCGCCCCACCTCGCTCACCATGGCCCTGACGCCCTGCCGGCTGAGGAGTTGCCAGGCTTTGGCCGGCAGTTTGTGGAGCGGAGTCGGCGGGGGCGGTTCCTGAAGTGCCCCTGGGCCGAGCACCAGGTCAATCTCGCGCTGCGGGTCCAGGCGCGGCTGCCGGCAGAAATCGAGCAAGGGCGCGATCGGTTCAAACGGTTCGGTGGGGGTCAGCACCATCCAGCCCTCATCGCCCATATCCAGGATGCCATCCACCGGCCCTGACCAGGGCCGGGCCGATCCACCGGCCGGTGGCGCGGCCAGCAGGATGGGGCGCGGCCAGTCTTTCAGAAATTCGCAACGGTCGAATGCTTCAGCCCCGGCGATGATCAGCTCGGCGGCCCGGCAAGCGGCGAGCAGCATCTCCTCGTCGTCTCCGTCCAGGGGGAGCCGGTGCACCTGGCCCACGGCCTCCAGGGCGCGGATCATGGCCTGGTGGCAGGGCGACTCTTCCGCCAGCAGGGCGATCCGCCGGCGGATGGGCAGCGGGGCAATCGCCGGGGAGTGGCCATACATCCCGCGCACGTTGTCCAGGGTCAGCGCCGGGGAACCGTCGTGCAGCATGGGGCCAGGGCCGGGCGGCTCCCAGGCGGGGAGCTGTCTCCTGCGGCGGGGCGGTCGGCCTGGCCATCTGTCGGTCCCTTCGGCCCGCGCAGGCCACGGCCCCCAGGCCAGCGCCTGATGGGCGGCCAGGAAGCGGTATCCTCGCTGCCGTGCCCGGCAGCACCATTCTGCCCCAACCCGATCCAGGTCGTCGTCCCCGGTCGGCAGGCCCACCTGGAGCAGGGCTGCCCGCCGGAACAGCCCGGCGGCCAGGCTGACCGCCGGCACCGGCTGCCAGCGTTGCCCAAACTGTCCCACGTCCAGATGGCCGGCGTAGGGGTTGTGGGGCCACAGGCCGATGCCAATAACAAGGGTCGGCCACAGTTGCCACATGACGCGCGGCGCCACCGCCCCAATACTGCCCCGCATGGTCAGCGTCCGGGCCAGCCCGTCCAGGCAACCGGATCCCAGGCGGAACCGGGAATCGAGCAGCAGGATGACCGGCGCCTCGGTGCGGTCCAATTCTTCCGCCAGGGCCGGTACCAGAGCGTCGGACCGGCACTGAATCAGGCGAACCGGCAGGTTGTCAGGCGGGAGGAAGGGAGTAGCCAGGACAGTAACCTGGGCCGGCGGCGTTTCCTCCTGCTGCCAGACCGAAGCCAGGCAGGCATCCAGGTCGGCCTGGGCATGTCGGTGGAGGATGATGGCAGCTACCGTGAGCCCAGAGGCCGGAGAAGATCGGCTGTCGGGCCGATCTACGGCCACGGGCGCTCCACCCGACAGCAGTCCGGCCCGCTGCAAGACGCCCAGGGTACAGGCGGCCAGGTAGGTCGAGATATGGGCCGCCTGGGCCACCTCTGCCACCGTTCGCCACCTGGCTGCCGACCAGGTGGCGGCGACTACCGGGTCGAGGGCAATGCCGATCGGATCGCCTGGCAGGTGCAGTTTCAGCCAGCCGTCGGGCCGGGTGTTGGGGACCAGGCCATCTCGCTGCCGGTACAGGGCCAGATCGGGCATGGTTTCACCGGCTCTTATCGGGGAGAAATGCGCCATAGGAAGTAGTTCCGTATTTCGGTTGCCAGTCCGCGCAGCCCCTTCTCGCAGAGGGTTTGCCACGCCCGCCGCCCCAGGTAGGAGAGCGAAGCCGGGGGAGGGCCGGCGTCAGGGGCCAGGTCCTCGGCGGTCGGGGGCGATTCTGGCCGGAAAGTTTCCAGATGGAGGTAGTGACCACGGATAAACAGCGCGGCGATGACCGGATACTGGCCGTACATGGCCGGCCGCGGCGCGTTTGCCGTCAGGGCCAGGGCCGCGTCGTCGGAAAAGGGAGGGCGGCGCAGCCGCCGGGTCCGCCACCGGGCAGCCGTGGCCCGGGGCAGGGCCCGCAGCCACCTGCCCCAACTCCGGCGAAAGGTGGTTGCTACCCCCGGCATCCCCTGCCGTCTGGCCCACAGATAACCGCCGAAATCGCGCTGCAGGTAGGACCACAAAAGACGGCTGGCCAGCCGGAAATCCAGGTTCTTCCAGGCAAACCATGGGCGGCTGTAGGTGACCAATCCCAGCTTGAAAGTAGAGGCCATGGTGCTGACGGTGGCGGTGAACTTGTGATAGACCACGGCCCGGGGGGCGGCGACCACATCGTAGCCACGCAGCCGGGCACGGAAGCACCAATCGGTGTCGGCAAAGTAGATGAAAAATTCGGGGTCCATACCGCCGATCTCCTGGACGACCGAGCGGCGCAACATCGCCGCGCCAAAACAGGCGGTGAAGACCTGGTCGGTGTCGTCGAACTGGCCGACATCCAGGTAGCCGATAAAGTTATCGTGCGAGTTGCCATCGGGGTGAAGCGAGTTGCCCATTGAATTGAAAAAGTGGCGCATGTAGTAGAGCTTCATCTTGGGAGCCGCAGCGGCGATCCGCTCCGAGCGGAGCATCACCCGCACACACTCGGCCACACAGTCCGGTTCCATTTCGGTGTCCTCGTTCACCAGAAACAGAAATTCGCCCCGAGCCTGTTCCATAGCCAGGTTGTTGGCTTCGGCAAAGCCCATAGGCCGAGGGGTGGTGAGGATCTTGACCTGGGGAAAGTGCTGCCGGGTGAACGCCGCCGAATCGTCGGTCGTCTGGTTGTCCACCAGGATGATCTCCAGGTTGGGATAGGTTTGGGCCAGCACCGAGGGCAGACAGGTCTCCAGGTGTACGCGGGCCTGGCGGCTGGCCAGGATGATGATGGACACGAGGGGAAAGGGCCACAAATCCGAGATATCGTTCGCCAGCCTGGGGGCCGGTGGAGGCAGGGGCAGAGAGGGGATGAGCACCCCGGCGCGGGCCAGGACTTTGGCGGTGCACTCGACAAAGGCGGCCGACAGGCCTGTCTCGGCCGTCAGGGTCGAGATCACCTCCGCAGTCGGGCGACCGTCAAACGCCGACCAGACGCGGTACACCGGTTCGTCGCAGGCCAGCCCCCAGCCGGCGGCGTCGCTCAGGATCCAGAAGGTGCCGTCGTTGTGGGGCCGGTAATTGTCGTTCTGCGTATAGCAAGGGTCCAGGGGATCGGCCATGCTTACCTCAGGGGCGTTCCTTTCAGGATGTGGCGCAGGCCGTTCATCAGGCGCATTACCCGCCCCTGCTCGATCTGCTGCAAAGTCTGCCGCAGCTGTTCTGTCTCTGCCTGCCAGGTCTGGGCTTCTGCCTGCCAGGCGTGGATTTCTGCCTGCAGGCGTTCTTTTTCCGTTTCCAGGGCGGCGACACGGCCCTCCCGGTCGCGCACCACACTAGCCAGGTAGGCCAGCCGCTCGTCGCGGGCAGCCAGGTCGCGGCGCAGGGCGTTGATGTGGCTGATGAGCTTCAAGGCCGGCAGCGTTTGCCGGCCGCTCCGGGCCCGTTGCCGGTCGGCGGCAGGGCGCGGCTCCCGACAGAAGGCCAGAAGCGGCTGCATCGTCACTTCCCAGCGCAACTGCGGGGTAATGGCGTCAAAGCGCGTCTGGAACCCGGCACGAGGGAGATCGGCGCCCTCCAGGATGGCAGCGGCCACACCGTCCACATCTTCATAGTCCACCACCCAGCCCAGATGGTGCCGGGCGATCAGATCGGCCAACACGTCGCCACGGGTGACAATCGTCGGCAGGCCGGCCCACAGGTGGTCCAGCAGCCGGGTGCGGAAGGAAAAGTGGGTCTCCAGGTGGGCAAAGTGCAGGCTGACACCGGCGTCGGCCTCCAGCAGATAGTTTTGCCGCTCTTCGTAGGGCGTCCAGTCTTTGAAAAAGACGCTCTTCTCATACAGGCCCAGTTCCCGGCTCAGGGCCACCGCCTGCTCGGCCATCGCCATCGGCTCTACCTCCGGGTTGGGATGGCGGATGCCAAGGAACACCAGCTTCACGTCGTCGCGCAGGGCCGAGACGCGGGCCATCGCCCGGATGAGGGTCAGGGGGTCGAACCAGTTATAGATCCCGCCGGCCCACAGGAGCACATGGTCGGTGGCGGCGATGCCGGGGTGCACCCCCTTGAGCACGGTGTGGATGTGTTTTGGGGGGGTATCGGGCAGGCCAAAGGCCACCACGTCAATCAGCCGTCGCAGGGTCGGATCGTCGTCATAGGTCAGGGGGTTGATGCGGTCCAGGGCGTTGAGCCAGCCCAGCCAGTAGTCGCGCTGCCGCTCACTGGCGCACAGGAAAAAGTCGCCCCACAACAGCAGATCGGTGAGGGCATCGAGGATGTCATCGTGACGGCAATGGCGTTCGGCCTCGGACCGGTCGGCCAGCAGCGGCAGGCTCTCCAGCAGAAACGGGTCATAGAGGTCCACGACCAGCGGAGCAGCCACCGCCGACAGGAAGGGGAACCGCCACAGTGTGTAGGTGGACAGGATGATCACGTCACCGGCTGCCGCCAGTCCTTTGAGCTTTTCTGCATCGTACTGAACCAGATCAAAACCGTCGGGTGCCAGCGATGTGGGAAAGGGAGTGGCCAGCATCACAGTGGCCTGGCGGCTCAGGACACGGGCGAACTCCCAACAGCGGATGGCCGGGCCGGCCATGTTTTCGTCCACCACGTCGTGGGTGATGATCAGGATTTGGCGTTGGCTCATCTTTTCCCCCTTAACCGGCGGACGAGCCGCTGTGTGCCGGTCAGCAGGCGCATCCCCCGGCCGTTCAGAGCTGCCTGGAGTTGTGCTTCGCACTGCTGCCACCGGGCGGTCATATCGTCCAGCCGGGCCTGCAATTCATCCGCCCACTGGGCGGTCCGGGCGTGTTCGGCGGCCAGGGCGTCGCGCTGAACGGCGATGGCAGCCAGCTGACGCCTGGCATGGGCCAGATCAGAGGCCAGGTGGTCTTTCTCCGCCTGCTGCCAACGTTCGGCGAAGGTACTCGCCGCATCGCCGGCGCGCCACGGCCGGCGGCAATAGTGCAGCAGCGGCCCGGCCACCCGCTCCCAGGTGAAGCGCTCCGCCACCCGGCGGAAGGCGGCCCGGCGAGAGGCGCGGGCATCCGGCTCGTCCAACAGGGCCTGAAGGGCGCTGGCCAGGGCCTCGGCATTGCCAGGCTCTACCAGGTATCCCAGGCCGTGGGCTGCCACCTGGTCGCCCAGCACGTCGCCGTGGGCGGCGACGATGGGCAGCCCGGCCCAAATGTAGTCGAGCAGCCGGGTGCGGAAGGCAAAGCGCGTCTCCAGATTGGCCGGATGGAACGACAACCCCACGTCGGCCTCCAGCAAACAGGCCCCCCAGCGCTCCGGCGGCTGCCACGGGGCGAAGAAAATGTGGCGGCCCAGCAGCCCCAGCCCGGCGGCCAGTTCCCTGACCCGGCCGACCATTGCCGGCTGAGGCCGGTCCGCCTGGAAGAAAACCAGCCGGGCAGTGGGCTGACGGGTTATCACCTGCTTCATGGCCTGCACCGGCGTCAACGGGTCCAGCCAGTCCCACAGCCCCCCTCCCCAGATGATGGTCCGGTCGCCGGGGGCGATGCCGGGCAGTACCCCCTTGAGCACCGGCCCGGCGGGCTGCGGTGGCTCGGCGGGCAGGCCAAAGGGCACCACGTCGATCAGCCGGCGCAGGTCGGTGCCATCGTAGGTGTCGGGGTTGATGCGGCCCAGCGCCGCCAGCGCCCCCAGCCAGTAATCGCGTTGCCGCTCGCTGGCGCACAGAAAAAAGTCGCCCAGCCGCAACTGCTCGGCGAGCAGCGCCTGGTACTCCCAGTACAGCCAGCGGCCCACCGCGCCGCCCCGGTCCATCTCCAACACCTCCAGAATGACCGGATCGTACAGATCGGCCACCAGGTAGTGTTGCCCGGCGACCAGCCGCCCGGCCAGGCGCGGCTGCTTCTGCAGGGCCGGCCCCTGGACGACGACGACCTGGTGGGTGGCCAGCAGGGCTTCTGGGTCGGCCTCGTCGCCCTTCTGGACGGCAAAAGCGGGGTGCGTGGGGCCGGGCCGGGCAGCTTCGGCCGGCTGATCGCCGTCGCCCGGCAGCAGCAGCGTGACCTGGTGCTCGGCGCTGAGCACGCGGGCCAGCTCCCAGTAGCGGATGGCCGGGCCGGTTCGCTGCTGGCCGATGGGGACCGGTGCAACCAGCAACACCGAAGTCATGCGCCGCCCGCCGCCGTTGGAGGAGGGGGGACAAAGCCGGTCGGCCCCGGCTGCCACACGGCCGGGATGAGCACACTGCCGTACTTTTCCCGCACCCCCCCGCCGGGTTGCACATGAAAGGTATAGGCCTGATGGTGATAGTCGTAAGGGTGTGACCCTTCATAGTCGTTCAGTGAGGCCGACAGGAGGTAGCTGCCCTCCAGAAGTGGCAGGCTTTCCACGATGTAGTCCAGATAACCTTCCCCTTCAATGGCCGCGATCTCCAGGCCGGAAAAGAGGGTGTTTGGACCGTTGATCTGAAAGCCGCTGACGTGGTACAGGGCCAACCCAAACTGAGGCCGTTCGATCCGCTCCCTGGCCAGAAAGTGGATGCGCACCACGAAGGGCCGACCAGTGTGGAAAATGCGTCGCTCCCGCCCTTGATCGTCCAGAAGTTGCACGCGCACGATCTCGGCCTCCAGCGACCCCCAACGCCGAAATGCCCCGTTGCCGACCTCCGCCGGGCATTCGTCGGGCAGTCGGGCAGGGTGGAGCCAGTGTTTGCTCTCCCGTTGGGCGGTTTCGATCCGGAGCAGGTCCTGTTCCTCATCGGCCAGGGTGTGGGCCAAATACTGCTCCAACACCTGCTCCACCGGGCCGTCGGCCTGAACCTGGCCCTCCTCCAGCCAGAGGGCCCGGTCGCACAGGGTGCGCACCTGGTCCAGAGCATGGGTGACGAGGAGGATCGTCACCCCCTGCCGTTTCATCTGGCTGATCTTGTCCAGGCAGCGGCGTTGAAAAGCCTGGTCCCCCACCGCCAGCACCTCGTCCACCAGCAGGATTTCCGGGTCGGTGTGGATGGCAACGGAGAAGCCCAGCCGCACGTACATGCCGGAAGAGTAGTGCTTCACCGGTACGTCTATAAATCGCTCCAGTTCGGCAAAACCGATGATGTCGTCCAGGCAGCGGCGGATCTCGGCCCGGCTCAGGCCCAGGATCGAGCCGTTGAGGTAGATGTTCTCCCGCCCGCTCAGGTCGGGGTGGAAACCGGCCCCCAGCTCCAGGAGTGCGCCCACCCGGCCGCCCACGGTGATGGTGCCGGAAGAGGGCTCGATGATGCGGCACAGCAACTTGAGCAGGGTGCTCTTGCCCGCGCCGTTGGCCCCGATGATGCCGACCACCTGCCCCCGCCCGACCTCAAAGCTCACATCCCGCAGCGCCCAATACTCCTCCCTGGAGGTGTACTTGAGTTGAGCAAAATGCAAGAACAGCTCCTGGAACGAGCGGGGCCGTTCGTGGTGGAGGATGAACTTTTTGGAAACATGGTCAAGGCCGATCACGGTCATCGCTCTTTCCGCCCTCCTTGTGGCAACAGCCGCAGGCTGTGCGGGGACAGGGGAGCGGGGATACAGGGGCAGGCCGCGTCCCGACCAGGGCACCCCCTGCCCTCCAGAAAATAAGGTCGGCCTCAGACCGCCCGCTCCGGGAGCAAGATCGCTTTGTCCCCGGTGGCGGCGCCGGCCGCTCCCCTGAGGTTTTGACCGTACCCACCAGGGCGATCCCCCACCCGGCCCGTCGGCCCACGACGGGCAGGAAATGCCCGGTAGCCAGCCACCCACGAACGAATCTGGCTTTCACAACCGGCAATTATAGCACCCTTGCCGCTACTTTCCAAATGCTCGCCACCCCGGGTACTCGAAGCAGAACCGGCACCTGCCCTCACCCTGCCCCGGCCTTTCCAGGCCCGGCCCGGGGTGCTTTGCCGCCTCGAACACCTGCTATACGGCAAGCCACCCCCCCCGCGCAAAGAGCAGCTGGCTACCGCAACCCTTTGTGGCCAGCACGCGGCCGTTGGCGAAATAGGCAAAGTCGAACGCCGTCAAGTCGCCGGCCCGGGCACCGGGGATCGGCATCAGCCGGGCGGTGATGGGCTTGTCCAGGCGCAGGGCCAACGCCGCCACGTCCAGCAGGATGCCGGCCAACTCCTCCATACTCACATCGCCGGGCAGGGGCAGCGTGTCCAGCCCGGTACCGCACACCGCCGAGTAGAGGAGCAGGTCGTTGATGCCGAACAGGCCCTCGCGGCTACGGGCGGCCAGGGTGGCATCCTCCAGCAGCGGCAACATCAGGCCGCTAAAGCCGCAGCGGGGAAAGCTGGCCCGGCGCAGGCAGTCGGTGAGGAGCGAAGCGGCGAACAGGGTGCCCGGTGCGCCAAACCGCTCCACCCCCAGACGCTCTACCGCCGCGCCGATGCTGCGCATCTCTTCAGGAAAGGGGGCCAGCGAAAAGTCAATCCCAACAAAGCGGATGCGGTGGCGGGCGGCCAGGGGGCGGATCAGGGCTGCGATCTGCCCCGCTGCCGATTCCACCGCTGTGATCAGCCGGGATCGGGCTTCCTCCAGCGACCCGGCCTGGGAGAAGGCAGCCACGGCCAGGTCGGCCGACTCGGTGGCGACCGCCAGGGCCGGCGGTCCGCCGTCGTGGTAGGCTGCCGGGAAAAAGGGGGCGTGCGGTCCGACGTTGGCCAGCATCGCCAGCCGCAGGTTGCCAAACCCCTGTTCGGTGGTGTGAGCGATCTCGTGAACGATTTGCGCCGTGCGCCGGATGGCCGCCAGGTGCAGGCCCTGGCCCCGCCATGCCGTCAGCACGGCAGCAAAAACGCCCTCGGTGGCGCGGATGAGGTCGGGGATGAGGTCCAGCCGCGAAAGGTCGGCGTCGGGGGCATCGGCCAGGAGCGGCCCCAGCGAGAGATAATCAAAACCGGCATCCCGGCACTGCGGCCACAGGTCGGCGGCCAGGCGCAGGGGGTCGCCCGGCAGGTGAGAGAGGGGCTGCGTCGCCAGGCGGGTGGTTTGCACTGGCAGGCCTGCCTCTTCCAGGGCGGCGCGGACCTGGCCGACCGGCTGGCCGGCCCGGCGAATCGAATCGCCGACGTTGACAAAACCGGTCACCGAGCGGATCTTCATGGCTTTACCCTCTCCGGCCATCACCGGCAGCGGTCTTGTGCAGATGGTCTGGTAGCTTTCCCTCGCCGCTGCCGCGCCGCCTCGAACAGGAGGACCGTCGCGGCCATCGCAGCGTTGAGCGATTCCGCCCCACCGGCCATCGGGATACGCACCCGGCCGGTGGCCAGGGCGGCTGCCTCTTTCCCGGCCCCGGCGGCTTCTCCCCCCACGATGAGCGCCGAAGGGGCCGTCCAGTCCACGGCATCGTAGGCCACTTCACCGCCGGCATCGGCCAGCCACACGGCACATCCGGCTACCCGGTCGGCGATGGCCGTCCACTCCAGATCGAACACCGGCAGGCGCAGGTGTGCCCCCATCGCCCCGCGTACCACTTTGGGGTTGTAGCGGTCTACCGTGCCGGGAGCCAGCAGCACCTGCCCCACGCCGGCCGCTTCCGCCGAACGGAGGATGGTACCCAGGTTGCCGGGGTCGCGCACCTGATCCAGGACCAGGATCAGCCCCGGCCGGGCGGGGACCTCCACAAAGGGGATGACGGCCAGCACCCCCTGAGGCGTCTGCGTATCGGCGCAGGCGGCCAACACCGCCTCACTGACGGCCAGAGCCCCTTCCTCGGCCCGGGCCAGCACAGGCAGCAGGCGCCGGCCGGCAGGTGTGGCGGCCCAATCTGGGGTGTACAAGACGAGAGCGGGCTTGATGCCCGCCCTCACCACCTCGTCAGCCAGCCGCGTGCCCTCAACAACAAAACGGCCCTCTCGTCGGCGGACCCGCCGCCGGGCGAGGGACCGGACGTACTTGACCCGTTCGTTCTGACCGCTGGTGATCATAGCCGCAAGGGGGCAGGGGGTCAGGGAGTAGGGTCTTCCCTGCTCCTTTGCTCTCTTACCGACCCTTCACGATGGCAACCAGCCGGGAAAAGGTCGCCTGGTCGCGCACGGCCATATCGGCCAGGATCTTGCGGTCCAGGGCGACGCCGGCCTTTTGCAGGCCGTGCATGAACCGGCTGTAGGACATCCCTTCCTGACGGGCAGCGGCGTTGATGCGGGCAATCCACAGGCGGCGGAAATCGCGCTTCCGGTCGCGCCGATCGCGATAGGCATACCACAGCGACTTCATCATCGCCTCGTTGCCCCGTCGCCACAGGCGATGCTTGCCCCCTATCTGACCCTTGGTGAATTTGAGAACCTTGTTATGGCGTCGTCGGGTCCGGGGACCCCCTTTTACTCTTGGCACCTTCCTACTCCTCTATTGGTTTTTGAGATATGGGGCCAGGCGGCGCAGCCGTCTTTTGGCACCGGCGGACGTGACTTCGATCATTTCGTCGAACAGCCGCTTGACGCGTTTGGTTTTCATGCGTCGCCGGTGGCTCTTGCCGATCTTGGTCCGCATCAATTTGCCCGATCCGGTGTACTGGAACCGTTTGGCGGCAGCTTTGTGCGTCTTGAGTTTGGGCATCGATCCTCCTTAACAAAACGATTGCCCCGGCTCGGGGCAAAGGTAGACAGCAATCCTATCCTCTGAACTGCACAGAAAGACAGAGTATGACCCCCAACCGTTCACTTGCCCCGCGTGTTGGGAGCCATAATCATCAACATCGTTCGTCCCTCGAAACTCGGCGCCTGTTCGATGGTGCCGATATCCGCCAGCTGGCTGGCAAAAAAGTCGAACTGCTTCTTGGCGACATCTATGTTATAGATCTCTCGACCCCTGAAGCGCATCCGGACTTTGACCTTCGCCCCGGTTTCCAGAAAGGAACGCGCCTGGCGCAACTTGAAGGCGATGTCATGCTCACCGGTTTTGGGCCGCAGTTGAACCTCTTTGACCTCGATCTCCTTCCTGGCTTTACGGGCCTCCCGTTCGCGCTTGGCCCGCTCGTACTGGTACTTGCCAAAGTCCATCAGCTTGGCTACGGGGGGATCGGCCTGGGGAGCGACCTCCACCAGGTCCAGTTCCCGTTCTTCGGCCAGACGAAGGGCTTCCCGACGCGGCAGGATTCCCAGTTGCTTGCCATCCGAATCAATGACTCGCAACTGTGGAGCCCGAATTTCCTCATTGACGCGGGTTCTATCTCTGCTGATCTCTACTCCTCCCCTATGCCAGGGGCCCTCGCCGGCTCCTGGGACGTGGGTACATTATACCTTAAAAGTGCAGGCCGGTCAAATGGAGGATAAGACAAGTAAAGCCGCAAGTGTGGAGGCGGTGCTGGCACCTGAACGCCGGCGCGGTGCCAGGCACTTGCGAAGGGCCAAGAGTGCCTGGCACCTGAAAGCTCCTGCCCTGCTACAGGTTGCGTCGTTCGGCGATGGCCGCCTGGACCATGGCGATAAAGTCGGCCAGCGGCCGGGCCCCCAGGTCCTGGCCGTTGCGCAGCCGCACTGCCACCGCCCCGCCCTCCATCTCCCGGTCGCCGATGATCAGCATATAGGGCACCTTCTCCAGTTGGGCGTTGCGGATCTTGGCCTGCATCCGGTCGCCGGAATCATCCACCTCCACCCGCAGGCGGGCGGCCTTGAGCTGGGCCGCCACCTGATGGGCATAGGCGTTGTGCCGGTCGGCGATGGGGATGACCCTGGCCTGGACCGGTGCCAGCCAGACCGGGAACGCGCCCGCATAGTGCTCCACCAGGACGCCGAAGAATCGCTCCAGGCTGCCCAGCAGCGCCCGATGGACCATGTACGGCCGGCGCTCCTGACCATCCCGGTCCCGGAAGGTCAGGTCAAACCGCTCCGGCAGGTTAAAGTCGAACTGGATGGTCGTGCACTGCCAGGGCCTTCCCAAAGCGTCCTTGATCTTGATGTCAATCTTGGGCCCGTAAAAGACCGCCTCACCCTCCATCCGCTTGTAGGGCAGCCCCCGCAGTTCCAGCGCTTTGATCAGGGAACCCTCCGCCTGCTGCCACATCTCATCGCTCCCGGCGTACTTGTCCGGCGTCTGGGGGTCCCGCACGCTCAGTTCTATCTGGAACTGCTCAAACCCGAAATCCCGCAACAGGTTCAGGCTAAAGTCCAGGACGCCCAGGATCTCGTCCTCTACCTGCTCCGGCGTGCAAAAGATGTGGGCGTCGTCCTGGGTGAAGCCACGGACGCGCAGCAGGCCATGGAGGACGCCGCTTCGCTCGTAGCGGTAGACCGTCCCCAATTCCGCCCAGCGCAGGGGGAGGTCGCGGTAAGAATGGGTGCGGCTCTTGTAGATGAGGATGTGGAAAGGACAGTTCATCGGCTTGATATAGTATTCCAGCCCGTCCACATCCATCGGGGCATACATGCTCTCTTGATAAAAGCTGAGGTGGCCAGACCGTTCCCACAGTTGGGCCCGGCCGATGTGAGGGCTGTAGACGATCTCATAGCCGCCCTCCTGATGACGGGCACGCCAGTGATCCTCGATGATCTGGCGGATCCGCCCCCCTTTGGGGTGCCAGTAAGCCAGGCCCGCGCCCCCCTCTTCGTGAAAACTGATCAGGTCCAGCTCCTTGATCAGCCGGCGGTGGTCACGCCGTTCCACCTCCTCCCGCCAGGCCAGGAACTCGGCCAGTTCCGCTGCCGTCTCCCAGACCGTGCCATAGATGCGTTGGAGCATCGGCTGGTTTTCATCGCCGCGCCAGTAGGCGCCGGCCACGTTCAGCAGCTTGAAGGCATCCGGCGGAATCTGCCCCGTCCGTTCCAGGTGAGGCCCCCGGCACAGGTCGGTAAAGTTGTGGTGCGTATAGATGGACAGGCTGGTCACCGGTTCGGCGCCGGCCTCGCCGTGCTCATCCTCCTGACCGGCCACCAGCCGCTCGATCTGGTCGAGTTTGTAGGGCTGGTTGCCAAAGATCGCCCGTGCCTCCTCTACGCTGACATCGCGATGGAGAAAGGGATAATCCCCCTTGATGATCTCTTTCATCCGCGCCTCGATCTCGCCCAGGTCCTCGGGCATCAGCGGCCGGGGCAGGTCGAAATCGTAGTAAAAGCCGTTCTCGATGGGCGGGCCGAAGGCCAGCTTGCCCTCCGGGAAGATCTGCAGCACCGCCTCGGCCATGACATGGGCTGTGGAATGCCGCAGTTTATGCAGTTGTTCATCCTCATTGCTTTTTTCTGATACCATGATTTACCTCCTCTCTTGAAAATAAACGGCGGACGGCAGGGGCAGGGCTTGCCCCTGCCCCGTGGGCAGCCGCGAGGGCTGCCCCTACTCAGGCAAACAAAAAACCTCTCGCCCAAGGGGCGAGAGGTCAACTCCCGCGGTTCCACCCAAATTCGACGGTGGAGAGGCAGGCCCTCCACCCTCCTTGTGGGGCTGGATAACGGGTGCCACCCGGTGCTCCTTACTCGGATCGATCCTTTCCGGAGCCGGCTCACAGGGGGTTTTCCCCGGAGCCCTTGCTGGGGGAGCTTTCAGCCGCTGACTCCCCCTCTCTGAAGCGGTCTCTCCGGGTACTCGTCCTGGTCATCGCCTTTTTGTATTCGGTTGGTGGGCGGTACAGGACTTGAACCTGTGCCCTCCACGATGTCAACGTGGCGCTCTGGCCATCTGAGCTAACCGCCCTGACCGGAACCCATTATACCACAGTCTGGAAATTTTGCAAGTCGCCCGCCGGTCTGCGTCTATCCAACGGGCCCCAGGCGGCAGTAGCCTCAGGCCGGCAGCGTGGGAGGCTCGGTAGAAGGGGTGGTTTCCGCCGCCTCTCCTGAAAAGATCCGCTTCATCACCCGGTCCACCAGGTCAAAGATTCGGTTCTCTTTGAAGCCACAGGCCCAGGCCAGCAGGTAGATGATGAACGGTGCCACGGTGGGCGCGTTGACCTCCCCGACGGTCTGCAGCCCGGCGGGCAGGATGCCCAACGTCAGGATCATCAGGTGGACGATCATGTATACCGTGGCTCCCAGGATGACGCCCAGGAACGGTTTGCCGACATAAGACAGGTTGTATTGGGTGTCGAAATCGCGCAAGCCGACATGCTTGAACAGGCTGTAGAAGACGCAGGTCACCCCGCCGATGCCCCCCCACACCATGGCCGGCAAAAAGATCTCCATGTTTACTATGGTGTTGCCGGTAGCCGTCGGGGCTATCATCTCCCGAAACTTGCTGTAGCTCAGCAGGATCAGCACGGTGATGTAAACGGCGAACCAGAACAACCCCCACCCGGCGATCCACCAGGAGTACTTTTTGGCTCCGTTCTCGCTTTCGATGGCCCGTCGCAGGCGGGCGCGCACCTGTTCGATATAGTACTCGGCCTGGGGGATGCGGGCCGCATCGCGGCGCAGGATAATGTCCCGCGCCTTGAGCAGTTGATTGTAACACTCGGTGGACAGGTCTTCGTTCTCGCCGACCTTGGTCAGTACCTGCTCATAGACCTCGCCGATCCGCCGGTCCAGTTCCTGGATGCGGGCATCTCCCAGCCGTTCCAGCAGCAGCTTCTTCTCCTCCTCGGTCAGCTCCCGTTCGGGCAACTCGAGCCGTTCCACCTTTGACTCTGAGGCTTGAAGGTCCCGGATAGGGCCCAACCCTCCCAGGTCCACAAAGCCTCCAACCGGTCTGGGGGGCAATACACCGCTGATCACGTCGCTGGTTTCCGGAGGTGGGGCGGTGAACAGGGCTGCTTCTCTACTCAGGTCTTTCTCTTCCATCGTTACCTCCAGTGTAGGGCTGGGCACTTCGGCCACCGGTTCCGGCGGCTCTTCGGCCACCACAGCTTCGTCAAAAAAAGCCGACTCCATTTCGGGGGTAGGAGGGGGTTTCTCCTCCAGCACCGTCAGGTCCTCTTCCCTGCCTGGACCCGGTTTCCCATCCTGCGCCTCTTCGAACAGAGCCTTCTCCAGCTCGGCTTCCTCGGCGACCGATGCCGGTTCTGCAGGGGGGGGGAGGGGGCCGGCCGGTGTCTCCTCCGGTTCGCCGGCGACCGGCTCAGGGCCGGCAGGTTCCGGTATCAGAGCACGGGGCTCGATCTCGACGGCGGCCGGTTCGCCGAACAGGATCTCTGCGCCGCGCCCGCTGATACTTGCTCGCCGTTTGGTCATCGCTCCTCACCTCCATCAGGGTTGCTGGGCCCTGAAAACACCTGAGGCCGCCTGCCCTGCCATGGCCGTGGGGCATCCCTAAAAGGTGATCCTGCGCCTCAACCGGTTATGCCCGACCCGATTGTACTGCAAAACACCCAAAAACGCAAATCTATCCCCAGAGGCAAGAGGGCCGCCCTCGACCACCGCCGTGTCCGCGGGCGGCATACCGCCCCCTGGATTTGCAGGGATAGGAAAAAGCGGGTATAATTCGGCGTTGTGAATCTGACCGGTGAGGGATTGGAATGCCAAAGCGAACATGGCAGCCCAAAGTACGGCACCGAAAGCGGGTGCACGGATTTCGGGCGCGGATGAGGACCAAGGATGGCCGGGCTGTCCTCAAAGCCAGGCGGCTCAAGGGCCGCTATCGGCTGACTGTGTGACCGGATCAACGCTGTCGGTCTCGGGCCGGGAGCGTCATGCGCAGACAGCATCGGTTACGAGCCAGTGGGGACCTGGAACGTGTTCGTCAGGAAGGACGGACCTGGACGCACCCCTTGTTGATCCTTGCTACATTGCCCAACGGAGGGGCAGACAGCCGATTCGGCTTCGTCGTCGGACGGCGGATCGGCAAGGCGACAAAGCGGAATCGGATCAAACGCCGGATGCGCGAAGCGGTGCGGTTGCGGCTGCAAAAGGGTGAAGTGGCCGCAGGATGGGATATGGTCTGGATCGCCCGGCGGGCGATGCTCGAAGCCTCGTACCGCCAGGTGGACGAGGCGGTGGGGCAATTGCTGGCGCGAGCCGGCCTGTTGGATAGGACAGAATGAAATATCTGCTGCTGGGGCTGATCCGCCTGTATCAGTTGACCCTTTCCCGGATCATGCCTCCTTCTTGCCGATTCTACCCCTCTTGCTCGCACTATGGCTATGAGGCGATTGCCAGGTATGGGGCGATCAAGGGCGGCTGGCTGGCCATCAAACGCCTGGCCCGCTGCCAGCCCTGGAACCCTGGGGGCTATGATCCTGTCCCCTGAAGTGGGATTTGACTCTTTGCGGAGGCATAGATTTGACCAAACAACGTCCGATTGTCGGAGCAGCGCTGGGCTTGCTCCTGATAGGCCTGCTGCTCTCGGCCTGTGGGACGGTGCCGGTGGCCGAAACCTGGCCGGGCCTGACGGTGGCCGACGGCACGGTGTATGTCATCAGCGGCACCCCCCAACAGGTCTACCTGCTCGATGCCGAGAACGGCACCCAGAAAGGCACCTTTATCCCCGCCGGTGAGCACCGGGGGGTCGTCTATTGGAGCCCGGTCACGGTAGGCGGCGGACGGGCCTTTGTCGGTTTCTCGGAACCCCAGGCCGGGGTGTATGGCCTGTACGCCTTTGACCCCACGACCCGGCTGGAACAGTGGCACGTCAGCGCCCAGGACCTGATCCTGGCCGCCCCGGTCTATGCCGACGGGGTGGTCTACTTTGGCACGTCGGACGGACAGGTGTACGCCGTGGAGGCTGAAACCGGGGCGGAAAAGCCGGGCTGGCCGTTCCGGGCCAGAGAGGCGATCTGGGCCTCTCCGTTGGTGGCCGGGGGGCGGGTGTATGTGCCCTCGATGGACCACTCCCTCTACTGCCTGGAGGCTGCCACCGGCCAGGTGGTGTGGGAGTTCAAAGCCAACGGCTCCTTCGCCGCCCAGCCGATCCTGGCCGATGGTATCCTCTACATCGGGGCGTTCGACGGCCGGCTGTACGCCATCCACGCCGATTCGGGCCAGGCGGTGGAGGGCTTTGCGTTCCAGGCGGACAACTGGATCTGGTCGGAAGCGCTGCTGGCCGATGGCCGGCTGTACGTGACGGCGCTCGATGGCCGGCTGTATGCCCTCGATCCGGCCACCGGGGCGGTGCTGCCACCCTATCCCTACGACAGCAAAGAGGCGACCGGCCAGCGGGACCTGTTGCGCGCTGCCCCTGTCCAGGCCGGGGATCGGATCCTCGTGGTGACGCGGTCCGGGCGGGTGATCGCCGTCCAGGATGGGGTCGGGCAGGTCTGGTGGCCCAGTGGCCTGCCCCAGGCCGAGATCTTGACCACACCGGTCGTAGCAGCGGGCAGGGTGTACCTCGCCCTGATGAACGGTCAGGTGCAGACCTTCGACGCGGAAACCGGTGTTCCGGGATGGTTCTTTTCTCCGCCGGCGGGTAAATAAGGGATAGGGGAGGTTTGGTTGGCAGGAATTGGTGATCTCTGGACCGTGTTTATCCTGCGGCCCATGCTCAACGCCCTGTTGGGGCTCTACAGTGTGCTGGGTGGACAGTTCTGGCTGGCCATCATCTTTTTCACCATCATCATCCGGGTGTTGATGACGCCGCTGATGCTGCCCCAGCAACGCTCGGCCAAAAAGATGCAGGAGCTTCAGCCGCAGTTGCAGGAACTGCAAAAAAAGTACGCCAAGGATCGGGAGAAGCTGGCCCAGGAACAGATGAGGCTCTACCGGGAGGCGGGGGTCAACCCTCTGGGGGGCTGCCTGCCGATGCTGATCCAGTTCCCCATCTGGATCGGGCTGTATCAATCGATCATCCAGGCGCTCGGCCACCAGCCGTTGCAACTGCTCAACCTGTCGCAAAACATCTACCCCTTCCTGAGCCGGATCTGGATGGAGGTGCCCCTGAACCGCTTCTTCCTGGGCATGGACCTGGGCCTGACGCCGCAGCAGTTGGGCGGGCTGACCTATCTGCTGCCCATCCTGGTAGCCTTTACCTCGTGGTGGCAGGCCAAGATGACCACCCCTCCCAGCTCCGGCGATGCCCAATCTGCCCAGATGAACCAGAGCATGACCCTGATGATGCCGCTGATGTTCGGCTTTTTCAGCCTCAGTTTCTCGACCGGGCTGTCGTTCTACTTTATCATCTCCAACCTGATCGGCATCGTCACACAGGGCTTTATCTCCGGCTGGGAAGGGCTGATGTTCTGGAAAGGGATGAGCCTGAGCAACTTGCTGGGCGGTGGGGCCAGGACCGCTTCTCAGCAGGCAGACCCCGGCCAGGCCAGGACCACTTCTCGGCAGGCAGACACCAGGCAGGCCGGATCCACGCCGGTTGCAAGCCAGAAGGGAACACAAAGTGGAACCACGCAAGGAAGAAAGAAGAAGCGTCGTCGCAAGCGGTAAGACGGTTGAGGAGGCCATTGCCAATGGCCTGATGATGCTGGGGGTCCGCCGGGACCAGGTGGACGTCGAGATCATCACCGAGGGCAGCCGGGGGGTCCTGGGCTTTGGAGCCGAAAATGCCCGGGTGCGGCTCCTGGTCAAACCTCCCCCGGCCCCTGCGCCTCAGCCGCCGGCCCCTCCACCCCCACCGCCTTCCCCTGCAG
>DAOTXL010000078.1:0-8047 GCA_034435455.1 Anaerolineae bacterium
AGCTGAGCCCGGCGATCACCACGCCAAGGGTGAAGCTGCGCTGCTGGGTGAGGCTGCGGGCAATGGCACTGGGCTGATAGTTCAGCTCTTTGATGACCTGCAAGACGTGGCGACGGGTTTCCTCGGCCACATCAGGCCGACCGTTCAATACCCGCGATACCGTCTGATGCGATACCCCCGCCGCCGCCGCTACGTCCCGAATGGTGCACCTTTTCTTCATTGTGCTCCCCTGCTATTGACCCGGGTTCTGGGTGGCCATTCCCCATCCCTTCAGCGTTCCGGTCGCTCCAACCCTAGATCCAGCGTAAAATGCCCATGAACAGAATGAGGGCGACGGCATCCACCCCGAAAATGGTCCCGACCACAAAGGCTTTCTTTTTGAGGCTTTCCATGTCGTACACCCAGAAGGACACCAGGAAGAAGGGCAGGTAGCCGAACAGAAAGATGAGCCACGGCGCACGGGCGTTCCACCATGAGTAGTCCCAGGTCAGGGCCCCAATGGCGTTGAGCAGCACCTCGACGAACACGCAAAAGATGGACCCGGCCACGGCGAACAGCAGCCGGTTGGGAATACCCAGGATCTTGAGCCGCCTGTCAGGGGGGAGCATCCGGGAGAAAACGATGCCGGCGATGGCGAACATGAAGCAGATCTCGATGTTCAGCCCGATCAGGATCAGGTAGGCCGTCTTGCCCGGCGCGCCCCACACCGGAGCCATCCCGGTAAAATGAAAGACCAACCCGTTCCAGATCTCGTTGAACCAGTCCATACCCCAAAAGGCCAGCCCGGCCAGGACCAGGTTCCAGTTTCTACGTTCGATCTCGACCGCATAGACATACACCACCAGAGCAAAGAAGGGGATGACGTACCATTGGAACCGGCTGCCATCCCGTAGGATGCTCAGCGCTTGCGCAGCAGATTCGGTCGGCAAGGTTCTCCTCCTTCTACCAATGGGATTACAATGGGTATTATAGCCGGATTTGTGCTGGCTGGCAAGTGACAACGTCGCGGGAGGGAGCAGGGCTTTGAATTTTCTGCCCGGCATGTCAGAATCTTGCCTGTACCGGACCAGGAGCCTATCCGCAAACGGGTGTGGGGCATGCTTTCCAGGCCGTCCGGGCAGGCTGGAAAGCCTGCCCCACAGGTTCAGGTTTTCATTGCCTACTCTCAGATATTGCCAGGGAGCCCAAAACCTGCTATAATAGACATAGGGAGAAACAGGGTGCCACCCCCGGCTCGATCCTGACGAAAAGCAACAGCCGGGGAGTGGGGGGCTTTCGAGCCGTGTGGGTTCTACGAGCGGAGCATCGGTGTGGATCTTGTCAGGCGTCGGTGAGATTTTGAGCTCTTCCCTGGGGAGCCTGGTCTACCACCTGCTGCTGTTGCTGGCGGTGCAGGCCGCTCTGGGCATGGCCTGGGGCGAGTGGCGCCGGGCGCGGCACGAACAGGCCCGCCGCCTGCTGCTGGCCATGGCCGGGCTGACCGGGGTTCGGCTCTCCTACGTCATTTCGGCCCTGCCGGCTTTGGCCGGCTGGGTCCAACCCTCGCTGCTGCTCCCCCCCGTCGAACGCTTTGCCGACACGGCCAGCATCCTCTTTCTGGGATGGGCCTTCATGCCCCCCGCCCGGCACCGCACCCGTGCCTGGGACCTCATCTTTGGAGCCAACCTGCTCCTGGCCATAGGGGCCGGCATCGCCTTCCCCCTGCTGTGGAGCCGCACCCCTCCGCCGGCCGACTATAACCTATCCGGGCAGGCCCTCGTCTGGAGCCTGTGGCAGCTCGGCCTCATCCTCCTGGCCGGCCTGGCCGCGGTGCGCAGCCGGGGCGAGGGGTGGGGCATCTTTTTCCTGGCCATGGTCCTCCTCCTGCTGGGGCAGTTCTTCCAGCTCGCCTATCCGGCCGGTATCCCCCACCTGCCTGTCTGGGAGCGGCTGGCCAACCTGGTGGCCTATCCTCTTCTGGTCATCGCCATCTACCAGAACATCGTCGTCGGCCTGCGCCTGCACAGCCGCCAGTTACAGGACATCAGCCAGGCCTCCCTCGACCAGATCAAAAGCCTGCTGTTCCTTTTCGACGCCAGCCGGCAGATGTTCAGCTCGCTGGACCTGCCGACCGTCCTGGACAACGCCGTGGAGGGCATTGCCCGCGCCCTGCAGGCCGACCAGTGCGCTATCGCCTTCCCCGTCGAGAACGACCCCAGCCAGATGCGCCTGGTGGCCATCCATAACCCGGCCCGCCAGGGGCGAGGGGAAGCGGTCACTTTTCCCCTCGAATACCAGTATATCGTCCAGCAGGCCGTCCGCCGCAAGAAACCGATCCTTAGCGAAGAGGCGGACAATGTCCAGCTCAAGGTCCTTTTTGCCCTGATGGGCTCCAGCGAGATCGGCCCGCTGCTGGTCCAACCCCTGCTCACCGACCAGGAGCCGATCGGGGCCATCATCGTCGGCAATTCCCGTTCGCGGCGCCCCTTTACCCCCAACGAGGCCAAGCTGTGCCAGTCCATGGCCGACCAGGTGGTCATCGCCATCCAGAACGCCCGCCGCCACAAAGCCTCCCAGTCCCGAATCGAGGAGTTGAACCGCACCCTGGCCGAGGAACGCCGCACGGCCCAGCAGACGCGGGACCAGCTTCAGAAGCTGGCCGAACGGCTGACCAGCCTCCAGGCCGAGATGGACGAACTCCGCCGCCGGGAGGAGCTGGCCCGCGAGGCGCGCAACGCCCTGGAGATCAAGCTGGTGAGCAGCCGGGCCGAAGCCGATGCCCTGGCCGAGCGCGTGACGGTGCTGGAAACCGACCTGGTCCAGGCCCACGCCAACGCCGAGGCCCAACTGCGCTGGCATGAAGAAGAACTCGCCCGCCGCCAGGCCGACTGGGAAGAGGCCAGCCAGGCCATCGAGTGGGTCCAGACCCTGTTGCAGAGCATGACCAGCGGCATCCTGGTGGCCGATGCCGAAGGGATCATCCAGGAAGCCAACGTGGCTGCCGAAATCCTCCTGGATCGGGATAGCGGTGAACTGCGCGGCCTGGCTCTGGCAGAGATCAGCGACGACAGACGTTGGCGGCAGGCGGTGGTCACCGCCACCGGCGGCGAAGCGGTCCGCCTGACGTTGCAGATCGGCGCCAACTCGCTGCTGTGTGACATCACGCCACTGACCGCCCCTGACGTGGCCCAGGGCCAGGTCCAGGGCCTCGTCGCCATCTTGCAAGACATCTCCGTCGAGGCCGAAGGGCAACGGGCGCGGCTGGAGGCCATCGCCGCCCTGGTCGGCGAATTGCGCACCCCCATCACCACCATCCTGAGCTACACCGACCTGCTCCTCAGCGAATCTATGGGCATCCTCGGCGAAACCCAGCGCGGCTTCCTGCGGCGCATCCGGGTCGGGGCCGAACAGATCGCCCACATGACCGACGAACTGGTCCAAAAGACTATCGTCGAGGAGCTGTGGACCGGCCCGCAGCGGCAGCCGGTGGACCTGGGCCAGCTCATCGAAGGGGCCGTGGCCCGCACTCAGCCCTTCCTCCAGGACAAAGCCCTCAGCCTGGAGCTGGAGGTGCCGGACAATCTGCCCCCCATCCAGGCCGACCCCGATTACCTGCGGCGGGTGCTCCTCAACCTGCTGTCCAACGCCTGCCTGGCTTCGGCCGTGGGCGGGCGGATCTCGATCAAGGCCGCCCGGTCGGATGGGGCCGCGCTCCATCAGCAACATCCCGACCTGGACGACAACGGCTTTGTGATCGTCTCGGTCCGCGATTCTGGAGGAGGACTATCGGACGAGGCGCTGAACCGGGTCTTTGACCGGGCCCGCCCCAGCCAGACCCCCAAAGGGTTGGGGGAATCAGGAGCCGGCCTGGCCCTGGTCAAAGCCCTGGTAGAGGCCCACGGCGGTCGGCTGTGGGTCGAAAGTGAGCAGGGGGCCGGCACAACCTTTAGCTTTGTCCTGCCTGCCAACTCCCCGACCGGCGATCTGTCCCCTGGCCCCGCCCGATCGGATGCAGACTGACATGGACCACGAACCGGTAGAACGGGAAGCCAGGCCGGGCCGGGGCCTGGGACCGCTCCTGAGCGGGGTGATCGCCGCTGCCCTGGTGACGTTGACCCTGATCATCGCCGTTGTCCTGGGGATGCAGGAACAGTCGCTGGTCACCGGCGTGAGGGCTACGGCCACCTTCACGCCTCCCATGCCGACGGCTACCTCGTTGCCCCTGCCCGCCACCCGGTCGTTGCCCTCCTCCACCCCATCCCCCTCGCCTTTGCCCTCCCCTTCCCCTACGCCGACTTACCCGCCCCTGCCCACCGTGACCCCGCCCTGCCTGCCGCCTGCCGACTGGCGTGAATACACGGTAAAGCGCGGCGAGACGCTGGCCATCCTGGCCTGGCGCTTTTGGACGACAGAGGAGGCGCTGCGGGAGGGCAACTGCCTGGAGGACGATACCCTGGAACCCGGCCAGGTCCTCTACGTACCCGATGTGGCCACCCGCGTGGCCTGCGGCCGGCCCTCCGGCTGGTTCGCCTACACCGTCCAGCGCGGCGATACCCTCTCCTCTCTGGCGGTGCGTTGCAACACCTCTGTGGCCCGCCTCAAACAGGCCAACTGCCTGTCCGGCGACACCATCTATGCCGGAGCCAGGTTATGGCTGCCCTGCCCGATCCCCACGCCACTGCCACCCTCCCGAACTCCGCTCCCCAGTGAGACCCCCACCCTGCCTCCAGAAACCCCCACCTCCACTCCCACCGTCACCGACACCCTGCAACCGCCCCCGACCGAGACGGAGACGCCCACCGGAACTCCATCGCCGACCGACACCCCGCCGCCGACCGAGACGGGGGTACCGACCGACACCCCGCCGCCGACCGACACCCCCGTCCCTCCCACCGACACGCCCATCCCGCCCACCGACACCCCGGAACCCACTGCCACGCCCCTTCCCCCAACCGATACCCCGATTCCGCCCACTGCGACCGGTGAGTCGTAACCGATTGGAATGTAGACCAATTGGCAATTTGCTCTGTAAAAACTTTGGAGGCTAAAAATGAAAAATGGCAAGATGCAAGCGATCGTTGTATGGATCGTCCTGGTGAGCCTGTCGGTGGGCAGCTTCTGGCCGACCGCCGCCCAGGAACCAAAGCAGGCGGAGGAGTCGGTTCAACTTCGCCTCCGGTACGCTACGTTCGATCCTCTGGCAGGTGAACCGGCCATGCCGGCCAGTCTGCATCTGGATGCTTATCCGGCTGAGGGCCAGGGAGCCTACATCGTCCAGTTCAAAGGGCCGGTGCAGGAAGCGTGGAAGGAACAGGTACGCTCGCTGGGAGGGCGGGTGATGGACTATCTTCCCGACTATGCCTTCCTGGTGTGGATGGACGGCGCGGCGCGGGCCAGAGTGGAGGCACTGGACACCGTGCGTTGGGTGGGGCTGTACCAGCCGGCCTACAAGTTCGACCCCGACCTGAACCCAGAGAAACCGATCTACCGGGTCGTCCTCTTCCCCGGTTCCGACCTGAAAGCGGTTGAGGCCCGGCTGAAGACCCTGAACACCCCCACAGCCCGGGTCGCCGGCGAGCGCTTTACCCTATTCCTGCCCGACCGGGACATTGCCGCCGTGGCCGCCTGGCCGGAAGTACAATGGATCGAAGAAAAGCCCTTCTACCGGGTGATGAACGACGTGGCCACCGGGATCATGGGCGGCGCCATGGCCTGGGGGTCGGGGCTGAACGGCTCGGGCATGACCGTCACCGTAGCCGATACCGGCATTGACAGCGGCACCGACAACACCGGCGTCTCCGGCGACATCCACCCCGACTTTGACAACCGCATGGCGGCCATTGCCAGTTGGGCGATGCCGACGGATGATGGCTGTGGCGGGTGCTGTATTCAGAACCTCGGCGCCGACGATGGCGCCCGCGACCTGGAATCGGGCCACGGCACTCACGTCCTGGGGTCGGTGGCGGGCAACGGCGCCGGCTCCAGCGGCCAGATCAGGGGCCTGGCCTATCAGGCCACGCTGACCTTCCAGGCGGTCGAACAGTACGTGAATTTTACACCCTACTGCGAGGGCCTGGGCTACAGCGACGGATATTACCTGACCGGCCTTCCTGACGACCTGACCACCCTGTTCCAGGAAGCCTATAACTGGGGTTCGCGGGTGCACTCCAACAGTTGGGGCTCGGCCAAGGCGGGCCAGTACACCAGCGACTCCCAGGCGGTGGACCAGTTCATCTGGGACCACCCCACCATGATCATCCTCTTCTCCGCCGGCAACAGTGGGGTGGATGCCGATGCGAACGGCTATGTGGATCAAGATTCCATCGGATCACCGGGGACGGCCAAGAACTGCATCACCTCCGGCGCTTCGGACAACGAGCGGACGACAGGCGGCTACAATCCCGGCGGGCCATGCTCGACCTGGTATGAGTGCTGGGGCAGCGACTACCCGACCAACCCCACCCGCGATGACCGCATCTCAGACACCCGGCAGGAGCTGGCTGCCTTTTCCAGCCGGGGGCCAACCGACGATGGCCGCATCAAGCCCGATGTCGTCGCACCGGGGACCAACATCCTCTCGACGCGCTCGCAATATGCCTCGGAAACCGGCTGGGGCACCTATCCCAACAATTACTATATGTACATGGGGGGCACCTCCATGTCCAACCCGCTGATCGCCGGGGCAGCCACCCTGGTGCGCGAGTATTACGTCGAGAAAAAGGGGCATACCCCCTCCGCCGCGCTGGTCAAGGCGGCGCTGATCAACTCGGCCACCGACATCACCGGCTATGGCAACAGCAGCCAGGAGGCCGGCCAGCCGATCCCCAACAACCACGAAGGCTGGGGGCTGGTCAATGTCGGCGCAGCCACTTCGGCCACCTGCCCCTTCCATGACGGGGATACGGTCACAACCGGCTCGAATCAGACCTACAGCTATTCGGTCGGCAGCTCCGCCCAACCCTTCAAGGTTACGCTGGTGTGGAGCGATTATCCCGGCTCCCCCACGGCCGGGGGACTGGTCAACAACCTGAACCTGGTGGTGACCGGTCCCGGCGGCACCACCTACCGGGGCAACGTCTTTAGCGGTGGCTGGTCGGCGCCCGGCGGCACGGCCGACAGCGTGAACAATGTCGAAAGCGTCTACGTCCAGAACCCGGCCGTCGGCACCTGGACTGTGCGGGTGGAAGGGGCCAACGTGCCCCAGGGGCCGCAGCCTTTTGCCCTGGTGGCCCGGGGCTCGTGCGGGGCAGCCCCCAGCCATTGGGTCTATCTGCCGATTGTGCTCAGGTCGTATGGGGGCGGGGGAGGAGCCCCGGCGGCACCGACGCTAGACCCCATCAGCAACCCCGATGGTGATGGTAACTATACCGTCAGTTGGAGCGCCTCCAGCGGGGCGACCGGCTACACCCTGCAAGAGGACGACAACGCCTCCTTCACCAGCCCGACGACGGCCTACTCCGGCGCAGCTACCTCGACGAACATCAGCGGCAAAGGGCCGGGGACCTACTACTACCGCGTCAATGCCTCCAACTCCTATGGCACCAGCGGCTGGAGCAATGTCCAGTCGGTGGTGGTCGCCGGGCCTACAGGACCGACACCGGGCTTCTGGCAGGAGGATGACACCTACGGCTGCGCCGGCTGCTCGGAATTCTATGTGACATCCGACAGCGCCTATGTGGACGACTTTGCCATCTATGTCTCCGTGCCGGGCTGCGGCAACTACAAGATCACCCACACCACGCCGGAGCCGATCACGAGCAACCACTTTTCCTTTGGCACCACCTACTACGCCAGCGGAACCTTCAGCAACCCGACCACCTGCAGCGGCACATATGGTCTGTCCAACTTTTACATCCCCGGCTGCGGCTATGTGAGCGGCGGGCCGTGGGACTACCGCTCGGTGTGGAAGCACGCGGAGGTGGTGGCCGGAGCGGGCGGACCCGGTCCCGTCACGGTGGAAAAGGTGGAGGATGGGGCCGTCCATCACTTCCTGACGGCCACGTTGGAGTCTGACACCCGTTAGCGCTTCTCTATCGGTCAGGTGCCAGGCACTTCCGACGTGCCTGGC
>DAOTXL010000079.1:0-63044 GCA_034435455.1 Anaerolineae bacterium
TAGACCGGTCTGCCGGCGTGCTCGGACCTCCATCGCCGCCTTCGGCCAGCGGATGGCGGCCACCCATTGCTTTGTAGGGTGTCCTTCAAGCCCCTCCCTGCCTTTATCGCACCAACTTTTTAAGCACCCTCCGAAGGGGGTTGGGGGATGGGGGGAGGGGCGATGAAGGCGGTGGTGGCAAAGATTAAATCGAACCTCGCCCAGGCTATATACCCTCATCAGTCTTGACAGGAATCGGGGATTGGGGTATAATAAGCTTGAATCGGTGAAATCCTTTCAAACCTGCCCGCAGGCCATGAGGTTCAGGTCGGCGGAATCGAGAGTATTCCGAAAACGCGCACGGCGGACCACCGCCGCCCAATCCGCCGCCGGACTGTGGTCCGGTGGGCACCTGGAGGGCATTGCGCAGGAAAGGAGGTGATCGCCACCCAACTATCTTCACTTCTCTCGCCGGACCCCAACCCGGCGATGGATTGCCACAGGCCATGCCTCAAGCATTCAATCTTTGAGAAAGGAGTAGAGAAGCATGAAGGTGCGAATTTTGTTGACAGCCCTGATCGCGGCCCTGCTGCTGATCGGGGTCATGGTGGGCTATGCGGCGGCCCAGGGGCCGATCACCGTCACGGAGCCTGAGGAAGGAGCTGCGGTGGAAGCGGCCGCCCCGCAGGCCGGCATCGAAGGCGTCTCCTGGCGCTACGAATTCTCCTCTACCATCCTCACCTACACCCCGATCATCAGCGGCACGGTGCATGGGACCGCCTCCAACGACGACCAGAGCTTCCCCGCCATTGACCTGGGCTTCACCTTCTACTACGACAACGTCCCCTACACTCAGGTCAGCATCCAGAGCAACGGCTGGATCGCCATGGGGCCCACCATCGCCTCTTCGTACTATCCTCTGAGCACCGGCACGACCAACAACGTCATCTCCGCCCTGGGGCGCGACCTCCAGGGCAACGGGACGACCTCCGAACTGCGCTCGGAGACGATCGGCACCGCCCCCAACCGTGTCTTCGTCGTCCAGTGGACGGACTATAAGCGCTACGGTTCCGCCTACAGCGGCGATGCCTTCGACTTCCAGATCCGGCTCTACGAGACCAGCAACCTGATCGAGATCGTCTACGGCGAGTTCACCGTCATCTATGTCGCCTCGCCGCCCTACGGCCCGCAGGTGGGCCTGCGCGGCCCCAGCAACGCCGATTTCCACAACCGCCGCACCGACGCCACCCACTTCTGGGCCGATTCGTTGCGGGGGACGACCAACGCCGACTCGATGTCGCTGACCGACACGATCTACCCTCCCAACGGCCTGACCTACCGTTGGTCCCTCTTCACCGGCGTGGTGCTGGACCCGCCGGAGCAGAGCGGCAGTGACTGCGCCGGCAGCGATGTGGTCTACAACTGGGATGTGTACAACACCACCGGCACCACCCAGACCTTCAACCTGGACTATGACAGCGTCTGGCCGGCCAGTGGGCCCGGGGCTACCGGCCCCATCCCCCACAACGGCTACGAGACCATCACCGTCACGGTGCACGTCCCCTGGGCGGCCAACGCCGGCGACAGCGACCTGCTGACCATCACCGCCGCCGACCCCACCCAGACCTACACGGGCACGGCCACGGCGACGACGGTCGCCGGCCTGGCCTCCGGCTGGGATGACTACGCCAACATCCCCGCCGGCCGCGAGGTGCGCGCCCCCTCGGTGGTCTATTACGACGGCAAACTCTACGTCATCGGCGGCTACAACGTAAGCGCCCAGCCCTGGGTGAGCATCTACGACATCGCCGGCGATTCCTGGTCCACCGGCGCCGACATGCCCGCCGGCCGCTACTGGATCGACTGCGAGCAGTTGTTCGACCCCAACGACAACAACCGGCCCAAGATCTACTGCGCCGGCGGCTACCTGAGCAGTGCCCAGAATACCCTCTACATCTACGACATCATCAGCGACACCTGGACCATCGGCCCCACCCTGCCGGCCAACCGCTACAACTACGCCAGCGCCAAACTGGACAACAAGTACTATGTCATCGGCGGCTACACCACCGCCTACGAGCCGACGATGTTGGTCTACGACCCGGCCACCAACGCCTGGGATTCGTCCCTGGCCTCCATGAACGTCGCCCGCCGCTACTTCCACGCCGGGGTCATCGGCGGCCAGATCTATGTGGCCGGCGGCTACAACGGCTCCTACCTCTCCTCGGCCGAGGTCTACAGCCCCACGGCGAACGCCTGGACCTATGTTGCCTCTATGCCCACGCCCTGGCTGAACGGGGCCGACGGGGTCAAGCATGACCGCTACCTGGTCATCGCCGGCGGCAGCCCATCCAGCACGGCCGGCGCCTCCAACGGTGCCCTGGTCTATGACGCCCTGACCGACACCTGGAACTGGCTGCCCCTCCTGGACCACCTGATCTACGGCGCCGAGGGCGACATTGACGGCAACGGCGAGTTCTGGTATGCCACCGGCCGGCTGTACGAGGGCGGCGTATGGTCCTACAGCCCCTACACGACCAAGATGGTGCAGTGTGCCGAGTGCGTGCCGGCCTACGGGGCCGACTTTACGGTGAATCCGCCCGTCCCACGGCCCGGCCTGCCCGCTACCTTCAGCGGCTCGGTGGCCGGCGGCTCCCCGCCCATCGCCTGGACCTGGGACTTTGGCGACAACACCACCGGCAGCGGCCAGGTGGTGCAGCACACCTACGCCACCACCGGCACCTTCACCGTGGTCATGACCGCCACCAACTGCGACGGGGCCAACTGGGTGACCGCCACCCACGACGTGCAGGTCATGAGCGGCCCGATGATCGCCGTGGACCCGCCGGCGCTGGAATCCACCCAGTGCCCGGACAGCCTGGTCACGCAGACCCTCTCCATCTGCAACGAGGGCGACCAGACGCTGGTGTTCACCATCACCGAAGTGCTGACCGACATCCTCTGGCTCTCCGAAAACCCGACCACCGGCACGGTCTCGCCCGGCGGGTGCCAGAGCGTGACGGTCACCTTCGACTCGGCCGCGATGGCTCCGGGCACCTACACCGGCACGCTGCGCATCGACAACAACGACATCCTGAACCCGGTGGTGAACGTCCCGGTGACGCTGACCGTGGCCGGCCCGCCGACGAACGCCGACTTTACCTGGGAGCCGACCCCCGTGCTACTGAACACGCCGGTCACCTTCCACGGCTCGGCCGACGCGCTGGTGCCGGTGGACTATACCTGGGCCTTTGGCGACAACAATTACGGCAGCGGCCAGGACCCCAGCCACACCTACACCTCTTGGGGCGACTTTACCGTGGTCATGACCGCCACCGCCTGCGGCGGGTTCGACGTGGTCACCCACACCGTCACCGTCCTGCCCTGCTGGAGCGTGGTCGAGGAGCAGTTTGAGGGCGCCTTCCCGCCGGCCAACTGGACCGTCCTTAACAACGGCGGCACCTGCGTCTGGCAGCGCAACGACTACTGGGCCACACCGCGGCCAAACTATGCCGGCGGTCAGGGCTTCTGCGCCGACGCCGATTCGGACAAGTGCGGCTCCGGCACCACGATGGACACCGAACTGCGCACGATGGTGCTGGACCTGACCGGCCTGACCACCGCCACGCTGCGCTACATGGCCGCCTACAACGACATCGGGGCCGGCGGCGATTACGCCGATACCGACATCAGCGCCGACGGCGGGGCGACCTGGACCAACCTGCTTCGCTGGGACGAGGACCACAGCGCCTACGGCCCCGGCGAGCAGGTCACCCTGGACCTGACCCCCTACGCCGGCCAGAACGACGTGATCGTGAGCTTCCACTACTATACCGCCACCTACGACTGGTGGTGGGAGGTGGACCAGGTCAGCGTCTTTGGCTGCTACGTCCCCGGCGCGGTGCCCGATATCGCGGTCACGCCGATCAGCCTGACCCAGGTGCTGAACCCCGATCAGACCGCCCAGCAGACCTTCAACATCGCCAACGAGGGCCTGGCGGCGCTGGACTGGACGATTGATGAGGGCTGCGGCACGCCGGTGGGCTGGCTGTCGGAGGATCCGATCAGCGGCACGCTGCCTGCTTACAACAACACCGACGTAGCCGTCACCTTTGACAGCACCGGCCTGACCCTGGGTACCTACCAGACCACCCTGTGCGTGGACTCCAACGACCCGGACGAGCCGACGGTCCCGGTGACGGTGACCCTGATCGTGACCGGCACGCCCGACATCGCCGTGAGTCCGGAAGCGCTGGCGGCGACGCTGTGCCCCTCCGAGACGCAGGTGCTGACCCTCACCATCTGCAACCAGGGGGATGCGGCGCTGGTGTGGGAACTGCAAGAGTCGGAGGGCCGGACCGGGCTGACCGGCTGGCAGCCACAGCCGTTCGTCCCGGTGGCAATCGGCTCTCCGGACGACGCTGCCGACCTGGTGACCGACCTGGAAGCGGCCGTCTCACCTGCGCCCGAAGGCCCGGTGCCCCTCTGGGCCGGCCCCGAAGCGGTGCTGTGGGACAACGGCCCGCTGACGACCCACCCCCTGGCCTGCGCCGGCGGCACCCAGGACGCCAGCCGCCTGCAGACCTCCCTGGGCATGAACACCCTGGGCTTCGGCCACCAGTTCTCCTACGGCTACCGCATGTCCGACGACTTTACCGTCACCGACCCGGGCGGCTGGAACATTGACACCATCACCTTCTTTGCCTACCAGACCGGCGCGCCTTCCAGCCCCTCCCCGATCACCGGCGTCTACCTGCAGATCTGGGACGGCCCGCCCTGGGCCGGCGGCAGCGTCATCTGGGGCGACCTGGTCACCAACCGGCTGCTCTCCTCCACCTTCAGCGGCATCCAGCGCGATAGCGAAACCAGCCCGTGCGCCAACAACCGCTACATCTTTGCCAACGTGGCCGGGGTGGGAATCTTCCTGCCGCCCGGACAGTACTGGCTGGACTGGATGACCGACGGCAACCCCTCCTACAGCGGCCCGTGGGCGCCGCCGATCACCATCCTGGGGCAGACGACCACCGGCGATGCCTACCAGTACACCACCGCCTGGAACCCGGCCCTGGACAGCGGCATCTCCACCCAGCAGGGCATGCCCTTTATCATCGAGGGCACGCTGGCCTTTGTGGACATCCCCTGGCTAAGCGAAGACCCGACCGGCGGCCTGGTCCTGCCTGGGCAATGCCAGGAAGTGGCGGTGACCTTCACCGCGCCGATCACGCCCGGCGACTATGCTGCCAGTCTGCTCATCAACAGCAACGACCCCGACGAGCCCGAGGTGACCGTGCCGGTGACCATGACCGTGCTGGAGCCGGCGAACAACGCCGACTTTACCTGGGCGCCGCCCTCCCCGCTCGTCGGCGAGATGGTGGTCTTTACCGCCACGGCCTCCGGGGCTGAGCCGCTCACCTACGCCTGGGCCTTTGGCGACGGCGACTATGGCAGCGGGGCCAACCCCACCCACGTCTACACCGAGGCCGGCACCTACACCGTGCTCCTGACCGTGACCAACGACTGCGGCGAAGCCTACGCCACCCACGACATCATGGTGGTCGAGGGCTGCGTCGAGCCGTCCGGGGCCGACTTCGCCTGGACACCCATCACCCCGACCGTGGGCGAGTTGGTCTACTTCACCGGCACGGTGGAGGCCGGGACCGGGCCGTTCACCTACACCTGGGCCTTCGGTGACGGCGCTCACGGCAGCGGCCAGACCACCAGCCACACCTACGACGCGGCTGGCGACTACACGGTGGTCATGACCGTCAGCAACGCCTGCGGCCAGGATACCACCACCTACGTCGTCCATGTGGTGGCTGCCTGCGAGCCGGTGACCGGCGTCGAGTTTACCTGGTCGCCCATCACGCCGACGGTGAGCCTGATGGCCCTCTTCACCGCCACGGTGGAGGCCGGCACGCCGCCCTTCACCTACACCTGGGACTTTGGCGACGGCACCGGGTCGGTCGTGCTCACCACCCCGACGGCCATCCACGCCTACACCGAGGCCGGCACCTACACCGTCACCCTGATGGTGGAGAACGCCTGCGGCCAGGCCGGCGCCGAACACAGCCTGACGGTCGAAGCTCTGCCACCGGTCCTGCACTACTACTACCTGCCGATCATCACCAAGGGCTTTTAACCCGGCGTAAACCCTGTGGGGGCGGGGTCACCCCGCCCCCCTTTTAATTCCCCCGCCCCCGGCCCCCTTGCTTCCCAGGGAAAGAGGAACCTCCCCTCCCTGCGGAGACCACAGAAAAAGTCATCTTTCTACTGAGGACGCCGAGTTTTGTCCGGTTTTCTCTGCGCTCTCTGCGCGCTCAGCGGTGAAAGAAGGGGTTTGGGGGTCCGCTCCTTCGTCGGGGAGGGGCCGGAGGAGAGGGCGTCCCCTCAGGTGGCGGTTCAACTTGACCGATCAAGCCCTCCGACTGGTGGCTGCCGTAAAAAGACCAGGGTGCCGGGCGCGTCTGCCGCGCCCGGCACCTTTTCCGTTCTTTCCCCCCTGGTTCACCCAGGATCGACAGGTCAACCCCGGCGCAGCCGGGCGAGCGTGGCGGCCAACCCCGCCTCGTCCAGCCTGAGCCGCTCGGGGTCGCTGCGCCATTTGGCCTCGATCAGGCCATCTTGCGCCGAACGTTTGCTCACCGTCAGGCGCAGCGGCAGGCCGATGAGGTCGGCATCGTTGAACTTGACCCCGGCGCTGGCCTCCCGGTCATCCAGGAGCACCGCCAGGCCCTCGGCCTGCAGCCGCTCGTAGAGTGCCTCGGCCTGGGCTGCCACCTCTTCCTGACGCAGGTCCAGGGCCACCAGATGCACGTCCAGGGGGGCGCAGGCCGGCGGCCAGCACAGGCCATTGCTGTCGTGGTGCACTTCGACCACGGCGGCCAGCAGCCGTCCCAGGTCCAGCCACCAGGTTGCCAGCCACAAGGGCTGGCCCTGGCCGGTCGCATCCAGATACTCGACCTCCGGCCGGCAGGAAGCCGGGGGCGAGCACCCGGCCAGGGCAAAGGCCGGTTCAACCTGCAGGGCAGCCCCGCAGCGCGGGCAGGGGTCGCCCGGCTCGATGCGGGCCAGGTCGGCCCATTCCCCCGGCACAAAATCGCGGGGCACGTTAACGTTCCGCAGATGATAACCGGGCCGGTTGGCGCCGCTCACGAAATTCCTGCCGGAGCGGACCGAAGGATCGGCCACCACCCGGACCTGCCTGCCCTGGCCACAGCCCAGGGTGGGCAGGCCGATGGGCGAAGCATAGCCGCCCACCGCCCCTACCGCCGCCAGTTCCTCCTCCAGGCTGGGATAGTACCGGCGGGTGCCCAGCACCCGCGCCAGTTTGCCCTCATCCACCGAGCGGTCGCCGCGGATGACCAGGCAGGTGACCCTGCCCTCCACCGAATAGAACACCACCTTGAGGGTGCGCGTCGCCGGGATATTCAGATAGTTGGCCAGGGCCGCGATGGTGTCGCAGCCGGGCGTGGCCACCTCTTCCGGCGGCAGTTCCGGCTCGTCGGGTGGGGCAGGCCAGGCCGTCGTCGCCCAGGCGCGTTCGGCAGCGTAACCGCAGGCCGGGCAGCGGACCAGCACCTCGTCGCCGGCGGGATGGGCGAAAAAGGCGCGGTGTCCGTCGTCCGCCTCGGCCCACACCGGCGTCAGGCCACAGGCCGCCCACACCCGGCCCAGTGCAGCCACCATCCGCTCTTCCACGCCGGGGAGGCCGGCCTCTCCCAGGGCATAGAGCTCGACGCGGGGCCGCTCAGCCGCGCCAAAGAGGCCGGTGCGGGTGCCGCCGGGGGTGGCCGGCCGCCAGCCCTCCTGGAAGAGCAGCACCGGCAACTGGCGGTAAGAGTCCACCTCTCGCCGCACCAGGGACCCCAAGGTCCCCTCGGCTGCCGTAGCGGGCAGGGCGATCTCCTGGCCGCCCACCCGTTCCAATTCGCGCCGGACCAGCCGTTGCAGGCGGTCCAGGGCGCGGTGGCCCAGCGGCAGGCAGGCGGGCAGGCCCCCTTCCAGGTTTCGCACATAGCCGGCGCGCACCAGCAGTTGGTGGCCGGGCAGGTGGGCCTCGGCGGGCGGCTGGCGCAGCGTCTTGCCGAACAATCGAGACAGGCGCATCGGTTCCCTCCCTCAAAATAGAATCAGGCCATCTTGACCACGATGTCGTGGATGATGTTGGCCGCTTCGTCGCCCCGGTCGGCGCAGTTGCTCAGGTGGCGATAGAGCTCGCGCAGTTTGAGCATGCGCATGATGTGCTGGATATCCTCCGGGCCGGAAAACAGGTCGGCGACGGCCTCGCGGTAGACCCGTTCCACCCGGTTTTCCAGCGCCTTGGCCCGTGTGGCGTGCTCGCTGGCCACACCGGGGTTCTCTTTTAGCCGCAGCATGGCCAGGTGGATCTCTTCGGCCGCATCGCGGAGCAGGGAGACCAACCGCCGCAAATAGTCGTTGGGCTCCACATCCAGAATCTGCATCTCCTCGACCGTGGTGTAGGCATAGTCCATCACATCGTCAATAGCCCGCGACAGGGCAAAAATATCCTCGCGGTCGATCGGCGTGACAAAGGTGCGGTGCAGGTCGTCAATCAGAATGCGCCGGATTTCATCGGCATCTTTTTCGGCCTGGACCACGGCTGCCGCGTGCTTGTCGGAGCGTTTTTTCATGTACGCTTCCAGGGCGTTCAACCCCTCCAGCGTGACCGCGGCCTGCTGAGCGAGTAACTGCAAGAATTTGTCCTGCCGGGGTTTAAAGAATTCCTTGAGTCCCACCGTTTTGCTCCTGTTTGCCAAAGGTGCAGAAGGCGCCAGGCACTTTTACAGAAACAGATCCAGGAGTAGATAGAGCCCGGCGGCGAGGAGGGCCGAGACCGGAATGGTCAGCAGCCAGGCCACGGCAATCTCGCGCGCCACCCTCCAGCGCACCTTGGACACCCGGTCGGCTGCCCCAACCCCCATGATGGCCGAGCTGACCACCTGGGTGGTGCTCACCGGGCCACCCAGCAACGCCGCTCCCAGGATGATCCCGGCCGAGGTCAACTGCGAGGCAAAGGCATGCACCGGGCGGATCTTGTAGAACCGGCTCCCCAGCGTCCGGATCAGCCGCCAGCCGCCCAACATCGTCCCCAGGGCGATGGCCCCTGCGCTCAGGGCCACGACCCACCACGGCACGGCGAACCGGTCCGCATGGCCGGTGGTGACCAGGGCCATGGTGATGATGCCCATCGTCTTTTGCGCGTCGTTGGTGCCGTGGCTCAGCGCCAGGGCCAGCGAGGTGAACAACTGCCCCCGCTTGAACAGGCTGTTGATGCGCGGCGAAGCCCCTCGCGCCAGAAAGTAGAGGACCTTCAGCACCAGGTAACCGGCCAACAACCCCAGCGCCGGCGAGAAGAACAGGGTCACCAGCACCTTCTCCAGCCCCTCCAGGCGGAGGGTGGACAGCCCCCCGGCCACCCCCACCGCCCCGACCAACCCCCCGACGAGGGCGTGGGAGGTGCTGGACGGCCGGCCCAAATACCAGGTCACCAGGTTCCACCCGATGGCACCGCTCAGGGCGGCGACGATGACCGCGCCGGTGATGGCTGTGGGGTCCACCACCTCGCTGCCGATGGTGGTGGCCACGGCCACCCCAAAAAGGAACGGCCCGGCAAACTCGGCGGCGGCGGTGAGGAGCAGGGCGCTGCGCGGCGACAGCGCCCGCGAGGAGATCATGGTCGCCACGATGTTGCTGGAATCGTGAAAACCGTTCAAAAAGTCAAAAAGGAGCGCGATGACGATGGTGATGATCAATGAGATAAGCATCGAGAAACGTTGCTCCTGCGCCCGGAACCCTGTCCGCGCAACTGGACCGATCCCGGGTGGTCCGCCTGGAGTATAGCACGGCCACGCGAGCCTGTCAAACGCAGTAGTCGGGCAACGGCCTTTGTCAGGTGACCCTGGCCACGGACCATCCGATTATGGAGACGGCGACTATCAGGGTGAGGAGGAGGAGAAGGATGCCTGCCATCCACCATCCGACAAAGCTGCTCAGCAGGGTCGCCAGCCCGAGCACCGCCAGGCTGCCCATCCCCCGGATCAGGCCGGGCGCCCGTCCTCTCGGCGGGCGGCTCCCCGCTGCCACCAGAGCCACACCGGCCGTCGTGCTCAACGCGCTGAGGAGCAGGGTCAGCACTATGATCTGGTCGCCGGTCAGGCCGGGCAGGTTCATCACCAGGACGCCACAGGAGCCGGTATAAGAGGGCAGGGGGGAACTGCGCAGCACGTGGACCCGGACCAGGATAAAATGCCCCCACGCCGCATCGTCCGGGGTCACGGTCCACGCCAGTTTGCGGGTCTCCCCCGGTTCCAGCGCAAGCCGGTCGCTCACCTCTCTCATCAGCGTGACAAAACCGTTGCTGATGTGGGCCCGAACCAGGCGCACCACCGCCCTGTCGCCGGGGTTGGTAAAGGTGGCGCTCACCGTGCCCGTTTCTCGAGGGGTGATGATCACCGGACAGCGCAGCGTCTTGAGCGGTTCATCCGCACCCAGGGCAGAGTCAAACAGAGAGGCTTCCAGGTCTCCCCACAGGACGCCGCCACTGACGGCCATTCCCAGGAGCAGGCCGATAGAGAACCACAACACACCCAGCTTACGCATCCCGTTATCCCCCTCCAGGCGGCCGCCGCCCTCGCCGCCAACCCAGGTAGCGCGGGAGGATGGCCGTGTACAGCCGATACCCTACCCGGCTAACCGGAAAGTCCCAGGCCCCCAGACCCCGCGCCAACTGCCCGCCCAACCCCAACTTGAAGCGCATCACTCCCCACATCGGGTCCGCTTCGGCCAGGGTATCGGGGGCACCCCACAGATCGTAGAGGGTGCAGCCCAGGGCCCTCGCCCGGCGGATCGCCTCCCACTGCAACAGGTAGTTGGGCATCCGCTCCCGGTGGCGGTCCGCCGATGCGCCGTACATGTACCAGGCTGTTGGCCCAAAAAGAAAGAGGAGCAACCCGGCCACGGCCTCGCCCTCTACCTCGGCCAGCAGCAAAAGGGCGTGTCCTGCTTTCAGGAAGCTGCCCCAGGCGTCGTGGTAATAATCGGGGGGGCGGATGGGGAAGCCATCGCGCCGGGCCGTTTCGGCATAGAGCCGATAGAAAAGCTCCAGTTCGGCATCGGTGCCCTGGCGGACCGTCACGCCGCGCCGCATCGCCAGCCGGAGGTTGTAGCGGGTTTTCTGCTTCATCGTCGCCAGGAGGTCCTCTTCGGAACGGGTCAGGTCGAGGAGGAGGGTGTTGCGGAACTGGACCTGCTCCCTGGAAAAGCGCCAGCCGCGGGCGGCCAGCAGGCAGGCCACCTGGGGAGCGTTGGCCGGCCGGGAGCAGAAAGGGGGAGCCTCGTCGGGATAGTACAGGTCGGGGTCGATCTTGAGCAGGAGCGCCCGCCGTTGCCGGGCCAGGGCTTCCAGTTCGGCCAGGACCTTTTCTGCCGGGCCGGTGCTGCTCCAGTCCAGGGCCGGCCCCTTGGGCACATAGAGGACCGAGGCCGGCAGGTGGGGCAACCGGCGCTCCAACACCGAGGCGGCAGCCACCGTCCGCCCCCCCTCGTGAAAGAGCAGCCGGGTGGCCTGCCAGCCGTGGCGCGCCTTGAACTCGCCCCAGGCCCAACTCTGCAGGATGTGGGGGTTGGGCAGGGCCAACAGGGCGCGGTCCCACGCCGGGGCATCGTCCATTTCGAGGCAGATCATCCCCCTTGCCCCCGCTTCAGCCATTTGACCGCCATCAGGTAGAGCCGGTAGCGCAGCGGCGCATAGACCAGGTCCCAGGCGCCGATGGTACGCACCAGCCGCCCGCCAAAGCCGCGTTTGAAGCGATAGACACCCCACAGCCCGTCGCGGCGGGTGGAAAAGCCGGCTTCCAGCGTTTCCTCCTCCTCATCGGGGACCCCCCACAGGTCATAGACGCGGCAGCCCTGCTCCCTGGCCCACCGCATCGCCTCCCATTGGAGCAGATAGGTGGGCATCAGATGCCGCCCCTCGTCCGCCGAAGCGCCGTACAGGTAGATGGCGGTGTCGCCAAAGGCAAAGGCCATCAACCCGGCCAACAGTTGCCCTTCATGCTCGGCCAGGAACAACCGCCCCCGGCCGGACGGGACAAAGAGGCGATGGGCCGCTGCATAATAGTCCTGGCTGTGGACGGCGAACCGGTCCCGCGCAGCGGTGACCTGCATGAGGCGGTAAAAGGCCGGCAGGTCGGCCTCGTCGCCGGGGCGGACGGTCACCCCTTTGCGGACCGCCAGGCGGAGGTTGTAGCGGGTTTTCTGTTTCATGCGCCCCAGCCACTCTTCCGGCCCGGCCTCCAGGTCCACCAGCAGGGTGCGGCGCGGCTGGATGGCCTGCTCGCTGGGGCGGAAACCCAAGGCCTGCAGCCGGTCGGCCAGGGCCGGGTTATCCTCCTGGTTGGGCTCGACCTTCAGGCAAAAGGCTCGTTCCTGGCGGGCCAGGGGGCGGATGGCTGCCAGCAACGCCCGCAGGGCCGCTTCGTCGTCAAAGCCGGCCACCGGCCCCCTGGGCACGTAGGCGAGGCTGCCCAACCCGCCCGGCAGCGAGCGAAAGAGGACCTGGGCGCCGGCTCCGGCCACCGCCACCCGCCGGACGCGCCAGCCGAACCGGGCCTTGAGTTCGCCCCAGGCCCAGCTTTGCAGCAGGTGGCCGCCGGGCGTGGCCGCGACCAGGCGGTCCCACGCGGCTCCGTCTGCCTGTCCGTCATACTGCACCGCCGATGACATGTCCTCGATTATATCACGGCCGGCGGTGAGGCCCAAGAATGCCCCCGCCAGATGCGCCCGGTCAGGAAACGGCCTGGGGCCGACTTGCCCTTTTCCCAAAGTTGTGGCATAATGGCAGCCGCTGTAACCTGTCGAGGGAGGGTGTGACATTGCTGTCAGACTATAATTTCATCGGCGTTTTTGTGGTTGTGGCAATCCTCTTCCCCTTTGTTGCGTTAGGAATAGCCTGGCTGCTCCGTCCCAAAAAGCCCAACCCGGTCAAAACGGCCATTTATGAATGCGGCCTCGAGACCATCGGCGACACATGGGTGCGGTTCCGCGCCCAATATTACATCTATGCCCTGGTCTATGTCGTTTTCGACATCGAGGCCGTTTTTCTTTTCCCCTGGGCCGTGGCCTACGACAAATTGGGCTTGTGGGCGCTGGCCGAAGCGGTCCTCTTTTTGGGCATCCTGACCGTGGGCCTGGTCTATGCCTGGCGCAAGGGTGCCCTGCGCTGGCAATAAGATCAGGGACCCATGGGCGATGACCCATGCCCCCTGGCTGCTGGTCAATGCCAGATAGCGGATGCTATGTTGCAGATGGGAGAAGCGTATGGACATTCTCAACTTCTGGGTTGAATTGGGCCGTGTGGTGGGCGAGTGGATGGCCGGTTGGGGGCTCCCTCCGTGGGCGGTGAACCTGATCGCCGATTTTGTGGGGGTGCTCATCCTGGTGGTGCTGGGCATCATGGCCGTCCTCATCTTTACGCCGATGGAGCGCAAGGTGATCGCCCGGATGCAGGACCGGCCCGGGCCGAACCGGGTATGGCCCTACGGCCTGCTCCAGGCGCTGGCCGACGCGATCAAGATGCTGACCAAGGAGGACATTGTCCCCAGCCAGGCCGACCGGGCCCTGCACATGCTGGCCCCGCTGCTGGTGGCCATCCCGGCCCTGCTGGTGTATGCGGTGTTGCCCTGGGGGCCCCGCCTCATCGGCCAGGACCTGAACGTGGGCATCCTCTACGTCGTGGCCATCGGCGCCTTTCACCTGCTGGCCGTCCTGATTGCCGGCTGGGGCTCGAACAACAAGTTCGCCCTGTTGAGCGCCTTCCGCGTCGTGAACCAGTTGCTGGCCTACGAGGTGCCGATGGTCCTGGTCATCCTGGCGGTGGTCCTGTTCACCGGGACCATGTCCACCCAGGGGATCGTGGAGGCCCAGAGCCTGCCTTACTTGGTGGTCATGCCCATCGGGGGGTTTATCTTTCTGGTGTGCGCCATGGCCGAGGCCAACCGGTCGCCGGTGGACCTGCTGGAAGCCGACTCGGAAATTGTGGCCGGCTACATGGTCGAATACAGCGGCATGAAGTTTGCCATGTTTTTCATCGCCGAGTATGTCAACATGTTCGCCGCGGCCATCCTCATCTCCACCCTGTTCCTGGGCGGCTGGAAGTTCTTTGGCCTGGAGGACCTGGCCCCGGTCCTGGCCCCTTTCATCGTCTTTGGCAAGGCGGTGTTGGTGATTTTCTGCATGTTGTGGTTTCGCGGCACCTTCCCGCGCTTCCGCTTTGACCAGTTGATCGGCTTTGCCTGGAAATTTCTGGTGCCCCTCGCCCTGGTCAACCTCCTCCTGGCCGCACTGGTGGTCAAAATCCCGGTGGCCAACGAGCGCCTGATGCCCTGGGTCCAGGGCGGGGTGATGCTGCTGGGCAACCTGGTCATCCTGGCGGTGACCGTTCTTATCCTCAACCGCGCCGCGCGCACGGCCCAGGCGGCCCCGGCGCTGAAGCGGATCGTGGCGGTGGAAAGGTAGGGGACCTATGACCTTCTCGGTAGCCCATGGGGTGTTCATCATTCTCAGCGCCACGGCCCTGATCGGCGCCCTGGGCGTCGTTCTGAGCCGCAATCTGTTCCGCAGCGCGCTCTTTTTGGTGCTCTCCTTCGTCGGGGTGGCCGGCCTGTACATCCTGCTGGAGGTCGAGGTCTTGGCGATGATCCAACTGCTGGTCTATGTGGGGGCCATCGCCATTCTGATCATCTTTGCCATCATGCTTTCCCGGCAGATCATGTCGCCGCAGTACCGGGCGCGAAACGAGCAATGGGCCGGTGCGGCCGTGATCGCGGTGGCCCTGTTTGTCCTACTGGTCTTTGTGCTCCTGTCGGTGACCTGGCCAACCGCCCCAGCGTCGGTGCCCGACGATGCCATCGCCCGGCTGGGCAGGGCCCTGGTCGCCCCCGACCAGTTCGTCCTGCCTTTCGAGGTGGCCTCAGTGCTGCTGCTGGTGGCGTTGGTCGGGGCCGTGGTCATCGCCCGGGAAAAGTAAGGAGGAACGCCCATGCAAGTCCCGTTGTCCTGGTATCTGATCGTCGCGGCGGCGCTGTTCTGCCTCGGCCTGTACGGCGTCCTTTCCCGGCGCAACGCCATTGCCATCCTGATGGGGGTGGAACTGATGCTCAACGCCGCGAACGTCAACCTGCTGGCTTTCTGGCGGCATGGCGAGGTGGCGCTGGGCACATTGGCCGGCCAGGTGTTCGCCATCATTGTTATCACCGTGGCCGCCGCCGAGGCCGCCGTGGGCCTGGCCCTGGTCATCGCCGTCTATCGCAGCCGCAAGACGGTAGACGTCGAAGATGTCAATCTGATGAAGTTGTAGAGGAGCGAGAAGCCCATGACCCAATTCTTTAATCTCACCTGGCTGATCCCCCTCTTTCCCCTGGCAGCCTTTGCCCTCATCGTGCTATGGGCCAACCGCAACCGGCTGCTCAGTACCTGGCTGGCCTGGATCGGCATCGGTCTGTCCTGGCTCCTGGGCTGGACGATCCTGGCCCTGTGCTGGGGTGACATCCATCACCTGACGCCGCCAGGAGGGGGGCATCCCGTGCCGCTGTTCGACATCCCCACCGGCACGACGGTGCTCCGGCTGGGCTTCCAGGTGGACACCCTGACCGGGCTGATGTTGTTCATGGTGCCCTTTGTCTGCCTGATGATCTTTATCTATTCCAAGGGCTACATGAACTATGGCCGGGAAAATGTGGACCCCCGTTACTCCCGCTTCTTTGCCTACATCTCTCTCTTTGCCTGTGGCATGTTGGGGCTGGTCATCTCGGACAACCTGGTCACCTTTCTCATCTTCTGGGAGATTATGGGCCTGTGCTCCTACCTGCTCATCGGCTTCTGGTTCGACAAATCGTACAAGGACCCCCGGCGCATCACCCCCAAGCAGGCCGGCCTGAAGGCCTTTTTGACGACCCGCATCGGCGACGTCATCATGCTGGCCGGGATGCTTCTGCTCTATTCCCGGACCGGCACGCTGAGCTTTCGGGAGATCTTTGGGGAGGAAACGCTCCACACCCTGGCGACCACCTACGCCTGGGGCCATGTGCCGTGGGCCACGTTGTGCGCCATCCTCCTCTTTGGTGGGGCGGTGGGCAAGAGCGCCCAGTTCCCGCTCCACGTCTGGCTGCCCGACGCCATGGAAGGCCCCACGCCGGTGAGCGCCCTCATCCACGCGGCGACGATGGTCTCGGCCGGCGTCTATCTGGTGGCCCGCACCTTCCCGCTGTTCGTGGCCGTAGAAGGCGGCACTCAACTGGCCGTCGTGGCCTTTATCGGCGCTTTCACCGCCCTTTTTTCCAGCACCATCGCCGTGGCCCAGAACGATATCAAACGGGTGCTGGCCTATTCGACCGTCAGCCAGCTTGGCTACATGATCGCCGCGCTGGGCATCGGTGCGTATGTGGCCGCTGTGTTCCATCTGATTACCCACGCCTTTTTCAAGGCGCTGTTGTTCCTCGGTTCCGGCTCGGTGATCCACGGCGTGGAGCACGGCCACCATCATGTTCACCACGAAGGACACGAAGGGCACCAAGAGTTTGACGCCAACGACATGATGAACATGGGCGGCCTGCTGCGGCGGATGCCGACCACCGGCTGGACCTTTATCATCGGCGCGCTGGCCCTGACCGGCATCTTTCCCTGGGCCGGCTTTTGGAGCAAGGATGAGATCCTGGCCGATGCCTGGAAGGCCTTTACCCATGGGGGCGAGTTCGGGGTGAGCGTTGGCTGGGGGTTCTTTGTCTGGCTGCTGCTGACCCTGGCTGCCTTCCTGACCGCCTTTTACACCGGGCGGCAGATCTTTCTGACCTTTGCCGGCCGGCCGCGCACCGAGGCAGCCCGGCACGCGCCCGAAAGTGTGCCCAGCATGACCTGGCCGTTGGTGATCCTGGCGGCCTTTGCCACCGTCCTGGGCCTGTTCGGCACGCCGTGGGCCAACTACTTTTACACCCTCATCGGCCATGAGGCCGAGATCCTGGGCCATGAGCTGACCCACGGCGAATTCAACGCCACGGTGGCCGGCATCTCGACCTTGGTGGCGGTGGCCGGCTGGCTGATCGCCTGGCTGGTCTATGGCCGCAAGCCGCTGCTGGTGCCGGTGGACCCGCTGGAAAGGGCACTGGGGCCACTCTACAAATGGCTCAAGAACCGGTGGTATTTTGACGAGATCTATATGGCCCTCTTTATCCGCCCGACGCTCAGGCTGGCCCGGGCCTGCTACACCTTTGACGACAAGGTCGTCATTGACCCCCTCGTGGATGCCGTGGGCCGCTTTGGCCGCTGGCTGTCGGAGTGGCTGAAGAGGGCGGTGGACAACCCCGTTGTGGATGGCGCGGTCAACGGCGTGGGGCGGGCGACGACCTGGCTGGGCGAGTTTATGCGCGCCACCCAGACCGGCCTGGTGCAGAACTACCTGCTGGTGGCGGCGGTGACGGTGCTGCTGCTGCTGGCCATGTTCCTGTTCCGCACCTGGCCCCTGTGGCGGGGGGTGTTGGGCTTGGGGTAGGCCGGCGAGATGGGCGTCAAGGAGCTGTGTGTCCGGGGCTATATTTCAGGCAATTTATGGATGAACTGTTGACAACCGCAACTCAAGCATGAGATTCATGTATATGACGACAGGAGGCGCGTAGATGGATTATCTGCTGACTCTGATCACCTTCCTGCCCCTGGTCGGGGTGCTGCTTATCCTGCTCATCCCCGGCGAGGAGGAGCGGACCATCAAGCGTATGGCCGTTGGCCTGAGCCTGATTCCGCTGCTCTTGTCTATCTACCTGTGGTTTGCCTATGACAAAGGGGCAGGCGGCATCCAGTTCGAGGCCCTGGCCGAGTGGATCCCGGCCATCCACGTCAATTACCACGTCGGCGCCGATGGGCTGAGCATCCCCCTGATCTTCCTGACGGCGCTGCTGACCACGTTGGGGCTGCTCTACTCCTCGTACACCATCACCCGGCGGGTCAAGGAGTTCTTTCTCCTCTTCCTGCTGCTGGAGACGGGCATGTTCGGGGTGTTCGTCTCCCTGGACCTGGTGCTGTTCTATGTCTTCTGGGAGATCGGCCTGGTGCCGATGTACCTCCTTATCGGCATCTGGGGCCAGCCCAAGGACCGCCCCCAGTATTCGGCCATCAAGTTCTTCCTCTACACCCTGGTCGGCAGTGTGGGCATGTTGCTGGCCATCCTGGCCCTCTATTTCTATCACGGCACCTTTGATATCCTGGAGCTGTCGCAGGTGGGCTATCTGTTCAACGGTGTAGCCTGGATCGCCACCCTGGCGTTCTGGGCGTTCTTTATCGCCTTTGCCATCAAGGTGCCTCTCTGGCCGTTCCACACCTGGTTGCCCGACGCCCATACCGCTGCTCCCACCGCCGGCAGCGTCATCCTGGCCGGTATCCTGCTCAAGTTGGGGGCCTACGGCATGATGCGCATCGCCCTGCCCATCTTTCCGCAGCAGTTCAAATATTTCAGCACCACCGTGCCGATCATCCCCATCCTGGCGCTGCTGAGCATCGTCTACGGGGCGCTGGTGTGTATGGCCCAGTGGGACCTCAAGCGGCTGATCGCCTACTCGTCGGTGAGCCATATGGGCTACGTCATGCTCGGCCTGGCGGCGGCGGCGGCGGCCTGGGGGGTGGATAGCTGGAAGGATGCAGCGGCGATCGCTTCCAACGGGGCGGCGCTGCAGATGTTCAACCACGGCATCATCACCGGCGGGCTGTTCTTCCTGGTGGGCGTCATCTATGAGCGGGCCCACACCCGCGACCTGCAGAACTTTGGCGGTTTGAGCAAGGTGACCCCCTACTACTATGGGATCTTTATGGTCACCGCCCTGGCCAGCCTGGGCCTGCCCGGCCTGGCCGGCTTCTGGGCCGAGTTTTTCGTCTTCCGGGGCGCGTTCGAGATCATGCCCATCTTTGCGGCTATCGGCGTCCTGGGGGTGGTGGTGACGGCCGCCTATATCCTGTGGAAGATCGTCCAGTCTGTCTTCCTGGGCGAGTTCGACCCGAAAAAGTGGGACGAAGTGGCCCACGGCGCCAAACTGACCGACATGCTGGCTTTCGAAAAGGTGACGATGTGGCCGCTGGTGCTGTTCATGATCGGCTTTGGCCTCTATCCCACCCCCATCGTCGAATTCTTTAACAGCTTTGCCCGGAAACTGTTTGGCGGGTAACAGACCTGGTCAGGTCCCCAATGGGAGGTGAGTCTTGAACCTGGGAGAAACGTTGCAACTGCTCTCACCCGAGCTAATCTTGTTGTTCAGCGGGCTGGTGGTGCTGTGCCTGGACTTGATCTGGCGCGATGAGGCGCGGAAGACGGGGTGGGTGCCGGCCCTGGCCCTGGTGGGGGTGGGGGGCGCGTTGCTGGCCACCCTCCTGCTGTGGGGCACCCCGCCGACCACCGTCCTGGCCATGATGGCCGTGGACCCTTTTGCCCTGTTCTTCAAAATCATCGCCCTGGGCACCGTGGGGCTGGTGCTGCTGGCAGCGGTGCCCTACCTTCAGGGCCGCACCCCCTTCCGGGGCGAGTTCTATGCCCTGCTCCTCTTTGCCGGGCTGGCCATCTGCCTGGCTTCGTCGGCCACCGACCTGATCTCCCTCTACCTGGCGATGGAGTTCCTGAGCATCACCTCCTATGTGCTGGCCGGTTATCTGCGGGGCGATCTGAAATCCAGCGAGGCGGGCCTCAAATATTTCCTCTACGGCGCGGTAGCCTCGGCGGTGATGCTGTACGGCATGTCGCTTCTCTACGGGGCGACAGGCACCACAAACCTGGCGCGGATCGCCACCGCCCTGCTGGCCGGCGATGAGTCGGCGGGCTGGCTGGCGGTGGTGGCCCTCATCCCGCTGCTGGCCGGCTTTGGCTTCAAGATCGTGCTGGCCCCCTTCCACCAGTGGGCCCCCGATACCTACGAGGGAGCGCCCACCCCGGTGACCGCCTTCCTGTCGGTGGGCTCCAAGGCAGCCGGCTTTGCCATCCTGATGCGGGTGCTGCTCACCGCCCTGGGCAGTTTTCGGTGGGGCATCGGCTGGATGACCTTCCTGGGGGCGCTGTCTATCATCTCCATGATCCTGGGCAACCTCATCGCCCTGCGCCAGACCGACATCAAACGGATGCTGGCCTATTCCAGCATCGCTCAGGCAGGCTATATCCTCATCGGCTTTATCTGCCTGACGCTGGAGCGGGAAGATGCCTTCCAGGGGGGGAACGGCACGCTCCTGTACCTGTTTGCCTACCTCTTTACCAACCTGGCAGCGTTTACCTCGGTCATTGCCGTCGAAAAAGCCAGCGGTTCGACCACGATCTCGGACTACAGGGGGCTGGCCCGCCGCTCGCCAGTGGTGGCCGGCGTGTTGCTCATCGCCCTGCTGTCGCTGGCCGGTGTGCCGGGCACAGCCGGCTTTCTGGGCAAGCTGTTCGTGTTTGGGGCTGCCTTGCAGTTGGGCGTGCCCCTGACCTTCACCCTGGCCCTCGTCGGCATCCTCACCAGCGTCATCGCTGCCGCCTACTACCTGAACGTGGTGCGCTATATCTTTTTCGAGCCGGCGGAGGAAGGGGCCGGGCGCCTGGCGGTGTCGGCCAGCCTGCGCCTGGGCCTGGCCCTGACCACCATCGGGATCCTGGTCGTGGGCCTCTACCCGCAGCCCTTCATCCGCCTGTCCACCGATTCGATGCAGATTCTGCTGGCTGCGCTGTTCTAGGCGTCCTGGGGCTTTACCGCTGGCCCGCAACTTTTGACCCGGCTCAGCGTATAAACGTCAAGGGAATGGCAGGTGCCCTTGGCGTTTTTTCTTTTTTAAATGGCGTGAAAGGAGGAGAAACAGATGGACCGACGACCGGGGTGTTTGGGAGGGCTCTTCCGGCTGGCGATCCTCACCGCCGTTTTCGACTGGCTACAGGACCGTTTTGGCTTTGGGCGTGGGGCCTCGTGCACCGGCATGGGCTGCGGGTTGATCTTGCTGTTCCTCTTTATCCTGCTGGTGTGCGGCACCTGTACCGGTACCGATTGGTTCCGGCTATCGTTCTGAGCCTGAGGGGCCGGGCCGGGAATGAGAACAAAACGCCGTCCCTCCCGATTGGAGGGACAGCGTGCACCATCCATGACCCGGCAGCCGGGCGTCGGGCGGCCCGGTCCAAAATCAGGTCGGCCTGGCCCTGCTCACCCTGCCTGAGCGGGCTGGCGCAACGGCATGCGGCCGGCCGGTCGAAACTTGTAGCCGTAGACGATCAACCCCTCTTCCCCCTCCTCACGTAGCTTGCGGGTGACCATCTCCACCGGCATCCCGATCTCGATCTCGTCCCGGTCCACGTCGGTCAGTTGCGCCGTGACCAGGGGCCCCTCGTCAAGCTTGATGAGAGCGACGGTATAAGGCACAAACTCCTCGTAGCCGGCCGGTGCCTGATAGACCGTCGAATAGGAGTAGACCGTCCCATTGCCGCTGAAGGTATAGGGCTCGTAGGCCGGTTGGCTGCACTCCGGGCAGACGTCCCGTGGGGGGAACAGCCTGGCCCCGCATCGGTTGCACACTTCACCAACCAGGGCATACCGCTGCTTTTGTAATCGCCAGTATCGTGGTATATTCATCCGTTTCCTCCTGAATAAGTACATTATATCCGGGGGAGATGGCAATTTCAATCCCCCAAAAGTCCTATTTTCCCGCCGGCCCTCTCCCCAACGCCGGGACCTGCCCCAGGAGAGGGAGCCCGGTCAATCCTGCGCCTCCAGAATGTGGGTGATGACCGTTGCCCCGCTGCCGCCGATGTTCTGGGCCATGCCCAGCCGGGCATTGGCGATCTGATTGGGGCCGGCCTCGGCGCGCAACTGCTGGACCACCTCGACCACCTGATACAGCCCGGTCGCGCCGACCGGATGGCCCCGTGCCTTCAGCCCGCCCATGGTACAGACAGGAATGCGTCCCTCGCGCCGGATTTCGCCGGCCTGCGCCAGCCAGACCCCCTTGCCCCGTTCGGCAAAGCCGGCGGCCTCCAGGCTCAAGGCGGCCATGATCGTAAAGGCATCGTGCAGTTCGAACAGGTCCACGTCGCGGGGGCCGATCCGGGCCTGTTGATAGGCCTTGAACGCCGACGCTTCCGCTGCCGACAGCCACAGCGGGTCGCGCCGGTCGTGGAGGGCGATGGAATCGGTGGCCATGGTGGAGGCCCGGATGCGCACCGCGCCGCTCCGCCGATATTCGCCGGCCATGCTGGTCGGGCACAACACCACCGCGGCTGCCCCATCGCCGATGCCCGACGAATCGAGCAGGTTGATCGGATCGGCGATCATCCGTGCCCGGCTGAACTGTTCGACCGTGACCGGGTTGCGGAACATGGCGTTGGGGTTGCCGGCCGCGTTGCGATGGGCGTTGACCGTGAAATGGGCAAAGTCCTCGTGCCGCACCCCATATTCGTGCATATAACGCCGCATGAGCAGGGCATTGATGCTGATGAACGTCACCCCATGGATCGATTCGTAATCGGCGTCGGCGGCCATCACCAGGCCGGTGGTCGTCTCCGAGTTGACCGTGTCGGTCATCTTTTCCACACCGCAGACGATGACGAAATCGTGCAGCCCCCCGGCCACCGCCGCATAGCCCAGGCGCAACGCCGCTGCCCCTGAGCCACAGGCGGCTTCGACCTTGACCGCCTCGATGCCCCGCAGCCCGACAAAGTCGGCGAGCAGCGCCCCCAGGTGTTCCTGCCCGGTGAGCAGGCCCGACAGCATGTTGCCTACATACAGCGCATCTATGGCCTGCGCTTCCATCCCGGCGTCGGCCATTGCCGCCAGGATCGCATCGCCCGCCAGATGGCGCAATGAGCGGTCCCAGTGCTCGGCCACCGGGGTCTGGCCTATGCCGATGATACTCACATCCCTCATGTCAGATTCCCAATATCCAATCCCGAATCTGTGGATAGCGACGCGGATCAGTGCATGTGCAGCTTTTTGCGATACCGCACATAGATCCCGTAATCAATGGCCTGGCGGCGTTCGACATAAGTTCGCGTGTACCGCGCACGGTCCCGGCGCTCCTGGATCCCCTCGGTCAGGCGCAGGGAAATGGCGTCGCTGCCCGCCCCGGAGCCGTAGGAGACCAGCAACACCCGGTCACCGGGCCGGGCCTCGTCCAGGATAGCGGTCAGGCCCAGCAGGGCCGACGCCGCATAGGTATTGCCCACCAGGGGGCAGAGAAGGCCGGAGCGGGTCTGTTCCGGCTTGAAGCCCAACATCCTGGCCACCTGTTCCGGGAACTTGGGGTTCGGCTGGTGAAAGACCGCCGCTGCATAGTCGGCCGGGGTGGTGCCCAACAACTCCATCAGCCGCTGCGCTGCCGATACGATGTGGTGAAAATAGGCCGGGTCGCCGGTGAAACGGTGGCCGTGCTGGGGATAGTGCTGATAGGGTCGCCGAAAAAAGTCGGGCGTATCGGTCACATAGGAAAAGGTGCCCTCGATGACGGCCAGGCTATCCTCGGCCGGGCCGAGGAGATAGGCGGCGGCCCCGGCCCCAGCGGTGAATTCCAGCGCGTCGCCGGGACGCCCCTGGGCGGTGTCGGCACCGATGGCCAGAGCATAGTCGGCCATGCCCGAACCGACCAGGGCGATGGCTGCCTGGAACGCTTCGGTACCCGCCTTGCAGGCAAACTCCCAGTCGGCCGCCTGGGTGCTCGGCACCGCGCCGATGGCCTCGGCGACGATGGTCGCCGTGGGTTTGACGGCATAGGGGGGCGATTCGCTGCCCACCCACACCGCCCGGATGGCAGCCGGGTCCACGCCGGCGCGGGCCAGGGCGTTACGGGCCGCCTCGATGGCCATGGTGGCGGTGTCTTCGTCCAGGCCCGGCACCGATTTTTCCTGGACCGGTGAGCCGGCCTGACCGTCGCTCCAGATGCGGTCCACTTCGCGGCCGGGCAGGCGATAGCGGGGCACGTAGGCCCCGTAGCCGGCGATCCCCACTTCTCGAATCGGTTTCAAAAGCATAATTGATACTCTGCGCCAGGTCTCCTCTATTCAGCATAAAGGGGCTCCATAGAGCCCCCTTTGTGCCCGCCAGGGTATTCCCATCATACTACAAATGGCCTGCCAAAACCTATCAGGATGGGTTCAGGAACTATCAGACGGCCTTCGCCGGGCTAGACAAGCGGCCAGGGGACCGGGCGACCGGGGCCCGGTTTCGGGTAACGGCCGGTCTGGATCAGTTGCCACAGGCGGCGGCGCAGGGCGGCCACCTCTTCCCGGCTCAACAGCGATTCCACAGCCCGGTTCAACAGGGTGTCGTCGGCCAGGGTGTCGCCCAACGATTGCAGATCGGCCAGCAGGTCGGCCGGCAGAGGCTGGCCGGCAAAATCCCAGATCACCGTGCGCAGTTTGGGCTCGACGTGGAAGGTGAGGGCGTTGTCAATGGCCCACAACCGCCCCTCTTCGTCCACCAGGCAGTGGCCCGCCTTGCGGTCGGCGTTGTTGGTCAGGGCATCGAACGCGGCCAGCCGCCGCAGGTCCTGGGCGTAGGCCGGGTCATCGCGGATGGTGAAAAAGTGAGCATCAGGCCGGGCGTGGATAAAGAGCTGCACCGAGCCCGGGCCGTAGGGTCCCTGGCGCAGGACGGTAGGGGGGATGAACCCCCAGCCCAGGGCCTCGCACACCAGGTAGGCGGCCACCTCCCGTCGGCCAAGGGTGCCGTGGAGGAAATCCCACAGGGGGCGCTCGCCCCGCTGCGGCTTGTAGATGGCCGGTGTGGAATGCCGGCCATCCTGCACAGTGACCAGCAACGTGATGTTGGAGCTCCAGGGGATCAGACCCTCAACCTCGATCTCCCCCTCGGAGAGCAAGGGCAGGAGGCGCTGCAGTGGGAGCCGGGTCACGTGCGATGGCCGTTCTTGCGGGGGCAAAAGTGGCCGTCGGGGTCTATGGGCTGGCCGCATAGGATGCAGATAGGCCGCCCGGCGGCCACCACCCGCTGCCCCTGCATGCTAAAGGCCCGCATCTGGGCCGGCGTGGCCCAGAACCGGGCGATAGAGGGCGTGGATTCGTCCCCCTCCGGCAACATCTCGTAGGCGATGATGACCAGCCGTCCGCTGATCTGGTCGTAGCCCAGGTTTACCTGTCCGGTCCGGAAGGCCGGTTCCAGGGGATATTCCAGCTCCATCTCTTCTTCGAGGGCCGGATCCGGTTCGACGACGGCGGCGGCATTGCCGCCGGCCAGGGCCAGGAGCAGGTGGTCTATGGCGATGGTCAGGGCAACCACCTGTTCCTTTTCGCAAATGAGCGTCACCAGGCGATTCCCCTGGCGTGCTTGCAGGTAGAACACGCGCCTGCCAGGCTCACCAATGGCATCCACGGTGATGCGGTCCACCGGATTCAGGTCAAAGACGGCAAAGGGCCTGGTCATAGGGCTACCTTTTTCCTCTTTCCTCTGATTCAAAGCGAAGCCAGGGATCGGTCAGGTTCAGATAGAGAAGGTGTGGGCCCCAACGGGTGAAAACCAGAACCGTCACCGAGGCCGGGTCCACGGTCAGGCGGTGAAACAGGTCCAGGGGCAGCCCCAGGTAGTGGGCCACGGCCATCTTGATCGGGTCGGCGTGGGAGACGACGGCGACCGTCTGGCCGGTGTGGGCGTCGCGGATGGCATCCAGTTCGGCCACCATGCGGGCCTGGGCCTGGCGCAGCGATTCGCCGCCGGGGAAGCGTGCCCCGCCGGGATAGGCCTGCAGGAGCGACCACAGCTCCTCTTTCCTCAACTCCTCCACCGACCGGCCTGTCCAGTCGCCGGGATGGACCTCGGTCAACCTCTCGCGCACCTGGACGGTCAGGCCGTGGGCCTCGGCCAGGGGCCTGGCCGTCTCCAGCGTCCGCTCCAGGGGGCTGCTATAGATCGCCACCAGCGGCACATCGGCCAACCGTCGGGCCAGGGCAGCCGCCTGAGCGCGGCCCGCCTCGTTCAGGTGGATGCCCGGCGTCCAGCCGGGCAGGCGTTTACCCGTCCAGTCGTTCAGGGCATGGCGGATCAGCAGTAAATTCATCCTTGTCACATTTCTCCGCCTTTCATTGTACCACAAAGTCGTTCCACAGCGAAAATGAGCCCCTATTCGTGCATTCATGTCCCCATTTCTTTACCACGAAGGACACCAAGGACACGAAGGCCCCTTTTCTCTTGGATTCTTTGTGTCCTTTGCGGTTAAGATGAAAATGGTAGGGGCAGCCCTCGCGGCTCACGGCCAACGGCGGGGATACAGGGACGCCGACTACAGGGGGTAGGTGTCGCCGTCACGGGCCAGGGCCACCTCGCCGGGGAATTCGGCAGCGGCCAGCTCAAGGTCCACGCCAGGCGCCGGGTAATGGATGAGGACCAGGCGCGTTACGCCGGCCTGGCGGGCCACCGCCGCCGCCCCGGCCGGCGAGGAGTGGCCCTGGTAGTCGCCGGTTGCCTCATGCAGGAGCAGGTCGGCGCCGGCAGCCAGCCGGATCACCGCCGGGCAGGGTTCCGTGTCGGAGGAATAGACGATGGACCGGCCGCCGGCCGCATGGTCGAAGCGCAGCGCTATCGCCTGCACGTCGGCGTGCACCGTCGGCGTGGCGGTGACCCACACCCCCTCTATCTCCAACACCCGGAACCCCGGCACGAGGGGCACCGGGTGCCATTCCAGGGTAAAGATCCGGGGCTGCCTGGTCAGGTGAAACAGGTCCAGCAACCGGCGGGCCACGGCAAGGGTCTCTGGAGGTCCATAGAGGGGCAGCGGCTCTTCCCGCCCGTTAAGCCACAGGCCCTGCACCAGCATCGGCAGGCCGTAGAGATGATCGGTGTGGCGGTGAGTCAGGATGGCAGCCCGGATATGGTCTGGCTCCACACCCCGGCGGGCCAGCTTGTGCAGGGGGCTGCCGCCGCAGTCCACCAGCACAGCCCAGCCCGGTCCGCGCAACGCCAGGCCGACCGTATCATGTTCGGCATCGGGCACCGAGGCGGCGGTGCCGAGGACGAGCAGGTCGGGCATGGCTCAGCTCCCGTAGGCCCACAGCACAATCTGGGGGGTCAGGTTGGCCTCGATAAAGGCAGCGACGAGCAGCAGGGGCAGGACCAGGAACAGAAAAACCTTGACGAAATCGGCGATGGCGGCCACCAGCCCCTCACCCACCGTCAGACCCTCGCGCGGCGCGGTGAGGGAGGCCCCGATCCGCAGGGCAAAGGCGGTGGCGACGATGGCCGCCGGCATCTCGAACAGGCCGTGGGGCAGGATAAAGGCTGCCAGGAAGGTCACCGGGTTGTAGCCCAGCCAGGCCACCTGGCCGGCGAAAAAGCCCACCAGGGCGATGGGTACCATCAACATCAGGATGGCCAAGACCCCCAGGCTGACGGCGGCCGCCAGCCCGGCCAGCAGGAGCACCCGGACATTGTGCATCAAGATCCCCCTCGTCGTCAGGGAGGGCAGAAAGCTGATGTCGGGCAACGAGCCGAACTCCTGCCACGACAGGGCTTCCAGCCGGAGCGCCCCCTGCGGCAGCGGATACTTGGGCACATAGGCCCAGCCGATGCCCGCCGCGACAAGCACAAAGAGGAGGACGATGAACAGCGGCATCCGGTTGCGGCGCAGCAGGCAGGGCAGATCGTGGCGGTAGACCCGCCCCAGCCAGCGGAAAAAACGCAGGGGAGCCAGGGCCTGGCGGTAGGACAGGGGAACCCCTCCCCCACCTGGCGGCTGCACGAAAAAGTGGCGGAACAGCCGCCAGGTACGCCTCAGGTTCAGTTCATCAATCTCCCGGCCCAGGATCTCTTCCCGGTTAAAGGTTTTGACCCCCATGCGGACCAGGATGAGCATCACGACGATCAGCCCGAGGATCATGATCCACAGCGCCTGGTAGTTGCCCCAAAACATGACCACACTTTCGCCCTGGATCAGGATGGCCATGGGCACGATGATAAAGCTGGCCAGCAGGTTGGCCGCCCGCACACTGGTGGTCTGGCTGGAGACAACCACCGCCCCGGAGACCATCACCAGGGCGGAAATGATGTTCAGCAGCAGGATCTGGGTGAGCAAGATCGGCGTCGGCGTCCAGCCGATAGACAGATACAGCCCGACCAGGTAGACGCTGATGCCCAGCAGGCTGCCCAGCAGGGGCAACGCCGTGGCGGCGATCATCTTGCCCAGGTACAGCTCCAGGTCGGTGATCGGCATCGCCAGCAACGGCTCGATGCTGTGCCGCTCCTTCTCCCCTACGAACGTCTCCAGGGCGATGATCAGGGAGAAAGAGATGGGGAAAAAGCCGACGATCATCAACAGGAAGGGGATCAGCCGCTCACCGACAATGGTCGCCTCGCGCTTCTGGACAAAGTCAACGGCTATCTGGGCGGTCCAGTTCATCAGCCAGGGGAAGAGGAGGGTCAGGACGAGGATGGGGCTGACGATGCGCCAGTCACGCACCGTATCCCGCAACTCGCGGCGGGCGATGATCCACACCATCCTGAGGTTGGAACGGTCTGGCCTGGAGGCCGCGCCGGGCAGCGAGTCAACGGCCATGCTCCCCCTCCTCTTCCTCGGTCACGATGCACAGGTACACCTCTTCCAGGCTGCGGGGCACCTCGCTCAGGGTGAGGACCCGGGCCTCCAGGCCGGCCAGGCGGGCCAGCAGCGCCGGGTTGGTCGTTTCGGGGGAGGGGGTGCGATAACGGAACCAGGTGTCGCCCCGCTCTTCGACCTGCACCAACTCGCCGATCTCCGGCAGGTAGCCATCCAGCGAGTGCGCCAGCCGCACCTCCAGCAGCGGCGGTCCGAGCAGTTGCGCCTTGAGGCGGGCCGGGGTGTCGAGGGCGACGATCTGACCGCGGCGGATGATGGCGATCCGGTCGGCCAGCAGCTCGGCCTCGGTCAGGTTGTGGGTGCACAGCAGGAGGGTGCGCCGGTCGCTCCGCAGGTCGAGGATGGCGTCGCGCACCTGTTTGGCGCTGTGGGGGTCCATGGCCGAGGTCGGCTCGTCGAGGAGCAGCACCGCCGGGTCGTGGAGCATGGCCCGGATGAGGGCCAGCTTTTGCCGCATCCCCTTGGAATACTCGGCCAGGCGCTGGCGGCGGGCCTGGGCCAGGCCAAACCGCTCGGTCAGATCCAGGATGCGGCGGCGGATGTAGGCGGCGGACAGGCCCTGCAGCTCACCAAAGAAGGCCAGGTACTCATCGGCCCGCATCCGCAGGTAGAGGCCGGGGAACTCGGTCAGCAGGCCCACGGCGTGGCGCACCTGCCGGGCCTCCCGAACCGTGTCAAAGCCGGCCACCCGGGCCCGCCCGGCGCTGGGCGTGAGGATGGAAGCCAACATCCGCACGGTAGTCGTCTTGCCCGCGCCGTTGGGGCCCAGCAGGGCCATGATTTCGCCGGCTGCCACGTCGAAGGTCACGCCATCCACGGCGGTGAACCAGGTCAGAGCCTCGCCGCTGCCGGCTCTCTGGCCTGCCGGTGCGCAGCCCCGCTCTGCCCCCGCTGTGGAGCAGGGAAAGCGCTTGGTCAGGTTTTCGGTCTGGATCATCCAGTCTGGCATGGTTCGCCTCTGTGCAGGACCATTATACCAGCTTTTGCGGGGATTGACAATAGGCCAAAAGTACAGGGGCCAGGCGGTTCCGAATCGTCTGGCACCTCGTTTCAACATTCTGGGGCAGGTTACTGGGCGCTTTTGTACTGGGGAAAGTGTTCTTGGATAGTGGCAAGAATCTGTTTTGCTTCGGCTTCGTCAACTCCACTTCCGAAACGCAGGGTCTTCGCTCCATAATCGAAGGCAGTCAGGCCTCCCGACAGCCCCCAAGCTCTCGCGGATCTGGACCAACCGAATGAGCTATAGTCCGCCGGCGAGACGCGTAGATCCCGGATGTATTCGGCAAGATATTCTTTCGTACGTCGGATGCCAAGTATCTGCCGACCTATCAACATTGATCGGTGACTGATCCTGACCACTTCTTTGCCAGCCATTTGCCACAAAAACACATGCCACACAAACGCCCCGCCGACTGTCCACAGACAGAACCACGCCAGCATAAAAAGACCGCCACCGGCACCGAAAATGGCCTCACCACCGGTTGGCTTTGGTGACTTACCAGACAGTAGTCCAACTATCCCAGACAGCAAGATGCTGCCGACAAACACTTCGCCGAAAGTCCAACCAATAAGCCAGAAAGCAACAAACACCGTTTGAAACCACTGCTTGCGGCTTGGGATGGCGATCTCCAATGAATCTCCGAGATACGCCACTTTGTGATGTCCTGAAGGGGGATTCACTACAGGCATGATTATACCCTCCATTATCCTCCATCCAATACCCCAAAAGCTACTCTCCTATTCCTGTTCCCGCTCTTACCCGGCAAACATCTCCGGCCGCATATGCCAGGGGATCAGCACCGTGAGTGCCCTGGGCACCACCTCACACACCAGCGGAGTAAAACCAAACGGCTCACCGTCCACATGGACAGCCATCGGTTTGTCGGACTCGATGTAGATGAGGTGGCCCCGGTACCGGCTATGTTGCGGGTCATGGACGTGCAGGCCGGTGATGACCCCCGCCGTCGCCCGCAGCACAGAGACAAAGCCGCTGCCGGAGAAAATGTCCACGTCGAGCAGGCCGTCGTCCAGGCGGGCGTCGGTGGCGATGCGCACTTTGCCGCCATACAACTGCGAGTTGCTGATGACGATGAGAATGGTGCGGCGGTAGAAGCGCTGGCTGTCAATGGTGATGCGGGTGCGGATGCCGGCCATATTCATCGCCGTAGCCGCCCCGGCGATCAGGTAGGCCAGCGCCCCCAGCCGTCGCTGGCGGCGGCTGCGCGGTTCCAGGGCGTAGGTCACCTCGGCGTCCAGACCCAGGCCGGTCCACTGCAAAAAGTAGCGGCCATTGGCCCGGCCCAGGTCGATGCGCCGGGAGGTCCCCGGCACCAGCGCCTTGATCGCGTCCACAATGGGCAACCAGTGGAGCGGCGAGCGGGTGGGCAGGCCCAAGGCTTTGGCCCACACGTTGCCCGTGCCCCCCGGCAATACCCCCAGAGCCACCGGGCTTTCGGCCAGGCCGTTGATCACCTCGTTGATGGTGCCATCCCCCCCCACCACAAACACAGCGTCCAGCCCCCTGTCCACCGCCCGGCGGGCCAGATCGGTGGCCTCGCCGGGCCGTTCGGTCTGGTGCTGCGTCGTCCGCCAGCCATGGTTTTCCAGGTAACTGAGCACGATCGGCAGCTCGCGCCGCACGTCCCACGGCCCAGAGGTAGGATTCACAATCAACATCGCTTGCATGACTGCCCTGTCGCCGTCCTCCCGATATGGCCCCATTATACCAGACCTCCCGACCTTGTGCCAATCCTGTTTGTCACAAGTCGCAACTTGGTGTACAATAGCAGCAGCAGAGAGCAGGCAGAAGGCAGAGGGATGGGGGAACAGGACAGGAGATTGTCCATCGGCCAGGTGTTGGCCGACCGCTATCGCATCGTCTCCGACGGGGTTGCGCTGGATATCGGGGTGGAATACAAGGCCTACGACCCCCGGCACGACCGGCTGGTCGTTGTTCTGCTGCTGTCGCGCCGCCTGGGGGCCGATGCCGGGCTGCCCGAACAGCTCACGCGGGCCGCCCAGCAGGTGGCCGACCTGGCGCTGCCGGCGCTGGTCCCCTTTGAGTACGCCGGCCTGTTCGAAGGACAGCCCTACCTGGTCCGGGCTCAGGTGGAGGGCCAGACCCTGGCCGAACTGCTGGCACGGACCGGCCCTCTGCGGCTAGATGCGGCGTTGAGGATTGCCATCCACGCGGGTGAGGCGCTGGCCCCGGCGCACCGGGCCGGCGTGGTCCACGGCGGCCTGTCGCCCCATAGCCTGTACATCACCGAGGAAGGGCAGATCATCCTCACCGACGCCGGGCTGTGGCCGGCGCTGCGGCCCAGGCCCGCGCCGTCGGGCCGGCCGTGGGGCCGCTTCCCCTACCTGTCGCCGGAACAGGCAGCCGGCGAGGAGGTCCACCCCGCCTCAGATGTGTACCTCCTCGGCTCGCTGTTGTACGAAATGCTGACCGGCCGGCCGCCTTTCCGTGGCCCGGACGAGACCGTCCTGGCCGTGCAGCACCTGCACCAGGAACCGCCCTCGCTCCAGGTCTTGCGCCCCGATATTCCACCGCCCCTGGTGCAGATCGTGCACAAGGCGCTGGCCAAGGAGCCGGCCGTCCGCTACCGGAACGCCGGCCAACTGGCCCACATCCTGCGGGCACAGCTTGCCCCCTGGCTGGCGGAACCGACCGCCCCATCCCCTGCCCCGGCCCGGCCCGCCCCCGCCATGCGGCCTCCGACCGTCCCCCAACCGGCCGCAGGATACGGGGTAGGCACGGGGGCTGAGTACTGGGCTGAAGAGCCGGAGGGCCTGGACTGGTTCATGATCGTCCTGATCGTCGTGGCCCTGGCCGCTGTGTTGGGCCTGATCCCGCTCTGGCGGACGGTCTATCGCCGCTATAGCGCCCCGCCGCCGCCCTCTGCGAGCTCTTATCACCTGTTGGGGGACGGAGTCAGGGGGCAAGAGGTCGGAGGGAAGGGACAAGAGGAAAGGAGCAAGAGGCAGGCAGGGGCGGGTTGGGGTGCGGTGAGAGAAGGGACCAAACTGGAGGATTTCGCCGGTATCTGGTACAATGGCGGAGGGCGGATAGCGGGGGGTGGGTGGTGGATGATGGAGGTCAGGTGGCAGCCGGCAGGTGGCGGGTGACGGATGGCGGATAGCGGATGAGCGGTGGAGGCAGAAGGTGAATGTGAATTGGCGAGGAGCGATCCTCTATTTTTTGATCCTGTTGGTGGCCAGCGCGCTGATCTTTGGCCTTTTTCCCACGCAGAGGCATCTGCAAGAGGTCCCTCTTTCTCAGGTGGTGACCGATGTGGATGATGGGCTGGTGAAATCGATCAAGGTCAAAGACAGCGACCTGGAGATCACGTACGAGGATGGCAAAACGGTCGCCTCGCGCAAAGAGGCAGGGGTGGACCTGACCAAAACCCTCCTGGGGCTGGGGGTGAACCCGGTGGCGCTGGACGATGTGGACATCCAGGTCGAACCGGCCAGCCCGTGGGGGGAGTGGCTGACGATTCTGGGCAGTTTCCTGCCCTTCATCCTGCTGGCGGCGTTGTTTATCTTTTTGATGCGCCAGGCGCAGGGGACCAACAACCAGGCCATCGCCTTTGGCAAGAGCCGGGCCCGGATGTTCACCGGCGAAAAGCCGACCGTGACCTTTGACGACGTGGCCGGCGTGGACGAGGCCAAGCAAGAGCTGGCCGAGGTGGTGGAATTCCTCAAAGAACCCCAGAAATTCGTCTCCCTGGGGGCGCGGATCCCCAAAGGAGTGGTGCTGATGGGCCCCCCCGGCACAGGCAAGACCCTGCTGGCCAAGGCGGTTTCGGGCGAGGCGGGGGTCCCCTTTTTCTCCATCTCCGGCTCCGAGTTTGTGGAGATGTTTGTCGGGGTGGGGGCAGCGCGGGTGCGGGACCTGTTCGACCAGGCCAAGCGCAACTCGCCGTGCATCATCTTTGTGGACGAGATTGATGCCGTGGGCCGCCACCGGGGGGCGGGCCTGGGCGGTTCGCACGACGAGCGGGAGCAGACCCTGAACCAGATCCTGGTCGAGATGGATGGCTTTGGCACCGACACCAACATCATTGTCATCGCCGCCACCAACCGGCCCGACATCCTCGACCCGGCGCTGTTGCGGCCGGGGCGTTTCGACCGGCGCGTGGTCCTGGACCGCCCCGACATCAAAGGGCGCAAGGCGATCCTGGAGGTCCACGTCCGGGGCAAGCCGCTGGCCCGCGATGTGGACCTGGAGGTGCTGGCCCGCCAGACGCCCGGCTTTGTGGGGGCCGATATCGAGAGCCTGGTGAACGAGGCGGCCATCCTGGCCGCCCGCCGCAACAAAAAGGCCATCGGCATGGCCGAGTTCGAGGAGGCCGTCGAGCGGGTCATCGCCGGGCCGGAGCGCAAGAGCCGGCTGATCAACGAAGAGGAGAAGAAGGTGCTGGCCTACCATGAGGCCGGGCACGCCCTGGTCCAGGCCAAACTGCCCAACTGCGACCCGGTCCACAAGGTGTCCATCGTTGCCCGCGGCCTGAACCTGGGCTATACCCTGTCGTTGCCGGAGCAGGACCGCTACCTGTACACCCAGGACAAGTTTGAAGACGAAGTCGCCGGCCTGCTGGCCGGCCGGGCAGCCGAGGAGATGGTCTTTGGCGAAAAGTGGACCGGCGCCCACGACGACCTGGAAAACGCGACCAAGCTGGCCCGCCGCATGGTCACCACCTATGGCATGAGCAAAAAGCTGGGCCCCCTGACCTTCGGCGACCGGGAGGAGCTGATCTTTTTGGGCCGGGAGATCGCCGAGCAACGCAACTATAGCGAGGCGGTGGCCGAGGAGATTGACCAAGAGGTGCGGCGCATCATCGAAGAGGCCTACGCCCGGGCCAGGGAGATCCTGACCACCTACCGTCACAAGCTGGAGGCCATCGCCCACCGGCTGATGGAGATCGAAACGATCGAACGGGCAGAGTTTGAAGCGCTGGTGGCATAAAAGATGAAAGTGATCAAGCCTGGTACAACGGCTCTCTATCCCCTCCCGGCCGTCCTGGTGAGCTGCGGCGTGGAACGGCCCAACCTCATCACCCTGGCCTGGGTGGGCACCCTCTGCTCCGATCCGCCGGCGGTGGGGATCGGCGTGCGGCCGGAGCGGTTCTCCCACTCCCTCATCGCCGGGGTTGGCGAGTTCGTCGTCAACCTGCCCCGTGCCGACCAGGTGAACATCCTGGACTATTGCGGGCACGCCTCGGGGCGGGATACGGACAAGTGGGCTGCCTGCGGCCTGACGCCGGTCCCGGCCAGCCAGGTGCGCGTGCCCCTCGTCGCCGAATGCCCGGTTGCCCTGGAGTGTCGGGTGATCCACCGCCTGCCGTTGGGCAGCCACGACCTGTTCATCGGCCAGGTACTGGCCGTCCAGGCCGACGAGGAGATGCTGACCGCCCAGGGCGGGCTGGATTATGAACGGGCCCACCTCCTGGCCTATGTCGGTGGCTACTATCGGGGGCTGGGGGAGTTTCTGGGTCGCTACGGGACGTGGCGGCGAGGGATCGGCAAATAAGAACCTGTCTGAAAACGGGTGGGGGACGGCCTTTCCGGGCCGTCCGGGCAGGCTGTAAAGCCTGCCCCACAGGTTTTCGGATAGCCCCTAACCAATAGATTTCGCCCCTGGGCTTTACTGCGGAGGTTGAGTTCCCCCTGCGGTGAGTCCCGGTGTAGTACACAAGGAGCAACCCATAAATCTGGAGGAGACGATGGACCTCTATGGCAAAGACCTGATCTGTACCCAGGAATGGCGCCGCGAGGAACTGGAGGCGGTGCTGGACCTGGCGGCCAAAATGAAGCGCGACCGCTTCAGCGATCGCTTCAGCAACCTGCTGAAGAACAGGACCTTTTTCATGTTTTTCTACAACCCCTCGGTGCGGACCCGGCAATCGTTCGAGTGCGCTGCCACCGAGCTGGGGGGCCATGCTCAATTCCTGGAGCCCAAGGCGATGCGCCTGAAAACGGCCACCACCGCCGGCGAGACGGTCGAGGATGCCGCCCAGGTGATGAGCCGCTACGCGGCCGGGCTGGGCATCCGCATTCTGGAGGACAAGGTGCCCTACTACGGCGCCGGCGACGAACTGATCCGGGAGTACGCTCGCTGGTGCACCATTCCGGTCATCAGCATGGCCCACGACAAGTACCACCCCTGCCAGGGTCTGGCCGATCTGATGGGCTGGGCCGAGTGGTACGGCAAGGGGCCGGGCTTCCCTGCCGACCCCACCGTGCTGGCCGGCAAAAAGCTGCTGGTGGTCTGGGGGCACGGGGCGCTGGCCCGTTCCTGGTGCAGCGTGCAGGAAGCGTTGCTCATCGGCAGCCGCTTTGGCATGGATGTGACGCTGGCCCACCCGGCAGGGTTCGACCTGGACCCCCAGGTGATCGAGTGGACCCGGCAAAACTGCGCCGCCAACGGCCGGACCTTTGAAGAGATCACCGACGTGCGGGCCGGCTATGAGGGCGCGCATGTGGTCTATTCCCGCCACTGGATGAGCCCCCACGCCTATCAAGATGGCGAGTTCCTGAAGCAACAGGAGATTGACAGGGCGCTCCGGTACCCGGAGTGGATCTGCGACGCCGAGAAGATGGCCCTGACCGACAACGCCATCTTTACCCACCCCATGCCCATTGACCGGGGGCACGAAGTGACCGATGAGGTCGCCAGCGGGCCGCGTTCCTGCATCTATGATGTGGCCGAGAACCGGCTCCATGTGCAAAAAGCGATCATGGCCCTGACGATGGCCGGGGGGCTGCTTTGAACAGGCGGCGAAGGCCCTGGCTGATGCGCCGCCCCTCTCTCCAGAGAGGGTGAGGAATTCGCCGGCAGGCCGACAGGGGATAGATTATGCCACAACCAAAGCATCTCGACCCATCTGCCTGGTCCGCCGATGGCGGAGCGGTGGGGGTGCTGCTCCTCCACGGCTACACCGGCTCGGTGGCCGAGACGCGGCCGATGGGCGAATATCTGGCCGCCCGGGGACTGACCGTCCGCTGCCCGTTGCTGCCGGGCCACGGCACCACGCCCCAAGACCTGACCCGTATCCGCTGGCAGGCCTGGGCCGCCGAGGCCGAAGCGGCCCTGCGCGACCTGCAAGGCCGATGCCAGGCCGTCTTTGTCGGCGGGCTGTCGCTGGGGGCGTTGCTGACCCTGTGGTTGGGCGCGGAGCACGCCGAGATCGTCGGGCTGATCCCCATGGCCCCGGCCATCCAGTTCAATAACCGGCTGGCGCCGCTGACGCCGCTCTTGCGCTATCTGTTCCGGTACAATCCCCTGGGGCCGATCGGCGACGAGGACCTGGGTGACCCGGAAGGCATCCACCGCATCTGGTGCTACGACGAACTGCCGATGTGGGGGGCGAGCGAGGTCTACCGCCTCCAACGGCGGGTGCGGCAGGCTCTGCCCCGCATCCGCCAGCCGATCCTCATCTTCCAGGGCCGGCGCGACGCTCAACTGCCGCCGACGGCAGCGCAGAGGGTCTATGACGGTGTCGGTTCCACCGACAAACGGCTGGTCTGGCTGGAAAACTCGGGGCACAACCTGCTGGCCGATGGCGAACGGGAAACGGTCTGGGCCCAAAGCTACGGCTGGATGATGGAACGGACAGGGTAAGCGTTAAGGGGCCAGGCACTTGTAGCGGCCCCTGAACGCTTACCGGAAAGGAAGCCCAACAGGCCGGGATTCGTCCCGGCCTGTTCGTTCTCAGTACTCTTTTTCCACAACCGGCAGGTAGAGGGTATACAGCGGCGGCAGGAACAGCACGTCATCAGGCAGGTCGGGATGCGCCCCGTGGTTGCGCACGCGGAGCCGCTGGCCCAGACCATCCTCCGAAGCCGGCCCGGCCACCCGCAGTCGATCCCACATCTGAATGTCGTCCCAGGTGCCGTTATAGCCATCCAGGAAGAGGCGCACCGGGCCACTCCCGTCGTTCAGCCACAGGGTATCGTTCCCTACCTTGCCCACCACCGTGCCCGTCACCACCACCAGCCAGCCTTCGTACAGCTCTTGCGAGGCGCTGAAGGTGCTCAGCGGCAGGGGCAGCGAGCCGGTGACGCTCAGGGTCGGGCTGAGAATGCAGGTGGGGGTCAGCACCTGCACCTGCTCCGCCTCAAAGAACTGGACCTCGGTATCGCCCTGGTACAGGTCCACCGTGCCCACCACCCGCACACAGTCGCCGCGCCGGTATTCCTGGTAGATGTCGCCGGCCGGGGCATAGACGGTGAGGCCGCCCGTGTCGTCCTGAACATAGAGCACGTCAAAGAATTCGCCATAGCCGGCGGTCACAGCCCCCTCCACCCACACCAGCCGGCCCAGGTTCTCCGGCGTGTCGTCCAGTTCTGGATCGAAGCGCGCCTCGGCCACGGTCATCCTGCGCAGCGGGTCCCCCAACAACCACATGACCACCTCCAGGTTGAACAGCTCGTTCTGCTTGCCGTCGCCGGAGGTGTAGGCAAAGATGTTGAACGGGTCGTTGGAGTCGCCGTAGAAAAAGAGCCTTCCTGCTCCGCCGGGCAGGTCGTAGCCGGCCCCGGCCGGCACCAGGGTGTCCGCCGGATAGAGATAGGCGTCGCCCTGGCCATCGGCGTCGGTGTTGTAGGTGCGGAATTCGTTGTAGTAGGGCGGGCCGCTATTGCCGGGGTCCAGGTCGCCGATGACCATGATCAGCCCCTCTTCGCCCAGGTCATCCGACGTCAACGCCTGTCGGTTCCGGTCCACCAGGGAACAGACCGACCAGGATTGCATCCTGACCACGTTCATCCCCACGCCGACCGTGTGGCTGACGGGGAAGGTGTGCCACAGCACACCCCACGGGTAGCCGTTGTTGTCATCCCCATCCAGCACCTCATCGTCGTTGAAGCGGATGGGGATGTTCTGGCCGACGGCCGTCTCCAGGGCAGCCACCAGGCTGTTCATCCGCCCCGCCACGCTGGAGGCCCACCACACCTTGCCGGTATAATCGGACATGCCGTTGAGCCACAGGTTGCCGCCCGCCGCCACGAAATCGGCAATGGCCTGGGTCTCGGTGACGGTCAGAGGGTTGGGGCCATAGGCGTTGAGGATGAGCAGCCTGACCGTCCCGGTGTCCAGGTCAGAGGGGGTGATCTCGTCCAGGTTGAACAGCACATTGTAGCCATGCAGCGTCAGGTCGTTCACAAACTGGCGGACGCCGTGGGGGTCCACGCCGATATTATTGTGCCCGGCATCAATCAGGATGAGTGGAATTCGCTCGTCGGTCACTTCCAGAGGCAGGGTTCGGCTGTTGTCCTCCGGGTTGTCGTCCGCCGAAGCTCCTTCCAGGCGGGCGGTGACCTCCACCGGGCCGGTCGTCATCGGCTGCCAGGCAAGGTTGGCGTAGCCGTCGGGGCATGGCCCGACAGCACACGGGTTCACCGTCACCGGCACCTGGCCGATGGGGGTGCCGTTGACCTCGAAGGTGACGGTGAGGGTCTGCGCCGCCGCACCCCGGTTGGTCACCCGCGCCGTGAGCAGGCTGGGGTTGTAGATGGTCGGGATGGAGGGCTGGATGGTCAGGTCGGTCAGGCGCACATCCCCGGCGTCGGTCGTCCATACCGGCGAGGAGACGATCTGGTCACCGTCGGCCTGGACGGCCAGGACAAAGTAATAGTGGACGCCGGGGGAGATGTCCTGGGTGAAGGACCAGTCGAAATCGGCGGTGCCAGGCCGGGTCTCGGCGACGACCTGCCCGTTGGCGGTGTAGAGCTGCACCAGGTTCGTCGGCTCGCCGTCGGGATCGCCGCCCCAGACCTCAAACCGGATCTGGCCGGTGTTGGGCAATTCGGCGCCCATCCAGTAGCCGTTGGCCTTGAAGAACAGTTCAAAGTTGCTGTCTTCGGTGGCAAAGGTGCGGCGGGCGCGCAGGGCATCCAGCAGGTCATCTTTGGTCAGGGCCGGCATGACCACGCCGGTGCGGTGCGGGGTGGTGCAGCCCCAGCCGTCGGTGTGGTCATCGGCGTTGTTGGTGGCCGCCACCCGCCAGCCGTAATCCAGCGAACGGAGCCACTCGTCCCAGGAAAAGACGTAGGAACTGCCCCAGCCGTTGCCCACCTCTTCCAGCTCGGCGACATCCTCCACTTCGGGGTGGTAGGCCCAGTCGTTGAAATTGATCCAGCCGGGGTGGTTGAACTGCATCACCGTCCCGGCCCCATCCAGCGCCTGAGTGCCGGTGATGGACAGCCAGTGGTAAAAGCCCTCCACGGTGACCCCCTGCTCCAGGTTGGGGGTATAGTCGCAGTAGGTGCAGCCGGGCACCTGGCTGCGGGTGGCATGGCGCACGCTGTTGTAGGCGTTGGCGTGGCCCTCGGCCCCCTGCGTGTACTCGAAGCCGCGCAGGCCGACAAAGATGCCATCCTGGGTGGCCGCCTGGGCCTGGGCCAGGATGTCGGCCCATTCGGAGTCATCAATCGCGTACGAGTGGTCGGTGATGGCCATAAAGTCCAGGCCGCAGGTCTGGGCATGGGCAAAGGCCTGTTGCGGTGTGCCGGAGCCGTCGGAGTAGGAGGTGTGGTTGTGGATGTCGCCGTGGAAGGCAAACATCTCCGGCTCGACCTGGGTGGTGAAGGACCAGGTGCGTTGCCCTGCGGGAAGGGATAGGCCGGCCCAGTCGGTCACCCCGCCGCCGACGGTCACCGTATAGCGGGCGGTGGGCAACAGCAGGCCGCGCGGGTTAAGGGTGGCCTGGTAGAGGGCCGGGTCATAGCTCACACTATCCCACACCACTGCGCCATACGGTCCGGTCAGGGCAAAGTGGGCCGGCACAATCGTCGCCGGGTCCATCTCTTCGCTGAAGGTGATGATCACGTTGGCGTTGAGCGGCACATCGCTCTCGTCTGCATCGGGGGTGCGGGCGACGATGGCCGGCGGCGTGGTATCCAGAGCGCCGGTGGTAAAGCTCCACACATAGTTGGCGGCCAGGGCGTTGCCTGAGACGTCCTCGATGCCGGTGGTGAGGGTGGCGGTGTAGGGCGAAAAGGGGGAAAGGGCCGTGGCCGGGGCGAACGAAGCGGTATGGGTGGCGGCATCATAGCCCACCGCGCCCTCCACAGTTCCCCCTGCACCGGCCAGCAGGAAGGTGGCCGTGTTGACCGTACTGGCCTTGAGGGCCTCGTCGAAGGTGGCAAAGACCGGCTTGTGAGGATTGACGTCGGTCGCTCCGTCCGGCGGGACGGTGCCGATCACCTGCGGCGGCGTGGTATCCAGGAGGGTCAGGTCGCTCTGCATGCGGGGCATGACCTGCCAGCCTGTGTCGCACGGGTCAACGGTGTCGTACTGGCTGCTAAAGCCGACCACGCGCAGCCGGTCGCCGTTGTGGATGTCCCCCAGGCTGATGCCGGTATCGGCATCCACATAGACCGGGACCTCCCCGCTGCCGTCATCCAGGGTGAAGGGGTTGGACGGCAGCCCGGCGACGGTGCCGGTGATGACCACCAGCCAGCCCTCGCTGGCCTCACCGATGTCGCCGGTGGCGTAAGGGAGCGGATCGGGGACGGTCCCCGGCCCGGTGTACTGGATGTCGGCCGGGGAGGGGGTGATCTCCAGCAGGCAGCGGTAGCTGGTCAGGGTGCCGGTGAGGATGACCGTGTCCCCCAGGTTCATGGCGACAAAGGAGGAGGGGTAGATGTAGATGCCGGCTGTGGCATCCTGGATGGCAAATCCGGCGTTGTAGCTGCCGGCGGCCACGATCACGGTGCCGGCTACCGACACCGTCGAGCCGAGGGGCTGGTTGCGCGCCTCAGCAATGGTCATCACTTCCGGGGAAGGAAGGTGCCTGGCCCCTGCGGCGGCTGGCTGGCCGACAAAGAGCAAAAGCCCCAAGAGGGCAAGGAACTGCCCCACAAGAGCCACAAGAATCCATACCGAACGTTTCATCCTGATCTCCTGAGGTTGGAAGGTGCCAGAAGGGTGCTTAAAAATATCCCCACTCACCGCAGAGAACGCAGAGAACGCGGAGGAATCATGAAAAACTCCGGCCTCTGCGTCTCTGCGGTGCAATTTGGGACTTTTCTTTGTAGCCATCAGTCGTTTTTGACGACGACAGGCAGGTAGACATAGGTCAGGGTAGGAGGAGCGGCACACTCTTCGATGGTGATCGGCGCGGTGTACCCGACCTGCGTGCCGCAGCCATCGGTGATGACCAAGGTCACGTCAAAGGTGCCGGTCTGGACGTAGGTGTGGCTGGGGGACAGGGTGCTGGCCGTGCCACCGTCGCCAAAGGTCCACAGATAGGTGAAGGGAGCCAGCCCGCCGTCTACCAGGCCGGTGAATTGAACCGGCGCATCCACACAGGCCGTCGGCGGGGCGGTAAAGCTGACCTCCGGCGCTGAGGCGGTGGTGAACGACCAGACGACGGGGGCGCACAGCGGTATGCCCTCAGGCGTCGCCGCCGTGGTGGTCAGTGTGGCCGTATAGCGGCTGCCGGGCAGGAGCCAGGTCGTCGGCGTAAAGAGGGCCGTCCAGGTGGCCGGATCGTAGCCAAAGTCCACACCCACCGGCCCGGCCGGCCCGACCAGGGTGAAGGCAGCCTGGACCAGGTCGGCATCCATCTCCGTGTCGAACCGCACGGCCAAGGCCGTGTCAGCACAGATCTCGGCACCCGGCTCAGGGCTGACGGCCACGACCTGGGGGGCCAGGGCCAGGTCCCCATCAGCGCGGGGTTCCAGGGCGTAGCGGCCATAGCTGTAGAACAGGATGCCCCGGATCCAGGCCAGTTCGTCGCCCAGAGTGGGGGTGTAGGTGTACCCTGCCCAGTCGTCAATGACCGCCTCCTCTCCCGAAGCGTCGGTCGCGCCCCACTCGCCATACGGGTCCGGCTCGCTGGTCACCCCGGCGCAGTTCACCTCGACCAACACCCCCTCCCACTGCTCAGAGGTGAACGACAGGCCGGGGGTGATGTCGGCAGTGGTCACCAGGTCCACGATCAAGGGGTTGCCGGAACTGAGCACCTGCTGATAACCGCCAACCTGGTTGCGGATATTGAGCTCGGTCATGCCGCTGTACTCGGCGATCTGGCCACCCAGCAGCACCAGGTCCCCCTCGCTCACCGGCGGGTGATCGCCACCGTTGTAAACCAGCAGGCCGCTCCACGGGCCGCTCCCCTGCCTGATGAGATAGCGGGTGTTGGGCGTGCCAAAGGTGTTCGAGTCGGCAGTGACCAGACCCAGGAGGTACACATATTGGCCCAGATAGGGCGAAGGGTAGGTGCCATCGCCGCCGGGGTCGGTCGTATATTGGATGGCCGGGACCGGCCTGGGCCCTTGATTGAAACAGGCGTCGTAGTTGTTGGCCGCCAGGCTGTCGTTGGTGGCGCTGATCCAGGCCTGGTTGGTGAAGGTCCAGGTCATGGGGTCGGTGCTCACCAGGGCGGTCACAACGAACGAAGCAGAGTCGGTGAGGGTGCCCAGCGCCCACACCAGCGTACCGGTGGTCGGGTGAGTGGGGGTGACGCCGCTGCTGTCGGACAGGTAGGTCACCCCCACCGGCAGCAGGTCGGTGAGGACCACGCTCTGGGCCGGCTCGCCGAGGATGTTGTAGCTGAGGGTGTAGGTGACGGTCTGGCCGGGCAGAAGCGGGTCGGGCGGGCACGACTTGGCGACGCCGATGTCGGAGCCGACGAGGGTGGTGGTCACCAGATCGGTGTTGTTGGCCGGGCTCACGTCGCCGCCGGCGGTGATCTCGATCGTGTTGGTCAGGACGGTGCCGGGCAGGAGGGTGCTGGACACCTGGACGGTGAGGGTCAGGATGCCTGTGGCATAGCCGCAGCGCGGCCCGGCGTCCCACACCAGCGGCTCGGTGCCCAGCAGGGTGAGGGTGGGCACGGCGGTGTAGCCCAGGTAGGCCACCCCCTGGGGCAGGGTATCGGTGAGGATCAGGGTCGTGGCCGGCATGGGCTGGACGGCCTGGTAGGTGACGACATAAGTGATCAACCCGCCGGGCAGGACCGTCATCGGGCCGGCTTTGCTCACCACCAGATCCACCGGACCAGGGGTGTTGGTGCCGCCCAGGGTTGCCGGCAGGTCAAACCAGGCGACGCCACCGCCGGAGGAGAGCCAGTCGTAGCCGTCATTGGGGCCCTGGCCGTCACAGATGCGCTGGAAGGTATTGTCCTCATACTCATTGTACCAGCCGATCTGGTCCACCCGGGTGCCATCAGGCTGGAAGAGGTAGCCAACGTCCACCGAGGACAAGTCCATGGAGGCGGTCCAGTCCACCGTCTCTTCCAGCACCAGCCAGCCGCCGGGGGCCACTGCGACCGAAGTGACGATAGGGGCCACCGCATCGCCATCGGACAGCAGCCAGTTAGTCAGGGTGATGGTCGCGGTGGTGGGGTTATAGATCTCCACTCTGTCATTGCCGGAAACGGGATAGTTGTCGAACTCGTTGAGGATCAGGGACGAACCCAAGGCCACCGGGGCGGCGTCGTTGACAGTACCCTGGGTTTCGCTTTCGTCCAGGTTCCAGTCGCGGGCATCGTCGTCGCTGTCCTGACCGTTGGGCACGCGGGCCGCGCTCCAGTACTGCGGCGGGATGGGGGCAGCACCATGGATGCCGTAGCCCACCGCATCCACCAGTTCAGAGGCAGGGTTGTAGAGCCGGATTACATCGCCGTCGTTATGCAGGGTGGCCCCGCCGGTGGAATAGACATAGTAGCCGCCGGGTGGAAGGGCTGTCCCAGCGGGGATGGTGTAGTTCAGGCCACCGACATCCGAGGTCAAGAGCCAGTTGCTCAGGTCCACCGTCGTGGTGAGGGGGTTATAGAGTTCGATCCACTCGGTTCCCTTGGCCACGAACTCGTTGAGGACGACGTGATCGCCCTGCGCGCCCACGGCGATGTCCGGGGAGACCCCGTTGTAGTTCAGGTTGGGGTAGAGATAGGCATCGGCCAACGTGGGGTTCGTGCCGGTGGGGTTGCTCGTGGGCCAGGAGGCCTCCACCGGGCCGGGGACGGGCTGCTCCGGCGTCAGCCAGGCCACGACGCCCACCGCGGCGGGGTTGCCGATATCACTGCGGAGGATGGTCAGTTCGGAGCCGGGGTTGGCCGCCGGGTTGCCGGGCCAGTTGTAGTAGGTGCCGTCGTTGCGCCAGCCGTTCCAGTTCCACGCCGAACCGGTCCAGGTGGACCATTCATACCAGCCGGCCCCGCCGGCAAAATAGTAGCAGACCTCCGGGGCAAAGAGGTTGACGTTAAAGGTCACATTGCCATAGCCGTCGGCGGGCGCGCCGGAGCCGGGGACCTGGTTGGTGTCGAAACAGACGAAGAAGCTTTTATCCTGAGCCGGGTCGTCGCCCAGGTAGGCCCCGGTCAGCCCCAGGTAGAGGTTGCCGGCATCCCACGTCAGGTAGAGGGTGTAGGGGCCGGCAGCCTCCATCTCTTCGTCTGTGGCCCAGTCGCTCATGTCGCCGTCCACGGTGATGGTGTGGTAAGCGGTGGCCCAGGCCAGCGGAGCCGCCAGCGCCAGGATGGCCAGGGCCAGGATCACAACCAACCCATGATGTCGCTTCATCTTTTCCCTCCTCCTTGAAAAGTTGTCCTTTCTGATCCAGGCGAACCAAACTCAAACCTTACTTCCCCCTCCCCCAATCGGAGACTGCTGAAAAAGTCCCGGCCTGCACCACAGAGACCGCCGATTTTTTATGATTCCTCTGTGTTCTCTGCGTGCCCGGCGGTGAAAAAAGGAGGTTTTTCAGGGATGGTTCATTTTCTCCTCTACACTTTGGGCTGCCTCGAAAATACGAAAGTCAGCCTGTAGGGCCTGCGGCCGATGGTCGGCGCAGGCCGACGCCCGGCGCGAAGCGCCCAAAGAGGCCGATTTCAATCGGGCATTTTTGAGTATAACACAAGGCCGGGCCGGTGTCAAAGCAGAAAGGCAGGTACCTGCCATCCGTTCTACTCGTGCTCCTTGAGGATAACCGGCAGATAGACGAAACGGAAGGTTGGCCGGGGCAGAATCGTCACCCCGGCGGTGCGGCTGAGGACTGTCCCCAGGCCATCCTCCAGCCACAGGGTGTTGGTCGCCACCCCGGCCGGCGCATCGGCACGGGCGCGGGCCGGCACCTGCCAGAGCAGGGCCCCTCCCGCCGACAGCACCTCTTTTCCCAGCAGCCGATGCCCATCGGCGTCATAGGTCAGCTCCGCCGGCAGCGCCGGGGTGATCACCTCTATCCCGGCAGGCAGAAGGTCGGTCAGGACGACCGTTGCCCGGCCCGGTCCGTCGTTGCGCAGGCTCAGGCTGTAGGTCAGCCAGCCGCCCGGCTCGACGGCCGGCGGCGCCACCCCTTTGCTCGAACCGGCCAGGTTGGAGGGCAACAGCAACAGGCTGCCCCACCGCCCCGCCACCCCTGGCACCGTCAGCCGGCCACCGACGACGGTGTAGGCCGCCCCTCCATCCAGGGCGTCGCACAACAGTGTACCATCGGGCAGATAGCCGGCCAGGGGCAGGGTCACGTCATGGCTCTGGGGCGAGGCGTTGAGGATGACCAGGGCCACATCGTCGTCCAGTTTGCGGCCATAAGCATACACCCGGTGGTCATCGTCGGCGAGCAGTGTGTCGAACGAGCCGGTACGCAGCGCGGGATGGGCATGGCGCAGCCGGGCCAGCCAGGCATAGTGGTCGAACAACGCCCCGTCGAAGCCAAAGGGGCGCTGGTCATATCCTGCCTCATCGGGCCAGGGGAAGGTCACGCGGTTGTAGGGATCATCCTCCATCAGACCCGCCGGGCTGAGGGCCAGGGATGGGTAGTAGCTGCCGGCCTCGTCGCCATAGTAGATCGTCGGCGCGCCGGGCAGGGTGAACTGGGCCACGGCCAGCAGTTTCAGCTTCGCTTTGGCTGCCGCCACCCGGCCCGGGTCAAAATCGCCGAGGCACTGGCCGGCTCCCTGACACTCGTCGAGCACAAAGAGCACGCGGTTGGTGTCGTGGCTGCCCACCAGATTCATCATGGCGTACCAGGCCGGCGGTGGATAGTCCTCCTGGATGCTCTTCAACCGCAGGTCCAGTTCGCTGGGGCCGATAGGCGCCAGCTCGCCGGTGGAGCTGCCGGCGTTGGCGTCATTGTCCACATAGGTCGTATCGCGCACAAAGCTGAGCAACGCGCCGCGAAAGCGGTAGTTCATCACCGCATCCCATTCCCGGCCCAAAAGCCAACGGGAGGCGTCGCCCCACTCCTCCCCGATGATGACCGCCTCCGGGTCCACAGCCCGCACCGCCTGGCGAAACTCCTCCCAGTAGGGATTGGTCGGGTCGTCCAGACCGGGGTCCAGGTCGCCCCCCACGTCCAGCCGCCAGCCGGATGCTCCCTGACGGACCCAATATTCGCCGATGCTATCGGTCCCGCCAAACGCTCCCTGGCCATAAAAATAGTCACGCACCTGCGGGTTAGAGGATTGGAGGGTGGGCAGGGAACAGTAGCCCCACCAGGAATGATACGGGATGCCTTCCACACAGCCGCCACATTCGCCGCCGGCATCGAAGCGGTACCAGTCGCGGTAAGGGGAGGTTAACGATTCACAGCCGCCGTCGGGTGGGCCGTAGCGGCCATAGCGGTCAAAGTAGAGGCTATCGGACGAGGTGTGATTGAACACTCCGTCCAGGATGAGGTGCATCCCCCGCCTGGCCGCCTCCCGGACCAGCATCTGGAAGGTCGCCAGGTCCCCCACATCGGGGTCAATCTCTTCGTAGGAGGTGGTATCGTAGCGGTGATTGGAAGGGGCGGTGAAGATGGGGTTGAGGTAGATAGCCGTCACCCCCAGATTGTGGAGGTAGTCGAGCCTGTCTATCACCCCCTGGAGGTCACCGCCGTAAAAGTCGAGGCTCCAACGATTGTAGAAGGGGCTGTCGGGGTCGCGGGGGTCAATCATCGGTTCGTGCCAGCGGGTGTAGGTGATGACCGTGTCCTGGTAGACGAAACCGGTGCCGCTGATGGGGTCGTTGGCCGTCAGGCCGTTGCGGAAGCGGTCGGGGAAGATGTGATAGACCACGGCATCGCGCATCCATTGCGGCGTGTAAAAGGCAGGGTCATAGACCGTCAGTTGAAAGCTGCCATAGGGGGTGTGATGGTCCAACATCCGGCCCCAGCCGCCCAGATCATCGTCGTCCTCGTACCAGTCGGCATCGGGCGTGTCGGTGATGACAAACTTGTACCACCACAGGGTGGGAGTGAAGGGGGTGGTGAACTGCACTTCCCAATAGTCGTACAGGCCGGTCGGGTCGGTCATCGTTCCCGACAGGCTCATGGGGAAAAAGGCTTCGCGATCGAGCCGGTCATCCCACATCCGCACCGCCGCGCCGGTCACATCGCCCTGATAGGTGCGCAGCCGCAGCGTCACGGCGGTTCCGGCCGGGACCGCGCCAAAGGGTTCGCGGTAGACCAGGTCGTGGGAGTTGTGGCCCACGCCCCACCATTCCACATCCCCATCGTGGGCTGCCGGGCCTACCTTCACCCGACGGACGACCGTGGTCGTGCCTGACATGCTCCAGGCGGTCACGGTCACCCCGTCCACCGGCCCGACCAGAGGCACGCCCGGCTGGATGAACTCGCCGTCTGGGGCAAGGGTGGGGGTAAAGAGGCCGCCGGCGCTGGCTGCCACCGTGACCGTCACCCCGGTCGTGGGGCTGACCGAGCCGGTGACGGTGATCGGCCCGCTCAAGAAACGTTCACCGTCGCGGGGCGAGTCCACGGTCAGGCGGGGGCCAAAGAAGGCCCGGACATAGTGGGTGGAGTTGAGCAGCACAGCCTGGGTGGACCAGTCGGAAGCGTTCCAGTCGTCGGCCGGATCGTTGATGGTGTCCTGGGCGTTGTCGTGGCTGCTCCCGCCGGTGCTCCACACCTCGCACCAAAACTCAGCCGGGTCGCCCACCCGCCACCTGGCGATGCGCCACTCCAGAGTGGAGGTGATGCCGTTGCTGCTCAGCGCCGCGCCGTCCAGCGTGCCGAATTGCCCCCAACTGCCGTCCCAGGCCCAGAACTGGGTGCAGTTGGGACCGTAGGTACAGTCCACCCAGGAATAGAGACCATACTCCGGCTTGTGAGGGTCCTGGACGATGACGTTGCGTGTCCAGGCGTCGTCCGGCGCACCGGTGGCGTCGCCTGTGGTATCGAGGTAGAGGACATACTTGCCCCAGTTGACCGCCGTCACATCGGCGTTGATGGTGAAGGCAAAGTAAAAATTGTCGGCATCCTCGGTGATGTACAGGTCCAGCAGGTCCATGACCGGATTGCCGTTGCCATCGCCGGGCGGATCGCTGGCCACCGGCGGGCCATAGGTCGCCTCGATCACGCCGTCCACGGCGATCCCTGCCGGGTCCCCGGCCTTCACCCCTGCTGTCAGGCCCAGGATGGTCATCAGGGCCAGAGCGGCTACCCACCCGATCGCTCGAATTCTCTGTTTCATGGCACACCTTCGCTCAGAGCTGACTCGACCCTGTTCGATTCGACCTCACCCCTCCGTGGCCCAGGCTTAAGCCTGGGCTACCAGGGTCGCGTAATAGTACACCACCGGCACGACGAACAACAGGCTGTCAATGCGGTCGAACATGCCGCCATGGCCGGGGATGAGGGCGCTGAAATCCTTGACCCCCATCTGCCGTTTGACCATAGACTTGGCCAGGTCGCCCAGGGGAGCGGCGGTCGCCACCAGCGCGCCCAACGCCAGGCCATGGAGCCAGGGCAGGTCCACCAGCCAGCCGCTCAGCAGCGCCGTGGCAGCCACCCCGCCGATCCAGCCGCCGATGGTACCCTCCCACGTCTTCTTGGGGCTGAGGTAAGGGGCGCAGGGATGCCGGCCGGTGGCCTTGCCCACCAGATAGGCGGCCGTGTCGTTGATCCAGGTAGACAGGATGGCCACCGCCAGCCAACGGGTGCCGGGGCCCAACCCCCAGGGCGCGGACAGGTCCCGCAACAGGACAAAGTGGCTGAGGAGCCAGCCCAACCACAGGGCCGTCCCCAATGTCAGCGCCCAGCTCTGAGTGGGCCGGCCCTCCGGCGGACGCAAAAGTTGCCAGGTGAGGGTGCCCATGACCGCTCCGGTCAGCACCAGGCCGGTGAGGTGCAGGTGGGGGAAGCGGGCCGAGGCCAGCAACGCGGCCATCACGACCGCACAGGAGGCCGGCGACGGTCGGTAGCCGGCCGGCTGCACCAGGCGGAAGAGTTCCCCGGCAGCCAGCACCGCCACCAGCCACAGGGCTGCGGCCAGCACCCACCCCCCGGCGTAAACCAACCCGGCCACCAGGGGGATCAGCACCGCCGCGCTCAACAGACGGGTCCTGAACATGATCGTCTCCCCACCGGTTCAGGGCCGGCCGGTCTATCCGCCATAGTCGTCTTTGATCCCGCCGAAGCGACGATCCCGCTGGCTGAAAGCGACCAGGGCCTGATACAGTTCCTCCCGGCCAAAGTCAGGCCAGAAGGTAGGGGTGATGTAATACTCGCTATAGGCCGACTGCCACAGCATAAAGCCGCTGGTGCGCAACTCACCGCCGGTGCGGATGATCAGATCGGGGTCCGGCTGGCCGGCGGTGTACATATAGCGCGACAGGAGGGCCTCATCCACCTGGTCGGCGGCGATGCCATCCCGGAGGATGCGCTGCACCGCCTGCACGATCTCGGCCCGCCCGCCATAGTCAAAAGCCACGTTGAGCACGATGCGGCTGTTGTGTTTGGTCAGCTCGATGGCCTGGCGGACCTGTTTCTGCAGCCGGGGCGGCAGCCGGTCCAGGCGGCCCAGGTGACGCAGTTGCACCCCCTGCTTATGCAGTTCCTGCAACTCACGCCGGATCATCTCTTGCAGGATGCGCAACAGCCCCCTGACCTCCGTTTCCGGGCGGGTCCAGTTCTCCGTCGAAAAGGCCCAGATGGTCAGGATTTCGATGCCGAACTCGGCGCTGGCTTCCAAAATGGGGCGGAGGTTTTCCGTCCCGGCCCGGTGGCCGGCCAGCCGGGGCAGCCCCCGTGCCCTGGCCCAGCGGCCGTTGCCGTCCATGATGATCGCCACATGGCGGGGCACGACCGTCAATTTCTGTTCTTCCATCCCTACTCCTCTGAGGGTCAGGCGTTTCAGGCCCTCGCCAGGATGCCGGACCTTGGGCCTGAAACAAAAAGGGGGAGAGGCAGGCCCGAAGCATCCCTCTCACCCCCCACCGGCAGGTGCCTGTTGGGGCCTAGATTTCCATCACCTCTTCTTCTTTGCGCCTGCCGATCTCGTCGATCCGGGCGATGAACTCGTCGGTGAGCTTTTGCACCTCCTCCTTCCCGTGGAAAAAGTCATCCTCCGAGATCATTTTTTCCTTCTCAAACTCCTGAAGGTCCTTCAGGGCATCACGCCGCAGGTTCCGGATGGCGACGCGCGCCTCCTCCACCCGTCTGGCCACCAGCTTGACCAGCTCCCGCCGCCGTTCTTCGGTCAGGCGGGGGATGTGGAGGCGGATCAGCTTGCCGTCGTTGATCGGCGTCAGGCCCAGGTCCGACTTGAGGATGGCACGCTCGATGGCCGGCAGGGCGGCCGGGTCCCACGGCCGGATGACCAGCAGGCGTGGTTCTGGCACAGCGATACCCGCCACCTGGTTGAGGGGGGTCAGGGCGCCATAGTATTCCACCGGCAGCTTTTCGACCAGGGCCGGCGATGCCCGGCCGGTGCGGATGCCCAGCAGGTCCTCTTGCAGCACCTCCACCGACCTGTCCATCCGTTGTCGAAGCTCTTCGAGAATCTCCTCGATCACAGCCCCTCCTCTTTACCGGGGATCGAACTCAGTGGCTGATGATGGTCCCCACCGGCTGTCCGGCGATCGCCTTTTGCAGCGCCTCGGGCTGCCACAGGTCCAGGACGATGATGGGCAGATGGTTGTCCATGCACAACGTGAGGGCGGTCGAGTCGAGCACCTTGATGCCCAGATTCAGGGCCTCGATGTAGGTCAGGTGGTCGAAGCGCCTGGCCTGGGGGTTGATCAGCGGGTCTTCGTCATAGACCCCGTCCACCTTGGTCGCCTTGATCAACAGGTCGGCATCAATCTCCATAGCCCGGAGCGCCGCAGCGGTGTCGGTGGTAAAGTAGGGGTTGCCCGTGCCGGCACCCAGGATCAACACCCGACCCTTTTCCAGATGGCGGATGGCCCGCAGGCGGATGTAGGGTTCAGCCACGGCCCGCATCTCGATGGCGGTCTGCACGCGAGGCACCAATCCGATCCGTTCCAGAGCATCGGCCAGGGCCAGGGCATTGATCACGGTGGCCAGCATCCCCATATGATCGGCGGTGGAGCGTTCCATGCCATGTTCCAGGCCGATCTGCCCCCGCCAGATGTTGCCGGCCCCCAGGACAATGGCGATCTCCACCTCCAGCTCCTTGATCTGCTTGATCTTGAGCGCCACCTGAGTGGCCATGTCGGGATCGATGCCAAAGCCGCCGGGGCCGGCCAACGCCTCCCCGCCCAACTTGAGCAGAACGCGCCGGTAGCTGATTGTCCCCATGCCCACCTCCTGGTCGCTGGCCGGTGCCCGAAAAAATCGGTGGCTGTTCAGCCACCGACCTCGAAGCGGACAAAGCGCCGCACGACAATATTTTCACCCAACAGGGCGTTTCTCTGCTGGACCAGTTCCGCCACGGTGATGGAGGGGTCCTTGATAAAGGGCTGTTCCAGCAGGCAGACCTCTTCCAGGAACTTGGGATGGAGGGCCTTTTTCCGTTCCACCAGCTCGGCGGGCAGGTCACCCGGCGAGCTATAGCGGGAGCAATCCGGATCGTTCTCGAACAGCCAGTCGAAAAAGGCCCCGGACGGCACATCGTCCGCTGCAAGGTAGAGCGGCCTGGCGGCCACCACCTGCATGGCCAGGTCGTGGGCCAGCTCCTGGAACTGGTCGGTCCGGGCCACAAAATCGGTTTCGCAGTTCACCTCGACCAGGGCGCCCACCCTGTTGCCGGCGTGGATGTAGGAACCGATGAGGCCTTCCCTGGCTTCGCGTGCGGCCCGTTTGGCCGCGGCCACCATCCCCTTCTCCCGGAGATGGGCAACGGCCCGGTCGAAATCGCCGTCGTAGGCCTCCAGGGCCTGCTTGCAATCCAGCACCCCCGCCCCGGTTGCCTGGCGGAGTTCCTTCACCATCTGTGCAGTAATGTTTGCCACCTCTGCTATCCCCCCGTTAGTCTTCGAATTCGTCCAGGTCTTCGTCGTATTCGTCCTCGTCCTCAAACTCAAAGCCGCCGGTCCGCAGCTTGGCCAGGGTCGCGGCCCCCAGGTACTTTTCGTCCTCCTTCACCCCTTCATCGGCCCGCAACGCCTGCCGGACCTGCAGCCCCTCGTTAACCGCATCGGAGATATAGCCGACGATGAGTTTGATGGCGCGGATCGCGTCGTCGTTGGAAGGGATGACGTGGGTGATCGGGTCCGGATCGCAGTTGGTATCTACCATGGCCGCGATAGGGATGCCGAGGGCGTTGCCCTCTTTGACGGCGATCTCTTCGCGACGCACATCCACGATAAAGAGCATGCTGGGAAGGCGGGTCATGGTCTTGAGGCCACCCAACCGCTGGTTCAGCCTGACGATCAACTGCTCCAGCTTCAGGGCCTCCTTCTTGGGCAGACGTTCAAAATCGCCTGTATCCCGCCGCTGTTCCAATTCCAACAGATAGCCGATCCGCTGCCGGATCGTCTGCCAGTTGGTCAGGGTGCCCCCCAGCCAGCGCTGGTTGACGTAGGGCATGCCACAGCCTTGGGCAGCCTGGGCGATGCTTTCCTGCGCCTGTTTCTTGGTGCCGACAAAGACAACGGTGCCGCCGCCGGCCACGGTTTCCCGCACCGCGTTATAGGCCTGTTCCAGCCGGACGATGGTTTGTTGCAGGTCCAGGATGTGGATGCCGTTCCGCTCGGTAAAGATGAACGGCTTCATCTTGGGGTTCCACCGCTGGGTGCGGTGACCAAAGTGCACCCCCGCTTCCAGGAGCGCCTTCATGGTAATTTTCGACACAGTTTCCTCCCGATTGTGTTTTTTTTCGTCCACCCTCGTCATCCCGGTCAGGAACCGACCCCCCCTCCTGCATCGGCACACCCCGCCCGGTCTGAGAGTGTGTGAGATGGCATTGCCGGAGGCCCAGTATATCATAGACAGCCCCAACAGGCAAATCCCCTGGGCGCACAGGTCTGAGAGGTTGCGGTTTCTGTCCCCCAGGGGGTCCATCGGGAGTAGGCCCGGCGGTCCCCCGGCGACGCGGAAATTCATCCCCACGGGGCATTGAATTCGTGTGGAGGATGGAGTATAGTGGAATCAACTTCCCCTGGGGGGTCTGGTAAGCCTGTTGAGGAAGTTGAGGTCCATGCCGGTGAGTGAGGACAGGCGCGTTGCCGAACAGGTTGCTCTGTGGTGGCAGGAAACAGAGGCAGCCGTCCGGTTCGGGCGGCCGGCCCGGGCCAGGCGCTTTCTGCGCTGGATTCTGGCCGTCTGCCCTGAAGACGAAGAGGCCGGGCTGTGGATGGCCCGGCTGGCGACCGATCCCGGAGAGCGGATCGCCTCCCTGCGCCGGGTCTACGCCTTCCATCCCGACAGCCGCCGGGTGCTGGCGGCCCTGCGCCAGGCGCGGACCCTGCAGCTCGAGGCGGCGGTGGGGGAACTGAACCCCAAGACCGTCCGCCTGCGTTGCCTGCCCGATGAACGGCGCGCCCGGCAGCCAGAGGCCTCGGCTCAACGGGAGCGCAACGGGCCCCTTACCGCTGAGGCCGGCGGCAAGCCCGGTTTCCGGTAAGCCCTGAACACCAAGAGCGCCACAGCGTTGGCCATCCGCGGCAAAACAGCGGCCATCGGCCTGGCCTATCTCCCCCCTTTTGCCGATCCCCCTTACCAGGCAACGAACCCCAGCCTGGCCAGCAGTTGAAAATAGGCCAACAGCAGCTCCACATCCCGCTGGCCGCTCTCCAGTTCCACCAGATCGGCGATCTCCAGCACCGAACGGGCCCCGTCGGCCCAGTAGAGGGCCAGGGTGGTCAGGGTATGGGGCGATCCGTTCTGCCGCGCCTTGAGCAGTTGCCGCCATGCCTCTCGCTCCCCGTCGCTCAGGCGGGAAAGGTGATCGCGCAGCGGGATCGGCCCCCGCATCCGGCGTACCGGCACCAGGCCGGCCGCCCGCCGCTCCTCCTCGGAAAGGTCGCGGGGCGGCAGAGGGGGCAGGGCGGCCAACCCCAGGGACCGGGCGTGGAGCTCCACCCCCTCCCTGGCCCAGGCCAGTTCGTGCTGAGCCGCCCGCTCCACCTCGGCCTGCAGGTCGGCCACCAGGCATTCGACCGGGGCCAGCCGTCCCAGGGTGTGTAGCGCGGCCTTTTGTCGCTGCAACAGATAAGCCAGCCGCCGATCCAGGTCAACGACGGCCCGGGCCCATGCCTGGCCCTCATCGAGGGTCAGGGCCTGGGTTACAACGGCCTGAGCAGCCTCGGCCAGGCGGGCTTTGAAGCGGGCAACCATGTCGTAACCCAGCCAGGTCGCCTCTCCGCTGTCGGCCACCGCCAGCCAGTAGGCATAGGCTGCCGCCAGGGCCCCGGCCCGGGCCAGGCTGTGCGGGTCGGTGCGGTCGGGGGTATCGGCCGAGGTGTGATAGAAGCGGTCGGGCCACTGGATGAACATCGGCATGGGCACCCCTACCGTGGGGTCCGAGAGGATATAGTGGTCACTGCCGCCGGAAAAGGGGGTTTCGGCCTGGCGGTAGAGCGGATAGCCGCCCATCCCGCTGTGGCTGGCCGAGATGGCCACCATTCCTTTGAGGAACAACATCTCGTCGCGCAGCCGGGCCAGCAGTTCCGGCGCGAAGGAGGCAGCCGCCTCGGGCGGGCGCTCGATGAGCCAGGAACTGCCGGTTTGCCCCTGGTCCTCGCCCACCATGTCCAGGTTGATGCCGGCCACCAGCCGATCAAGCTCCGCCTCCCGGCCGGCCAGGTAGGCATAGGTGCCGGTCATCTCCGGCACCCACAGGAAGCGGATGGTACGCCTGGGGCGGGGCAACTCTCCGCCGGCAATGAGGGCCTGGAGGGTTCGGGCCGCCTCCAGGGCCGCTGCCGCCCCCGAGGCGTTGTCGTTGGCCGACGGCCGGGGATGGCACAGGTGGGCTACCACGACGATCTCCTGCTCGCTCGAGCCGGGGATGGCTGCCGAGACGACCTCCAGGGTGCCGTCGTACAGCCGGCTGGCCACCCGGGCGCGGACATGGACGGACTGCTCCTCCTCGCCCTTTTTGAGCAGGCGGCGCAGGGCCTGGCCCTGACGGGGCGTCAGCACAAAGCCAAAACAGCGCGGGTCGCCGGCCTGCCACCAGAAAGAGGTGTACTGACGGGCGTCCAGCAGGTCACCCTCCGGGCGGGCGGGGGGTATGGCCCGCATCCCATCATAGAGGATGCCGACCGCACCGCGCCGGGCAACGGCCAACTCCCACACACGGCGCAGGTCGCCCCGGGTCAGTACCGCCTTGCCTGCCACCTCCAGGCCCGCATAGTCGGCCTCCTCCTCGCCATCCTCCAGGAGCACCACCTCGACCCGGCCGTCAAAGGGGGCGCTGCGCTGGATGACGGCGATGGGACAGGCCCGATAGTCGGCCAGCAGCCCCGCCTCCTCCTCCGGCGTCACCAGGTAGAGCGTCGCCTCGTTGCAGTCCCACTCCTGGAAGCTGGAGCAGGCCCAGAACCGGGTCTGCTCGTCGGCCGGATAGGACAGGAGTTCGGCCGGCAGGCCGCCGGCAAGCAGACGCTGGTGGACCAGGTGCGCCGCCTGGCGGTAGCCAGGGCTGGCCTGGATCCGGTGGAAACGGCTCAGGTCGGCGACGGTCTGCCACGCCGCTTCCCCCGAATAGCTCTGCCAGATCTGTTGCAGAATGGATCGGATTGAGTTCATGATTCACCTCCGGGAAAATGGCCCATGACCAAAGGGGTGGGCAGCCTGCCGATGGACAGAGGTCCGGTCGGGCGATGTCGGGCTACCCGCCGAACAGCAGGATCAGCGCCAGGAACTGAAACAGGGCCTGCAACACCGCACCGGCCATGGCCGGCAACACCGACTGCAAGCGGAACACCTGTTGCACCAACAGCGCGGTGAGGGTGACCGCCCACAACACCCCGGCCATGCCCAGCATCGCCGCCGGGAAAGGGGCTCCCGACCCGACGAGCATGGCCATCGGCACGGCCAGCAGGGCCCGGGGCACCTGGGGCAGCGGGTAGAGGAGCGCTGCCGGGCGGAGCTCGATCTCGCCCGGAAAGACCTCGGCCAGGGCGTAGAGGTAGAACATGCCCAGCCCCCATTCCACCCCGGTCAGGATGATGACCACCAGCGGCCTCCACCACGCGCCACCGACCAGGGCCAGGAGCAGCAGGTTCACCACCCCCAATCCGCCGGCCACCGCGCCCATCGCCTGGGCCGAAAGGGCCAGCGGCCAGCCTTCGTCGCGCGCCTGCTCGACCAGGCCGGCCAGGGTGGGCCCCGGTTCGACGACCAGGCCGGCCGGGAGGGAGAAAAACTCGTCGTCGAACAGAGCATTGGGCGCAACCTGGGCTACCTCCTGGCGCAGGCGCTCCAGCAGCGGCCGGAAATCGCGGATGGCGGAGGTGAAGAGCAGCCCCGGTTCCAGGCCCGCCCCCAGACAGGCGCTCACCAGGCGGGGCCAGGGCGACCAGCGTGCCCAACGGCCCTGCACCAGCACCAGGCGGTGCGGCGACCGCTCAAAGCCGGCCAGCCGGACGGCTGTCACGGTCCCCCACGGGATGGCCTGCCAGCCCCACATCGTGCGCACCGCCAGCCCCTCATCGGCCAGCGAGAGGTCGGGCAGGAAGGCGTACACCACGGCCACCGCCCCGGCGGCCAGCAACAGGCTCAGATGGGCGGCGATGAGGGGGCGAAGCGGCTGGGCGGCCAGGTCTGCACCCTGGACCAGCGGCAAAATCAAGTGGACCCAGGCCAGTACCCACCGCACCAGGGCGGTGCCGATCAACAGGAGCAGGACCGCAGCGCGGCCCAGCCGCACCGGGCGCGGGTAGCTCAAAATGTAGGTTGGCCGATCCTCTTTCGGGAGCTGGATCATCCCATCCTCCACCGGACAAATTGGGCCGCACTCCACGGGCCGGGCGGGTTGTCGCTCATACCGGCTCTCCCTCCCACAGCGACAATTGATGGGGCGGGCGCTTGCCGTTGAGCAGGATATAGGGGGCGGCCCGCTGTACCACGGCCCCTGCCTTCTCCAGGTCGGCGAGCTGCTGCAGGGTGCCCCCCCGCCGCCAGCGCAGGATGCGGCTCACCGACCGGGGACCCAGCCCCGGCACGCGGAGCAACTGTTCACGGGTGGCGCGGTTGATCTCCACCGGGAACAGCTCCGGGTGGGACCGGGCGTAGATCAGCTTGGGATCGGCCTGGCGGGGCAGGTTGCCGACCTCGTCGAACACCAGCTCGTCGAGGGCAAAGCCGTAGAAGCGCAGTAGCCAGTCGGCCTGGTAGAGACGATGCTCACGCCAGGCGGGTGCCGGCGGCCGGCCATCCAGAGGGGTGCCGGGCATCGGCTGGAAGGCGCTAAAGTAGGCGCGCCGCAGGCCCAATTCCCGGTAGAGCTGCGCGGTCGTCCCCAAGATCTCCCGGTCCGGTTCGCCGGCCGCGCCGACGACGAACTGCGTGGTCTGCCCGGCGGGAGCCAGCCGCCCGCCGCTTTCGTCTATCAGCCGCCTGGCGACCTGCATCGGCGCGGTGAGTTCCCGGAAAAAGTCCTTGTGTGGAGCGATGGCTGCCAGCCGTTCGGCATTGGGCGCCTCCAGATTGACCGAGACGCGGTCGGCCCATTGCACCGCCTGCTCGACGTGGGCCGCCGAGATGCCGGGCAGCAGCTTCAGGTGGATGTAGCCGGGAAAGCGGTAACGGGTGCGGAGCAGCTCCACGCAGGCGATCATCCGGTCCATGGTCTGGCCGGCGTTGCCCCACAGCCCGGAGCTAAGGAACAGGCCATCTACCAGGTCGGCGCGGTGCATCTGGTCAAAGGCAGCGGCCAGTTCCTCTGGGGTAAAGTGAGTGCGGGGCACGTCCCGACCGGCGCGGACGCCGCAGTAGTAGCAGTTTTTCTCGCAGACGTTGGTCAGCAACACCTTGAGGAGGCGCACGGTCTTGCCGTCGGGCAGGGCAGCGGGGTAGATCCAGCGCCCCAGGTCGTCGCGCTGGCGGGCCGCTGTGCCGCAGGAGCTGCACAGATCGTACCGGGCCGACTCACCCAGAACCTCGATTTTCTGGACGACATCCATGCCCTTCCCTCCTGTTGAGGTGCGACGCACCTCGCCTGGGTAGATTATAGCACGAATGTTCGGGGGTGTCAAGATGGCGGCTCAGCGCAACGCCCTTGTCCCGCCCATGGGATGATGTTGGATTGAAAAGTGTGCTATTCGGCGGAGCGCAAGCACGACACGGAAGGCCACGGATACACGGATTTCGCCGCCTCACCGTCCGGGTATCCGTGTCATGCTCTGTGCATCCGTGTCAGAATCCGTGTGGTGCTCCGTGTCAGAATAGGGAGGCGGGGAATGGGGTGAGGCTACGCGAACAACACCGTAAATTGACACCACGAAGGGGAGGGTGTATAATAGGGTTATTCTCAATGAGCCTGTTTGCCTGACAGAAGGGAGAAAGGGCACGGATGCACCTACATATGGGACCGGTCGGTCAGGTTCCTGTCATGTCGAATCCCAACTGGTACACCGGTTGCTCTCTGACCGGGAGAGGCACGCGCCTTTAGTGTTGCCTCCTCCCGGTCTTTTTCTTCTCACCGTCCTGCCACCCTATTCCACTCAGACACTACCAGAGCATTGTGCCCATCAATCGCCGGCCGGGTTTCCTGGCCCGGCCTACAAACGGAAAAGGAGGTGGTCGCCGCAGATAGTGGATTTGCCTGTCGTAAACGTTCCTTAACTCGTATAGAAAGGAAAGAAAGATGAAACTGCACAAAGGATTGATCTGGCTACTCATGCTGCTCCTGCTGCTGGGAGTGGTCTCGGTGGCCACGGCGGCGCCGCCGCCGCAAAAGCCAACCCCTCCGGCCGTGACGGGAGTCTCGGCCACTGCACCGAAGGGGATCGAGTCGCTCTCCGGCTCCTTCGTCGTCTTTGACCCCTCCGTCGGCGGCGACACCTGCTACCTCGCCGGCACGACGCAGACCTTCTGCTTCCGCGCCGAATCGTTCTCGCCCGACTGGGAGTACGTCTACAACCTCTGGCAGCGCTTCCCCACCGACTGGACGGTGAACAACGTCTACGTCCAGGGGACGCCCTGGTGCGCACACGGCAACTTTGGCAGCTTCTCCTGGTCGTTCCAGACCTCGCCCTACGAGGTCAACATCGCCCACCCGCGCTACCAGTACAACTACCCGGACGAGCACTGCGTGGCCTACTACTGCTTCGACGTGACCGCGGGCACCGGAACGCCCGACGCGCTGGAGTCGTGGTACTGGAGCGGCGACGGTTACGGCTCTCCGCCCCACCACCCCTGCTCCAACGACAACTACACCCCCGCCGGCCAGGCCGCCTGCGACCAGGCGACTCAGCCCCAGGCGGCCATCCCGCCCTGCACGTTGGACCCGATCATGCTGACCCCGCCCGAGATCGACGTCGTGGGCTGCCCCTACGAGCCGCAGGAGCACACCTTCACGGTGTGGAACAACGCCGGCTATGATACCAACGTGGACCTGACCTACACCGTCATCACCGGCACCGGGACCTGCGACGGCCCGGCCCAGGTGTTCGTGGCCAACGGCGCCAGCCTGCCCATCACCGTGACCCTGGTGCCGCAAGGCGCGCCCAGCGACACGGTGGCGTGCGAGATCTATGCCGAGGACGTCATCAGCCCGAGCAACAACGATACCTCCTTCATCGTCAAGCACCTGATCGCCCACTACTTCGACCCGGCCGGCTGGCAGCTCGAGCCCATCACCGGCGCCACGCCGCACCAGTGGGCCGGCAGCACCGTCGGCACCAACCCGGCGGCCGCGGGCCCGGTGGGCTATGTCGTCGGCGGCCTGGGCGTCGGTTCCAGCCAACCCAACCCCGACCTGCAGATGTACGACCCCGGAACGGGCACCTGGACACAGTTGACCGACATGCCCAACTGGCGCTTCAGCCCGGTGGTCGGCTGGATCGGCGGCCTGCTCTACGCCGCCGGCGGCTATGACGCCGCCTTTGGCGCCACCAATGACCTGCAGGTCTATAACCCCGTCACAAACGCCTGGGATAACACCACCTACACCGACATGCCCAACATCCGCGGCGGCGGCGCCGGCGGGGTGGGCACCTGCTCCTCCGGCACAGGCGAGTGCCTCTTCCACGTCGGCGGCGGGCCGGACTCCTCCTTTGCCAACACCACCCTGGAGACCTGGCAGTACGACCCCGGGGCCAACGCCTGGACGCAACTGGACAACAAGCCGGCCGGCTCCTCGCCGGACGGCTTTATCTTGGGCGCCGGCGTGGGCTGCCTGGGCAAGATCTATGTCGGCGGCGACTACCGCGGCTTCCACGAGTTCTACGCCCTGGACGCCACCCAGCCCTCCGGCTCGCAGTGGACGCAACTGGCCAACATCCCGGCCACGGCCGGGGCGATGACCCCGGCCTTTGTCTGCAAGGAGGACTGGGGTAAGATCGTGCTCATCGGCGGCGACCCCGACGGCTACTGGGGCACCTACAACAACACCGTCTACGTCTATGACATCGCCTCCGACACCTGGGAAGGCCCGCTGCCGCAGACGCTGCACGTCGGCCAACTCGGCTCCGTTGGGTGGCATATGTACGACAAGGTGTGGACCGTGGGCGGCACGGTCGGCTCCGGCGCCATCTCGCCCATGCCCTTCGAATCGCTGCTCCAGATCACCTGCGCGCCGCCGCCCTCTTTCGAGGCCTGGAAAGAGGCCCCGGCCCAGGCCGCGCCCGGCCAGGTCATCTCCTACACCATCGTCATCAGCGCGCCGGCGCTGGTGGACGGCATGTCCATGACCGACCCGCTGCCCCCCGGCGTCGCCTACGCCGGCAACCTGAACTATAGCGCCGGCTACGCCTGGTACAGCCCCACCGTCAACACCGTCTTCTGGGAGTACCCCACCAAGGCCGCCGGCACGCCGGCCACCGTGGCCCAACCCGCCGAGGACCTGACCCTGGGCCGGCCCGCGCCGCTCATGCCCGCGCCCGCCCCGCTGACCTCAACTCCTGCCGAACTGCCGGCCGGCGGCAGCCCGGAGGCGATCCTGGACGATTTCAACCGCGCCGATGGGCCGATCGGCCCCAACTGGACGGTGCACGACGGCTTCTGCAACGTCTCCAGCAACGCCGCGGTGTGCGGCAGCATGGGCCGGGCCACCTTCAACAACTATGTGGGCGACGGCAACGTCGCCGAGGCGGACGTCGAGAACGTCGGCACGGCTCTGCAGTACACCGGCCTGCTGCTCAACTACGGCGCCGGCAGCAGCAACCTGTTCCTCAAGGTTCAGAATCAGTCCGGGGGCAACCAGTTTGGCCACGCCGGCTGCTACACCGGCAACAACGGCGGGCCGTTCGGCCTGGGCTTCTTCGCCCTCTCCTCGCCCTTTACCACGGCGCACATGCGGGCTACCCGCGTCGGCAACGATGTGACCATCGAGTTCACCAACATTGATGGCGGGACCCAACCGGACCAGACCTACGTCTGCTCGGGCGCGCCGGCGCCGGAGGGCACCGGCATCGGCATCCTGGGCTATGCCGGCATCGCCCGCCTGGACAACTTTGGGGTACCGGGCGGCGGCCCGTCGCAGGCGGCCATCACCTTCGACGTGACGGTCGCGGCCGGCTGTGGCGAGGTCATCCACAACCAGGGCTCGGCGACCAACGGCGCCACCGTCGTGGACTTTAGCGCCGATACCGAGGTGGTGTGCGCCGGCCTCCAGGCCTGGAAAGAGGCCCCCCCCGAGGTCTGGTCCGGCGAGACGATGCGCTACACCATCACCGTCCAGGCCCCGGCGATCGTGCCCGGCATGTACATGAGCGAAACGCTGCCCGCGGGCGTCGAGTACGCCGGCAACCTGACCTATAGCGACGGCTACGCCTGGTACGACGACGTGGACAACGCCGTCTACTGGACCGTGCCGCCGCTGCGCACCGCCGCCCCGGCCCTCGCCCGGCCCACCTTCTACTACCCGAGCGAGGTGGCCGACCGGGTGGGCGGGGCGGAACCGGCCGCGCCCGCGCCCGAGGGACCCGTGGCTACCTGGACTGCCCCTGAAGCCGTGCTCTGGGACAACGGCCCGCTGGTGACCCATCCCGGCGCCTGCGGTGGCCAGGATGCCAGCCGCCTGCAGACCTCCCTGAGCATGAACACCCTGGGCTTCGGCCACCAGTTCGCCAACGGCTACCGCATGTCCGACCAGTTCACCGTCACCGACCCGGGCGGCTGGCAGATCGACACCATCACCTTCTTCGCCTAC
>DAOTXL010000080.1:0-73889 GCA_034435455.1 Anaerolineae bacterium
GCCAGGATTGGCAGATAATTCATTGTAACTGACCATTGCAACTTGCTCCCTGCATCAATTGATTAGGCAGGGTCGCAAGTATAGGTATCAATGACAAATTTGTCAAAACTAAATCTCTATAATGTCTAATAAATTGAGTGTCGCCTCCGTTGCCGCCCGACTGAGCAATATGGTCGTCCCCATCCCCTCCCTTGATGGACAGGTTATCCTGCCCGTCTCCGCCCTCCTGCTCCAGCCCGTCGTTGTGGGCTTGGCCGGCAATGTACAGCGTATCGTTGCCGGCCCGGCCGTACTGCAGGATGGTATCGGGGTCGGGGGTGCCCAGGTCAACCTGCGTGTCGTCGCCGTCGCTGCCGTAGTAGACGATGCGGGTGCCGGCGGCGGGGGCAGGGCCTGCGTTGGCCGGGGTGAAGCGCGGCGGCAAAGCCAGCGCCAGGCCGAGCAAAACAACCAAAAGACCAAAATGCTTTCTTGTTTTCATGGTTCTCCTCCTGCGGGAAAGCGATGCTCAGAAGATGTTTCGTCTGCACCCGTACCGGACGGCTCTGCCGTCTCCCCTGTCAGCCGGTGCAGCAGGGCCAGCAGGGCCTGCCCGTCCGGGAAGGGCTGTGCTTCCCCCTCCGGTATGGGGCGCAGGTCGCCGCTCGCCGCAGAGGCGCAGAGGAATCATAAAGACTCGGCGGTCTCTGCGGTGCAAACCAGGGCTTTTTCAGCATGCGTCGCTCTTTGACATTATTCAATCACTTGCGACTGCCAGAAGACTGCCAGAATGGGGGTACAGAAGTGGAGCGAGGAGGGTGCTTATAAAATATCCCCTCTCACCGCCGAGGCGCAGAGAACGCAGAGGAATCATAAAGACTCGGCGGTCTCTGCGGTGCAAACCAGGGCTTTTTCAGCAGCCTCCAAAGGATTTATGGCTGCGACTTATGAGCGGGAGGGCGGGGTCAGCTCGCGGTAGTACGCCTGGAGTTCGGGCTGGGGAGTGGTGTCCAGGTCGTCGCGCAGGGTTTTTTCCAGCTTGAGATAGAGCCGCCGGGCGCCGGGCAGGTCATTCAGCGCCACACAGGCGCGCATCCCCAGCAGCACCGCCTGCTCCTGCCACGGCTCCAGCACCAGGAGTCGCCGGCAGGCGTCGAGGGCTTCGGCATAACGGCCCGCAGCCAGCCGGGCCTCGGCGGCGGCCAGCAACGCCTGCTGGTAGAGGAGAGTCAGCCGCTCACGAGGTATCAGAGACCAGTCGGCGTAGCGGTAGTCGGGCAGCAAATCGCCGCCGTACAGGGCCAACGCCTGTTCCCACTCCTGTTGATAACAGTGGGTTTCAAAGGATTCAGAGTCCAGCCATGAGCCGGCCGGCAGGTGCAGCGTGATATGGCCTTCCTCTACTTCCAGATAGCGGGAGGGGAATTTCTCCGGCAGGTCAGGCTCCAGGGCGCGGCGCAGGGCTGAGGTGGCGTGGTGGAAGGCGGTCAGCGCCGCGTCGGGGGACCTGTCCGGCCACAGCGCCTCGGCAACCTGGTCGAAGGAGAGGGAGCGGCCGGGGGTGAACAGCAGGAGGGCCAGCAACTCCCCGGCCCGCCGGGTGCGCAGGGCGCGCCTTTCGATGCACCGCCGCCCCTGGCGGACTTCGAAGCGTCCCAGGGTGATGATCTGCAGCGGGGGCGGGGGCACGCGCTGCAATCGTTCTACCACTCGCTGACTGACCCTGGCCAGGGCTGCGTCGGGGTGGTTGAGGTAGGCGGCGACCAGGGGATAGGCCAGTTGCCGCTCCTGGTCCAGGAGAAAGGCATATCCTCCCGCCAGGATGGCCTGGCCGGCTTCCAGCCATGCCGCGGCGACTTCCGGCCGGCCCTGCTCATGGAGGAGGGCAGCCAGCAGGAAACGGGCCCGGGTCAGGTCAAAGGCCGCGCCGAGGGGCGTGAGGAGGTCAATCGCGGCACACAGGTCGGTTTCGGCGGCAGTCAGGTCGCCGCACAGCAAGGCGGCGCGGGCGCGCTCGATCAGCGCCTTGCCCTGTTCATGCCGGTAACCCACCCGCCGGGCAACGGCCAATGCATCGTCGGCCCAGGCATGGGCAGCAGGACCATCGCCCGACAGGCGGTGGAAGCGGCTCATACCCAGCCGCACACTGATGTTCAGCCACGGCTCGCCGCTGGCCTCGGCGATGAGGCGGGCCTGCGTGTAAAAGGTCCGTCCGGCCTCCCATTGCCCTTCGTCCAGGGCCAGGGCGGCGTTAATACACAGGTGGTAACCCCGGACAATGGTATCGGGAGGGACCAGACTATCCATCTCGGCCAGCGCTGCCCGGGCCCGCTCGCCTTGCCCGATCAACTGACCGATCATGGCGATCGTGGTCAGGGGGTAGATGAGCCATTCGGGCTTCGCCTGCCGATAGGCAATATCCCGGGCCTGCTCATCGGCGGCCAGGGCCAGGTCGAACTGGCCGCGGGGCAGGTGAACGCCGGCAGCCAGGCCGTGCAGAGCGGCCACCTGCGCCCGGTGATAGCCGATCTCGCGGGCCAGATCGGCGGCCTGCCGGTAACAGCTTTCCGCTTCGGCCACAGAGCCACTCTCAGTAGCGCAGTTGCCCAAAATCTGCCAGGCGTCGGCGCGGCAGGGAGCGTCGGGGGGTGCCAGGGCCAGAGCTTCTGCGGCCAGCGATTGGGCCTCTTGATATTGGCCCAGGCGAAAGCGCATCCTGGCCATGTGGACCAGCGCCGTGGCAATGGCTGACGGTTCGCCCTGAGCACGGGCTGCCTCCAGGGCCTGGTGTGCCTGGCGGAGCAGGGTGGCAACCTCTCCCGCTCCTTCCAGAGGCAGAACCTCAGTCCCGAATTCTGCGCTGGACAGAGATGAATGGGTTACCGGCCAGCTCATGAACCACCCTTTGGGCTGTTCAGGTGTCAGGCACCTTGCCGGCAAATTGTAACACAAAAGAGCACAGGGGACAACCCCCTGTGCTCTTTTGCGTCAGGGTCATCGGCCTTGCTGGTCTGTCGGAGAGGCCTGGCCGGGGTCGCAGACCCCCGGCGAGCGGAAAAAAAAGACAGGATCGCTCAGGCTACCTTTTCGATCCGCACTGCAGCCACCTTGTACTCGGGAATCTTGGCGATGGGGTCCAGGGCCGGGTTGGTGAGCACGTTGGCTGCCGCCTCGGCAAAGTGGAAGGGGATGAACACCAGGCCCGGCGGTACCCGGCGCGTGATCCAGGCCCGGGTTTCGATCTCACCCCGGCGGCTGATCACCCGCACCCGGGCCGATTTACCCAACCCCAACCGGGTGGCATCCTCAGGGCTGATCTCGACATAACCCTCCGGCACCTCCGCGTCCAGCTTTTCGGAGCGGCGGGTCATGCTGCCGGTGTGATAGTGGAACATGATCCGGCCGGTGGTCAGGGTCAGGGGATATTCGTCGTCGGGCAGCTCGGCCGGCTCCTTGAAGGCCACCGGTGTGAACCTGCCCAACCCCCGGCTGAATTTGTCCTTGTGCAGGTAGGGCGTGCCGGGGTGGTCGGCGGTGGGTACCGGCCATTGCAGAGAGCCGGCCTGCTCCAGCCGCTCGTAAGTCACGCCGCCATAGGAGGGGGTCAGAGCAGCGATCTCGGCCATGATCTGGGCCGGGGAGTCGTATTGCCAGCCGCCGAATCGTGCCTGGGGCCTCGTCCCTCGTGCCTGTTGCATCCTGTGCCCCAGGTCGGCGACGATCTCCCAGTCCTGGCGGGCCTGCCCCAGGGGCGAGATGGCCTGACGCACCCGCTGGATGCGGCGTTCTGTGTTGGTAAAGGTGCCGTCCTTTTCGGCAAAGCTGACGCCGGGCAGCACCACATCGGCCAGCTCAGCCGTCTCGGTGAGAAAGAGGTCCTGGACGACCAGGAATTCACAATGCTTCAGGGCTGCCCGCACATGGTTGATGTCGGGGTCGGAGATCATGGGGTTCTCGGCCATCACATACAACGCCCTCAGCCGGCCGTCGTGGGCGGCGTTGACCATTTCGACGACGGTCAGCCCCACCCGTTGCGGAGCGGCGCTGCCCCATGCTTCCTGGAATTTGGCGTAAGAGGCGTCGAGCGTCACCGCCTGGTAGCCGGAATAGACGTTGGGCAGTCCCCCCATGTCGCAGGCACCCTGCACATTGTTCTGGCCCCGCAGAGGGTTGACCCCCGTGCCCGGCCGGCCGATGTTGCCGGTCAGCATGGCCAGGTTGGCGCAGGAGACCACGTTGTCCACGCCGGTGGTGTGCTGGGTGATGCCCATCGTATAGAGGATGGCCGACCGGCCAGACTGAGCATAGAGCCGGGCGGCAGCGGCCAGGTCCCCGGCCGGGATGCCGGTGATGGCTTCGACCCGTTCCGGCGTATAGTCGGCGACGGCGGCCTTGAGCTCCTCGAACCCCTCGGTGCGGCTCTCGACAAACTCTTTGTCGTACAGCTCCTCAGCGATGATGACGTGCATCATGCCGTTGAGCCAGGCCACATCGGTGCCGGGCCGCTGGCACAGGTACAGGTCGGCCAGGCGGGCGATCTGCGTTTTGCGGGGGTCCACCACGATCACCTTCGCCCCCCGTTTCTGGGCGCGCATGATCCAGGTGGCGATGAGCGGGTGCCCTTCTGTCGTGTTCGAGCCGGTGATCAGCAGGCAGTTGCTGTCCTGGAACTCGGGGATGCTGTTGGTCATTGCCCCACTACCAAACGCTGCGGCCAGACCGGCCACAGTGGGGGCGTGTCAGAGGCGGGCGCAGTGGTCAATGTTGTTGGTGCCGATGACCGCCCGCGCCAGCTTTTGGAGCAAATAGTTTTCCTCGTTGGTGCACTTGGCCGAGGCCAGAAAACCGATGGCATCCGGGCCATGAGCCTGGCCGATCTCCAGAAGCCGATGGGCAACCAGGTCCAGGGCCTCATCCCAGGTTGCCGGTCGTAGCTCTCCCCCTTTCTGCTCGCGGATGAGGGGGGTGGTCAGCCGGTCGGGGTGATGGATAAAGGCATGGGCGTTCCACCCTTTGATGCACAGCTTGCCGTCGCTCAGCGGATGGCCCTTGGCCGGCAATACCCCGGTCACCCGGCCGTCCAGCACTTCCAGGTAGAGGCCGCAGCCGGTACCGCAGTAGATACAGGTTGTCAACACATTCTTGTATTCCACTCTTCTAACTCCTTTGGCTCCCTCAATGCGCCGTTGGCCACAGCGTGTCCACCACCAGCGGTAGGTTGTTCACTCTGCGGCCTGCGTCAGGTATCTCGCCTGTTCCGGTCGGTGGTGTATCTTTCCGATGGCTCCTGCACGGAATAGGCCGGCTGTGGCGAGCGGCTGGACGATAGCTTTTCTTGCAGCCAGAGATTGATCAAGGTCTCAGCGGACACGCCTTGCTGGCGGGCTGTGGCGCGTATTCCCTGTAACATATCCCTGGATATGGCACAGTATGTCTTGCTGGATTGCAGGTCAATCTCGAAATCCACAGGTTCCATCAGATCTTCGTAGTCGGCGCTGCTATGCGTGTCCCAAAATTCCCAGAACTGCTCAATTGAGTCAAAGTTCTCAGGCAATGGATCCTCACGTCTTGAATTTGTCTTATTCCGCATAGACTCTCCGCTCTTTTCTGTCCATATCACGGGCGCTCAGGATCAGCGCTTCCTGGGTCAGTTTGTAGATGAAAAACACCACGAGATAACGGCCTGCCTCCGTCTGCCCCAACGCCCGATAGACATTCTCTCCACGAAAGTGACCTTTCTCCACTCGTTTGATCTTGGGCTTTCTGGCGAAAACCTCTTCAACTTCTTCAGGGGAAACGTTGTGCTTCGCCTCTAGTTTTTCGACGATGCTTTCCAGCCAGATGAAGCCGATGATCTTCACGCTTTGGCTGCCTCAATGTGCCGTTTGCCACAGCGTGTCCACCACCAGCGGTGGCAGGTCCTCTACGCTGCGGCCGGGCACGTAGCCGAACATCTGCTCGGCGTCGCGGCGCAGCAGGGTATAGAGCACGGTCAGGGGGATCTCGGCCGGGCAGGCCCGCTCGCACTCCATGCAGCCGACACACTTGGCGACGGTGTGATAGGCGCGGATGAGGTGATAGGAGGGGAAGGGGGGCGCCAGCACGCCGCTCTCGACCCACTTGTTGTCCTCCAGGACGCACACCTCGCAAAAACACTGGGGACAGACGGTGCGGCAGGCGTAGCACTTGATGCAGCGGGCGAACTGCCGTTTCCAGAACTCGGTCCGCCCGGCCAGGGAGAGCTGTTCATGCTCGGCCACCAGCGCGTCGGCGATGCCTTCCACCTTTTCCCCAACGTCCACCCGGCTGGGATAGGGCCAGGCGCAGCGGCACTCGTCCCGCTCCTCGGCGGTACAGGCCAGGTAGATCGGCACGATGCGGTTCAGGTCCACCTGGTTGTGTTTGGCCATCTCGATCAGGCCGCGCTCTTCGCAGCCGCGCGTCACCATGCCCAGCCGCACCTCCGGGTGGGCTGTCAGCAGCCGGTCCAGGATCTTGGGCAGGTTGTACTTGGGCCACAGGGCCAGATCGTCCAGGCTGTCGCCGGGGCGGAACAGGTGGGGCGTTGTCGCCGGCCCGCTGCGGCGCAGGGCCAACACCCCCGCGACCTCACCGCCGTCCAGCAGGCTTTTGACTCTGTCTCGAAGGGAGTCCAGTCGTTCCATGCTATGCCTCCTTCCTGGTCTCCAGCGGTCCGAGCGCCCGCACCTGGTCGGTGAACTCCTGGACCACCTCGACAAAGCGGTTGGCCTCGGACGACGACACCCACTCCAGGCGCAGCCGTTGCGGGTCTATGCCCACATAGCTCAACAGGTTGCGAAAGATGGGGAACCGCTTGGCGGTTCGATGATTGCCACTAACATAGTGGCAGTCGCCGATGTGTCAACCGAGCACCATCACCCCATCGGCCCCCTCGCGGAAGGCGCGGACCACCAGCTCCGGCGAGACGCGGCCGGAGCACATGACGCGGATGATGCGCAGGTTGGGCGGGTATTTCAGGCGCGCGGTGCCGGCGGCATCGGCCCCGGCATAGCTGCACCAGTTGCACAAAAATCCCACAATCCGTGGCTCGAATCCTTTGTCGTCCATAACCATACTCCTGTGTCTGTCGGGTGTCAGGTTCGGGGTATCGGGTCTCAGGCCTCAGCTACCCGATCCCCGATCCCCCATCTACCATACCGCCACCGGCTCCCGCTCAAAGATGCCCTGGATCTGGGCGATCAGGTCCTGGTCGGTAAAGTGGTGGCCGATGATGGCCTTGGCCAGGCAGGCTCCAACGCAGGTGCCACAGCCTTTGCACAGGGCCACGTTGACCTGGGCCTTGCCCTCCACCCGCTCGATGGCTTTGTAGGGGCAGGCCAGGATGCACTCGCCGCAGCCGGAGCACCTGTCCCGGATCACCTCGGCGACGGTGGGGTCGATCTCGATCTCACGCTGGCTGAGGAGGACCATCGCCCGCGCCGCGGCGGCGCTGGCCTGGGCCACCGTGTCGGGGATGTCTTTGGGCCCCTGGGCGCAACCGGCCAGAAAGACGCCGGACGTGGTGGTATCCACCGGCTTGAGTTTGGGGTGGGCTTCGGTGTAAAAGCCGTCCTTGCCCACCGATACGCTAAACAGCCTGGCGATCTCCCGCGAACCCTCGGCCGGGACGATGGCCGTGAGCAACACCACCAGGTCGGCCGGCACTTCGACGTAGCAGTTCAGCAGGGTGTCCTCGCCGCGCACCAACAGCTTGCCACTGCCGGCCGGATCGGGCAGCACCTCGGCCACCTTGCCCCGGATGTAGCGGATGCCCTCGTGCTGCATCCGTTTGTAGAACTCCTCATACTCCTTGCCGCCGGTGCGCATGTCAATGTAGAACTGGTAGACCTCCCCGCCCGTTTTTTCCTTAGCCTGATGGGCATGCTTGGTACCGTACATGCAGCAGATGCGCGAACAGTACTCGTGAGCCTGCTCGTCGCGGCTGGCGATGCAGTGCAGGAACACGGTCGTCTCGGGCACGCGGCCATCGCGGGTGAGGACCTGGCCGCCCGTCGGCCCGGCCGCGCTGACCAGCCGCTCGAACTGAAGCCCGGTGATCACATTATCGTACCGGCCATAGCCGTACCGGGCCAGCGATTCATGGTCGGTCAGGTCGTAGCCGGTAGCCAGCACTACGGCCCCCACCTTGAGGTCTACAAACTCTTCTTTCTGGTCAAAATCAATGGCGTTGGCCTCGCAGGCCTGGACGCACTTCTGGGAACATTTGCCCCGGGTCAGGAACAGGCACGAGTTGGGGTCTATGACCGCCTTCATCGGCACGGCCTGGGCAAAGGGGATGTAGGCCGCGGCCCGCAAGCCCATCCCGGCCTCATATTCGCTATAGACCCGGTCTTGCCACACACAGGCAGCCGCGCACGCGCCACAGCCGGTGCACTTTTCGATATCCACGTAGCGCGGCTTTTTCTTAACCCGGACCTGGAAGTTGCCCACGTAGCCGTGGACCTCCACCACCTCACTGTAGCTCAGGAGCTCGATGTTGGGATGCCGACCGGCATCCATCATTTTCGGCCCCAGAATTCAAGTGGCACAGTCCAGGGTGGGGAAGGTTTTGTCCAGTTGGGCCATCCGGCCCCCGATGCTCGGCTGCCGTTCCACCAGGTAGACCTTGTAGCCGGCATCGGCCATGTCCAACGCCGCCTGGATGCCGGCGATGCCCCCGCCGACCACCAGCGCCGCCGGCTCGATGGGCGACTTGCGGGGATAGAGCGCCTGGTGCAGGTGCACCCGCTGCACGGCCCCGGCTACCAGGTCCATGGCTTTGTTGGTAGCCGCCTCACCGGCGGGATGAACCCACGATACCTGTTCGCGGATGTTGGCCATCTCCAGGTAGTAGGGGTTCAGGCCGGCGCTCTCCAACGTGCGCCGGAAGGTCGGTTCGTGCATCCGGGGCGTGCAGGCCGCGATCACCACCCGGTCCAGCCTGTACTCCTGGATGTCGTTGCGGATGAGGGCCTGGCCCGGGTCGGAGCAGGTATACCGGTTGACCCGGACCAGCGCCACATCGTCCAGCCCCCTGGCAAACTCGCCCACGGCCTCGGTATTTACCGTGGCGGCGATGTTGGAGCCGCACTGGCAAATGTATACGCCAATTCTGGGTTTGTCCATGCTGGTGTTCCTCACTCAAAATCTGGCCCTGACCAAAGTCAGGAAGCTGCAAAACCTCCGAAGGCGAACCGGCGATGCGATCCGCCGTGACATTCTCCTCTATGCCATCGTGACCGGGCCTGGGACAGGGGAGACATGGAGACCTACGGTTCCCCCCACCGTTTAGGCCTGGCCGCTTTGGGCTTTTGCTCCGGCACCGCCTGGAGCTCCACCCCCGCCTGAGCATTCTGCACCGACTGCCACACCAGCTCGGTGATATCAATCGGCCGGATGCGGATGCGGGCTTTGCGCGCTCCGTCGGCCAGGGTGCGCTTGCACTGCTGGCAGGCCGAGACGATGTAGCGTGCTCCCACCTGGTCCGCCTGACGCATCCGCCGCTGAGCCACGTCCGCCGACACGTCGAGGGCGTACATGGCGATGTCCCCTCCCCCGCCACAGCACAGGCTGTCGGGGCCGGTTTGGGCCATCTCCACAAAGGTCAGGCCGGGGATGCTGCGCAGCACCTGGCGCGGCGCCTCGTAGACGCCGCTCTTGCGGCCCAGGTCGCACGGGTCGTGATAGGTCACCACATCCTGGATCGGCCCCAGCTTCAGCTTCCCCTCGTCAATCAGGCGGGCTATGAATTCGGTGGCGTGCAGGACCTCGGCCGGGAGGTCTCGCCCCAGGATTTCGGGGTAGAGGTGATGCCAGGTGTAATAGCAGGAAGGACAGGTGGTCACGATGGTTTTGGCCCCGGTCGCTTCCAGGCGAGCACAGTTGTGCTCGGCCATTTCCCTGACCCGCGCCTTGAGCCCGGCCCCGTACACCGGGTAACCGCAGCACCACTCCTCCCCCCCCAGGACGGTATAATCCACTTCGGCCTGCCCCAGAATCTGGACAAAGCTCTGAGGGATGCCATAGGTCTGCGGGAAGAGGGCCCCCACGCAACCGACAAAGTACAGCACCTCCGCCTGACGAGATTCCAGTTGCGGCGGGCGTTGGGGCAGATTTTCGCTCCAGATCAGGCGCGTCTCGTTGGGTTCGTTGGCGATGTTATGCGTCGCCTCGACGGCGGCCAGCACGTTGCTCAGGCCTCCCTGTAGGGGACCGACCTCGGCCTGGATATAGAGTTCGCGCAACTGGCGCATGGTCTCCGAGATGGGGATATCGCGTGGACAGCGCACCGTACAGCTATAACAGGCGGTGCACATCCAGAAGGTGTTGGAGTGGAGCACTGGATCCCGTTGCCCCAATTCGACCAGGCGCCACAAAGCGCGCGGGGAATAGTCCATGGCCAAAGCGGTCGGGCAGGTCGCCGAGCAGGTGCCGCATTGATAGCACCTGGCAATGGCTTCCTGGAAAGCCAACATCTCTGCTGGAGGTTTCCCCTCCAGGCGGATCGTCATTGCTTGAGTCATCATTCTCCCTTTCTATGACAAAAAGGGTGATTGAGGCGGCGTGCCTCTCTTTACACCTGAGCCCGCCTGCCCTCCTGCTCTGCAGGCGGCCCTGCCAGCCCCATCATCGCCCCTCCCTTATCATAAAGGAGAGGCGGTCTGTTGTCAAAAAAGGCCCACGGCCATACCTCTGGTCGCTCCTGGCCCGATGGGGGCATGGCAGCCCCCCACGTCCCTGCCATGCCCCTAGAACAGACCGCTCTGTTACTTGATAAAGCGCCGGATGGTGTTGAGCAGATGCTCAGGCTGGACCGGCTTGCTGATCCAGGCATCGGCCGGGATGTGCAGATCGTCCGGCAGGGCTTCCTTGTACTGGGTGCTGTCAATGCTGGAGATCATGATCACCGGCAGCGCCTTGAGGGCAGGATCGGCGGCCATCTTTTTGGCTACCCCGACCCCTTCCAGCGGCGTGGCCATCATCACGTCGAGCAGGACCAGGTCGGGCTTTTGTTTCTTCATGGCGGCCAACGCCTCATCGCCATTGGCCGCCGAAGCAACCTTGTAGCCCTCCTTGCTGAGGATCGTGCGCGTGATCTCGACAAAGTCGGGATCATCGTCCACGACCAGGATGTGGACCGCCGCCTCTTTGGCGACCTCGACCACTTTCTGGGGCCGCAGGTAGACAAACCAGTAGGCCAGGCCGACAAAGCCGGCCCCGCCGATGATGTTGCCGATGGTCACCGGCAGCAGGTTCTTGAACAAGAAGGCCCCCCAGGTCAGGTTGGCGAGTTTGTCCGGCGTGAGGCCGGCATCGGCCACAGCCTTCAACTGCCAGAAGGAATCGGGGGCCAGGTCTTTGATCAGCAGGCCGATAGGGATAAAGTACATGTTGGCGATGCTGTGCTCAAAGCCGGCCGCCACAAAGGCGGAGATGGGGAAGATGATCGACAGGATCTTGTCGGTGGTGGACCGGGCCGAGGCACAGAGCCACACGGCCAGACAGACCAGGGCGTTGCACATGATGCCCAGGCAAAGGGCCTGAAGAAAGTCCAGGCTGCACTTGGCGTTGGCAATATTCATGGCCGTGACACCGATCGCCCCGCCTGAGAAGGTGTACTGCTTGCTCAGGAACATGACCACAGCCGTCAAGATCGAGCCGACCAGGTTGCCGATGTAGACGATCACCCAGTTCCGTAGCAGTTGGGCGAGGGTCACCCGGCGGCTGGCAAAGGCCATGATGATCAGGTTGTTGCCGGTGAACAGTTCGGCCCCGGCCACGACGACGGCGATAAGGCCGAGGCAGAAGACCAGGCCGCCCAGCAAACGCTGGATCCCATACGCGACGCCCGCCGAAGCCAGACCGGTCAGCACGGTCGTACAAAAGATCGCCCCGGTGCCGATAAAGGCTCCGGCCAGAATGGCCAGGGCAAACATGGTATCGGCCCGCAGTTTGGCCTTGGTGACACCCACATCCTCCATCTTGGATGCCATTTTAGCAGGTGGCAAGGCGTCAATCTGAATTTCATTCGCCATTGTTTTTGTTCCTCCTTGAACGTTAGATTAGCTCAACACCCGGACAAAATCGGCCGGGGTTATGCCTGGACTCTGAATGCCATGCTCCTTGTAAAAACGGGCAATGGCCCCTTCGGCTTCGGCCAGCCGCACCCCCACCAACGCCGCCTCCAGGTCGGCCAGCCGATGGGCAGGGTAGAAGAAAAAGTCGCCAGACAGGGACAGGCCGGCAATGACCCCTTCTCGCTCCTCCACCGTGGCCCGGATGAGGCCGCCGGGGGCCTTGTACATCTTGTGCCGCACCTGTACCCCGGCGCGGATGGTCACCGCCCGTCCCTCTTGAGGACGGCCCCGGCGGTACAGCCACTCGTCGGTCAACATCGTCTCGGCCAGGGCATCGGTCTGGGCGCGCCACCCGGCGTCTATCTCTGTCTCTACCTCCAGCGGACCCAGCACCTCGATGAACTTTTCGGCCAGCAGGTTCCACAGCTCGTCGCGGGGTGGGGCGTAGCCCAATTCACGGCGGATGGTGGACAGATTGTCATAGAGGGTCTTGTACACCTTATCGCGGAACTTTTCGTCGGGCACCTTCAGGACACGGACCATCATCTCATAGTTGAAATCCACGATCAGGTTGCCGACCAGGATGTAGTAATCCCCGATCTCGGCCGCACCGTTGCCGGAAACCTTGCGCCCATTGGCCACGATGTCGTTGACCGGGCGGTATTCGGCCGGGATGCCCAGGGCGCGGTAGGCCTGGATGGGAGCTTCCAGGAACTTGCGGTAGAACGCCTCCCATCCGGCCGGCACCAGAGGGTTATCCTTGTGGATGATCAACTGGTAGAACAGTTGCTCGCCATCCAGGTAGACGGCTCCCCCGCCCACCTCGCGGCGAAAGACCGGGATGCCTTCCTGCCGGCACCTCTCCAGGTCCACCTCCTGCTCCGCATCCTGAAAGTAGCCGATGCAGACATAGGGCGAACCGGGCGACAACAGGTTGAGTCCTTCCCGGCCCAGGCGCGGCAAAGCGTGATACAAGAGCTGGGAGTCCTGCCAGCTCACCGTACCCAGGCGATACAGTTTCATTTGCTTTCTCCAGAAAGGGGGAGGAGAACCACCTTTGGCCCTCATCCCGGTCGGTAGCCGCTACTTGCCATACCTGGCCCGCTCGGCGGCGATGAACTCGGCAAACTCTGGATCGGAGGCCTTCATCAGGCCCGTCGGCTCAGCGGCCAGCTCCACCCTGGCAAACCAGCCGGCGCCGTACGGGTCGTTGTTGATGACGGTGGCTTCCCACTCGATCTCTTCGTTGGCCTCGATGATCTTGCCGCTGACAATGGCCTTGATCCGGCCCACCCACTTGCCCGACTCCAGGGACATGAACGGCTCGCCCTGCTTGAGCTCGCGGCCCACGCGCGGCACCTCGGCATAGACCACCTCGCCCGCCAGGCTCTGGCCGAAATCGGTCATGCCGATGGTGGCCACATTCCCCTCGATGCGCACCCAGTTATGCTCCCTGTCATAGAGCAGGTCATCCGGAAATTCATACTTGTCGATCTTCATCTTTCCCCCCTTACGTTTTACGTTTTACTTTTTACGTTTTACTCCCACTACTGAACAGACTCCCACAACAGCTCGCTGACATCCAGTGTGCGGATTCGGACCTTTTCTTTGCGCGCGGCGCCCAGGAGCGTGCGCTTGCACTGCTGGCAGGCGGTGATGATCAGTTCGGCGCCGGTCTCCTGGGCCTGGGCCAGGCGGCGGCGGGCCACTGCCCCGGACGTCTCGGCATCGGCCATCTCCACATCGCCGCCCCCGCCGCAACACAGGGCGTACTGACGGTTATCCCGCATCTCGACCAGTTCGATGCCGGGGATAGCCTGGATGATCTGGCGCGGCTCGTCATAGATGCCGCTGGTGCGCCCCAGGTCGCAGGGGTCATGATAGGTCACCTTTTTGGCCACCGGTTTGAACTGGAACGCGCCCGATTTGACCAGATCGGCCAGGAACTCGGTTTCGTGCTGCACCGCAAAGCCCAACGGCTCGCCCAGCAGGCGGGGGTATTCATGTTTCCAGGTGTGGTAGCAGGAGGGACAGGCCGCCACCAGCGTTTGGGCCTTCAGGGCCCGCACCGCCTGGACGTTGTGGTACATCAGGTCGCGGGCATGTTTGCCCATGCCGGCGATCACCAGCGGAAAGCCACAGCACCATTCCTCGCCGCCCAGGGTGGTAAAATCAACGCCGGCCCTGTCCAGGAGGGCCACCAGGCTCTGGGGCACGCTGTAGACCATCGGGTAAAAGGCAGCCACACAGCCCATGAAATAGACGACCTGGGCGTTCTGTTTGCGGTCCAACCCGGCCGGCACCGTGGCCAGGTTGGCCGTCCAGCCCAGGCGGTTCTGATTGGGGTCGCCGGAGATGTTATAGTTCGCCGTGACCGTATCCCGCAGCCGGTTCATCAGCGCCGGGTGCAGCCCCAGTTCCACCAACTGCTCGCGCATGGCGATCCACAGCGGCCGCATCTCGATGCCCACCGGGCAGACCTGATAGCAGCGGGCGCACAGTGTGCAATCGTACACCCCCTGGGCAAAGAGGGCCAGTTCCTCGTCGGTAACCGGCTTGCGCCGCAGCAGCCGGGCGAGCAGGCCATCCCGCCGCAGAAAGCTGCGCAACGAATCGATCTTTTTGAACGGCGTGATCGCTTCTAACGTCCCCTTTTCGGCGAAGGTCGGGCACCACAGCCGGCACTCGCCGCAGCGGGTGCAGGCATCCAATTCGATCAACTGGCGTACCGTGAAGAACGAAGGGTCTATCTTGGCCATCAGTGACTTCCCTTTCTGGCAGCATCCAGGCTGGCGATGAAGGGGCCGGCCAGGAGATGCATGAATTTGCTGAACGGCAGATAGGCAAAGAAGGCGACGACCAGCCAGGCGTGCAGGTACCACAGCACCGGGTAGATCGAGGTCCAGGCCAGGTTCAGCCAGCGCAGCAGCGCCGCCACGCCATAGCCCAGGAAGGAGTAGACGGCCGCTGCCGGCGGGGTACCGGCGCTCAACAGACGCACCCCCTCGGTGACAATGCCCAACAGGAGGATCGCGCCCAGCAGGGCGATGGCAACCCTGTCCTGGGTGAAGGTCAGCAACCGGCGGTCGCGCAGCACAAAACGCCGGAACAGGGCCAGGAGGACGCCCAAAATCATCAACGCCGCCAGGAAATCGTAGGCAAAGGCTACGCCCGGCGCATCCTTGTTCGACAGGGTTTGCGTCCAGGCAGCGGAGGGCCACAGGGCCTGGCCCAGCCAGGTGAGCAGCCCCAAGAGAAAGCGGGCCAGGAAAGGCAGGTAGATCAGCGTGTGCATGGCCCAGCGGCCCACACTCTCCCGCAGGACACGCCGCAAAAAGATGCCGTCGGCGATGGCTGCCCCCAGGAAGCGGAAGAACCGCCTGGAGAAGAGAAAGCGGGTCGCATCGGCGGCGAGGTAGTTGAGTTTTTCCATAGGGGTAAGGCCGGGGTGACCGGGGATCGTCCCCCGCAGGTAGAGGGAAACGTTCCAGACCATACCCACCCCCAGGACCAGCAGGCCGAGGAGGGAGCCATAGTCGGTCTTGACCGGGGTGGGATCGAGCAGGGCCACGCTGACCGTCGGCGAAGCGTCATGGCAGGCCATGCACAGCACGCTGCGGGCGGGCAGGGCCGCTGCCGGCGCCCCCACCTGATTGCCTGAGGTGTGGCACCTGGTGCAATCGGCCTCGCGGACGACGGTGTGATCGGTGCGGTCCAGGGGAGCACCTGTGGCATCCACCTCGGCCAGCACCACCCGGCCCGTGGCGGCATCCCTGATCACCGGCAGGTCGGGCCGGTGGCAGGCGGCGCAGTCGGTGCTGACATGCGGCGCGCCCATGTTGACATGGCTCAGGAGGGCCGAATGACAGTCGGCGCAGGCGACGGCCCGGTCGGCGCGGTGTGGATTGCGAGCCAGGTCGCTGTGACAGGCCACACAGGCGATCCCACCGTGGAGACTGCCCCGGTAGCGATCGGGGTCCAGGTGCACGGGGGTGCGTCCGGTGCTTGCCCACCCGTCCACCTGAGGGTCGGCGTGGCAGTCCAGACAGAAGGCAATGTTGGCCTGGCTGCCCTCGACGCCGTTCAGATTGGGTTGGCGGTGGCAGGCAAAACAGCTTTGCGAGCCGTTGCCTGGATCCTGGGCCAGCGCCACCGGCGCCACCGCCAATCCGATCAGGACGGCCAGAAGGACCATTGCAAGATGGGAATGTCGGTGCATCATCGGACCTTCATCTCCTCCAGCCGCTCAGGTTCAGCCTGGAGCCGCTGCCATTCCAGGGGATGCTCATGGTGGATCTCTTCGGCCGTCACCTTGCCGGTAAAGATCACCTTGTTGAGGGGGAACATGTCGGACCGGATGTGGGTATTGAACAGGTGGACGATGTAGATAAAGCCGACGGCCAGCAACGCCTCGTCGCTGTGCATGATGTGGGCAATGTTGATGACAAAACCGGGCAGGAACTTGCTAAAGAACGTCGGAAACCACAGCACCAGGCCCGACAGGCCGATGATCGGCACCCCCCAGAACACAGCCCAGTAGTCGAACTTTTCAAAGTAGGTAAAGCGGTCGAACAGCGGTCGGCTGCCCCGCCCCAGGAAGTAGAGAAAGTTGTGCCAGATGTCCTTGAAATCCTTGATCGTTGGCACCGGCGTATCGGGCCCCCACGGCTTTTTCTTGCGTGCCAGCACATAGTGGATGATGTAGGCCAGGTGCAGCACGCAATAGAGGGCGATGATGATGGCGCTGATGCGGTGGATGACGCCCATGACTGCCACCCCCCCCTGGATGCGGGTAAGGAACCTGGCCCAGCCGGTATGAGGATACTTGAGCGGCATGCCACTGATGGTCGAGCCGAAAAAGCTAACCGCGACAAGGAGGTGAACCAGGCGGTGATAGACGTTAAAACGCCAGTACTCCACGGGTCTGGTCTGCTCGTTAGCCACGATGCCCTCCCTTTCTCAGTCGTTCATGCAGGCTGCGCAGGAACCACAGCCCGGTATGAGTGTAAAACAGAGCCAGCACGCCGACGACCAGACAGGTGAAAAAGAGGGTCACCCAGAAAAAGATCTTGAACTCTGTAGCGCGGGGGTCGTCGGGGTCCGGGTTCAGCGTCGCTTCGGCGTGGAGGCGATAGCTGGCGAACTGGTCGTTGGCAGCCGGGTGACAGCGGCGGCAGGCGGGCAGCGACTCGCTCGTCTCGTACAGGGCCAGGACGGTGTGGGCGCCGTGACAGTCGGCGCAGGTGGCCGTGGTCTCGCGGCCCAGGAGCGCAGCCTTGCCGTGATAGTTGTGCTCGTAGGTCTTGAGCGCCTCCGGGTGGCAGGTGCCGCAGGTCTCGCTGACACTCTCCAGCAAATCTGCCCGCGTCTGGGCCGAGACATAGTGGGCGTTGTGACAATGGCCGCAGGTGGGTGCCGGCTGGCCCGACTCGATGCCGGCCGGGTTGGCCCGCGCCTCGGCGTGGACGCCCTGGGTATAGGCGGCATATTCGTGGGGGTGGCACGCCTCACACTTTTGGTAATCGTAGAGCGCCGCAGCCTCGGCCGTCAGGTTGGCCGTACTGGGGTGAGGAGATGTGACATCACCGGGCTGGATATCGGCGTGGCAGTCGGTGCAGGCCAGGCTGCCATGCGCGGAACGCTGAAAGCGCTCGAGGTCCACGTGCCACGGCGAGGTCTCTGTCAGCCTGTCCGGGAAGGGGGGCCAGCTGGGCGGGCGAGGCGCACACCCCAACAGGAGCATCGAACCTAGCAGAAGGATCAGGAACCCCTTTGTTCTCATTGCCATCAAGCTCTCCCCTGTGTGATCGCTTCGTCAGGGGGCGTTGCCGCTCTCACCGGCTTCCCCCTGTTCTCCCTTCGATCCGGGTGCCCCTTCGGCACCCTACCAATCCGGTCATTCCCCTCTGTCTCTGCAGAAACTCAGGTTGACCTGGAACGCACGAGACGCCTGGCTTCGGCCAGCAACACCGACCTGTCCACCGGCTTGGTCAAAAAGTTGTCCACCGGCAGGGTCTCCTCCTTGGGCAAAAGCCCGGCAAAGGCCGAGGCGGGGATGGAGGAGACCATCAGAACGGGCACGGTCCGCAGGTCACCGTCGGCGCGCATCTCCTTTGCCGCTTGCAGGCCATCCAGGATCCCTCGCATCATAACATCCAGGATGACCAGATCGGGCCGGGAGATGCGCATCAGGGCCAGGGCCTCCTCGCCATTGCCGGCCGACAGGACCTCAAAGCCGCCGGCGGTGAGGGTCAGGCGCGTAACCTCTACAAAGTCCGGGTCGTCGTCCACCACCAGGACGCGAGGCGGCGCGTCGGGCGGCAACACCCAGCGGCCCGGATCTTGGATCGTCCGCAATACGTGCCAGGTGGCGGTCCTGTGGATGCCGGGGATCGAGGCGACGTGCTGGGTCAGGAAGTGCAGCAGTTCCTCGCTCGACGGGAACCAGGCCTCCACCAGCAGATCGCTTTCCCCCGTGGTATAGTAAATGGCCCGCACCTGGGGTGAACGGGCCAACTGATCGGCGATCCGCTCGATCTGAGCCGGATCGACGTTAAAGGCGATAAAGGTAACCGTGGAAAAGCCGGTCCTGGCCGCGTCGGGCAGGGCGGCGATACGGATCACCCCATCGGCCAGCAGGCGGTCCAGCCGTTTGCGCACCGTCGCCTCGGAAATGCCAACCTGCCGGGCCACGTCCACGTTCGAAGCCCGCCCGTCCCGCTGCAACGTGCAGATAATCTGGCGATCTACAGCGTCGAGATCGTAAGCCATCGCCTACCTGCTTTCCCTTCTCGTCATCTATGATACCGCATGTGACGAAAAGTGTCAAATCCAGGGGCAGGCGTTGCATTTTTCGTATCGCGCTCGGGCTACCCCTGTCCGGCCCTGGCCTGGGCCAGCACCGCCAACAGTTCCTGGTGGAGCCGGCCGTTGCTGGCCGCCAGGTGGTTCATCCCCAGCCGCCACGGTTCACCGTTCATGCTGGTCACCACGCCGCCGGCCTCGGTGACCAGGAGCCACCCCGCTGCCCAGTCCCACGGGTTGAGGTGCCTCTCCCAGTAGGCATCCAGGCGGCCGGCGGCCAGGTAGGCCAGGTCGAGTACCGCCGCCCCGGCCCGGCGGACACCCTGGACGCGGGGCATGACGGCGTTGAACTCGGCCAGGTTGTTGTCGGGGATGGTAGCCCGGAGATAGGGGAAGCCGGTCGCCAGCAGCGCCTCCCTCAGGTGCGCCACCGCCGAGACGTGGAGGCGCCGATCGCCACACCACGCCCCTCCGCCCCGCTCGGCCCAAAAGATCTCGTCGCGCAGCGGGTCATAGACCACGCCCAACACCACCTGCCCCTCCTGGGCCAGCGCCAGCGACACACCCCACACCGGAAAGCCGTGGGCATAGTTTACCGTGCCGTCCAGCGGATCCACCAGCCACAAATAGGCGGCCTGGCCGGCCACCGTCTGCCAGTCGCCCAGCCCCTCTTCCGACAGGATGGTGTGCTCTGGAAAGTGGGTGCGGATGGTCTCCACGATCAGCTGCTCCGAGGCCAGGTCGGCCTCCGTTACCAGGTCAATGTCGCTGGACTTGTGGTTCAGGGTGTGGTGCTGATGGTAGAGCCGGCGCAACAGGTGACCCGCCTGCTGCGCCAGTTTCAGGGTAAAATCCAACATTTCAGTCAAAGTTCCTCGTTGTTCAGAGTCTGTCGGAAAACCACCGGGGACACCCGGTGCCACGCACTTTTGCCTTGCCCGCTCTCGGAGAGCGGCCCTGGGTCCGGAAAAAGGTCGGCCAGAACCTCCGGCGCGTAGGCCTCGACCATCGGCCGGGTGATGGCGTTGGCGCGGATGATGTCACTGTAGAGATGGGCGCTGGGGCGGGGGGTGCGGACCTGGGTCTTTTCGTCCAGAGCCACCAGGCCAAAACGGGAGGCCCAGCCCTCGGCCCACTCAAAGTTGTCGGTGAAGGTCCAATGGTAATAGCCGCGCACATCCACCCCCTCGGCGATGGCCCGCTGCACCTGGGCCAGGTGGGTGAGCAAGAAGCGGGGGCGCTGGTCGTCGTCGGCATCGGGCAGGCCGTTTTCGGTGACATAGATCGGTTTGCCCAGGGCCGCCACCTGCTTGAGCACGCGGTAAATGCCCTCCGGATAGCATTCAAAGGGGGACATATCCCGGCGGGGGTCGCTGACCTCAGCTCCCGGCGTCGGTTGGAGAAGCTCACGGCGGCCGTCGGGCCGGCGGCGCAGGCTGACCCGTTGCCGGGTGTAATAGTTGATGCCCCAGAAATCCACGCTGTCCAGCAGCGGCCCATAGTTTGTCATCCCCAGGCCGAGGGGGAAGGGCAGCCGCCCCTTTTCCACGGCGCGGAGGGCCAGGCGGTTGTACAGCCGGTCCATCACCCCGGCGGCCCCGGCGGCCAGGGGGTCCGCCGGGTCCAGCGGCTCAAAGAGGTGCAGGTTCAGGACCAGGCCCACCTGGCCGGCCCCCTGGAGGGCATGGATGACCCGGTAGGCCGCCGCATGGGCCTGCAGCTCGTGGCGCAGCACCCGGAAGCAGGAGGAGAGCGACTTTTCGCCAGGGGCATGTACGCCATACAGATAGCCCATCACGGCATAGACGTTCGGCTCGTTGATCGTGCACCACAACGTCACCAGGTCCCCCAACTGCTCGACGGTGTGGCGCACGAACCGCCGAAAGTGGCCGACCACGGCCGGATTGCGCCAGCCGCCCCGCCCTCCCTTCGGTCGCAGCCACAGAGGAGAGCTAAAGTGGAACAGGGTGACCATCGGTTCGATGCCGCGCTGCCGCAGCCCGGTCAGCATCTCCCGGTAGCGGGCGACCGCGGCCGGGTCGAAGCGGCCCTCCTCCGGCTCGATGCGGCTCCACTCCACCGACAGGCGGTGGCTATTGTGGCCCATTGCGGCCATCAGGTCGAAATCGCGCTCGGCGTTGCGCCACCAATCGCAGGCCAGGCCGCTCCGGTCGCCGTGCCAGATCGCCCCCGGCCGCTGTTCAAAGGCCCACCAATCGTTGTTGGTATTGTTCCCCTCCACCTGGTGGGCCGCCGTAGCCGTGCCCCATAGAAAACCGGGGGGGAAGCTCAGGCGGTCGCCCAGAGGCGAAGGCCCCTTTTCTCCTGTGCTACTGTGTACCATTTGACAACCCCTTTCTACTCGTTGCCACACCTCACCCCCTCTCCCAACCCCCTTCCTCTCTCCACAACGGAGCAGGGCCGGGGGCCAGGGGTAGGGGAAAGGTGCTGCCAATTTGACAAGGTCAGGCTACTCTTGCCAGAGCAGGTCCTTGCCGGCCAGAAGCTGCCCGGCCAGGGCGAACAGCAGGGCCGCGTAGCCGGAGGTCAACGCCAGGGCCAGGAAGTACAGCCGGTCGTGGCGGCCGGCCGCGGCCTGGGCCAGCAGGGTGCTCACCGGCCAGAGGAGCGCATTCACGATGCGTACCAGCCCCTCCAGGCGATGTTCGGCCAGCAGCGCCTTCTGGTCGTTGGCCACCAGCAGCGCCGTCAATAGCACATAGCCGACCAGGTGAGAAACCCCCCGGTGCACCAGGCCCGACAGGGCCAGAGCCAACGCCACCGCCAGCGACCACAGGGCCAGCCAGGTGGGCCCGATCCACAACGCGGAAGGGAACTCCAGGGTGAGCCGGCCGGCCAACAGGTTGGGCACCGCGATCAGGATGGCCCATACCGCCATCAGGCCCAGGCTGCCGATAAACAGGGCCGCCAGCAGCTCCACCCGCCGGCGCAGGCGGGCCACCAGCAGGAACGATGTGGCGCGATCGGCCCGCCCGGCCAGCAGCAGCGCCGTCAGCCAGCCGATGGCGCCGCTGCCCAACCCGGCTACGGGGATGAACTGCGCCTGGTCCATGCCATACTCGAAGGCCATCAGCCCGAAAGCCAGGGCAACCGCCAGTGGCACAACGGCGGCCAGGGAGCGGAACAGGTCGCGGACAAAAAACAGGGCCAGTGTCCAGACGCGGGTCATCGGTCGGTTGCCTCCCAAAAGACCTCTTCCGGCGTGGGGGGCTGCTCGCTGAGCTGCCGGATATCCACCCCGGCGTCGAGCAGCAGGCGCAGGATGTGAGCTTTGTAGGCGACCGCCTCTCCCCTCAGCGTCAGGCGCCCCTCGGCCACGACCAGGTCTGGCGTCCTGCCCGCCAGCCGGTCCCGGAGATCGTCGGGCAGCGGCCCGGTGACGATGGTCACCTGCGGGCGCGGGGCGAGGATCTCCGCCGCGTCACCGCTGCGCACCAGCCGCCCCCGGTTCAGCACGGCGATGTGGCTGCAGGCCCCCGTCACCTCGTCCAGATGACGGCTGCACAGCAACACCGTCTTGCCCGCCTGCCGCAGGGCCACGATCTGCCGGCGCATGAACTCCTGGCCGGCCGGGTCCAGCCCCTGCCCCGGCCCGTCGAGCAGGAGCAGGGGAGGGTTGCCCAGCAGCGCCTGGGCCAGCCCCAGCCGCCGGAGCATCTCCTGCGAGCAGGCCCCCAGGTTCCGTCCGGCGACCGGTTCCAGGCCCAGCTCTCCCAGCAGCCGGTCCACCGCCTGCCGCAGGCCCGCACCCCGCAGGCCGGCCAGCCGCCCCACTGTGGTCAGATAGCCGCGCACCGAAAAACGGGAGGGGTAGAATGCCTGCTCCGGCAGGTAGCCGATCTGGGCCGGCGACAGGCCTCCCCGGTCAACCTGCCCGGCATCGGGGAAGACAAAGCCCATCACCAGCCGCAGGAAGGTGGTCTTGCCCGCACCGCTGGGGCCCAGCAGGCCCAAGACGGCCCCGGCCGGCACCTCCAGCGAGAGCCGGTCAAGGGCCAGGGTGGGGCCGTAGCGTTTGGTGAGTTCGACAGCGCGGATCATACACACGACCTGCGGCCAGGGTAGTCTCTTTGTCAGGTGTTGATAGGGCATTTTGTCCCGCAGAGGCGCAGAGACCGCTGAGAAATGCAGAAAAAGACGCGGGCACCCTGTGAACCACCAAGGACACGAAGGACACCAAGGGAAAACCTGGATCGCCTTCGTGTCCCTGGTGTCCTTCGTGGTAAAGAGCCACGGCTGAGCAGATACAAAGCTTGCAGGTTTTATGGGTAGTCGTAAAAGCCCTTGCCGCTCTTGCGGCCCAGGTGGCCGGCCAGCACCATCCGGCGCAGCAGGGGCGGCGCGGCGTAGCGGGGGTCTTTGTATTCCTCGAACATGGCATCGGCGATGAACAGGCAGGTGTCCAGCCCGATAAAATCGAGCAGGGTCAACGGCCCCATCGGGTGGTTCAGGCCCAACTTGATGGCGGTATCAATGTCTTCGCGGCTGGCCAGTCCCTCTTCGTAGACGCGGACGGCATCCAACAGGTAGGGGATCAGCAGGCGATTGACGATAAAGCCGGGGGTATCCCTGGCCGTGACCATCGTCTTGCCCAACGACGCGCCGAACTGCCGGGCGGTTTCCATCGTTTCGTCGCTGGTCAGGATGGTGCGCACAAACTCGATGAGGGGCATCACCGGCACCGGGTTGAAGAAATGGATGCCCAGCACCTTGTCGCCGCGCCGGGTTACACTGGCCATCTCGGTGACACACAGCGAGGAGGTGTTGCTGGCCAGGATGGCGTGGGGCGGCAGGATGCGGTCGAGTTCCGCAAAGATCTCTTTTTTGATCGCCATATTTTCGACGGCCGCCTCGACGACCAGGTCACAATCGGCGAACTCGGCCAGGCTCAGCGTGCCGTGAATACGCGCCAGGGCCTGATCCCTTTCCTCCGGCGTGGCCTTGCCGCGAGACACCGCTTTGGCCAGGGAATCGCGGATGCGACCCAGGCCCCTGTCCAACAGATCGGCGCTTACTTCCGAGACAACGACCGGGTAGCCCGCCCGGGCGCAGGCCTCGACAATGCCTGAGCCCATCAACCCACAACCTACGACACCAACCTTTCTGATCTCCATGAGTCCCTTCCTCCTTGTCTGTTATGCTCCAGGGGGACCCTCGTCCCCACCGCGCTGCACCTGTCCTCGGCACGGCAACCGGCTATTCGCCCCGCCGATACCTGGGAGGGCGAGGCAAGCGCTCCTTCGGCTTACTCGTCCACGAGGGATGCCCGAAATCTTCCAGCAAGCGGGGGCGCCACCCCTCCTCTACGGCAGGCTCGATCCGCGGGCGCTGGTCCCACTCTTTTTCCTTGAGCACCAGGGGCACCTTGAGCATGGCCATCGTCGCTTCGGTGCGCCACAACTGAGCAGCGTCGGCCTCCCCCAACTCGAACAAGAGTTCCCGCAATTCCGGATCGGCGGTCATTTGCCTGTCGGTGAGCTGCGTCTTGTACCACTCTACCGCCCGGCTCAACCCATCGTAGATGAACCGTAACTGCGATTTATAGTCCTGGCGGGCCAGGGCATGGGTCATGAGTTTGTCGTCCAGAGGCAATTCCTGAGGATTTACGTCGATCTTGCGCAGGTAGCTGGACAGGGGGGCCACCTGCGCCTGCTGAGATTGCAACAGCAACCTGAGCAGGTTCACGACCTCCGGGTCCGAGTTCTTTTCGAGATAGGTCTCAAAGATCTTGATATAAGTCAGCTTATACCGCAGATTACGGGTCATCCGAATCACGACGATAGACTCTGCCATCCTGCCTCCTCCAGCTCTATTGTACCATAGTTTTCTCCTGACCGCCAACAAGCCCCCACACCACGGCTATCGCCGGAGGGGGCCCTTTTCGGGGCGACAAGTTGGCGTAGGGGAATCGTATAGTTCGCGTCCAGTATCACGGGCAGGTTTGTGGTAAGATACAATCGAGCAACTTGGCATGGCTCATGGCGGGCGAGCGTCATCCCGAGCGGCAGCCCCGCAAGGGCGGGGACCGACCGGCAGGGTCAGTGGTGAGCCATGCCAGGCATCAAAATTCTTCTCCTCCTTTTAAGAGAGCTAGGGGTTGGGCCGCCCTTAGCTCTCGTCATTTTTGCAGGCAAAGGGTAGCCGAACGGCTAGCCGCGCCTGAACCACTGCAACAGTTGCATCACCAGCCCGACGTTGCCCGAGACCCGGATCTTGCCGTTCATGAAAGCCTTGACCGCGTCCAACCGGTTCTGCGTCAGAGCGACAAAATCGCTGGTCGCCATGGTCACCGTGACGTCGGGGTGGGCAGCGGTTTCTTCCCGCACCTCGCACCTGCCGTTGGCAACGTCCAGCACCCAGCGGCCGCCCTCCTCACCGGTGAGGTCCAACTGGAACAGGGCTTGGGCGTTGCCGGCCTTTTCCGGCAGAAAGGCAGAAGGCATCGCCGCCAGAGTTTCTCGGACTTCTGATGACATGGTTCATCCTCCTTCGGTTGATTTCAACGCTTTGTCTTTGTCCCGCCGGCCGGCCAGCAGCATCTCGCGGGCGCTGGCCCGGGTCTTGGGGGTCACCGTCCCCAACATCCCGGCAATCTCTTGCTCTCGATCCAGGTCCTCCAGGGGGCGGACTTGGGTGACCGTCCGGTCGCCGGCGACCTTTTTGCTTACCTGCAGGTGCAGGTCGCCGTAGCAGGCCAGTTGCGGCAGGTGGGTCACACACAGCACCTGGTGGCGGCGCGCCTTGCCTCCATCGCCGACGGTCAGCCCCCACAACTTTTGCCCGACCACCGCGCCCACCCGTCCGCCGATGCCGGCATCAATTTCGTCAAAGATGAGGGTGGGCGTGCGGTCGGCCTGGGCCAGCACCGCCTTGAGGGCCAGCATCAGCCGTGAGGTCTCGCCGCCCGAGGCGATGCGCACCAGTGGCTTGAGCGGCTCCCCGACGTTGGGCGACACCAGGAACTCGACCCGGTCCAGGCCGGTCAGGTCGAAAGCCACCCGTCGGTCCCCGGCATAGGCCCCGTCGGCGGCATCGCGCCACTCCAGGTCTACCCCGAACCGGGCGTGGGCCATGTTCAATTCCCGCAGTTCGGCCTCGATGCCGGCCGACAGCCGCTCCCCCGCCTCCCGTCGCCGGGCCGACAGCTCGGCCCCCAGCCGGCCGATCTGCCGCAGCAACCGTTCCTCCTCGGCCTCCAGTTCAGCGATCCGTTCTCCGCTATGCTCGATGGCCTGGAGTTCGTCCCTGGCCCGCGCCGCAAAGGCCAACATCTCCTCGATGCTGTCGCCATACTTGCGTTGCAGGCTGTGGATCAGGGCCAGCCGTTCCTCCACCTGCTCGAGCCGCTGGGGGTTGAACTCGACCCGATCGCGATACTCGCGCACCGAACCGGCCAGGTCCTCCAGTTGATAGCCCAGGGCCTCGGCTGCCTGGCCCAGCGGCCGGGTGGAGGCGTCCAGACGGGCCAGCCCGATCAGCGCCCGGGCCGCCACCTGAACCAGGTCCACCGCCGCTGCCTGTTCGTCGCTCCCTTCATACAGGGCGTGGTAGGCTTCGTCGGCCAGTTGCTGCAACTGTTCGGCGTTGGCCAGGCGGGTGCGCTCCAGCGCCAGCTCCCCCTCCTCCCCCGGCACCAGCCGCGCCGCTTCGATCTCGTCCACCTGGTAGCGGAGCAGGTCCATCCGGCGGGCCAGCTCCCGCTCATCGCGGCGCAAGGTGGAAAGCTCCTGGCGCACGGCGCGCAGTTGCCGCACCCGATCGGCCACCTGCTCGCGCAGCGGCCATAACCCGCCGTAGCGGTCCAGCAGGTCCACATGTTCGCGCACCCGCAACAGGGACAGGTGCTCACTCTGGCCGTGGATGTCCACCAGGTACTGGCCGATCTTTTCCAGCACCTTCAGGGTGACCGCCCGGCCGTTGACGCGGCAGATGTTGCGCCCTTCACGGCGGATCTCGCGGGCCAGGTTCAGGACCGCCGGATCGTCCCCCTCCAACCCATCCTGCTCCAGCAAAGGCTGGATGGCCGCCTGGGTCTCATCGTCCAGCAGAAAGACGCCCTCGATGGTCGCCTGGTCGGCGCCGGCCCGGATCACCTCCACGTCGGCCCGCCCCCCCAGCAACAGGCTCACCGCATCAATGATGATCGATTTGCCCGCGCCGGTCTCCCCGGTGAGGACGTTAAAGCCGGGGGCAAAGCGCAGGTGAAGCCGGTCTATGATGGCGAAATCGTGGATGGTCAGTTCGCTTAACACGGGTTCCCTATTTCAGCCGGGCCGCAGCCGCACCCACGGCCAGCACCACAAACAGGCCAACGGTAAGCAGCGACCAGGGGTTGAAAAGCCCCAGGAACAGCGCCGGCAGCGATCCGACGACGATGCCACCCCCCACCACCGCCCACAAATAGCGGCTCCGTCGGCGGCGCACAGCCCACCGCACCGCCTCGGCGATGGCCACGCCGGTGGGGGCGCCCAGGATCAGGGCAAAGAACCAGGCCCTCAGCAGCGACATCAGCAGGCCGGCAGCAGCTCCGGCCAGCAGGGCAATGGCCCCGCCGAGGAAATAGTCGGCCACTCCGCCGGTGTAAAAGACCGCCTGCTGGCCGGCCACACACTGCTTGCAGCGATAGCCCACCGGCGTCTGGATGGCGCAGCGGGTGCAGATCGGCTTGCCGCAGCGGTTGCAGCGGAGCACCGTTTCGACGGTGGGATGGTTGGCGCAATAGAGTTTCTGGTCGTCGGGAGCAACCAGGCCGGCCAGGGCCGGGCCGAGGGCCTCCTCCAGCCGGCGCGAAGCAGCAGCCAGGACCGCCTCCAGGTCGTCCTCGGTTTGGGATGCATTGGTCATTTGCCCTCTGCTCCGATTGGATCGCCTCTGATTTTACCTGCAAACGGGTGGGGGGTCAAATGCACCCAACGGCCACGCCCCCTGCCCCTACTCCTCCTGGCGCAACGTGCGCCGGGCCAGCCAGGCCAGCAGGGCCAGCGCCCCCAGCCCCAGCACCACCAGCACGATCAGCTTGAGCAGGCGGGAGCTGATGAGCAGTGCCGCCACCCCCAGGGCGATGCAATAGGCATAGTACAGCAGCACCACCTGCCGCTGGCTCAACCCCAGGTCGAGCAGGCGGTAGTGAAGGTGGCGCCGGTCGGCCTGGCCAAAAGAGCGGCCGGCCCGCAGCCGGCTGAACATCAGCCAGGCCACATCCACAATGGGGATGCTCAGCACCAGCAGCACCAGGGCCAGCTTGGCCCCGGCGGCAATGCCCAACGTGGCGATGGCATAGCCCAACACCAGCGAGCCGGAACTGCCCATAAACACCCGCGCCGGATAGAAATTGAAAGGCAGAAAGCCCAGCGTAGCGCCCAACAGGGCCAACGGCAGCAGCGCCACACTGTACTGCCCCTCGCGCAGCATATGGATCGCCAGCAGGGCGCTGACGATGGCCCCCACCCCACCGGCCAGGCCATCCAGCCCGTCCAGAAAGTTGACGGTGTTGATCATGCCCACGATCCACACCAGGGTAAAAGCCACCGTGAAGGGATAAGGAAAAATGTAGATCTGATCGGTAAACGGGTTCATCACCCGTTCGATGAACACCAGGCACAGGATCGCGATCAGGCCGGCCCCCGCCTGGGCCAGATATTGGGGACCGGGCCGCAGTTCTACCCGGTCGTCCACAATGCCCACCACAAACAGAAAAGTGGCCCCCACGGCAATCCCCAAAAAGCGGGTCAACTCTTTGGGGTCCTGGCGGGGAACCGGCAACCATTGGGCCAGTAGCGCCGCCACCATAAAGGCAGCAAAGAGCGCCACGCCGCCCGTGCGCGGGATCGTCCCCTGGTGCCAGCGCCGGGGGCCGGGTTCGTCCACCAACCCTCGGCGACGGCCCCACTCTCCCGCCAGCGGTGTGCCGAGCAGGGCCACCACCAGCCCCACCCCCAAGACGACGACAAACGGCCACCAGACAACGTGGTCACTCATACGCCTTACGCCTCACTCCCGCCGGTAGGCCACCTGGCCGTCCACCAGCACCAGCTCGACGACGGTGCGGTAATCGAGGGGGTGGCCGCTGAACACGACCAGATCGGCATCCTTGCCGACCTCCAGGCTGCCCACCCGGTCGGCCACGCCGATGATCTCGGCCGCGTTCAGGGTGATGGCTTTGAGCGCCTCCTCCTCCGGCATCCCTTCGCGGACGGCCAGCGCAGCGTTGATGGTCAGATACTTGACCGCCGACATCTCGTCGGTCTGGATCGCCACCTTCACCCCGGCTTTGGCCATCAGGCCGGGGTTCCTGGGGGTCATCTCGCGCAGTTCGTACTTGACGCGGGAGAACAGGATCGGCCCGGCGGTGACGGGGATGCCCTTGCTGGCCAGAATGTCGGCGATCTTGTAGCCTTCGGTGGCGTGCTCCAGCGTCAGGTCCAGCCCGAACTCTTCGGCGATGCGGATGGCGGTGAGCATGTCGTCGGCGCGGTGGGCGTGGACACGGGCCTTCATCTCGCGGCGCAGCACTTTGCCCAGCGCCTCCAGCTTGAGGTCACGCTCCGGGGGTTTGGGCGGCTCGGCGGCCTGCTCGCCAGCGGCGACCCTGGCCTGATAAGTCTGCAGGTCGGCCTCATAGCGGCGCCACTTTTCCAGGTAGTTCTGAGCCTCCACCAGGGCGCTGCGTAAGGCGGCAGCGTTTCCCATCCGCGTGGTGGGGAGCTTTTTCTGCTCACTGTAGACCCGCTTGGGGTTCTCGCCCAGGGCCATCTTCATCCCCGCCGGCTCCAGCAGCACCATCTGCTCCACACTGGGTTTGGGCACAGTTTTGAGGCACACCCACTGGCCGCCGATCAGGTTGCCGCTGCCGGGGCCGGTAAGCACCGTGGTCACCCCGGCAGCCACCAGCTCCTTGAAGGCTGGGTCCTCCGGATGGACCGCATCCAGCGCCCGCAGGTGCGGGGTGATCGGGTCGGTGCACTCGTTGCCGTCCGAATACTCCCAGCCGACGCCGTCAGGGAACAGGCCCACGTGACAGTGAGCATCAATCAGGCCGGGGGTCACCACCTTGCCCGTCGCATCGTACACCTCTGCCCCCGCGGGGATGGCCCCGTCCGGGCCCACGGCCACGATGCGCCCCCCCTCCACAAGCACCGTGCCCGGCTCGAAGGTCCCGTGGCTGATGGTCATTACTTTGCCGTTGGCAATTGCCAGCATTCTCTTTCCTCCCTCGAGAAGCTGTAGAGTAAATTGGCGACCTGCCCGGCGGGCACAATCGTCAATTTTTGGGACGCAGATGGGGAAACAGGATCACCTCCCGCAGCGACTCCCGCCCGGTCAGGAGCATCGTCAGCCGGTCTATGCCCAGGCCAAAACCGCCTGTCGGTGGCATGCCGTAGCTCAGCGCGGTGATGTAATCCTCGTCCAGGGGGTGGGCCTCCTCATCCCCCTCGGCCAGCGCCCGGCTCGTCGCCAGGAACCGCTCCCGCTGGTCCAGGGGGTCGTTGATCTCGCTGAAGGCGTTGCCCGTCTCCACCCCGCCGATAAAGAACTCGAAACGCTCGACGACGCCCGGCTCATCGGGCTTGCGCTTGGCCAGGGGCGAGACCTCCAACGGATAGTCGTAGAGAAAGGTGGGCTGGATCAGGTGTGGCTCGATGAGGTTAATCAGGGTGGGATCGATCAGCTTGCCCCAACCGGTTTTGCGTTCCGGAGTGCCGCCGATCTGCAGGATGGCCTGATAGAGGCTCTCGGCATCGTGGTATTCGCGGTAGTCAATGCCGGTGATGTCGCGGATGGCCTCCCACAGCCGCCAACGGCGCCAGGGGGGAGCCAGATCGATTTCGTGGCCCCCCCAGGTGATCCGGGTCGTGCCCAGCACCTCTTGAGCGACACCGGCGACCATCTCCTCGGCCAGGGCCATCACCTCCTGATAGTCGGCATAGGCCATGTAGAACTCGAGTTGGGTGAATTCCGGGTTGTGCTTGAACGAGATGCCCTCGTTGCGAAAGTCGCGGCCGATCTCATACACCCGCTCAAAGCCCCCCACGATCAGCCGCTTCAGATAGAGTTCGTCGGAGATGCGCAGGTAGAGGTTCTGCTTGAGCTGATTGTGGTAGGTCACGAACGGACGGGCCGACGCCCCGCCATAGATCGGCTGCAGCACCGGCGTCTCGACCTCGACGAACCCCCGCTCATCCAGGAAGCGGCGCAGCGCCGACACGATCCGGGCCCGGGTGCGGAACAGTTCCCGCACATCGCGGTTGACGGCCAGGTCCACATACCGCTGGCGGTAGCGCTGCTCCTTGTCGGTGAAAGCATCGAACAGTTGCCCATCCTTCTCCTTGACCACCGGCAACGGCCGCAACGCCTTGGCCAGCAGCCGCAGATCGGTCACGTGGACGCTGGGCTCACCGGTTCGAGTGCGAAACAGCGACCCCGTCGCCTCCACAAAATCGCCCAGGTCCAGGTTCTGCTTAAAGAGGGTGTACAGGCCCTCCCCCACCGAGTCGCGCTGCAGGTAGAGCTGGATTCGGCCACTGCCATCTTCGAGGTGGGCAAACGACGACCTGCCCATCACCCGGATGCTCACCAGCCGACCGGCCACCGTCACCGCCTCCCCTTCCACCCCCTCGGCCATCGTCTCCAGAGCGGCGATGGCCTGGGCTGCGGTGTGGGTCCGCCGGGCCCGGGCCGGATAGGGGTCAATCCCTGCTTCACGCAGGCGGGCCAGCTTGAGCCGACGCTGTTGTTCCTGGTCGGTCAGTTGTTCTTCGCTCACAAGAGCCTCCTTACGCCCTGAACACCGGCCTGATCGCGAGGCAGGCCCCCACCGCTAGGCAATGTTCAGGATCTCCATTTCGACCTGGCCACCCGGCGTCTTGAACGCCACCCGATCGCCCACCCTGTGGCCCATCAGGGCCTTGCCCAGAGGCGACTCGTTAGAGATGCGGCCATCGGCCGGGTTCGCCTCGGCCGAGCCAACGATGACGTAGGTCTCTGGATCAAACCCTTCCTCGACAACCGTCACCCGCGAGCCAAGGCCTACCGTGTCTTTCTGGCCGTTCGACTCGATGAGCACCGCATTCTTGAGCAGCGCCTCGAGGGTCATGATCCGCCCCTCCAGAAAAGCCTGCTGGCGCTTGGCCTCTTCGTAGCCGGCATTTTCCATCACGTCGCCGTCCAGTTTGGCTTCGTGGATCGCCCTGGCGATCTCCGGGCGGCGTACCGTCGTCAGGTAGTGCAGTTCTTCGGCAAGTTTTTGATAGCCCTCCGGGGTCAGGTAGGTCTGTTGATTCGACATCTCCTCCAACCTCACAAAAACAGCCACACCCGGCCTGACCGCTTTGCCAGGTCCTGAGCATGGCAAAAAGAACACCTGAGGCGTTGTGCCTCAGGGCCTATCAGGAACAAAAAGCAGAGAGCCGCTCTCTCTGCTTTTATTATACCTCAAGAACCGTCAGGTGCAAAATTCGACCCAAGGGTTCTCGGCCCCCCAACCCAAAAGGACCTGAGCCAGGCCCAAGGCATTCCTCGCGCCGGATTCACAGCCGGCCCGGCGACCGCTCATCGGGGTTGAGAGGACACAACCAGAGGGCCAACCGATGCCTGAACCGCCGCCGGGAAAATGACCACAGAGGCACAGGAACCCGGTGCTCTCTGTGCCTCTGCGGTGAACCGAGGGGCCTGGGGCAGCCCTTTACGGCGTGGGCGGGATGCGGCTTTTTTCCAGATACTCGTTCAGCATCTCCAGGCTGTAACGACGATGCCCCCCTGGCGTGCGATAGGGGATGATCAACCCCTGTTGCTCGATCTTGCGCAAGGTGAACAGGCTGATGCGCAAATAGGCCGCTGCCTCTTTAGCCGTGAGAAGCTTCACTCCCTGTTCCATAGAACACCTCCTTTTCGGTCTAGATTTGCCAAACAACGCGTAGAACGGGTGAAAACAAACTCAAGTTGCTGAAACGAGTTTAACACATTCCCGCATCCTTTACAATAGCCCTTTGGGAGTATTTTAGGGCTGATCATACCCGGCCTAAGGACCTATGGCCTTTTTCAAAGATAACCTTTTTATGTTCGCCGGATCACCGGCCTACCGCCGCATCTTGTGCTGAGAAAGCTCTATGTGTGGGCCGAGTGGTTGATTCTGGCCCCGGCCTGCTCCCCAATGGCCATTATACCACAGATTACCAAAATTTGCGCAATTCAGCAAGGCCGGCGTTCGGCAGCCTCGCGGGCCGGCATTTGACCAATCGCCGCTCGTCGTGTACAATGTCCCCGGAGGCACATCATGGACTGTACCGACCAGGAACGCCGCTACAGAACAGCCGAGGTGCATCGGCGCCTGGTGCAGAGCTATGGCCGGCCGACATGGCGGCCACACCTGGATCCGATCTCGGAGATGGTCAGCACCATCCTGAGCCAGAACACCAACGACGGGAACCGCGATCAGGCCTACCACCGGCTGCGGGCCCGGCTGCCCACCTGGGAGCAGGTGCGCGATGCCCCGGTCGAGCAGGTGATCGAGGCCATCCGGCCGGCCGGCCTGGCCAACCAGAAAGGCCCTCGCATCCAGCAGGCCCTGCGCTTCATCACCCACGAACGGGGTGAGCTGAGCCTCGACTTTCTGGCCGACCGGCCCGTAGAAGAGGCTAAAACCTGGTTGTCGTCTATTTCCGGCGTAGGCCCCAAGACGGCGGCCATCGTCCTGCTCTTTTCCCTGGGCCGGCCGGCCTTCCCGGTGGATACCCACATCCATCGCGTTACCCGGCGGTTGGGGTTGATCGGGCCGCGCACCTCCCGGGAACGGGCGCACGCCGAACTGGAGCAACTGATCCCGGCTGAGGACTATTACGCCTTTCACCTCAACCTGATCCGCCACGGCCGCCAGGTGTGCACCAGCCGTAAACCGCGTTGCCAGGTGTGCCCCGTGCGCGACCTGTGCGATTTCTATCAACACTCGGAAGAGAGGCCCGCCGATGCATAAACCCATCCCCAAAGTCGAGCGCCCCACCCAGGGCAAACGCCATCCCCTGCTGCTCCAGCAGGAGTTCAGCGCCCAGAACTTTTGGGTCTGTGTCCTGCTGCTGGCCCTGAGCGGCGGCCTGATCGCCTGGAACCCCCCGCCCTTTACCCCCTACCGCCCCCACCTGATCGCCATCCTGGTGGCCAGCGGCCTTGTCCTGATCCTCACCCTGCTGCTGCGCCTGAGGGCCTACGCCCAATGCCGGGAAAATGGCCTGGTGGTGCAGTTGCCCTTCCTCCGGCTGCACATCCCCTACTCCCAGGTCAAGACCAGCCGCCCGGCCCTGTTCTACCGCACCTTTCCCCCCGCTGAACAGCGTTGGACCCAACGCCGCTTTCTGCGAAACCTGTGGCCCCGCACGGTCGTCGTCGTCGAACTGGAACAATGGCCCCGCCCCCGCTTCTGGCTGCGCCTGTGGCTGAGCAAATATATGCTCTGTCCCGAAGCGGTGGGCCTGGTGCTGCCCGTCCGGGATTGGATGGCCTTTCGCAACGAACTGGACGAGTTCCGCATCCGCCGCCGGCAGGCCGACCTTTGACCATAACTTTTGTTAAAACTTGGCGCAGATCGGCTTTCCCCCTTGACTTTGAACAAATGTTCTGGTATAATAGCTCCAGAACAAATGTTCTGTCCCGATTGAAGGGGAGGGGAAAATGATCCGAGAACTGCCGCCTGTCCATCAGGCCCGCCAGCAGGCCCAGGGGCTCAGCCCCTGTGAATATCGTACCACGTCGAAGGATGGCCGCATCGTATGCCTCAAGATCGTCGCCGGCAGCGATGAGGTGTCGCCCAACCTCTGCCGCAGTTGCCCGTTCAAGGCCATCCACTGCGCCCACCTGCGGTTTACCCTGCGTCAGATCTCCCCATCGCCGCTGGTGGTGCGGTTCAACGGCCGGACCGAGGTCTGGGACAACGATCCCCCGGAGATCCGCTTCGAGCACGCCGCCTGCGCGGCCAGGGTCCTGCCCATCGAGCACCCCCGGGCGTGCGCCGGGTGTGCCCTGCGCCAGCCGGTGCAGGTCCCAACCCAGGAGCCGCTGCAGCGCGTGGCCAGGCCGGGCACCCGCGGCAAGGTGGTGCCGTTCCCCGTCCGGGAGGTGCTGGCGGCCACCGGCTGATGAGGAGGGGGAGGGCCATGCAGCAATTGCTCTGTTTCCAGGCCGACCGGATCGAGCAGGTGCTGGCCGGCCATCGGGTGGCCTCGCGCATTACCGGGGGGACCGTAACGCCGCGCCTGGTGCGGTTTCACCTCTCCACGCCGCCGGGGGTCAAGGTCAGGCAGGTGGCCGGGCTATCGGAAGAGATCGCCCTCGGCCTGGGTGCACCCTCCTGTCGCGTGTATCGGCAGGAGGGGCAACTGGAGGTGGAGGTGCCCCGCATGGATGCCCAGGGGGTACGCCTGCTGGAGCTCTGTCGGCGGCTGGCTGTGGAGGGACCGCGCCGCCAGGAGACCGTGCCGCCGTTCACCGCGGTGTTGGGACTGGACCACGACGGGGTGCCGTTGCTCCTGCGCCTGCCCAGCCCCAACGTCGCCCATGTGCTGATCGCCGGCACCACCGGTTCGGGAAAAACGGCGCTGGCGCGGACCATCGTTGCTTCGCTGGCACTGCACAACAGCCGGCGGGCGTTGCAGGTGGTGTTGATCGATCCCAAGGGCCGTGGCTTTTTGCCGTTTGAGGGCCTGCCCCACCTGCTGGTGCCGGTGCTGACCGACGCAGGCCAGGCGCTGGCCACCCTGCGCCGCTTGGTGGAGGAGATGGAACGGCGGGACCGGGAAGGCCGCGCCGAGCCGCACCTGGTGGTGGTGCTGGACGAACTGGCCGATCTGATGCAGGTGGGGGGGCCGGAGATGGAGGAGACGCTGACCCGCCTGATGCAACGGGGGCGGGAAGCGGGGATCCACCTGGTGGCCTGCACGCAAAAGCCGACGGCGGCCGTTATCGGCAGCCTGATCAAGAGCAACTTTCCGGTGCGGCTGGTAGGCAGCGTGGCCAGCCCAGAGGACGCCAGGGTAGCTACCGGCCTGGCCGGCACCGGCGCGGAGCGATTGCTGGGCCACGGCGATTTCCTGGTCGTCGCCAAAGGGCAGGTCACGCGGATGCAGGCAGCCTACATTGGCGTGGCCGAAATCCGGGAACTGGTGGCCCAACTCGCCGCGGGGGGGCAATCGGCAAGGGCAAATGGCCGCCTGCCAGGCCCCAACGGGCAGGAGGGCGACGGCATGAGCCTGACCCAGAGGCTGCGGGCGCAGCTTCGCCTGGCCCGGTGAGGTCGAGGGATACCCGGCGATGGGCCTGGATTTGTGGTTTCCGCAAGACATAGCGCGCATCCTGGCCGCCACCCACGAGGCGATGAGGATCTCGACGGCGGCCATCATCCCCCTGGACGCGGACCTGGCGCGCATCTACCGGCAGGGGTTTGTGGACGCGCTGCGCGCCGTGGCGGTGGCCTTTGGGGTCGGCCTGCCCCCGGCGGTGAGTTGTCCGGGCGAGGCACACCCGGCCCTAACGCCCACTGCCAACCCGGAAGCGTCGGGCAGGATCCGGCCATGGCTGCCCGGCCCGGGATGAGGGCAGGCACCGGGCCGGAGGATGGGGGTCGGATGTGACTCTAAAACAAGTCGGTGTCGCATTGGCCCTGATCTTTACGGTCACCCTGGCAGTGGTGGTGGCCAAACAGATGAGCACCGAGGCGATGGCGGTGGTCATCGGCGTGGTGTGCGGCGTGGCCGCCAGCATCCCCACCTCGGTGCTGCTGCTGGTGGTGCTCACCCACCGCGACCGGCAGCGGGCGGAAGAGGTCGAGCGGCAGGCCCTCCAGGCCGGCTCACCCTACCGGCACGGTATCCCGCCGGTGGTGGTGATCCAGGGCGGCTCCCCCCAGTCGCTGCCGATGGGGCCGCAGGGCGGCTATTGGCCAATGTCCCCACCCGGCCCGCCCGTGCAGCGGCGCTTCCACGTGGTGGGGGGAGAAGACCTGCTCCTGGACGACGAATAGGGCCCCTCAACCGCCGGTCAATGCCACGATCAGCAGGTCCAGGGCCAGCACCTCCTCACTCCTTCCCGTCTTGATCGCCCAATCAGCCTCCACCAGGCGCTGATGGGCCGCTTCGAGTTGGGCCAGAGTAAAGTTCTGGGCCTGGGCCAACGCCTTTTCCGCCACGTAGGGATGCAGTTTGAGCCGCCCGGCCACCTCGCCGGGGGGGACGCCCTGGCTGCGCAGTTCGCTCACCTGGAGAAGGATGCGCACCTGGCGGGCCAGCATGGTCAGCAGATAAAGGGGCGCTTCCCCCTCGTCCAGCAGGCGGTGCAGCAGCCGCAGGGCGCGGTCGGTCTGGCGGCGGCCCACACAATCCACCAGGTCAAAGATGCTGGCCTGGCGGGCCAGGCTGACCAGGGCCTGCACATCCTGGCCGGTGACCTGCCGACCGTCGGCGTAGAGCAGCAGCTTTTCGATCTCCTGGTCGAGCAACCGCAGGTCGTCCCCCACCAGGGCGGCCAGCAGGGTGACCGCTTCCGGGCTGAGGGCTCCTCCCCTGGCCCGCGCCCGGCGCTGAATCCAACCCGGCAGGTCCCCCTCCCTGGGCCGCCGGAACTCCCGGACGCATTCCTGGCGGGCCAGTTTGAGGATGGGGTGAGAGGCCGGCAGGCTCTTTTCTTCGATAAAGACGAGCCGCGTGGTGGGAGGCAGGTTCGGCAGGTAGCCGGCCAGGTCCTTCAAATAGGCGCGCTTCCAGCCCGGTTCGGCACCTCCGGCCGCCTCCTGGCCTTCGGCCTCTTGAGGCGCGGTTAACCGGCTCAGCAGGCCGTGGACGATCACCAGCCGGCGGCTGGCCATAAAGGGGATGGCGTCGCACGTGTGGCGCAGCTCGCCAAAGGTGAGCCCCCGGCCATCGAGGATAGTGGTGTTCAGGTCGGCCATGCCGGGGTCCTCTTGGGCCAGCCGGGCCCGCAACCGGGCCAGTTCCTCGGAGCGGCTGAATTCTTCCTCACCATGAAGGATGTAGAACACGGGCTACTCCCGGCCGAGGACAACCTTGTGGATGGTGATCCGGCCTCGCTCCTGGCGTTCGACGCCCATGATCCTGACTCCTTTGACCTCCGGGGAGGTGGTGATCTGTTCCTGGATGCGGTGGGCCAGCGGCTGGGCCAGGATCGCGCCGGCCGTGGCAGCCATCAGCGCCAGGGGCAGCCGTTCCCACCGGGAACGGGGACGGCCCAGGGTCGCGCCAAAGGCCGCCGTGCCGGCCACTACGGCGGTAACGGCCAGGTTGGTGCCACAGCGAGGATGGACCGCCAGGTGAGCTTCGCCCTGTTGCAGGCGGGTCAGGGCCTCTTGGGCGGCGAGTTCCACCTCCTCTGTGCTCACCGAGCCATAGATGAAAAAGCCGATCGGCGTGGTCCGGCCCGCCAGCCGCAGGTAGGGGTTGTGCTGGCTCAAGATGTGCATGGTGGCGTGTTCCAGCGCATGGTTTTGCCGCACGACGTTCACCAAGTTGAGCATAGTCATGGGATATCCTCACCCCGTCCGCTCAGAAGGGGACCCTCCTTCCCGCCGGGAAGGCAGAATATCCTCCGCCACGAGCGAGCGGTACAAATTTGCCGCTATTATAACATGGGTTGAAGCCGGGGGCAACTGGGCCACGAATGGGGCCACGAATACACGAATGGGGCCACGAATGGGACACGAATACACGAATGGAGACACGAATACACGGATGCATGGATGGAGGTGCTTTGTGCCCTATTCGTGGATACATTTGACGAAATCGTCACCTGGCGGTATGATTATCTTTGCAGACCACAGCATGGGGGAGCGTTGAGCGAGCTATCGCCTGGCGAGAGAAAATGGACCATCGGCCTTTTCGTCCTGGCCGGGCTGTTGGGCGTGGCCTATGTCGCCTGGTTGGCCTCCGGCCAGCCGGCCGACGAGCCGACGCCGGAGGGGACGGCCGTTGTCCCCTCGGCGACGGCCAGACCAGGCCGTACCCCTCGCCCCACTTCGACTCCCCGCCCGACCAGGCCCCCGCCGGTCAGCCCTTCCCCCAGCCCCACCGCCGGGCCACAGCGGGTGGGCATTGTCGCCGGGCACTGGCAGAGCGATTCGGGGGCGATCTGCCCCGACGGCCTGCAGGAGGTGACCATCAACCTGGACATAGCCTCCCGCGTGGTGGCCATCCTGCAAACCCAGGGCTACGATGCCCAATTACTGGCCGAGTTCTCCGACAGGTTGGAGGGCTACAAGGCCGACGCCTTTGTCTCGATCCACACCGACTCTTGTGACGTGCCCGAAGCGTCCGGCTTCAAGGTCGCCCGGGTGGCCGCCAGCGCCATCCCAACGGAGGAGGACCGGCTGGTATCGTGCCTGATCCGGGAATATGGCCGGGCGACGGGGCTTCGCTTCCACGAAAACAGCATCACCTTCGACATGACCGACTATCACGCCTTCCGCGAGATCGACCCCACGACACCGGGAGCCATCATTGAGTTGGGTTTCATGGCCGCCGACCGGCAACTGTTGACAGAGCGCAGCGATCTGGTTGCCCAGGGGATAGCCCAGGGCATCCTCTGCTTCCTGACCGGCCGGTAGGCCCGTTGCCGGCGGGCCTGCCACCCGGCCGATCTACCGTTTGGCTTTGGCCGGAGGTTTTTCGACGGTGGTGCGGAACTGGACCACCGCGCCGGCAATGCCCAGCACCAGCCACACCAGCAGCGCCAGCAGCAGGACGAGTCTGCTGCCCGCCAGGCCAGGCCGCTGCCAGACCTGCGGCCGTTCGAGTGGGCTGACCAGGAAGGCAGCCCGGCCGGTGAGCAACGACACCGCTCCCCCCGCCACCCCCCAGGCCCCGCTAAAGGCCGTGGCCAGGATGATCACGCTCCGCTGCATGATCAGGGCGATAACGCCGACAACCACGGCGGCGATGAGGCTCACCAGATCCGGCAGCCGGATGCCCAGGGCGGCGCCGATCAGGTTCACCAGCAGCGCACCGGCCACGGCGCCCACCACAAAGACACCGACAAAATAGAGCAGCACCATCAGCGCCGCCCCCACCACCCCGCCGACGACGCCTCCCACAATCAGCCACAGGGCCTGCCCTTTGGCCACCGAGCCGGCAACGGCCAGGCCGATAATAGCCCCCAGCCCAAAGCCATAGATGCCCAGCAGCACCTTGAAGATGCGGTAGCCAAAGAAGCAGTTGAGCAGGCCAAAGGCGATGGATAGGACGGCGGCCAGGATCGCCGCACCGCTCACGACGTTCAACCACTCTCCGGTCATGGGTTCCTCCTCTCCCTTTCCACAGAAATCTACAGGCCAGGCGCCTGTCACCTGAGCACAAGGGGAAGGTAGACCTTACCGGCCCCCCCCTCCCAATAGAAAGATTGCTCCCAGATATTGTTGCCCTCGTCCGATTCGGCGATGGTGTTATCCGGATCGGTGATCAGGCGCACGGTGTGCAGGCCAGGGGCCGGGACCGTCTCCAGCCAGTCGTCAAAGCCGCCCACCCCGCCGGCGCCCAAGGCGGAGTAGGGGTAACGGACATAACGGGTGCTGTCCACCCACAGTTCGACATAAAACTCACCGGCTGCCGCAGCGCTGCCGCTGTTGGCAAAGTGCCAGTCGAAATAGGTGCCCTGGCCGGCGTACAGCGGGCCGGCGGTGGTGGTGCCCGGAATCGAGGAGGGGACGACCGGGGCGTCGTAGCCCGGCGGCGTATAGGGCCGCAGGTCGGGCTGGCCGGCCGGCCGCTGCTGCACCCGCGCCGAGGAGGCCCGGTTGGCACCGATGGGGTTGTCCCCCAGATTGGAATCGTCGCCGACAAAGGTCTCACACTGGCCCTGATAGTTATCATGCTCGCACAGGATCGCCTGCACGTTGCTGCCCACCCGCAGCGATTCCGCATTGTCATTGCCCACCGCCCCGAAATAACCGGGCTGGGGATAGTCACCCAGGCCCAGCGTCACGCAACTGCCGCCGTAGTTGGGGTCGGCATACAGGGCCACCTGGTCGGCCCCAGGGCTACAGCTCCGCCACTCCACCCGGACCGAAGAGACCTGGTTGTCACCGATGGAGTTGTCTCCCAGGTTGGAATCGTCGCCGCTAAAGGTTTCGCAGCCGCCGCCATAGTCGTCGTCGCGGCACAGCGTCGCCCACACATTGCCACCCACCCGGACCGAGGAGATGGAGTCGTTGGGCAGGCCGATTGCGCCGGGGTTGCGGTAATCGCCCACCCCTTTGACCACACACTGCCCGCCATAGTCCGGGTCCACGAACAGGGCTATCTGGTCGGCGTTGGGGGTGCAGGCGGGAGGCGGTGGACTTGAGTAGACGATGGCCCAGGCGTTGGCCACAGGCCGGCTGCCGTTCCAGGCGAACTGATAACCGCCGTCGTTGTAGTACATCCCCGCTGAGCCGCCGCCATCCATCTTGAGGGAATAGCGGGCCCCCAGCACCCACAACACGTCGTGCATCTCGTGGGGCGTCTTGTTGTAGCCCGGCTCGCTGACGGCCAGATAGAGGGTGTTGCGGTCATCGCCAAAGCCGACAAAGGTCTGAGGGCGGTTCCACCAGTTGTTGGCCGAACAGCCGAACAGTTCGTCGTTGATGACCACCGTATTGTCCTGGCAGGCACAGTTGCCTTCGGTGTTGTAGGGCTGGTACCAGCAGCGCCAGCGGTATTCGCCGCCAAAGGTGACCTGGGGGCCGCCGCCGAGCAACTGGCGATGATAACCTCCCTGCTCGCCCGGCCAGCCGATGTTGGGGTCGTAGCCATCGTTGAAGCCCAGAGAGCGGCGGTTCTGCCACTCGCTGCCGGTATAGTCGGTATAATCCACGCCGTCCACGTAGGTCAACCCCTCGCCACAGTTGAGGGGAGGGACGGTATCGGGGCAGCCGCTGAAATAGTCGCCGTTGATGGCGGCCAGTGCCCCGGCGTTGGAGGCCATGGTGCTCAGCCATTCGGTGTTGCCGTTGGGGGCAATGACGACGCGGGGGCGCAGGGTGGGGTTGTTCAGGTCCACCTTGACCACGCAGATATTGTTGGCCCGGCAGAGGGTCAGGCCGGCGCGGGTCTCCACACACTGCCAGTTGGCCAGGTCGGTGCAGGCGCTGAGGGCCGGCCGATCCAGGGCAGAGGCAGCCTGGGGGGTAGCGCGAGGGGTGAAACTGCTCCCGCCAAGGAGGAGAATGCCGATCAGAACGAGCTGGATTCTGATATGCATGATGCCTCCACCCAAGGTTTGAAAAGGCCGATCTCCACCCGGCCTGGAACGGGGAGCCGCCCGCCACCGGCCGCCGGGCCTGCCTCTCCGCCTCTCCTACCCGGTGCAAAGGGCAGCGCGGCTGCGTGGTTCAGGCAGGCACGGGTTAGGCGAGCCGCTCCGCATACAGAGCCGCTCCCAGAGCCCCGACGATCTGGGGGTTTTCAGGGACGGAGAGGGGCACGCCCAGGGCCTCGGCGAACAGCTTTTGCAGGCAGGGGTTATAGGCCACCCCCCCGGCAAAGACGAAGCGGGGGCGCACGCCGACACGCCGCACCATGCCCCCCACCCGGTCCACAATGGCCTGGTGCAGCCCCAGGGCCACGCGGCGGCTGTCCTCCCCCCGGGCAATGAGCGACACGACCTCCGACTCGGCAAAGACGGTGCACATGCTGGAGATGCGCACCGCCTGGCCCTCGGCTGCCAGGGCGTGGGGGCCAAACTGTTCCACCCCCATCCCCAGGGCGTGGGCCATGTTCTCCAGAAACCGCCCCGTCCCGGCGGCGCAGCGGTCGTTCATCTCAAAGCGCAGCACCTGACCCCCCGGCCCCACCAGGATGACCTTGCTATCCTGCCCACCGATGTCGAGCACCGTGCCGGCGTCGGGGAAGAGGTGACAGGCGCCCAGGCCATAGGCCTTGATCTCTGAAATCACCGTGTCGGCCAGTTCCCGTTCGACGGCCAGGTGACGGCCATAGCCGGTGGCCACCAGCCGCCGGTAGGTGCGGCCCGCCAGCAACGCCCGAGCGTTTTCCAGAGGGTTGGTGCCGGTATCCACCACCTCGGCGCGGACCATGCCCTGGCCGTCCCATTCCACCAGGGCAATGGTCCGGGAGCCGATGTCCAGGCCGGCGACCAGGGAGGGGAGATCGGATGTCATGGCCCTGCCACCGCTTCCACTTTCAGATAGAGGGTCAGTTGGGGAAAGACCAGGCGATAGGCACAGCCCCCTTTCAGGACGGCGCTTTCCCCCTGGCTGATGTGGGTGACCCGACCGCCGGCCTCGTGGATCTCGGCATATCCATCCAGGAGCCAGATCAGGCGGTCGTGGGGGGCGGCCTCCGGCTTCTGGCTCAGCGCGCCATATCCGCCGCAAATGCTGGCCCGGCAGCCGGCCATCGGGCCAAGGTCCAGCCCGACGTCGGCCTGGTCGCCGGCCAACACCTTGCCCGCGGCCAGTTTGCGCACCTGCTTTTTGATCTGTTCGACATCGCTTACCCTGGGCTGCATAGTGTCCTCCTGCTGAGGGTCGGCAAAGGTCCACGGCCGGCCAGGCGTACCCTATCCGGCCCTTTCGTCCGCTTCTGCCAGCCGCCGGCCATACCAGCGCCTGTAGTATTCCAGGTATTCGCCGCTCTTGATCTTGCGCCACCACCCCTCATTTTCGGTGTACCAGCGAACCGTTTTCTCGATGGCCTGCTCAAAGGTGTGGCCGCTCCGCCAGCCCAGGGCGCGGATCTTGTCCACATTGAGCGAGTAGCGGCGGTCGTGGCCGGGCCGGTCTGTCACGTGGCGGATCAGGCTGTGCGGTTTGCCCAGCAGGTCGAGGATGGCGCGGGCCATGACAATATTCTCCGTCTCCACGCCGGTGCCCAGGTTGTATACCTGGCCCGGCTGACCCCGATGCAACACCAGGTCAATGCCTTCGCAGTGATCGATCACGTACTGGTAATCGCGCTTCTGCTGCCCGTCGCCGTAGAGGGGCAGCGGCTGGTCCTCCAGGGCGTTGGTGATGAACAGCGGCACCACCTTTTCCGGGTACTGGTAGGGGCCGATGTTGTTTGACCCCCGGGTGATGGTGACAGGCAGGCCAAAGCTGGTGTGGTAGGCCAGGCACAACAGGTCCCCGCCGGCCTTGCTGGCCGAGTAGGGGCTGCGCGGGGCCAGAGGGTCGGTCTCCAGGGAAGAGTGGCCTTCGGGAATATCGCCATAGACCTCGTCGGTCGAAACCTGGTGGTATCGCTCGACCTGATACCTTTTTGCCGCCTCCAGCAAGACGTAGGTGCCGTACACATCGGTCCTGATAAAGGCATCCGGTTCCAGGAGGGAACGATCTACGTGGGTTTCGGCGGCAAAGTTGACGATGGTATCGATCTGGTGGGCGCGCATGGCTGCCTCCACCGCTGCCGCATCGGCAATGTCGCCCCGGACAAAGGTGTAGCGGTCGGCAAAGCGCGCGGCCACGTCTTTCAGATTGTCCAGGTTGCCGGCGTAGGTCAGCTTGTCGAACACGACGAGGCGATAGCCAGGATATTTTTCCAGCATGTATCGCACAAAGTTAGAGCCGATAAAGCCGGCTCCACCGGTGATCAGCAGATTTTGCATCGGATACGCGACTCCTTCGGAAATCGTTTGGGTCCCCGGCGATCTGAGCCCGGCGGTGAGGCAGGGAGCATGGCCGCCGGGCAAGGCTCAGTTTGGTTTGCCGGCCCGGGCGCCCACCAGCCGCCGGATCCGCCGCACGACCTTGTCCGGTCGGGCGTAGCGCCCCCACAGGTACTTGACCCGCCGTCGGGCAGCGTTGATCGGCTTGCGCCGCTGGCTTTCGCGCAACGCCCATTGCAGGAACTCTGAGTCCTGGCCCCTGATCTTGATTTCCCACGGATTGCGGCGGTACTGGTCGTGGCTGGTGATCAGGCTCAGATCGTGATCCAGGCAATAGTCGTACAGGTCGCTGCCGGGATGAGGGGTATAAAAGGCCGGGCTGTACCAGTCGGGGTCGATCTCTTTGAGCATCGAGATCGTGTCCATCACCTCCTCTTTGGTTTCGGTGGGCAGGCCCAACATATAGTTGGCCCAGATCTTGATGCCATATCTTTTGCAGATGCGGGCGGCTGCCAGGTTTTTCTCCCGCGTCGTGCCCTTGCGCAGGAACCTGAGCACCCGGTCGTTGCCGCTTTCAAAGCCGATAAAGTAGCCCTTCAGCCCCACTTCGGCCATGCGTCGGACCATATCCTCATGTTTGACCAGGATGTCGGCCCGGCTCTGGCAGAAGAAGGGTTGGGTAAAGCCCTCCGCCGCGTACAGGTCACAGAACTCCATCACCCAATCGCGGTTCTCGGTCAGGCAGTCGTCATGGAACATAAAGCTGGCGAAATGGTAGCGGTCGCGCAGCACCTTGAGCTCGGCGATGGTGCTGGCCGGGCTGCGCTTGCGGACCTGCCGGCCAAAGATGAGCCGCTCGGCCGGCTGGCAAAAGTTGCAGTTGTACCTGCACCCCCGCCCGGCGATGATGGTCAGAAAGGGGGCCGGCAGGTCGGGCACAAAAGGCACCTCCGGCGAGTCGAGGGTGTAGCCGTACCGGCGCCATTCCTCCAGGAACAACTCCCGGTCGGGGAAGGGCAGGGCATCCAGGTCGGGCATCTCCCCCTCCAGGACGCGTTGTTCCGGCCGCCGGCCGGCCTGTAGTTCGCCCAACAACCAGGGGAAGGTGATCTCCCCTTCCCGGGTGACGATGTAATCAAAGCAGGGGAGTTGGGCCACCTCTTCGACCATGATGGTCGGGTGCGGCCCACCGACCACCGTCACCGTCTGCGGCAACACCTCTTTGACGAGGCGGGCAGCCTGGGTGGCCGGGTTGTAATCCACACTCATCATCGTCAGGGCAGCAACGTCCGGCCGGCGACGCAGCAACTCTTCCCGAAACTCATCCCAGCCGGACAGCGCCCGCAGGTCGATCAGGTCTATGGCAAAGCCTTGGGCCTTGGCCGCAGAGGACAGGTGGGCCAACCCGTGGCTCACCCAGCCGGCCTCCATCCCCTTGCCCAGGCTGTTGAATCCATACCCGGCAATGCCGGGGTAGATCAGGGTTGTCTTCATCTGCTACACCTCAGAACGTACCGGCAGCGGATGCCAGGCGGCGATCCCCCACCGCCTGGCATCCGGCCTCCGTCGAACCGCCCCTGTGGCCGGCGGCCCGGCAGGTTACTTTCTGCGCTGCCAGCGCGTGAGCTTGAGCATTTTTCGATGCTTGTGTTTGGCTGCTTTCTTCTTGCGCCATTTCTTGACAGAGCCCACGCTTCCACCTCCTTTCACGGTGAATATCAGGGATTGATGTACGCGCTCGGATCCTATCCGGTTCTATCCGCCGTTCCCACCATCCCCAACCTGCAACCCGGCAACCAACCCCTGCGCCTTGACCCCCGCGACCTGTCACAGAATCCCGACGTTGCTGTGATCGCCCAGCGTCATCTTGAGCGCCTTGGGCTTGATGGGCGAGCGGGTGATGACCGAGTTCCGCCCGATCAGGCTATCGGCGATGCGGTACGGGATGTCCAGGATATGGCTGTGCTCCAGCACGATGCTGTGTTCGATCTCGCTGTTTTCGATGAGCACGTGATGATAGATAGAGGTAAACGGCCCGACATACGAATTGACAATGCGCGTATCCTCGCCGATGATGGCCGGCCCCCGGACGCGGCTATTGATGATTTCTGCGCCTTTCTCGATGGTTACCTTGCCGTTAACCTGCGAATCGCGGTCCACATACCCCTCGATGCTGTGCTCGATCTCGTCCAGAACCAGGTCGTTGGCCTCCAGCATCTCGCCCGGCTCGCCGGTATCGATCCACCAGCCCCGGTGGATGTAGGGATGGACGTTGTACCCGTGGTCCACCAGGTATTGGATGGCATCGGTGATCTCTAGCTCACCCCGCCATGAGGGCTTGATGGCGTGCACCGCCTCCCAGATATGCTCGCCGAACATATAGATGCCCACCAGCACCAGGTTGCTGGGTGGATCGCGCGGTTTTTCTACCAGGCGGAGGATGCGCCCCGTGTCGGGGTCCAGTTCGGCCACGCCATAACGGGAGGGGTTGTGGACCGGCGTCAACACCACCTGGCAATCGTAGCCGCTGCCCTCGAACTCCCGGATCAGGGTAGAGATGCCGCCCTGGATGACATTGTCGCCCAGAAACATGACAAACTTGTCGTTTCCAAGGTATTCCTGGCTGACCTTGACGGCGTGGGCCAGGCCCAGAGGCTGCTCTTGTTGGATGTAGGTGATCTGAACATCCCAGCGCCTCCCCGTACCCACCGCTTCCTTGACCTCTCTGGCCGTGTCGCCGACCACGATGCCGATGTCGGTGATACCCGCATCGCGGATGGCTTCGATGACGCGGAAGAGGATCGGCTTGTTGGCGACCGGCACCAACTGCTTGGCGCTGGTATAGGTGATCGGATAGAGGCGGGTTCCCTTCCCCCCACTCAGGATTAATCCTTTCATGGTCCTTTCACTCCCTTTAAAATAAACGGCGGACGGTATTGGGCAGCCGCGAGGGCTGCCCCTGCCATTTTCATCCCTGGGGATGTGCCAGGGAACAGGACGACTCCGGGGTTACTCAGGCAAAAACAGCCGCTTCCAGGCGGGATACGCGCTGTTCCAGCCCTTCGATCGCTTTACGGGTGACCATCTCTTCTTGCATGTTCCGCAGAATGCTCCTGATCTCGGCCAGCTCATCTTCCAGGGCCGTCATACGCCGCTCCATTCGCCAGGACAGGTCCTCCACCCGCTGCTCCAGGCGCTCCACCCGCCGGAGGAGCCGTTGATGATCGGCCTCTAATGCATTCATGAGGGGATGCAAGACATCCTCCACCAGGTCCTGGATCTCGGCGTCCAGCCGTTCATTGGTCTGGGCGATCTCCTGGTGGAGCAGCTCCATCTCGCCCCTGAACTCCCGGCGTACCTGCTCGTTGGCCTGGGCGAACTCCTGGCGCAGCTGCTCGTTGGCCTGGGCGATGTCGGCCTTGAGCTCCTGGCGCAGGGGATCGATCAGTTCTTCTTTGAGCTCCCGCTTGAACGGGACCAGGGCAGCCTGCACCGCTTCGATCAGGTCCTGTCTTTCCCTTTCTGTCATTTTATCCTCCTCGCAATCCAGCCCGCACGGCATCGGCAATTCGGGCGGCCCATTCTTGCTCCTCGGCCGCCGGGTAGCTATCCCCCAGCAGGCAGATCGAGCAGCCCTGGCACAGGTCGCGCCCCTGGCGCTGGAGCAGTTCGCGTCGCTTTTCGGCCAGCTTTTCCACCGCCTGCGGCGAGAGGGTCCCCACCCGGCCCAACTGGTGGGCTGCCAGGGTGATCTGCGCTGCCTGTTCCACCCTCTCCAGGCGCAGGTAGGCCTCCCACAGCGTCTGGCCCACCGTCAGGCTTCCGTGGTGGGCCAGGATGATGGCATCGTGGTCGCCGATGGCCTGTCGGATGCTTTCCGGCACCTCGAACGTGCCCGGCGTGGCATACCCGGCCGTTGGAATGCTCCCCAGGCTGACGATCACCTCCGGGATGACACATCGTGCCAGCGACACCCCGGCGATGCTAAAGGCCGTGGCGATGGGAGGATGGGCGTGGACCACGGCCCTCACATCGGGTCGGCGGCGATACACCTCCAGGTGCATCAGGATCTCGGACGAGGGGCGCTCCTCCCGCCCACGGTACGATGAAACCGGCTTGCCGTCCAGGGTGACGACCACCAGGCTATCGGCCGAAAGGAAGCCTTTGCTCAGGCCGCTGGGTGTGGTCAGCAACCGGTCGGCGCCCAGGCGGGCCGACAGGTTGCCATCGGTGGAAGCCACATAGCCCCGCTCCCACATCAACCGTCCCACGCGGACCATCTCTTCCCGCAGTTCGTGCTCCGTGGCACGCCGCTGATCGGCCATCCCCCTCTCTACTCTCTAATATCCAATTCGTCCACAATGCCCACGATCACCGCCCGGATCGCCCCATCCGGCTCGCGGCCCACAATCTGCCGCGCCGAGTTGCCCTCGTCCAGCACCAATACCCGGTCGCCCACACCGGCCTGGACCATGTCCACGGCGATGTCGTATCGGGCCGTGGGCCGGCCCTCCAGGTCCAGCCGGTCCACCACCAGCAGCTTGCGGCCCCGGTATATCTCGTTCTTGATAGTGGCCACCACCGTGCCACACACCCGCCCGATATACATCAGCGCACGTCCACCTGGTCCACAATGCCGACGATGGCATGATCCACCGGCACAAAGGTCTCCGGCAAGGCCAGCGCGGCCTCGCGGATGCCGATGATGAATACCAGCTCCCCCGGCCCGGCCTGGGCCGTCCCATCGGCGGCGACCAGCGGTTCGCCGACCGGCTGCTGGCGTTTATCCAGCGGCTGGACGATCAGGAGTTTGACCCCTTCCAGGCCCGCTGCTTTGCGCGTGGCGACTAAGGTGCCGATCACCCGGGCAAACTGCATGGGATGGTTCCTCTTACAGAATCCTGGCCCACATCTGTTCGTGGAGCTGTGGGATGATCACCTGGCGGACCAGCAGCCCTTCCTGCCTGACCAACGCCAGGCCGGCAGCCATCGCTGCCTCCACGTCGGCCACAATCCCTTCCATCAACACGAAACTTTTGCCGCCCAGGCCGTTGGCCAGACGGATCTCCAGCAATCGGACGTCGGCCGCTTTGACGGCAGCGTCGGCGGCGACGATGCACACCGCCGCCGTTACCGTTTCGATGATGCCCAACGCCTCGCCGGCGGCCACGGCGTCCCCCCGGGGCAGCGTCGTGCTCATCAGCGCCGGAAAGACCGAACGGTGCACATTGGGCAAGAACAACTGGTCCACCAGCGCATCGGCAGCGGTGGCCACCCCCACCTGGAACGACTCGCGTACCGGCCCCACCTCGCCGCCGATGAGCACCATGTACTTGCCCGGGCAGATCGGCCGGGCCTCCAGCAGTTGGACGACGGCCTTTTTGACCATGGCATCGCCGACCAGGATGCCGGCGGCGACGCTGTTGGTCTCCACCAGGGCGATGGCCGGCTCGATCATGCCTGTGTCTCCCCCTGTCCTCCCGCCAGATGGACAATCTGCCGGGCCAGCGCCCGGAGGGCCACCGCCAGCGGCGAGTCGGGGTGGCTCAAGACCACCGGTGGGCGGCTGCCGCTCGCCGGGGCGTACTCCTCCGGCACCCAGGGCAGGACGGCAACCGGCGGGCAGCCCCACCACCCCTCCGCCTCTTGCCTCAGCGGCTGTTCGTCCGGCGTCATCATGTTCAACACCGGCCAGACCGATAACGACCCTCCCCCTGCCCTGCGGAGCGCCGCGATGGTCACCTGGGCTTTGGCCAGGATGTCCGGCTCCGGCGTCAGCACCAGCAGGACCAGCGACGACGACTCCACGAGGACCGACGCCAGCGGCCCCAGGTGGAGCGGCGTATCCAGGAGGAGGTAATCGTTCCATTCCCGGAGCGTATGCAGGAGCCAGCCCACCTCTTCGGTCGCCGCCGGTCCCTTCTCCGGAGCGGGCAGGATGAACAGCCCTTTTCTGTGGTAGATCAGGCTGGAGGCCAGCGCTTCGGCGTCGCCCGCCGACAGGCCCGACCATGTCCCCGTCGTCGTCAGGCCCAGCCGTTCGCTCACCCCTCCCCCCGGCCCGACCAGGTCGGCGAGGGTGACCTGGCAGCCTTTTTCCTCGGCCAGGCACACCCCCAGATTGGTGGCCAGCGTCGTTGCCCCAACCCCCTTTTTCAGCCGCAGGATCAGGACCTGATAGCCCAACGGCTCTGCAGGGCAGGCTCTGCCGGCCAGCAACTGCTGCACCTCCTGGGCCAGCTCTTTGCCCCGGAACGGTTTGGGGACGTGGATGTCGGCTCCTGCCTGGAGGGCCATTTGCCTGTCCACCGGCTGTCCCCGGGCCGTCAGCACGACGATAACCGCCCGGGCGGTGCGCGGATCGCGGCGCAGGCGGCGGCATACCTCGTAGCCATCCATGCCGGGCATCATCACATCCACGAGGATGGCATCAGGCCGCAGGGAGGCCGCTTTGTGCAGCCCCTCCGGGCCGGAGGTGGCCGTTTCCACTTCCAGGCCGGCGCCGATCAGAAACTGGGCGATGATCGTCGCCAGGGACGCTTCGTCATCAATCACCAGAACGCCGGGCATGATCTCGTCCCCCTTTCGCCTACTCCCCCAGACACAGGCCCTCCATCTGGGCCCGGTTGACCAGGATCGCCTCGCCGTGGAACGTCACCTCGGGCAGGCCCACGATCTGGACGGTGGCGTTCGTCACAACGAGAAACGGCTCCAGAATGGCCGGGGAAAAGGCCCGTAAATCAAAACGGGGTGGACCAGCAAAACTCCCCCGTATTTCAAAGCCGGGCAAAATAGCCAGAACCTCGTAGCCCTGGCTGGTCAAGCGGCCGGTATCCGGCAGGCGCACCTCGCGCATCGGCACGATCACAAAGCTTATCTTCTCTTTCGACAGATAGGCCACCGGCGCGTAGGCCCCGATCTCACCCGGCCTGTCCAGGCGCGACACGTAGAGGTTGAACACCAGCAGGTAGGATTGAGACCGGTCGTTGAGCAGATCGCTCAACGGTTTATGGCCGGTCTGTACCTGACCGGAGATGCGATGGGTCGCGGTGATAAAGTCGGCTGTAGTCAGAGTATCGGTTTGCATCTTTCCATTTCAACCCGAAACAAGCTCAATAGAGGTGCCGCCCACGGCCTCCACCCGTCCGGCGATGGAGGCATGCACGTTGGCCCCCAGCTTGCCTTCCGGAATCCGGGCGAGGAGGTCCCCCACCGCCACCCGATCGCCGGCCCTCACCACCGGCTCGGCCGGTGCACCGGTGTGTTGCCGCAGGGGGATGCGCACCTGCGCCGGCCGGTAGTCGCCCTCGTCCAGGGGGCACACCTGGTGCTCCCACTCCCTCAACCCCAGGCGGGCGATGAGCCGTGTGGTGGGCACCAGGCGGTATTCCCGCATGGGATGGGGCTGCAGGTCGGTCCGCTTGTGGACCTGGTTGACCCACCCCTGCGCCCGCAATTCCTGCTTGATGGCGACGTAATACGACATGGGCGACAGTTCCAGCGGGCAGGCATACGCCTCGCACAGGCGGCACTCGCAGCACAGCACCGCCGCCGTCACCTTGTCGGCCGGGCGCGGCAGGCCATAGTGGATGGCCCGCATCACCTCGTGCGGCCTCAGGTTGTGGCCCAGCAGATAACGCGGGCACAGGTCGGTGCAGTCACGGCACTGGTCGCAGGTAGAGAGGCCGCGCCGCACCCACGACTGCCGTGACCGGGTCAGGGCCCGCACCACAGCGTTATCGCGGGGCAGCACCAGCAGCCCGCTGCTGGTCTTGGTCACCGGCTCGTCGAGGCTGGGGGCCACGCGGCCCATCATCGGCCCGCCGATCACCACCGCATAGTCGTCGGCGGTGCGCCCCGACCAGCGGGGTGGCTGCACACCGCCGGCCCAGGCCAGCACGTCCCGGATGGCTGTGCCCACCGGCACCCACATCGTGACCGGCCGGGCCACCGCCCCGGCCACCGTCAGCAGGCGATGGGTCACAGGGGCACCCTTTTCGGCGCGGGCGATATTATATAGCGTCTGCACGTTCTGCACCAGGCAGCCGACCTGCAACGGCAGCCCGGTTTCCGGCACCAGCCGGCCGGTGGCCTCGTAGACCAGCACGAACTCGTCGCCGGCCGGGTAGCGGCTGTCCAGCAGGTGCAGGCTCAGGTCGGTCTGGCCGCCGATGGCCCGCCGCAGAGAGGCGATGGCCGCCCGATATTCTGTTTTCAGGGCCAGGATGCCCCGCGACGCGCCGGTGGCCTCCATAGCCAGCCGAACCCCGCGCACGATCTCGGCAGCGCGGCTCTCCATCAGCCGCTGATCGCACTGCAGCAACGGGTCGCACTCGGCGCCGTTGGCGATGACGGTATCCACCCGGCTGGCCAGCTTGACGTGGGTGGGAAAGCCGGCACCACCCGCCCCGACCACGCCCGCCGCCCGCACTGCTTCGACGAGTATGGCTCACCTCCCGACCTGTGAATGGACCCATGATACCACCGTTTGGCGACCTTGGCAAATGATCGGCGAATTGGAGATGGAATCAGAGGGCAGTGGCCGGCGGCAACTCTCCCCGCCGCCGGCTGACCACCTGCCCAACGACGTGGCCAAGGGTGGGCAGGTGCAGGAGCATGTTGGCATAGCTGGCGTTGGCCATCGGGCAGGCACACTCGCCGGCAGCGATGCTGCGGCGCAGGCGGCGCAACTCCCCTGCCCGCTCAAACCAGATGGGGCGCAGGTCATAGCCGGTCTGGCGCAGGTTGCCGACCGGCTCGGCGCGGACGCAGCAGGTCCACACATCGCCGTTGGGGGCCAGATGGCCACTGGCCCAGCCGGCCTGGCAGGGGATCACCTGCCGCCGCTCCTGCAAAACGCGCCGGGCGAGCTGGTAGTAATGCGCCCGGAACGCCTGGGTCAGGCGGGCCAGCCCGTGGGCCGGGACCGCCTGCGCCCGGGCCGAGAGATAGTCGGCGAGGGGGGCGTATTCATCGGGGGGGGGGGTGATCTCCCAGCCGACAGTATCCAGCTCCACCCGCTCCTCGGCCACTTCGGTGATGTACGAGTCGGGCTGCAGGAACTCCAGCCCTTCGACAATGGCCCGCAGGCGGTGGGCGTTGAACCGGGAGACGACGGTGTGGATGCTGAGCAGCAGGTTCCGGTGCCGGGCCTGCAACCCTTTCAACGCCTGCCACGTCTCCAGGGCCCGCTGCCAGTTGCCCGGCACGCCGCGAATGTCATCATGTTCCGCACCGATGCCATCCAGCGACAGGTTGAGGCCGATCTGCACCTGGGGGGCGGCGTGGCAGATCTGTTCCGTCCCGGCGACGACGCGGTCGGTCAGCAGGCCGTTGGTCGGGATGGTGATGACACCCGGCCGGCACAGTTCCGCCCCGGCGATGACCAGGTCGGCCAGGTCGGCGCGCAGGAACGGCTCGCCGCCGGTGAAGGTCAGGTAGAAAGGGGCATGGCCTAGCCGGGCAAAGACCTGGCGCCACTCCTGGGCGCTCATCTCCTCACCCGATCTACGCCATACGCCACAGGTCTTGCAGCGACTGTTGCAGCGAAAACTGACGCTGACCACCAGGCTGAAGGGCAGCAACTGCGGCCAACCCAGGTGGTAAAAGCTCCAATAGAACGGGAGTTTGGGAAGCAGTTCCAACATGGCGCAGATTCTACCACGCCGCTCCGGTTCTGTCAAGCGGGCCAGGGCCGATCCAGAGCGTGGGAGCATATCCTGTTGCGGTTGGATCGGTCCGGGTAACTATGGTATAATCAGCCAGGTGCGGCGCACCCTATCCGGTTGCAGGTGCGCCCCATCCGGGTCGGAGGGGTACATCGTTTCAGCACATTGGGAGGGGAACCGTGGTCTCTATGTGGTTCGCAACGTTGAGTCCGGTGGTACAGGCCTTGCTGGCCAACTTGTTCACCTGGTTCCTGACCGCTGTGGGGGCCGGCATGGTCTTTTTGTTCAAAACGATAAACCGGCGGGTGCTGGACGGGATGTTGGGCTTTGCCGCCGGGGTGATGATCGCCGCCAGCTATTGGTCCCTGCTGGCCCCGGCCATCGAAATGGCAGAGGAATCGGGCGGGTCGGCCTGGGTTCCGGCCACGATCGGTTTTTTGTTGGGAGGGGCGTTTCTATGGGGTGTGGACCGCATCCTGCCCCACCTCCACCTGGGGCTGCCGAGGGAAGAGGCGGAGGGGATCAAGACCGGCTGGCAACGGAGTGTGCTGCTGGTGTTGGCCATCACCCTGCACAATTTTCCAGAGGGCCTGGCGGTGGGGGTGGCCTTTGGGGCGGTGGCCGCCGGGCTGCCGGCTGCCTCGTTGGCCGGGGCCGTGGTGTTGGCGCTGGGCATCGGCATCCAAAACCTGCCAGAGGGCGCAGCCGTATCTGTCCCGCTGCGCCGCGAGGGGCTATCGCGGTTCAAAAGTTTCTGGTACGGGCAGTTGTCGGGCACGGTGGAGCCGCTGGCCGGTGTGCTGGGCGCCTCGGCGGTGTTGCTGATGCGGCCGTTGCTGCCCTACGCCCTGGCCTTTGCCGCCGGGGCCATGATCTTTGTCGTCGTCGAGGAGTTGATCCCGGAATCGCAACTGGAGAGCGGCACCAATATCGCCACCATTGGGGCGCTGGCCGGCTTTGCGGTGATGATGACGCTGGACGTAGCCCTGGGGTAGTGGCCGCAGTTCAGCGCAGCCACTTTTCCGGCATGGATTCCGATCTCCCCTGTACGGCGGCCAGAACTGTACCCGGGCAGCACCGGAAACGGAGGAGCGGTGGCTTCAGGCCAGGCAATCTTCCCCTGGACCTGTTGCAGGCCCTGGAAGCCCCTACGGCCGCACCTCGATGAAGCCCAGTTGCAGGAAATCGCCCAGGGGGTGGCCCTGTGTGTCGAACCATGGCAACCGCTCCCCCGTCGCCAGGTCATACATGCCGACGATGAGCCGATAGCGGCCCGGCGGGGCATCGGCGCGGATGGGGACCTCGAACCATTCGCCGATCAGGTCGCCGGGACGCCAGGTGGGGGTCGGACAGCCGCCATCGCACGGCAGACGGTCCACCTGACCGGCCTTGCGGTCGGCCTGGTCAATGGCCTGCACAAAGACCGTATACGACCGTTCCAGCGGCGAAAGCGCCTGCCAGCAGAGGGCCAGCGACACCCCCCCGCCGGGGCGGGCCACCCCCTCCTCGACCTGGGCGGCGATCAGTTCCACGCCATCCCCCAGCTTTTTCCGCTCCGGCGCCCCAGATAACCGTGCGGCCTCGAAGGGCCGGCCGGGCGGTGGATAGTAGTCCAGCCGCAGCGTGCCCACCTGAAAACGGGCTGCCGCCGGGTCTGTCTGCCCCGCACCGACGGTCCACACCGCATCGGGCCGGCCCGCGACCTGCTCCCTGGAGGGCACCCCCCACACCGGCAGGTGGCCGTCGTAGGCGTTCTGCCAGGCCTCGGTCAGCAGGGGATCGGTCAGGGCCACCCCTTCGCCGGGGCGCTCCATGCGGGCCAGGAGGCCGGCAGCCTGCGCCACATCGCCGCCCGGCGTGCAACACAGCAGTGAAACGGCCGCCGCCAGCCCCACCAGGGCCGGCAGGCCGCCTGCCAACCGGCCGGACCACCGCCCCCGCCAGGCTGCTCTCAAGGCCAACCCGGCCACGACAACCGTCAGCGACGAGACACCGACAGCCCCCAGCGCCGTCGCGGCTTGTAGATCGTTGCCGGCTGCGCCGAGGGCCCGCGCCCAGGCCAGGTCCAGGTTGGCCGGACGGAGGTAGGCCCACTGCCGCAACAGCGGGCTGTAAGCCGGGTCAAAGAGGGTGGCCGGATGATAGAGGCCCAGCCGGGCATAGACCTCTTCCAGGTAGAGGTTAAAGTTGACGGCCACGCCCAGGACCTGAACGGCCAGGCTCAGCGCCGCCAGCGTCCCCAGGGCCAGGGCCAGGCTCCGACGGCGGGCAGCGGTCTCCAGCGCCGGGGCCAGGGGTAACACGGCGAAAGGCAGGATGGTCACCAGGAAGCGCGGGCCCCAACCGTGCCCGGCCCACCACAGATACCAGGGCGCATAAAAGGCGATGTGGCTCAACACCACGGCGGCGGCCAACAGCGCCTCGGCGCGATGACGGCGGTAGAAGGCCGGCCAGGCGGCCAGCGCCGCAAACAGGAGGGGATTGTACCACAACAGGCCCTTGCCGGGGCTGAGGGTCAACCCGTAGAAGCCCTCCAGGAAGGGGGTGGCAAACCGTTCCTCCGGCAGGTAGCCGGTGGTCAGCACGTTGCCAAAGCGGAGCCAGTTGTACCAGCCGCTCAGCGCCAGCGCGGTTAGCAGCGGCAGGCCGAACAGGATCGGGGGAAGAAGGCAGGCCCGCCGGTCGCGCCGGTGGCGGCGGTAGAGGTACACCACCAGCAGCAGGCCCAGGAACGGGGCAGCGATGGCGTTGTTCAGCCGGGCCAGCAGGGCCAGGCCCAGCCCCACCCCGGCCAGAAAAGGGCTGGCCCGGTCCCCCTTTTCGCCGTAGCCCAGCAAAAAGTAGGTGCAGGCCATCAGGCCCAGGCCGGCCAGCGGCTCGCTGAACAGGTAGCGGGCATAGGGCCAGGCCATCGTCGCCAGGCCAAAGGCCAGGGCTGTACCCAGCGATACCCCCTGGCCATAGCGCAGCCGCCTTAGCACCCGGTAGACCAGCACCCCGGTCAGCGCGGTGACCAGCCCGTTGGTCAGCATGGCCGCCTGGACGTTGCCCATCCGCGCCGACCGGAGCGCCAGCCAGTACAGGGGCAGCGCCGCCAGCGTTGTGCCCGGCCCTTTGCGCGAATAGAGGTGCCCATCGGGGCCGAAGGAGCCCTGTTGCCGGTCCATCCAGCGCAGCAGCTCGATGTCCCACGCGCCCCGACGGGCCAGGCTGTCGGTGGCGGCCAACATGGCCATCTCGTCGCTGGAGTGATAGATGCCGCTTTGTGTCAGCAGGTAGATGCCCAGCAAAAAGGCCAGGAGGCAGAGGGTCAGAGGGCCGTCGCGGCGGTCTCTCATCGCGTGTCCCATCCGGTCAGAAGCCAGCCGTCGAACTCGTGGCGGGCCAGGGGCGGATAGCGTTCGGCCAGCCAGGCGTGGAGGGGCGAGTCGGCAGGGGCGTAGAGCCAGGTCTGGGGGTAGCCCTTCACCGCTGCGGCCAGGCGCGGCTGCCAGGCGGGGAACCACCAGTCGGTCTGGACCGAGGTCACCTCGAAGCGACGGTGGAGAAAGGGGTAGGCCGCGTCAAAGGCACCCTGCGCGCCGGCCGGCTCGTCGCCGCCGATGATCACCCGTGCCCCAGGGGCGGCCTCAGCCCTCACAGCCTCGATCATCGGGCGATAGGGGCTGACGGCCAGGCGATTGTGGTAGTAGGCATCGCAGGCAAACGGGATGGCTACCAGGCCCACCACCGCCAGCAGGACCGTCGCCCCCAGGCACAGCCGGCGGCTCAACCGGGCGGAGAGGGGCCGGCCCAGGGCCATGAACCCATACTCCACGGCCAGCAGGAGGAGCAGCCCGGTGCGGGCCAGCACTGCCCCGGTCAGCAGCCAGGGCCGGTCGGGCAGCAGGGTGAAATAGAGAGGGCTTTCGACCAGGTTGACGGCGCTGAGGAGCAGAGCATAGGCCAGGCCCCGCAGCCCCGGCAGCAACAGCAGCACAAACGGCAACAACCACACCAGAAACTGCGGGCTGTAACCCTTGAGGTAGAGGGTCACCAGGTTCATCGTCAGCCCGGCAAAGGCTACCGCCCGGAAAGAGGACAGGGACAGGGGGCAGGAGGCAGAGGGCAGGAGGCAAGAAGTAACGGAGGGTCCTGTCTCCCGCATCCTGTCCCTGGCCGCCCACCAGAGGTAGAGGTAAACCAGTGCAAAACCGGCAGAAATCGGTGTCCAGGGGAGGGTAGTGGGATGCTGGAGTGCGCCGGCCTGCGTTGGGTCGAAGCGGTTGGCCCCGCCGGCCAGACCAAAGCCGGTAAAGCCCTCCAGCAACGCCCAGACCGTCTCCCACGAACTGCGCTTCAGATTGATGGTCCACGACAGGGCAAAGAGCTGGGGGTTGAGCAGGAAAAAAGGCAGGCTCACGGCAACGATGGTCAGCGCCGTGAGGCCCACCAGCCACAGCCGCCGTCGCCGGGTGGGTTCACGCCAGAAGGCAACCGGCACGACGAGGATGGGCCACAGCTTGACCAGAAAGCCCACCCCGGCAACAACCCCGCCGGCCAGGCCGCGCCGGCACAAGGTCAGATAGAGGGCCAGCAACAGGAAGGTCAGGCCGAACAGGTCGAACCAGCCGAGCATGATCAACAGCGGCACAAAGAGGAGACTGTAGGTCCAGGCGATGCGGAGGGCGACCTCCAGGCCGTAGAGACGTTTGCCGATCAGGTAGATCAAGGTCAGGTTGGCTGTGTCGGCCAGCAGGAAGAAGGTGCCCAGGAGCAGGTTGAACCAAAAGCCGGGCTCGCCCCAGTTGGGCAGGAGCAGGCTCAGGCGATAGATGCCGACCGGGATCCAGGGGAAGAGGGGCTGATACTCCATCCAATAGTGGACAGAAGGGTAAAAGCCTTGGGAAGCGTAGGAGGCCAGCAGCCGGTAGAAGGTGAAATCGGACAACGGGGTGATATAGCCGCCGGGCCTGACCAGCAGCACCGCCATCAGCCGGAAGGCGACAAAGGCGAGGAGGAGGCCGGTAAAAGGGGGGGGCAAGGGCTGGGACGCTCGAGGCCGGGCGTTGGCCTGTTTTGGAAGGAGGAGGGCCTCTGGATCGCCGCAGGAGGGACCCCCGACCCCTTTCGGCGACGGCGCCCCGCCCTCTCCTTCGACTCTGTGCTGCACGAGTCCCCCTCTTCCTTTCGAGACCCCGGTGCGACGCACCTGCAACGCGATTCGGGTCGGGAAAAGCACGCCCTCATCACCCCCGATGGCCCACCGGGATGCGTCGCACCTTCCTTTCCATTGACCGATTATACCCCAGAAGTCTCAGGAGAGCAAACAGGCCCACCCGGTCTGGGTGAAAGAAGAGAGGATGGGCGAGGAGGTGGCCATGAAAATTGCGGTTCTGACCGATGCCGGGGTCACTGCCGGTCAGCATTTCGGACGGGCACGCTACGCGGGGGAGCTTCCAAGAAGCCTTCGGCGACCCTTCGCCAACGGGGTGTTTTCTTCCCGGATAGCCCGGCTTTAGCGCCTGGTATTGCTGTCAATCAGGTCGAGCAGCCGCTCCAAAGTAAAGGGCTTGTGCAAATAGTGGCGGATGGCCGGATGGGAAGCCACGCTCTCCAGAGCAGGGGCGCCGTAGGCGGTCATCAGAATCACCGGCGTCCCAGGGTCCAGCATCCGGATCGCCTCGGCCAGGTCCAACCCGCTGAGGCCTGGCAGGAGCAGGTCCACGATAGCCAGGTCGAACGGGGCCTCCTGGAGTTGTTCCAGGGCCTCTAACGCGGAGCCGACCGCTTCGACCTGATACTGTTCCTGGGTAAGCACCTGTTTGATCAGGTGGCGGACGCTTGGTTCATCGTCAACGACCAGGATCCGCTGTTCCACACCCGTCCTCCTGACCGGCCGGGCAGAGCCATGCCGGTTGCCATCACCGTTTCGCCGGTGGCCCGGCAGATCCCTCCTCCCTGCCGCGCGGATGGCAAATTGGGGCCACAACAATCCCCGGCTGCCGGCTTGATGTTCGCGAGGGAGCAATTGCACCAAGCGAAATCGAAAGTGCGGTTTCGATTTTAGCAGGCAATGGGTTGGATGTCAAATCGGGGACGGGCAGACGAGCCTGTTTGGCAAAAGCCGGGGGCTGTGCTATACTCACCCTATGGACCCCAAATCTGCTACGGTGGTTCTGAAACCGGGGCGGGAAAAACCGGTCCGCCACCACCACCCCTGGATCTTTTCCGGGGCAGTCGCCCGCGTTGTGGGCCAGGTCGAGGAGGGGGGCCTGGTGCGGGTCGTGGACGGTCAGGGGCAGTACCTGGCCACCGGCTACCTCAACCGCCGGTCTCAAATCGTTGTCCGGGTGCTCACCTGGGAGGCCGACGAGGCGGTGGACACCGGCTTCTGGCAGCGCCGTCTGCAACGGGCGATCAGCGGCCGGGCCTGCCTGGCCTCTGACCCGACGACCAACGCTTACCGCCTGGTCAACGCCGAGTCGGATGGGTTGCCCGGCCTGGTAGTGGACCGCTATGGCGAATGGCTGGTCCTCCAGTGCCTGACCCTGGGCATGGCCTGTCGGCGGGATGAGATCGTCGCCCTGCTGGCCGACCTCCTGCACCCGACCGGCATCTATGCCCGCGACGACGCCGATGTGCGGCAGAAGGAGGGCCTGCCCCCGGAAAGCAGCCCGGTGTGGGGCGCAGAACCACCGGAGCGGGTCGAGATCGTCGAGCAGGGGCATCGCTTCCTGGTGGATGTCAGGCGGGGGCACAAGACCGGTTTCTACCTGGATCAGCGGGAAAATCGCCGGCGGGCGGCAGCCTATTGCACCGGTGCTGAGGTGCTGAACCTTTTTGCCTATACCGGGGGGTTCGGCGTATATGCCGGGCGGGCCGGAGCGCGGCGGGTGGTCAACGTGGATTCTTCGGCCGAGGCGCTGGCCCTGGCGGAGCGGAACCTGGCCCTCAACGGCTGTGGGCCCCAGGAGATGGTCGTCGGAGATGCTTTTCAGGTGCTGCGCCGCTACCGGGACCAAGGCCGGCTGTTCGACGTGGTGATCCTCGATCCCCCCAAGTTCGCCGCCTCTCAGGCGCAGGTGATGGCTGCCAGCCGGGGGTACAAGGACGCCAACCTGCTGGCCCTGCACCTGGTGCGACCGGGTGGGTTCCTGGTCACCTTTTCCTGCTCTGGCCTGGTGAGCGCCGACCTCTTTCAAAAGATCGTCTTTGCGGCCAGTGTGGATGCCCGGCGCGACGTGCAGATCCTGGAGCGGCTGGCCCAAAGCGCCGACCACCCGGTCCTCCTCACCTTCCCCGAATCGGCCTATCTCAAAGGCCTTCTCTGCCGTGTCTGGTGACCGGGCCGGTCACGGGTAGATGACTTGGTAGCGGGGGTGGCCCTGCCCGTCGTCCAGCAGCCAGGGCTGGATGGCCTCTTTGATCCAGAAGGGCCACAGTTCGGCCCGGCTCAGCCCGGCCGGCGTGACGTGCACCCGCAGCAGGTGGCCGAGCATGGCCGCCGGACGGGGGATGTCGAACAGGGCATCGCCCAGGCTGTAGACGATGAGGCCCCCTTTATACCGCTCTACCGTCTGGACTACGTGGGGGTGGTGGCCGACTACCAGGTCGGCGCCGGCATCTACGGCGGCATGGGCCACCGCCACCTGATCGGCTGACGGTTCGGAGGCGTACTCGACGCCGGCGTGGAGCAGGACGACCACCACATCGGCCCGGCTGCGGACGGCAAGCACGTCGGCCTGTACGGCGGCCGGTTCGGCCCAGGCGATCTGCTCTGTGGCGGGCACATCGGCCGAGCCGTTCCAGCGGGCCGCTGCATAGCCCAGGACCGCCACCCGCACCCCGTTCACCTGGAACAACGCCGGATGATGGGCCTGCTCCGAGGAGCGGCCGGCCCCCACGGCAGCGATCCCCAGGCTCTCCACCACTTCCAGCGTTTCGTCCAGCCCCATCTGCCCGTAGTCCAGGGCATGGTTGTTGGCCAGGGTCACCAGGTCGATCCCGGCGGCGGTGAGGGTCCTGCCCCAACGTGGATGGGCGCGGAGCAGGTATGGTTTGTTCAGCGGCCGGCCGCGGGTCGCCAGGGTACATTCCAGGTTGACCACGGCCAGGTCGGCCCCGGCCAGCAGCGGACCCAGCCCGCCCCAGGGGTAGGCCGGCCCGTAGCGGGCCAGTTGCTGCTCCATCGTCCGGCCCGGCGCCACGTCGCCCAAGAAAGCCAGGATCGCTCCATCGGGGACCGGTTCGGTGCCGGGGGGCAGCACTTCCGGCCAGGCGCTCAGCAGCGGGGGCGGGGAAAGCCAGGGGCTGCCCTTCGGGCTCTGGCCGGCCCGGAGCTGCCAGGCACTCACGTCGGCCAGGATCAGGACGCTGCCATCGTCGGCGGGTACCAACCCCCACACCGACAACCCGGCCTGGGCCGAACCCCGCAGCCGGCCCTGGCCATCGTAAGCCTGGACCTGGCCATCCATCAGCCCAATCAGAATTTCCGGATGGCCGTCGCCATCGAGGTCGGCAGAAGTGACGGCTCCCACCGGCGAGGGCAGGGCCATACGCCACTGCACCTCCCCGTCGGCAGTGAGCAGGGTCAGACACGGCGCTGCCCCCCCGCTGCCGGCGACGATTTCGGGGGCAGTGTTGCCGGCAATGTCGGCGGCGTGCCACAGGGGAGCGCCCTCGCCCAGGGGGTGCTGCCAGCGCACCTTTCCCTCGGCCTCGAGGGCCAGCAGACGGCCGTCCTGCGCACCGGCCAGCACCCCTATCCCTTTGACCGCGGCCAGGGTTGCGACCGGTGCTCCCACATCCAGGCGCCAGGCCTGGATTCCGGTCGGGTCAAAGGCGCGTATTTCGCCGTCGAGGGTGGCAGCCACGGCCAGGGCCGGTTCCCCGGTTCCTTCGGAGTCAGGCAGGATGGCGACACCGCTCACCGGGCCGTCCAGGCCGGCCTGCCACAACAGTTCGCCGTCGAAAGTCAGGGAGGTCAGACATTTGTCCCAGCCGCCCGTCAGCAGGCCCGCCCGACCGGCAGCCAGGGCCGTCACCCGGCTACCGGTATCATAGCGCCACAGCCGCTGCCCATTGCCGTCCAGAAGGGTGACCAGGCCGGCATCGTCGCCCACGGCGATCCGCTCCTCGTTCCAGAGAGCCAGGACATAGGCCGGCCCGGCCAGGGGTACCCGCCAGGCCACCTGACCGTCGCTGCGCAGGGCATAGAGGGTCCGCCCCAGCGAGGTCAGCAGGAAGGTTGGCCGGCCCCCAGGCGCAGCGGCGATCCCGGCCGTCAGGTGGCCGTTGGCGTCGAACCGCCAGCCCAGCGCGAGGGGCAACGGCTCGCCGGCGGAGGGGGTCAGCACCGGAATGGGAGAAGGCGTCGGGGTCGGCAGCGGTGAGGGTGTTGGCGAGGGGATGGAGGTTGGGGACGGGGTAGGGAGTGGCGCGGTACTCAAAGCCCAGGCGGTCCCACCGTCCGCCCGGTTGGGCAGGGGGGTCGGCGGGGCGTCGGCGCAGCCGGCCAACAGCCCGCCCATCCCCAACACCAGAAGGAGCCACAACACCAGCCTGAGATCAGGTCGCATAGGTCTATTATGTCTGGAATGGCTCCGCTTGTCAACCCGTCCATTGGTCCTGTCTGGACTGTGTCATTGTCCAGGTGCCAGGGGCTTGAGGTGCTTCCTGGACACAAACAGCCCACAACGCCATGTGCAACTTGTTTCCCAGAGGCATCTGCCCGCCGGCTTGATGACCACGCCATGGTGTGCCCTCGATTTGACAGGCCATTCTACATGTGCTATACTCTTTGTGAAGAATGGCTCTCTATAGAATACAGATTCACAAGGGATGATGGGATGGATCCACAAGCCAGGTTCGAGGAACTGATGGGCAGGCTGCGAGAGCGTGAGTACCGGCTGACGCCGCAGCGCGTGGCCCTGCTGCGCCTCCTGGCTGCCAGCGATGAACACCCCAGCGCAGCCATGTTGTATGACCGGCTCAGGGACCAGTTCCCAACTACCAGCCCGGGCACCATTTACAAAACGTTGAGCCTGCTCAAAGAGATGGGCGAGGTGCTGGAGCTTGGTTTCAGCGACGACGACAACCGGTACGACGGGAATAAACCCTACCCGCACCCACACCTGATCTGCATCCGCTGCCGAAAGGTCATAGACCCGGAGGTCAGCCTGACCCAAGACCTGATCCAGGAAGTGGCTCAGCAATCAGGCTTTCGGATCGTCGGTCACCGGCTCGATTTTTATGGACTCTGTCCCACCTGTCAGGCTGGTGAATAGCTCTGCCCAGGTACCTTCTTCTTTTTTTGGCACCGTATGGAGAATGAGTCTCTATAGAGTTTGGAACCTATCAGATTCTATAGTCTGGAAAGGAGGGAATCTATAGACAATACTCTGCGTTGGTGGGTCAAATAGATGGAACTCAAATCTGAAAATGAAAAGGAGATAACGAAAATGGCAAAAGTAGCGAGAGAAATGGTTGAAAAGTCTGGAATCAACGTTGATGAGCTTCTGGAGCTGCTCATCACGAACGCTGCCGCGGAACTCACAACATTCTACTACTACACCATCCTGCGCGCCAACCTGATCGGGTTGGAAGGAGAAGGGATCAAGGAGATTGCCGAGGCCGCGCGCATCGAGGACCGCAATCACTTCGAGGCCCTGGTGCCCCGCATCTACGAACTCGGCGGCAGGCTGCCTGACGATATGAAGGTCTTTCATGATATGTCGGCCTGTCCCCCGGCCAGCCTGCCCCAGGACCCGACAGACGTGCAGGCCATCCTCCGAGTGCTGGTCAATGCCGAGCGGTGCGCCGTGCGGGGATACACCCACATCTGCAACCTCACGGCCGGGAAGGATCATCGGACTTATGCCCTGGCCCTGGCCATTCTGAATGAGGAGATCGAGCACGAATCGTGGTTCTCCGAGTTCCTGGGAGAAGGGCCATCGGGTCACTTTATGCGGCGAGGGGAAACTTCTCCGTTCGTGCGCCCCTTTATGCCCGGTTAAGAGCCTGACCGGCAGCTCTGGCTGTGTTTGAGAGGTAGAAGGGAGGGAGCCCCTGAGTCGCTCAGGGGCTCCAACTCCCTGGGTCAGAATAACACCTGGAGGTTGACCATGCGGAGATTTAGCCGGGCAGAACTGGCCGGCTGCAACGGCCAGAACGGGGCGCCGACCTGTTTTGCCTTCGAAGGCAAGGTCTACGACGCATCCCACAGCTTCCTGTGGCAAAGGGGCCGCCATCAGGTTCGCCACCCGGCCGGCGTTGATTACACCGGCAGCCTGGGGGATGCACCTCACGGCGCAGATCTGCTCGAACGGCTGCCGGTCGTCGGCATTCTGGTGGACGACGGCTGATGAACAGAGGGGCGCAGGTCAGAGCTCAAACCCATCTTGCCCATTCGGCCCCTCTGTGCTACAATAACGTCCGTTGAGGCAGGCCGATGTCTGAGACCGGCTCAGGTCCGCGCCCACTGGTCACAGTAGATGTGGTCATCTTTGCCCTGCGCCAGGGGGACCTCCAGGTGCTGCTGGTCCGGCGCAGGCAATGGCCCTATGCCGGGATGTGGGCCATCCCTGGCGGCTTTGTCGGCCCGGACGAGCCGCTGGAAGCGGCCGCCGTCCGCAAACTGGCGGAAGAGACCGGCCTGACCGATGTCTATCTGGAGCAGTTGTACACCTTTGGCCGACCAGACCGTGACCCCCGTGACCGGGTGATCACCGTGGCCTACTTTGCCGTCGTGCCGGCGGGCCGCATCGTCCCCCGCGCCGCCGAAGACGGGGAGCATGTGCGCTGGTGGTCCATCTATCATCTGCCCCCCCTGGCCTTCGACCATGCCGACATCCTGCACTATGCCCTCACCCGGCTGCGCTACAAGCTGGAATACACCGCCGTCGGCTTTGAACTGCTGCCGGAGACCTTTACCCTGAGTGAACTTCAGACCGCCTACGAGATCGTCCTGGGCGAAAAGCTGGACAAACGCAACTTTCGGCGCAAAATCCTCAGCGCCGGCGTCATCGAACCGAGCGGCGGTCGCCGCAGCGGCGAGGGCCGACCCGCCCGCCTGTACCGGTACCGGGAAGATGCTGTGGCCGAGGTCAAAGCCCGACGCCTGTTCCCATGACCCGATCCAGGGCGGACCCCATTCTTGACAAATCAGCCGGGTTGTGTACAATTAGTGTGAAACATACACTAATGGCCGTTTCTTTTTGCGCCGGCCATTAGTGTATAAAATACACGAACGGGAGGTGTGACCATGAATCTGGAGCAGCTTCTCCACGACAGCCGGCCCTTCCTGGGCTGGCTGGTCAACTGGCATGACAGCCGTCCCACCCTGGACCTGGCCGGCCTGATCGCAGAGGTTGGCGGCCCACACCGGGTTGCTGTCATGGCCGTGGATGTGATCACCGGCTTTTGCCACGAGGGTGCGCTGGCCAGCCCGCGCGTGGGCCGCATCGTCGGGCCGGTAGCCCGGCTGTTTGAGCGGGCCTACGACCTGGGCGTGCGCCATTTTGTCCTGCCTCAGGACACCCACGCCGCCGACGCGGTCGAGTTCGGCAGTTTTCCGCCCCACTGCGTTGGCGGCACGGCTGAAGCGGCGACGGTGCCGGAACTGCAAAATCTGCCCTTCTCCCACCTGTTCACCATCATCGAAAAGAACTCGATCCACGCCGCCATCGGCACCGGGTTGGAAGCATGGCTGGCAGCCCACCCGGAGGTGACCGCCTTCCTCGTCGCCGGCGACTGCACCGACCTGTGTACCTACCACCTGGCCATGCACCTGCGGCTGCGGGCCAACGCCCTTGGCCTGCCAGGAGTGCGGGTCATCCTGCCGATGGAAGGGGTGGACACCTTTGACACCCCGGTGGAGGTGGCCGAGAAGTTGGGGATCATGCCCCACCACGGCGACCTGATGCACCTCATCTTCCTCTTTAGCATGGCGCAGAATGGCATAGAAATTGTGGAGAAGGTGGTGTAACATGAGCCTCGCCGATCAGATTGCAACCTGGCTACGCGACTATGCAGCCCAGGCCGGGGCCCAGGGGTACGTCGTCGGCCTGAGCGGCGGGATCGATTCGGCCTGCACCGCGGCGCTGTGCCGGCGGGCCGTGGGGGAAAAGGTGCTGGGCGCGCTGCTGCCCTGCCACAGCCTCCCCGAAGACGCCCAGATGGCCGGCTTGGTGGCCGAAGCGTTTGGCATCCAGACGGTAACGGTGGACCTGACCCCCGTGTATGACACCCTGGTGGCCGCGCTGCCGCCGGGGACATCCGACATGGCGCGGGCCAACATCAAACCCCGGCTGCGCATGATCGCCTGCTACACCCTGGCCCAGACCCACGGCTACCTGGTGGCCGGAACCGGCAACAAGAGCGAGTTGATGGTCGGCTACTTTACCAAATATGGCGACGGCGGCGTGGATGTCGAGCCGCTGGGCAACCTGTACAAATGGCAGGTACGCGAGCTGGCCCGTGAGCTGGGTGTGCCCCAACCGATCATAGACCGCCCCCCCACCGCCGGGCTATGGGCCGGCCAGACCGACGAGGGGGAGATGGGCCTCACCTACGCCGCCCTGGACGCAACCCTGGCCGCCATCGAGGCAGGGGAGACGGCCGGAGTGGACCCGGCCCTGCTGGCCAAAGTGCAGCGCATGATCGCCGCCTCGGCCCACAAACGGGCCATGCCGCCGGCCTGTCCTGTAAAACGTGAAGAGTAAAACGTAAAGGGGGGATCATGGGCACACGTCTGGACGAATTCCGCGCCTATCGGGCCAGGATGAACGAGCGCATCCTGGGAGCCGGGCATCTGGGCATCAAGCGTTTCTTCAACCTGGACACCAAGGCCTACGAAGAGGGGGCACTGCCCCGGCAGACCAAGGAACTGCTGGGCCTGGTCGCCTCCACCGTGCTGCGCTGTAACGACTGCATTGATTACCACCTCATCCAATGTGTCGAACTGGGGCTCACCGACCAGGAGCTGTACGAAGCGCTCCACGTGGCCCTGGTGGTGGGCGGCAGCATCGTCATCCCCCATCTGCGCCACGCCTTCGAGACGATTGACCTCCTGCGAGCCGAGCGGTCGACGGTCGGCAACGAATCGCCAGCGGTCAGAGGAGGTACGGAGTGAAAGAGCGAGAACGCAGGACAGCGGAGGGGATCCTGTTCACCGACCAATATCAACTGACCATGGCCCAACTCTACTACCGCATGGGCCTCCACGAGAAACAGGTGCAATTCGATCACTTTTTCCGCAACTATCCCAACTATGGCGCCCACCAGGCCGGATATTGCATCAACGCCGGGTTGGAATGGCTGCTGGACTGGATGCGGGAGGCCCACTTTTGCGACGAGGACATTGCCTGCCTGCGCGAACAGCGGGGCCGGGCCGGCACGCCGGTGTTCGGCGACGATTTTCTGGCCTGGCTGCGGCAAAACGGCACCTTCGCTGCCCTGACCATGCGGGCCATCCCCGAAGGCCGGGTGGTCCACCCCAACGTGCCCCTGACCGTGGTGCAGGGGCCGCTGGCCATGGCCCAGATCCTGGAAACCTCTCTGCTCAACCACCTCAACTATCAGACGCTCATCGCCACCAAGGCAGCGCGCATCCACGACAGCGGCCGCGGCCGGCTGCTGCTAGAGTTCGGGCTGCGGCGGGGCCACGAGCGGGGGGCCAATGCCGGGGCGCGGGCAGCCCTCATCGGCGGGGCCGATTTCACCTCCAACGTGGGCCTGTCCCACCTGCTTTCACTGCCTCCCAAGGGCACCCATGCCCACAGCATGGTCCAACTGTTCATGAGCCTGGGGATGAGCGAACTGGACGCCTTTCGCGCCTACGCCGATGTCTATCCCGATGACTGCCTGCTGCTGGTAGATACCATTGACACCCTGCACAGCGGGGTGCCCAACGCCATCCGGGTCTTTGAGGAACTTCGGCGCAAGGGCCACGAACCGGTGGGCATCCGCCTCGATTCGGGCGACCTGGCCTATCTCAGCATCCAGGCCGCCCGGATGCTGAACGAGGCCGGCTTCCCCAATACCTCCATCGTCCTGTCCAACGACCTGGATGAGCTGATCATCTTGCAGATCCTCACCCAGATCGGCCAGGAAGCGCCCCGCTACGGGGTGGACCCCGACCAGCTCATCGGGCGGCTGGTGTACGGCGTGGGCACGCGGCTGATCACCTCCTGGGGCGAACCGGCCCTGGGAGGGGTCTACAAGCTGGTGGCCGTTCAGGACGGGGGGCGGTGGCTGCCGGCCATCAAGATCTCAGACTCGGCGGCCAAGACCCCCAACCCCGGCCACAAGCGGGTGTGGCGGGTGTACGATCGGCGCGGCAAAGCCACCGCCGATCTGCTCAGCCTGGACGATGAGGATCCGCGCGAAATGGAGCAGATCACCCTGCGCCACCCCTCGGACCATGCCACCTACCGCACCCTGCGCCGGGAGGAGGTGGCCGAAATTGAGCCGCTGCTGGTGGATGTGCTGATCGCGGGGCGGCTGGTCTACGATCTGCCCCCCCTCGCCGAGATCCGCCGGCTGCGCCAGGCCGACGTGAGCCGCCTGGACCCCGGCGTGCGGCGGCTGGTGAACCCCCACCTCTATCACGTCTCCCTCACCCAGCGGTTGTGGGACCTGAAGCAGGAGCTGATCGCCTCGGCGTTGGCCAAAAGCCGCTGAGGCGATCAGCCGGCGCGCCGCTGCCGGGCATGGCCCTCCCGCCAGATGCGCTCCCACTCGGGGATGCTCTCCTCCTCCTCCAACTGCCGGCGCAGCTCGAAAATCTGGTCGCGGAGCAGGGCTGCCTTTTCAAACTCCAGCCGGGCGGCGGCCTCTTTCATCTGCTTTTCCAGCTCCTCGATGAGGAAGCGGATTTCGGCTTTGGGCACTCCGGCGGCAACGCGGACCCCGGCCTGGGCCTCGGCTGCCGACCGCACCCGGTCGGTCAGGTCACGCACCTCCTTGACGATGCTTTGCGGCCGGATGCCATGCTCCTCGTTGTACCGCTGTTGGATCGCCCGGCGGCGGTTGGTCTCCTCAATGGCCCGCTGCATCGAGTCGGTAATGCGGTCGGCGTACATGATCACCTGACCGTTGACATGCCGTGCCGCCCGGCCAATCGTCTGGATGAGGGCCGTATCGGAGCGCAAAAAGCCTTCCTTGTCGGCATCGAGGATGGCCACCAGCGACACCTCCGGCAGGTCCAGTCCCTCGCGCAGCAGGTTGATGCCCACCACCACGTCGTACACCCCCAGGCGCAGGTCGCGCAAAATCTCCACCCGCTCCAGCGTCTGCACCTCAGAGTGCAGATAGTGGACTTTGGTACCCAATTCGCTCAGATAGTCGGCCAGGTCTTCGGCCATCCGTTTGGTCAGGGTCGTTACCAATGCCCGCTCGCCCCGCGCCACACGGCGGCGGATCTCGCCGATCAGGTCATCAATCTGCCCTTTGGTCGGCCGGACGATGACCTCCGGGTCCACCAGCCCGGTGGGCCGGATCACCTGGTCCACAATCTGGGCCGATACCTGGCGCTCGTAGGGGCCGGGCGTGGCCGAGGTATAGATCACCTGCCGGACGCGCTCCTCGAACTCGTGGAACTTGAGGGGGCGGTTGTCAAGGGCCGAGGGCAGGCGGAAACCGTACTCCACCAACACCTCTTTGCGCGAGCGGTCGCCGTTGTACATGCCCCGCACCTGGGGGATGGTCATGTGGCTTTCGTCCACCACCAGTAAATAGTCGTCGGGAAAATAGTCCAGCAGCGTCCAGGGCGGCTCGCCGGCGTCGCGGCGTTCCAGATGGCGGGAATAGTTTTCGATGCCGGCACAGTAGCCGATCTCGCGCATCATCTCGATATCGTACAGGGTGCGCTGCTCCAGGCGCTGGGCCTCCAGCAGCCTGTCCTGAGCGCGCAACTCCCTCAGCCGTTCCTCCAGCTCCTCTTCGATTCTTTTCAGTGCCTCGTTGAGCGTTTCAGTGTTGGTGACAAAGTGTTTGGCCGGATAGATGGCCGCCGCCTGGCGCTCCTCCAGGATCTCGCCGGTGAGGGGGTCGATCTCGGTGATGCGCTCTATCGTATCGCCCCAGAACTCGACGCGCAGCGCCGTGTCGCGGTAGGCGGGGTAGATGTCCACCGTATCGCCGCGCACGCGGAAGGTGCCGCGCTTAAAGGCTACGTCGTTGCGGTCATAGTGGATGGCCACCAGGTGGCGCAGCACCGCATCGCGGCGGCGGGTCTGGCCCAGGCGCAACTCCACCACGTCACGCCCATATTCAGCCGGCGAGCCCAGGCTGTAGATGCACGATACGCTGGCGACAATGATCACGTCCCGGCGGGTGAGCAGCGCTTCGGTGGCCGCCAGGCGCAGCTTTTGGATCTCTTCATTGATGTCGGCATCCTTCTCGATGTAGGTATCGGTGCGGGGCAGGTAGGCCTCCGGCTGGTAGTAATCATAGTACGAGACAAAATACTCGACGGCGTTGTGGGGAAAGAACTGGCGGAACTCGGCATAGAGCTGGGCGGCCAGGGTCTTGTTGTGAGCCATAACCAGGGTGGGCCGCTGCACCTGTTCAATGACTTTGGCGATGGTGTAGGTTTTGCCGGTGCCGGTGGCCCCCAACAGCGTCTGATGCCGGTAGCCCCGTCGTAGCCCTTCGACCAGCAGTTCGATGGCCTGCGGCTGATCGCCAGTAGGCCGGAAATCGGACACCACCTGAAACTCGGGCATGGTTCCCCCTGTAGAAAGAGTTCGCCGGGAGATTATACCCCCCCTTGCGCCTTTTGTCCAACCTGTAACCACCCGGCGGACGGCCGATTACCCCCTGGGGCCTACTCATCTCCCCCCAGAAGTACACCCTGTGGCCCATTGCCGCCTGCCCACAGGCCGGTTATAATGGACACGGAAAAGGTGGGCTTTTGACGGGACGATGATCGGGACTATTGTGAACAACCGCTACAAGCTGATCGCCGAGTTGGGGCATGGAGGTATGGCCTGGGTCTATCTGGCCGAAGACCTGCGCGAAAACCGGCGGGTGGCCGTCAAGGTGCTCTATCCCCAGCTCGGCCAGGACGTGGACTTTTTGCACCGCTTCAACCAGGAAGCCAGGCTGGTCATGGCCCTGTCCCAGTCATCGCCCGAGATGCATGTGACCCGTGTCCTGGATTATGGTTCGGACCGCGATACCCACTACCTGGTGATGGAATATGTACCGGGGCGCGACCTGCGGCAGGTCCTGAACGAGGAGGGGCCATTTCTCTGGCAGGAGGCGTTGGACATCGCCCGGCAGGTGGCCCTGGCCCTGGACCACGCCTGGCAACATGGCATTGTCCACCGCGATGTCAAGCCGGAAAATATCATGCTCCTGCCCGATGGCACGGTGCGGGTGCTGGACTTTGGCGTCGCCCGGGCCCGCACCTCCCCCACCCTGACCCATTCCGGCTTTGTCGGCTCGCCCTACTACGCCGCCCCTGAACAGGTAATGGGCCACCCGGTAGACACGCGGGCCGACCTCTATTCCCTGGGCATTGTGCTGTACGAGATGCTCACCGGCGAGCGGCCATTCCAGGCCGATACCCCGTGGGCCGTTATCAACCAGCATGTGGCCGTGCCGCCCCCTTCCCTGGAACAGCTCCGCCCCGACCTGCCCCGCCCGGTGGCCCGCCTGGTCCAAAAGGCGATGGCCAAACGCCCCGAAGACCGCTTCCGGTCGCCGGCAGAGATGGCCCAGGCCCTCGAAGCGGCCCTGACCGGGCAGGAACTTTTCGCCGAACTGGAGGCCGCAGAAGCCAACGCCCTGTCGGCGCTGCTGGCCGGGCTTTATCAGCAGGCGCAACAGGCAGCCCAGGCCGAAGCCTGGCCCACAGCGGTAGACCTGTTCAGCCAGGTGCTCCAGATCGATCCCCGCTATCGCGACGTGAGCGAACAACTGGCCGAGGCGGGGCGGCAGGCCCGGCTGGCCGCCCTCTACACCGCAGCCCAAAGAGCCATCGCCGCCGGCCGGTGGGCCGAAGCCCTGGCCCTGCTGGATGAGATCGTCCAGGCAGCACCCGGTTACCGGGACGCGCAGCGCCTGCGGGCCCTGGTCCGGCAGAGGCAGGAAGCAAGGCACCCGCCGACAACCGGGGAACAGCCCCCTGCCCAGGGCCGCCGGCCCCGCCGCAACCTGCGGTGGGCAGCCGTTGCCCTCCTGATCGCCCTCCTGGGGCTGGAAAGCTACCTTTTCCAGCGGTCCCAGCAGCCACCGGTCAGCGCCTCGGTTCCGGCCACCGCGACACCCACCGCCACCGCACCGATGGCTACCACGACACCCACCGCACCGACAGCCCCCTCACCTTCTGCCGGCCGGCTACCCTCGCCGACGCCCCGCTCCACCGCCATCTCCTGGTCCTCTGCCACTCCCCTCCCCCAGCCCCCCACCACCCCGCCACCTCAGCCCGGCTCCCCATTCCCCCCACCTCCGACGGACAAACCGGCCACCGCGACGCCGACCCCCTCCCTCAGCCCTTCACCATCGTCTACCGCAGAGCCGCCGCTGATGGGGCAGATCGCCTTCCCCCGCTTCGACCCGCTCCGGCAGACCTACGACGTCTATGTCTGCCGGGTGGATGGCACCGATTGCCGCCGCGTGGTCACCGAGGCCAGCCAGCCCGACTTTCTGCCCGACGGCAGCCAGCTCGTCCTCCACTCCTGGAAGCCGGACCACAAGGGGCTGGCCCTGTACGCCCTCTCCGGCCAACTCCTCTGGCAGA
>DAOTXL010000081.1:0-2845 GCA_034435455.1 Anaerolineae bacterium
CGCCGCGCGCGCCCGCAAAACCCGGGGTTGGAGCCGACCAGGTTGGGCCTGTAAGCCCTCCCTGCGGGCGGGCTGCCGGCCCGGCGCTGGCGGCTCAACCGCCGCGCCGTTGGGCGGCACATTACCCACTACAAATCAGGAGAGTAACTACCTACCCACGCCAAGGAACTGACTTCCCATTTTGCGAGAAATGTGCTAAACTATGGCCGTGGTCAATCAACTGCCGGAAACAGAAGTCCTGCTCAAGCGATTGGCTGCTCTGGAAGCCGTGGTTGCCAGTCTCCAGGCGGAACTGGCGCATTTGCGGACCGAGAACGCTCGTCTGCAGACCGAGAATGCCCGTCTGCAGGCCGAGAATGCCGAGTTGCGGCGTCGCCTGGGGCTGAACAGTCAGAACAGCCACAAGCCGCCCAGCAGCGAGGGGTATCGGAAGAAGCGGGTCCAACCGGCCCTGCCCAAAGGGAAGAAGCCGTTGGGAGGACAGGCCGGGCACAAAGGCAAGACCCTGCGCGCGGTAGAGAAGCCGGACCACGTGCGGCTTCATTTGCCGGAGCGTTGCGCGGTTTGTGGACGGGCGATCTCGGTGGACGAACCCCATGAAGTGGTGAGCAAGCGGCAGGTTTTTGATCTGCCGGAACCCCGCCTGGAGGTGACCGAACATCGTTTGGGGCAGATCGAATGCTGTGGGCGGGTTCAGGGTGGCGAGTATCCCCCGGAAGTGACGGCCAGTGTGCAATATGGGCCTGGGGTGCGGGCTCTGGTCACCCAGTTGTCGGTGGATCACAAAATGCCGCTGGAGCAAATCTGCCGCCTGTTCAGCGACTTGTATGGGTACGAGTTGAACAGCGAGACGGTGGAAACGGCCTTGGAACAGGGGTATGAACTGGCGGCGCCGGTGGAAGCGGCCACCATTGAGCAGCTGAAGCAGGCAGAAGTGGCCCATTTTGACGAGACGGGGCTGCGGGTAGCCGGGAGACTGCGCTGGCTGCACGTGGCCAGCAACGGCCTGTATACCCATCTGTTTGTTCATCCGAAGCGTGGGGCCGAGGCGCTGCGGAGCACTGCGTCGGTGTTGAAGGACTTTCGTGGGCGAGCCGTTCATGATCACTGGGCGGCGTACTACCAGTTCGGCGAAGCGAAACATGGGGCTTGCCTGGCGCACATCCTGCGTGAACTGCGCGGGCGGATGGAGCAGGGTTCGGGATGGGCCGAGGCGATGCATACCTTCCTGTTGGACCTCTACGGGCAAGCTCTCCCCTTGCGCGGAGAAGCTGCCATAGCAGCCCGGCAACGCTATCGCCAGATCTTGAGCCAGGCGGAACTGGCAGAACCACCGCCCGAACCCAAAGCGGGCCGGGGACGCCCCCAAAGCACAGCGGGGCGCAATCTGCTGCGCCGACTGACGGAGCATGAGGAAGCTGTCCTGGCCTTTGCGCTGGTGGAGGGGGTCCCGTTTACCAACAACCAGGCCGAACGAGACCTGCGCCCAGCCAAAGTCAAGCAAAAGGTGAGCGGCTGTTTCCGCACCGACCACGGAGCAGCGGCATATGCCCGCTTGCAGGCGGTGATCTCCACCTGTCGCAAGCAGGAGCGCAATGTCTTTGTGACGCTGCGCAACCTCTTCGCCCATCAGCCGGTCTCCCTACTCGCAGGAGGGTAGGTAGTTACGCCGCGTCCTGTGAAAAGGGCGTTTGGAGAGGCTTGAGCCGTATGCGATGAAAGTCGCACGTACGGTTCTGAGGGGGCGGGGCGGTGGCAACGCCGCCCCGCTACCCGACCAGCCGACGCCACCTTCGGCGGCGCGGCGCAACAAATCGTGGAGATGAGAATATGCAAAAGCAATGGATCGTATCAAACCCGAAAGTGATGATGGGGAAACCTGTCATCGCTGGAACACGCATTACTGTTGAACTCATTCTGGAGAAACTGGCAGCAGGCGAAACTACAGAACAGATTCTTGAGGCACATCCACATCTGACTCGCGAAGCCGTCTTGGCTGCATTGGCATTCGCCAGAGACGCTTTGCGCGCCGATGTGGTCTATCCCCTGGCTGAGGCGCTTGCATGAACTTTTTGGCTGACGAAAGCGTTGACCGCCCCATTGTGGAACGTCTGCGCCAAGAGGGGCATCAAGTTTCGTACATTGCTGAGTTGGGGCCAGGGATGTCCGATGATGCCGTCTTGCATCTGGCGAATCAGGAGACCGCATTGTTGCTGACTGCGGACAAGGATTTCGGTGAGATGGTGTTTCGTCAGCACCTCCATATGCATGGAGTGGTACTGATTCGTCTGGCAGGCGTGACACCCGTCCGCAAAGCGGAGATTGTGGCTTTGGCAGTTAGGGAGCATCTGACGGAACTTCCACGTTCCTTTGCGGTTATCATGCCAGGGATATTTCGTATTCGTCGTGTCGGCAAATAGGTTTCTGACACACAATTGCGCCCAATCTGCGCTTCGTGCGACACGAGGCTGCTCGTGTAGCTGTTGTACCTTGAGAAAAGGATACAACCGGTTGTTCTGCCAACCGTACCCTACCCAGGCGTGCGTCGCCGGTAACGGCGGGGGGCGAAGCCCTGGGGACAAAGCCGCCACGTCCGAAAGGACGGCAGCGGAAGCGTGAGCGGAGGCTGTTACGGTCAGCACCAGGCGGTTCAGGCGGCCAGGGTGGCGTGGTATGGTCAACGTAAGTGAACCTCTGTAGGCATCGAGAGTTAGAACAGGCGGAAGGTGCTGCGCGGCCCACAAGGCCGAAACGCCTGGACCAAAAGGTGAGGGGCCAGGAACAGGTGGTGATGCGTCATCTGTCGCAGACGGAGCGCCCCCGGTGTAGAGGAGGGACCTGACCC
>DAOTXL010000082.1:0-4070 GCA_034435455.1 Anaerolineae bacterium
ATCTGGCCGGCGACGCTGTTGTCGGCTGTCGGGCCGAGGAACTCCAACTTGCCCGGGTTCTTGAGCTCGGCGTGGGCTTCCTGAGCGCCCTGGTTGGCCTGGTCAAAGACCAGGTTGCCGACGAACTTGGGCAGCAGCACCATGTCCACTTTCTGGCCTGGTGTGGCTTCCACAACTCCAGGCTGCGGTGGTGTCGTTGGCGCCGGTGCCGCAGCGGTGGGCGGTGGCTGAGTCGGTGGCACAGCCACCTGGGTTGGCGCGGGTGTCGGGCCGCAGGCCGCCAATAGCATGCTGAGAATGACCAGGAGCGCAACTATGCGCTGCATGTACGTCTTCATCTTCTTGCCTCCTTTTTTCTGAAACTTGACAGTTCGATACCCTTGGCTCTCTCGAATCAACAGGCAGTTTGTTTGAGTGGCATCCCCCCTTTCTTATCGGGCAACTGCATCTTGCGAATGGCTGGCTGGACGGCGGCGATTCAACATGGCGCGGAACTCCCTGGTCAGGTTGGGGACAAGGACGGACAGGATGAGGAGCACGCCGATGACGCCGGTCTGAAAGTGACCGGAAAAGTTTGCCAGCGACATGCCGTTTCTTATGTTCAGGATAATCATGATCGACAGGAAAACGCCATACAGCGAGCCAGATCCACCAAAGATACTGACGCCGCCCAACAGCACCATGGTGACAATATCCAGCTCATAGCCCGAGGCGAGATCGCCACGCACTGCACCGAGCCGGGCTGCCAGCAGCAATCCGGCCAGGGCAGAGACCAGGCCTGAGGCGATGTAGAGGATGATTTTGATCCGCCGCACTTTGACGCCTGAGTAACGGGCCACCTCCTTGTTGTTGCCGATGACATAGACGCCACGGCCAAACCCGGAATAGTGCAGAACGATCACGGCCAGCACCAGCAGCACGAAAAAGATGAGGAGCGCCAGCGGAAAAGGTCCCACCAGATTCTTTTGCCCCAGGAAATTGAACCATTCGGGGAACTTGCCGATGGAGCGGTCCTCCAGAAAGACGCGGGCCAGGCCGCGGTAACAGATCAGCATGGCCAGGGTGACCACCAGGGAGTTCAGCCCCACGATGGCGATCCAGAAGCCGTTGAACAGACCGCAAAGCAGGCCGATGGACATGCTGATCAGCAGGGTGGTGCCAAAGTCCATGCCTCTGTTGAACAGGTAGGCTGTGGTGCAGGCGGCCAGGCCCATGATAGACGGGGCCGACAGGTCAATCTCACCATTGATGATCAGGAAGGTCATGGTGATCGCCACGATGATTTTTTCGATGGACAGGATAAACAGGTTGATCTGATTGCCGATAGTGAGGTAGTTGGGGGCCATCAGGCTGTTGATCCCAAAAACTGCGGCCAGGATGACAATCAACAAGCCCTCCCAACTTTTGAGGCGCTGCCAGACGAGGGCAAGGAAGCTGGTTTTAGCCGACATGAGCCGCTACCTCCGGTTTTTCCTCTGCTTCTTCTGTTTTCATCTGCAATCCGGCCCGGGCCCAGATCGCTCGCAACCGGCCGATGACGATATGGTCAATAGCCACGGCCAGCAGGATGAGCATCCCCAGGATGGCATCGCGCCAGAACTCGCTGATGACCTGCCAACGGAGCAGGCTGTTCTCCAGGAGGTCAATCATCAGCGCTCCCAGGAAGGCACCAAACACCGTGCCCGATCCACCGGCGTTGCTCACACCGCCCACTACCACGGCGGCGATAGAGGCAAACTCCAGGCCGATCCCGGCCAGGACCGAGATATTGCCAAAGCGCGATAGAAAGATGAATCCGGCCAGGCCCGCCAACCCGCCACTGAGCAGAAAGGCGGTGAAGACGATGCGCTGGGCAGGGAAGCCGGCCACGCGGGCAGCCTCTGGGTTCGAGCCGATGGCATACAGACGCCGACCGAAGGGCAGATAGTTGAGCACAAGCTGGAAAATGATCACCACCAGCACCATGATGGCAAACACGGTGCGGAATTCCACTTCGCCGATTTTGAACAGGCTGGTGGCTGATAGTTTCACGATCCAGTTGGGCAGGTTGTTGGTGGTGATCGGCACGGCGTGGGAGTACTCGACCAGGAAACTACGGTATATGGCCAGGGTAGCGATGGTGGTGATGATCGACGGCACCCGGCCATAGGCCACCAGCACGCCGTTGATGGTCCCCATGAGCATGCCGACGCCGACGGCCAGCAACACGGCCGCCAGCGGCGGGATCTCGGGGTGATGCCAGAGTTGCTGGCCGACAAAATAGGCCGTCAGGCCGGTGATCGAGCCCACCGACAGATCGAAATTGCGTGTCAGAAAGACAAGCGTCTGCCCCACGGCCAGGATAGCCACGACGACGATGCTGGTAGAAATGCGGTTCACAAAACGTGCGTTGAAATATCCCGGGATCTCGGCCGAAAAAAAGACCACGATCAGAACGATCAAAAAGATCAAGAATAGCTCGCGGATTTGTTCTGGGCGGAAGCGACGGATGATAATGTTCATTGGGCTGTCTCTCGCTTTCTGCCATTCTGTCCCATGGCTGCTGTTATGATCGTTTCCTCCGTCGCCTCGGCGCGTTCAAAAATGCCCATTTGTCGGCCCTCCCGCATGACGACAATGCGATCGCTCATGGCCAACACCTCCGGCAGGTCGGAGGAGATAAGGATCACACCCAGGCCCTGTGCCGCCAGGTCGCTGATCATGTGGTGCACCTCGGCCTTGGTCCGCACGTCAATGCCCCGGGTCGGTTCATCGAGAATCAGGAGCTTGGGATCGGCGTTGAGCCATTTGCTTAACATAACCTTTTGTTGATTGCCGCCGGAAAGCTTTTCCACCTCCACCTGCACCGACGTTGCCCGGATAGAAAGGCGATCGCGGAACTGCTCTGCCGCGGCGATCTCGGCGCGCCGCCTGATGAGGCCCAGGCGGTTCAGATACCTGGCCAGCATCGGCAGGGAGACGTTCGAGGCGATGGACATGGGCATGATCAGACCCAGGTTGCGGCGGTCTTCGGCCACATAAGCGATGCCCAATTGCAATGCCTGCTCCGGCGAGCGGATCTGTTGGCTTTTGCCCTCCAGGATGATCTCCCCTGTATCGGCCGGTTCGATGCCGAACAGGGCCAGCCCTACGTCGGTGCGGCGTGCGCCGATCAGCCCGGCAAAGCCCAGCACCTCGCCGCGATGGATGTCAAAGCTGATCCCCTGGAAGGCATTCTCTTTGCCCAGATTGCGGACCGACATCAGCAGTTCGCCCCGTTGGACCATGCTCTTGGCAAAAAACTCCTCTACCTGGCGGCCCACCATGTCACGGATGACCTGTTCCGGGGTGACCTGCTGGCAGGGGGTGGAGGAGATCCATCGGCCGTCGCGCAATACCGTCACGCGGTCGGCGATCTCCAGCACCTCTTCCAGCCGATGGCTGATGAACAGGATGGCCACTCCCTGGTTGCGCAGCGATCGGATCAGGCGGAACAGTTGGGTCACTTCATGGGCTGAGAGGGAGGAGGTTGGCTCGTCCAGGATCAGTACCCGCACGTCAAGGGAGATGGCCTTGGCAATCTCGACCGCCTGCTGGGCGGCCAGGGTGAGGCTGCGGGCCGGCATCCGTGGATCGAGCCTGACATCCAGCTTGGCCAGGATCGCCTCGGCATCCCGGTACATCTTGCCCCAGCGCACGAAAGGAGTGCGTGAGCGATGGCTGATAAAGATATTCTCCGCCACATTCAGATCGGGAAAGATCATCGGCTCCTGATAAATGGCGGCAATGCCGTGGGCCTGGGCCTCCTGAGAGTTGCGGATGCTGATCGCTTTCCCGTTCAGCAGGATCTCCCCCCGATCGGGCCGGTGGACGCCGGTCATGATCTTGATGAGGGTGGATTTGCCGGCTCCGTTTTCACCTACCAGGGCGTGGATCTCGCCCGGATAGAGGGCCAGGGACACGTCATCAAGGGCCTGGGTCATGTCGAACCGTTTGGAGATATGTCTTGTCTCCAGGACAGGGGTTTCCATCTAACCTTTCATCTCCTCTGGGCAGGGTGCTTGGGGGGGGCGCAGGCATTGCCTGCGCCC
>DAOTXL010000083.1:0-1813 GCA_034435455.1 Anaerolineae bacterium
TCTGTGGGCTGTGCGTGGCGGCCTGCCCCTTTGGGGCGCGGGTGCTGAACGAGGAGACGCGGCTGGCGGAGGTGGACTATGCCCTGTGTCAGGGCTGTGGCGTGTGCGCCGTGGTCTGCCCCAACAAGGCGACGTTGCAAAAAGCCTTTGAGCACAGGCAGATCTTGTCTGCCTTGGAGATGGCGCTGATTTGACAGGATTTTGAGGGGGGCCATGCAGGCTATAGAATGCCCTGCCTGTCGAGGCACTGATCTGCAGAGAACTACTTTGGAGGACCACCTGCCTGCTTTCAGGTGCCCAAAGTGTGAAGGGGTCTGGCTCGACTCGAACGAATACCTGGCCTGGCTCAGAACCTGCCGGCCCCATACCCCAGATAGACAGGAAGAGGAAGAGGTTGGGCCGATTTGGGATACACAGGAATTGAAACTGTGCCCTTCTTGCCGCCGAATCCTTACCCGCTTTCGGGTTGTGCCCGATGTTGAATTTTACGTGGAACGCTGTAAACATTGCAATGGCGTTTGGTTTGATAGAGATGAGTGGGCATTGCTGGTATCCCGTAATCTCCATGACAAAGTGAATCAGTTCTTCACCAGGCCGTGGCAGTCAAGGATACGGGAGGAGGAAACCAAACAAAAGCTGGACAACTTGTACCTCGCCAAATTTGGGGCGGAGGATTATGCCCGGGTCCGGGAAACGTGGGAGTGGCTGCGCTCTCATCCACAACGGGCCATGCTTCTGGCTTTCCTGCAGGCAGAGGATCCGTACAAGATTTGATGGCAGAAAACGAAAGGAGGGGAAAAAACAGTGCCTTACATAGCGATCGGACAAAGGAATCTATTTTACCAGGATCAGGGAAGCGGATTCCCTATCTTGTTCGGGCATAGTTATCTGTGGGATGCGGCCATGTGGGCTCCCCAGGTACAGGTTCTCTCGTCATCGTATCGCTGTATTGTGCCAGAACTTGGGGGACACGGCCGCTCGGATCCCCCTCCTGTTTCTCCCTGCCCCGTTGAGAGGCTTGCCGGTGACCATTGGGAACTGGTTACAGCCCTGGGCCTGGAATCCTTTGCCCTTATCGGCCTTTCGGTCGGTGGAATGTGGGGGTTGCACCTGGCACTGGAGCATCCTCAGGCGGTCAAGGCTCTGGTGTTGATGGATACGTTTGTGGGGCCAGAACCGGAGGAAACGCACCATCGCTACTTCAAGATGCTGGACATGGTGGAGCAGGCAGGGACGATCCCCGCCCCTCTGATAGAGGCAATTGTCCCTTTATTCTTCTCGCCGGTGACGATACAACACAACCCTGTGCTGGTCAACCGTTTCCGGGAATCTCTGGCCTCGCTGTCGAAAGAACAGACTCCTGGCATCGTCAGCATCGGTCGGGGGATATTCAGCCGGACCTCACTGCTGGACCGCCTGGGGGAGATCCAGATTCCCACCCTGATCATCGTTGGGGCCGATGACCGCTCACGGCCACCCCACGAGGCCCGCCAGATGGCGGAGATGATCCCCGATGCCCGGCTGGAGATCATTGAGGAGGCAGGGCATGTCAGCAATCTGGAACAGCCGGAACGGGTGACCGCTTTGCTACAGGCGTTTTTGCGCGAATCGCTTTCAACCGCATCGGCCTGATGCCGGCGGCCAGTCCGATAATATGGGAGAAAAACGTTGATTACTGAGGAATTCGAACCACGGATCATCGCCTTTTTGTGCAACTGGTGCACCTACACCGGGGCGGACCTGGCCGGCACCTCGCGCATCCAGTATCCGCCCAACGTGCGCATCATCCGCCTGATGTGTTCCGGCGGGCTGG
>DAOTXL010000084.1:0-28872 GCA_034435455.1 Anaerolineae bacterium
GGGGGGGGGCCCCCCCCCCCCCCGCGAGCACATATTTATACAAGACCCCCGCGCGAGCACATATTATACAAGGGAGGTAAGGAAACATGTCCAACCAATGGGACCGTCCACTAACCCGCCGTGACTTTGTCAAAGCCGCGGCTCTGGGTCTGGGCAGCCTGGCCGCCGCCCTGGCCTGCGGCCGGGTCGGCCTGGAGACCACACCGACAGGCACTTTGCGCATCCAGCCCACGGCGCCGGGCGCCGCTACTCCTTCAGTCGCCGTCACCACGGCGCCAGGCGCCGCTACCCCTTCAGTCGCCGTCACCACAGCAGCCACGCCGCCGTCCGGTCAGGTCGCCGATATGGTGCTCCTCAACGGCAAGGTCATCACTGTGGATGCTGCGAACACCATCGCCCAGGCCGTGGCCGTCAAGGATGGCCGCATCCAGGCCGTGGGTGCCGACGCCGCCATCCGCGCCCTGGTCGGCCCCCAGACCCAGACGATAGACCTGGGCGGCAGAACTGTCACGCCCGGCCTGATTGACCCACACCTTCATTTCCGCGCGGTAGGGTTGAACAATACTTACTACATCCCGTTCTTGCCGCCAGATGTGAAGGATGTCCCCTCTCTCCAACGTGCCCTGGCGGATGCCATCAAGGGTAAACGACCCGGTGAATGGATCATGGGCTACTACATGGTTTTGACCGACAAGTCCGTTCCCACGAAGGAAGACCTGGATGCCGTGTCGCCCGAAAACCCGGTGTTTATCATGCACATCGGTGGCCACTGGGGCACAGCCAACAGCGTCGCCCTGCGGATCGCCGATATTACTTCCAGCACGCCCAGCCCGCAAGGAGGCATTATTGAAAAGAAGAATGGCGAACCCACCGGGGTCTTTTACAACCACCGCGCCATGGATGTGCTGCGCCAGTTCGCCCCGCCGATCACGGGCGAGATGGTCAAACAATCCATCCTCGCCACACAGACCCTCCTGGCTTCCTGCGGCGTGACCAGTTTTCACGACAACAATATCCGCGACCTGGACGATCTCCGTCTCTATCAAGAACTTTCCCAGGAAGGTAAACTCTTCTTGCGAAACGATCTGTATCTGACCCTGGAATGGCCTGCCGATCTCAGGAAAGTGGACCAGGTCGCGCAGATTCAAGATGAGGTGACCCGCTTCAGAGGTTTTAAATTCCTGATTGACGGGCAGGGACCAACAGCCTATTGCCATAGGCCACACAATGGGGTTGAGTGGCGATTGACCACCTGGGATCCAAAGATGTTCAAAGACACGATCCGCAGCCTGCATGACACAGGCCTGCAAATCTGTGTCCACTGTATTGGCGATGCCGCCACCGACCTGGTGCTGGAGGCTTATGAAGCCGCGATGAATGCCAACCCGCGCTCGGATCCGCGCCATCGGCTCGAACATGCCATTCTCACCACGGCGCAAGCCACACGGAAGATGAAGGACCTGGGCGTTGTCGTCAGCACGCAACCCGCTTTCATCTACCTCTTCGGCGAGGGCTGGAACTATCTCTTTGGCGCCGAACGGATGGAGCGCATCATGGTGACGCAAGAATGGATCAGATCGGGCGTCCATGTGGCCATCGGTTCCGACGCGCCGTCTACGCCGTTTTATCACCCGCAGGCCACCCTGGCTGGCGCCATGACCCGTTATACCTTCAAACGAAACACCATCGGCGCCGATCAAAGGCTTTCCTTTACAGAAGCTCTGAGGGCGCACACCTATGAGGGCGCATACTCTGGCCATCAGGAAAACGTCAAAGGGACTCTGGAAACCGGCAAGTTCGCGGACCTGGTCGTATGGACAACCGACCCATCCACCCTATCACCTGAGGACCTGTTCAACAGCACCGTTGACCTGACGATGGTCGGTGGGAAGATCGTATTCCAGAGAACATAGCCTCAGTAGATGGAAAAAGTTGCTCAACGCGGGTCTGCGACCCGCGTTTCTCGGCGGTCACAGACCGCCGAGGAGCACAAATTTCCATCTACTGAGCCTCGCTCCAGCGCCTGTGGCAGACCCCATCGCCATGACCCTCATCGGCGGCAGGGTGGTCTACCAGGTGTGATCACATCAGGGAAGGAGGGAATGGAACGGGCAGATACGCGACGCGTAAAACGTAAAACGTAAAACGTAAGGAGGGAATGATGAACGACCGACGAACAATCATTCGCGCGCCGGCCCTGGCCGTGGCCCTGGTGGTGGCTCTGCTCCTGCTGGCCGGCATGTACACCGTCCTCGCCAGCCCGGCGCCGTCCACGGCGGCCGGACCGGCCCAGGACCTCCCCAACGCGGGAACCTACTGGACCAGCGGCTGGGTGACCATCAACCAGAACGAGGTGATCACGCTCACCCACAACCTGGGCGGCAACCCGGACGACTATGCCGTGGACCTGTGGTTCAATGACACGGATGGCACCTTGGGCGTCAACCGCCGCAACTATGGCGGGTTGGAACATAACAACAACTGGTACGGTGCCCGCTGGCAAAGGCTGACGACCGACACGATCCAGATCTATCGCTACCCCCAAGACGACGTTGCCGATCAGGTCCGTGTCACGGTCTGGATTCCGACCGCCGTCGCAGAGCAGTGGGACAGCGGGTGGGTGGACATCAATCAACACGAGACGCTCATCTTCGACCACAACCTGAACAGCGAAACCGATGATCTGACGGTGAGCCTCTACTTCAGGAGCACGGGCCTGGGCATCCACCAGGCCGGCTTTGGCGGTTTATCCATTGATGCGCCCGCAGCCCAGCGCGGCGCCTACTGGCACAACCTGACGGACAACACGGTTCAGGTGACCCGTATGCCCGATGATCCATACATCGAACAGGTGCGCGTGGTCGTACAGCGCCCCAACCCGCCAGACTATGACAGCGGCTGGCAGCACATCGAAGCGGGCAATACGTTTAACTTCAACCACAACCTGAACTGGAATCCCGGCATGCTGCTGGTGCGGGGGGAATGTTACGATCCCTCTTCTCCCGACGGCCTGGGCGTCAACCTGAGATACGCCGGGGGGGATCACGACGGCGGCTGGCGCGGCATGAACCTGCAAAACCTGACCGCCAATGCCGTCAGGGGGGTGCGCCGGGCGGACGACCCGTACTGCCCCCAGGCCCGCGTCCGCATCTGGAAGCGCAGCACGACTCCGCAGTTCAGGCTCTACCTGCCGCTCGTGCTGAACAACTCTGCGCCCGAGGTGGAGCTGGCCTATGACGACGGCGTCGGTGAGTCGGAGCAAACGCAGATCACCCTGGGCAGCGGCTTTGCCGTGCGATTCACCACACCGGGCGCCTCGGCGCGGCTGGTGCGGGCGCGCTACTATCTCGATACCGCCGCGGCCGGCCACCCCATCCAGGTGCACGTGTGGGATGCTGCGCACACCGACCTGATCGCGCCCTTCACGGCCACCCCACCAGCCGGCATGGGCTGGTTCGACGTGGACCTGTCGGGCTACAACCTGACGGTGAGCGGCGATTTCTACGTGGGCTTTCTGTACTCCGTGCAGCACTCCGACCCGTCGGTGGGCGTGGACACCACCTCACCGGACGGTCGCAGCTACGAGGTGCCCTGGGAGGCGTTTGCCAACGACTTCATGATCCGGGCTGTGGTTCAGGGCCCGTGAACTCTGCGTCTCCGCGGTGAAGCAGGACGGCCGACCGCAGGCCAAAGGCCCCAAAGCGGGTGACTTTAGTCGGCGTGGCGGGCGGTTACTCCCTTCCTGCGCCTGGCCCGCATGACCGCCATGCCCACCGTCCCGGCGACGGCCAGCGCACCCATGCCGCCGACCAGCCACGGCCACAGAGCATTCCGGCCCGAAGGGGGGGACAGGCCCGCATCTCCCACCAGCACAAAGCCGGCCCAGTAGTAGGGCAACGGATATTCGGCCCGCGTTTCCATCTGGGCCAGGCGCAACGCCTCAGCTTTGGGGACCCCGGCCTGTAAGTGGCCATAGAACCGCTCCATCAGCGCGGCAGTGGCCACGTCGTCCACCGGCCACAAGGTGCTCAGCAGGCTGGGCGTACCGGCCCGCAGGAAAGCCCGCTCCAGCCCCACCAGCTCGTCGCCGGCGCTCAGCTCCCCCAGGTGCGTCTGGCAGGCGCTCAGCACAACCAGGTCGGTGTGGGACAGGTCCAGGCTTAACACCTCGTGGGTCTCCAGCCGACCATCCTCGCCCCCCTCCGGCTGGAGCAGAATCGCGGAAAAAAGGGGGCTGGCCGGCTGGTAGTCGCTGTGGGCCGCCATGTGAACCAGGGCATACCGGCCGGCCTGGGCTTTGAAGCGGGCCTCGCTGGCCTCCGGGCCGACGAAGGGCCGGGCCCCATACAATGCTGCCACCGTCTGGACCTCGGACGCGGCATGTTGCAGGCGCGGCGCCCCCGGCGTATCGGGGTTGGCCAGGGCCAGCAACGTGTTGGCCTGCGGGTGGCGTTTGCCCAGGATGAAAGGCAGGCTGCTGGCGCTGGGTGCGTAGAAAAGGCTATAGTTCTCCAGCAGGGGGGTACGCCCGTCGTACAGCAGGCCAAAGGGCAGGTAGTGCAGCAGGCGATGGGGCACGATGCCCAGGCGCGGCGGGCGCTCCGGGTCGGGGCGGGGCAACCACCCCTGCACCGGGGCGATCAGCCAGCCGTAGAGGTCCTGGGCCACTTTCTGCCAGGCGTCGGGCAGCAGAGGGGCAGCTTTCATCTCGGCCCGCAAGGCCATCACCTGCCGGCGCAACTCCTGGGCGCTGACCGCCACCCGCTGGATGTAAAAGCCCTGCGCGCTGATGACAAAGATGACCGTCTCGTTGTCATCAACCAGATAGGAGAGCAAGGTAACATCGGGAGCCTGCTCCCGCAACAGGCGCTGCACCTCCTCCAGGCTGAGGGGGGCCACGCTGACCAGGGAAGCGTACTCCGGGTTGGTCAGTTGCAACCGGGTGAGGAGGGCCTGGTACTCGCTGCGCAGCTCTTCCAGGTTGGAGGTGAGGGCCGCCACGGCCTGCCGGCTGCGTTCCCCGGCCGGCCGGCTCCATTCTCCTTGCAGCCGGCGCTCCAGGGCGGCCAGTTCGGCCCGCAGTTGGACCTCCCGTTGGAGGAGAGCCGGGTCGTCGCTGCCTTTGGGGTCCACCCGCTCATTGCCCAGCAGGTTGAGGAAGGTGCGGGCGCGGCCCCGCTCGGCATAGAGGAAAGCCTCGGCCGGCCGGTCCTGGATCAGCAGCAGGCGGACGGCATGCCCGTAGTAGCCGTTGATGCCGCCGGCAAAGCTCCTCTGCAATGCCTCAGCCCTGATCCCGCCGTAGACCCTTTCCAGCAGATCGACCGCCTGGAGAGCATGAGCCACAGCCTGCTCCATCCGCCCCTGCGCTTCATAGACCCAGGCCAGGTTGTCCAGGGTCGTGGCCTCGCCCGACCGGTCGCCGATCTCACGGCGGATGGCGAGCGCCTGCTGGTAGACCTCCAGCGCCCGGTCGTAATCGGCCAGGCTGTCGTATACCAGGCCCAGGCCGTTCAACGTCGCCGCCTCCCCCGCCCGGTCGCCCAGCTCCCGCTCCAGCGCCAACGCCTGGCTGTAGGTCGCCAGGGCCTGCTGCGAGTCGCCCAGGGTGTGATAGACCGCCCCCAGGTTGTCCAGCGTCGTCGCCTCCCCCGCCCGGTCGCCGACCGCTTGTTGAATGGCCAACGCCTGCTGGTAGGTGGCTAACCCCTGCGGGTAGTCAGCCCGGGCGTCATAAACCGCCGCCAGGCCGTTCAACGTCGTCGCTTCCCCGATCCGGTCGCCGATCTCCTGGAGGAGGGGCAATGCTTGCTGATAGTAGCTCAACGCCTGCTCATAGTCGGCCAGGTGAAAATAGGCCGCACCGAGGTTGTGCAGCGTCGTCGCCTCGCCTGCCCGGTCGCCGATCTCCTGCTGGATGGCGAGCGCCGACTGATAGTTCGCCAGCGCCCGCTGGTAGTCGGCCCGGTTATCGTAGACCAGGCCGATGTTGCCCCGCGTCGCCGCCTCCCCCGCCCGGTCGCCGATCTCCTGGAAAGTCGCCAGCGCCTGCTGATACAAAGTCAACGCCCCCTCGTAATCGGCCAGGGCATAGGCGATGCCCCCCAGGTTGTTCAGAGACCGGGCCTGGCTGGCCCGATCGCCGATCATCTGGCGGATTTCGAGCGCCTGCTGGTAACTGGCCCGCGCCTGCGGATAGTCGGCCAGAGCCTGGTACACGCCCCCCAGGTTGTTGAGCGCCGTCGCCTCCCCCCGCCGGTCGCCCAGGGCCTGCCACAGAGAGAGAGCCTGTTGTAGTGTTGCCAACGCCTGGTCATAATCGGCCAGGTTGCCATAGGTCTCACCGATATTGGTCAGCGTCGCCGCCTCCCCCGCCCGGTCGCCGATCTCCTGCTGGATGGCCAGCGCCTGCCGGTAGCAGTCCAGCGCCCGCCGATGGTCGGCGCGGTCGGCGTAGACCACACCCAGATTGCCCAGCGTCGCCGCCTCCCCCGCCCGGTCGCCCACCTCCCGCCGAATGGCCAGCGCCTGCTGATGGAGGCTCAGCGCCTGGTCATAACGGGCCAGCGCCCGGTAGACCGTGCCCAGGTTGTCCAGCGCCGCCGCCTCCCCGGCCCGGTCGCCGATCTGGCGCACCAGTTCCAGAGCCTGTTGATAATCGTTCTGGGCCTGGGGGTAGTCGGCCTGAGCATACCGGGTTGCGCCGATGTTGCCCAGCACCGCCGCCTCCCCCGCCCGGTCCCCCAACTCCCGCTTGAGGGCCAGCGCCCGGCTGTAGTAGCCCAACGCCTGGGGATAATCGGCCAGGCCGTCGCAGGCCAGCCCCAGGTTGTCCAGCGTCGTCGCCTCCCCGGCCCGGTCGCCCAGTTCATGGCGGATTTCGAGCGCCTGCTGCAGGGCCTCCAGCGCCGCCGGATAGTCGGCCAGGTCCAGGCTGGCCCGGCCGAGGGCATTCAGCACCGCTGCCTGGCCGGCCCGGTCGCCCAGTTCACGGCGGATGGGCAACGCCTGGCGGTAGCAGTCCAGCGCCTGGCGGTAGTCGAACAACGAGCTGTACAGATCGCCGAGGGCTTCCAGCGTGGTCGCCTGCCAGCGGCGGTCGCCCAACTCCTGCCACAGAGAGAGCGCCTGCCGATAGGCCTCCAGCGCCGGCGCATAGTCGCCGAGGGTCTGGTATGCCAGCCCGATGGCGTTCAGCGCCCCCGCCTGGCCGGCCCGGTCGCCCAGTTCGCGACGGATGGGCAACGCCTGCTGGTAGTAGTCCAGCGCCTGCCGGTAGTCGCCCACAGCCTGAGAGATCGCCCCCAGGCTGCTCAGGGTCGCCACCTCCCCTGCCCGGTCGCCCACCTCCCGCTGGATGGGCAGGGCCCGCCGGTAATACTCCAACGCCAGCGGATAGTCGGCCTGAACATGGTAGACGTTGGCCATACCGACCAGGGCCATCGCTTCCCCGCCCCGGTCACCGACCTGCTGACAGAGAGACAACGCCTGTTGATAATCGCTCAACGCCTGGGAATAGTCGGCCAGAGCAAAAGAGGCCAGCCCCAGGCCGTTGAGCATCGCCGCTTCGCCCGCCCGATTGCCAGACTCCCGCCACCAGGCCAACGCCTGCTGGAAGGAGACCAACGCCTGTTCATAGTCGGCCAGGAGATAGGAGAGCCAGCCGATGTCGGCGGACATCTGGGCCTGGCCGGCCCGGTCGCCCAGTTGCCGGTAGAGGGCCAATGCGGCCTGGCATTTCTCCAGCGCCCCCCGCCAGTCCCCCTCATTGCTGAGAGCCTGGCACTCGTCGCGCAGGGCATCGGCCTGAGCCTGGACGGGAGGCGGCGTTGGGGTGGGGGTCAGAAACAGGAGGCAGGAGGCAAGGGGCAAGAGGCAGGAGGCAAGGAGTGGGAGCATCAGTTGCCCCCTGACCCGGCCAGGAGCCGTTGCACCCGGTCCATGCCCTCGGTGTCACCCAGGGCCTGGTAGAGGTTGTGGGCCTGGGACAGGCTCTCCTGCGCGGCTGCCTCAGCGCGATCGCCACGTTGGGCCAGCCCCAGGCCGACCAGGGCTGCCGCCTGGCCAGCCCGGTCGCCAACAGCCTGGAAGCCGGCCTGAGCCTGCTCAAAGGCGGCCTGGGCCTCGGTGTACAACCCCACCGCCAGGTATAGCTCGCCCAGCCGCCGGCTGATGTCCGGCGCCTTTTCATCGGCTACCAACCCTTCCAGCAGGGCGATAGCCTCGGCCCGCAGGCCGTAGGCGGCCTTGATTTCAGCTTCCAGCAGGCGGGTGGCCTGCTCATCCAGATTCAAGCCCTGGGCCTGGGCCAGCAACGCTTCGACGGCGGCAACCTGTTCCGCCGGCAGCAGAGCGAAACCCAGGTCCAACGCCGTCCCTTCCTGCGCGGAGGAATGGCCCTTCGCGTCGGTCACCGACAGGTGATAGGTCACGCCCGGCTGCAAAGGAGGAGCATCGGCCCCGTAGCGCAACGCGGTGGCCGTGGTCTGGGTGGTCCAATCCACCTGGCCGCCCCACACGCGCACGGTATAGCTCATCGTCTCGTCGCCGCTGGGCGCCCAACGCAACAGAGGGGTGCCGTCGCGGATGAAGGTGTGGCGCGGGCTGAGGATGTAGGGGACGGGTGCGGCTGTCGTCAGGTCCCGTTGCGGAGCCAGCACCAGGCTCTCCCCTCGTGTCAGGACCGGTGCTGTCTGGGCGCAGGGCAGGCCCCCCTGATAGCCGGCAGGCAGGGGGACCAGGTTCAGGTCGGCGCAGACGACCAGGCCCTCACCATCCGCCGCCACCCGCAGCAGGTCACCCCGCCGCAGAGCCACGCCGAAGGAGAGGGGCAGGTACTCCTTCCAGCCGGGGTGCTTGTAGCTGAGGCTGCCCACCACCCTGACCAGCAGGTGGGTTCCCAGGTCGGGCGTGGCCACGGCCGGCGCTGCAGGTGTGGGGCGAGAGGAAGGGGCGCAGCCGCCCAAAGTTGTCAATAGCAGAAACAGGCAGATCCGCCGCATGTTACCTCCCTTCCTCCAGAGCGCGGAGGTGGGCGCGGGCCTGAGCCGCCAGCTCCTGTCCGCGCGGCGTGATCGGGTCGGCATAGCTCAGGCAGCTTTCCCAATGAAGGCGGACCTCATCGCCGGGGAATGCCAGCTTTTCGCCGGCCAATCCCAGGGCGCAATGAGCAGCCGCCTCCTGTGGATTCAGGGCCAGAGCCTGGGTCAGGGCCTCGGTGGCTTCGGCATAGCGCCCGGCGGCCAGATAGGCCCGCCCCAGGTTGGTCCACAGGGCCACGCGGCTCTCCGCATCGCGGGCCAGGCCCAGGCCAGTGTACAGGACCGGGATCGCCTGCTCCGGCGCTCCCTGCCGGATGAGGACATAGCCCAGGCCGTTGTAAGCCAGGTCGAAGGTGCGGTCGGCAGCGAGCGCCCGGATATAGAGCGTCCGGGCCTGGGCATCGTCCCCGATGTCGGCGTAGGCACCGGCCAGGTTGTAGTAGGCCGAGGCATAAGCGGGATTGATGCTGACCGCCCGCTCAAACGCCTGCTGGGCGCCGGTCAGATCGCCGGCCTGGAGCAGGCGGACGCCCCGGTTGTTGCTGGCATTGGCCCAGGCCGGCAGGGCTGCCAGGCGCAGGAGGAGCACCAGTCCGAAGAACAGGCCGGCAGCCGCCAGCATCGTCTGAGCCTGATAGCGCACCGGCAGGCGCAGGCGGCGGATCAGCCAGCCGGCCAGATCGCGGCCCTGGCTGGTCAGCGGGCCACCGGTCAGGACCAGGGTGAGCACGGCGCTGACGATAGACAGCCCATCGGCCCCGCCCCCCCACAGCCGCCCACTGATGTCAGCTCCCAGGCCCAGTGTGGCCGTCATCAGCACGCCGGCCAGCAGGGTCCACAGGAATTCCCCCCCGCCTGCTCCTCCGCTGTGGGGCTCGTCCAGCCGCCACCACCAGCCGGCGCTTCCCGGATTGAGGCTCCGCCGCCAGGTTTCCCAGTCCGCTTTGGGGAAGCGGCAGGCAGCCCGCTGCAACCGCTCGTCAAGCCCGGCCAGCCGTTGGACAACCTCCGGGGTGATCCCTTCTCCGCTGCCCAGAGCAGCCAGTTGATCGCGCCGGATCAGGGCGGCCAGCAACGCCGCCTGATCGGCATCCGCATCCGACAGGGCGTCCACGGCTGCCTGGTAGCGATCCAGGGCCGCCGACCAGGTTTCCTCGACCATCTTCCCCCTTTCAGGATTGACCTCACCCCTACCCCCTGGCCCCCTTCCCCTTCCGAATTCGGAATTCCGAATTCGGAATTCGGAGGGGAGGGGAAGGGGGTTGGGGAAGGGGGTGAGGTTCACCTTTATGTCAGAGACTGCGCCTTTGCTGCCAACCTTTGTGCCCTCGTGCCCTGGTGGTGAATTGTGAAACAAGCTCTCAGGCGCCAGGTGGCTGTGGCCGGCCTCTACGCCCGCTGGCGATACAGGGCCGGGTCCACCACAGCCGCCATCCGCTCCACATCCAGCCAGCCGCCCAGAAAACGGTTGATCTCCGCGGCCTGGCGATAGGGATCGGCCAGGACCTGGTCATAGTGGACGTGCAACAGTTCGATATTCGGCTGCTGGGCCAGCCAGGCTTTGACCCGCTCCAGGTGCCGGGCGAACAGTTCGGCCATCTGTTCATCGCTGATGCGGTCGGTTGGCTCCCCCCGGCGGCGGAGCATCTGCTTCTGCGAGGCCAGCACCTCCTGCATGCGACGTTGCATCAAGATCACCTTATAGGAATAACCGGCCGGCAGATGTTTGAGCAGGGCGGCGACCATCTTGACCGCCTTGCCCTGGGCTGCGGGCAACCAGGTTGTATCGGTTTCGATCTGCTTGACCGGCTCGAACTCGTAGTAGCCCTGGGGGTTGTCCTCGTCGGCGACGCGGATCTGGTCGGTCAGCACCTCCATGCCCCCGGCTTCCAGCATCCTCATCATCATCGAAGTGCCGGAGCGGGGCAGGCCGGAGACAATGGTAATCATGTTCTGGTCCATCTCTTACATCTCCGCCCGCTCCAGCACCGTCTCCAGCCGCCGCAGTGCCGTCTGGACCTTGCGCCCCAACTCCCACAGGGTGTCCAGGTCATCCGGGTCGTGGGCGGCGGCCTGAGCCAGGCGGGCACTGGCCTTGAGGAGATTGAAGGCAGGGGCTTGCAACGGCGATTCCCCTCCTTTCAGCTTTTCAGCCGTTTGCAGCAGTTCGTCCACGACCGGCCGCCAGTCGGTTGAGGGCCTGGGCGGCACAGGGCTGGCCTTCTGCTCCGGCTCCAGGGTCTCAATGATGCGGCCGTTCTGCCTGGCTGCCGCATAGATCTCCTTCAAGGTCCCCCGAATGCCGCTACCAAAGTAGATGTTGTAGATGTTGAGCATCCCATCATAGACAATACGCCCTTTGAAGGGTAACAGCACCGCATCAACCATAATCGGCGTCGGGCGGCCGTAAAACATCTCTTCCAGCCTGTCGCGCAGCCCCAGGACGGCGTACACCTTGGGCGGATTCCGGTTGTCCACAAAGATGGTAGCCTTTTTCAGAAAACGCTCGATGTAAAACGGGCCGGCCAGAAAGCGCTTCCAACCCCGTACGATCGCCAGCTCTTGAGGAGAGAGCCGGGCAGGATTCTCGGCCACAAAGCGGTCGATCAGGTCAAGGTGCTTGTACAGCGCATCGCGGACCTGCATCTTGTCCTGGCGGGAACGAGCGAGGTAGGCTTCTACCGAGTCCACATCCGGCAGAATGCCAAGCTGCCGGCCGACATAGATCTGCAGTGACCACATCAGTTTGAAGAACAGATCGGCGTCTTGTGGAGATAGATTCATCGTACACCCTCTTTCATTGCTTGCCCGGATTCTACCACAGAGATAGAACGGATGCAAGGCCGGGATTCCACGAATGGGACACGAATACACGAATGCCGGCTACGAGTGGGACACGAACACACGAATGCCGACCACGGATGGGGACACGAATGCACGAATAAGGAGGCTATCAGGGCCGGGGGATTGATAAAAAGCCCCAACGCACTTTTCAAGCCTGGGAGCCAGCGCCATGCTTCAAAGCAAGCCGCCTCCCTCCGAAAAAGGGCGTTGCATCCGGTTCAACAACCTGACAGCGGGCATCGTCCATCACCCCAACCCCAACACCCGCTGCGCCCTGTGCAGCGCCTCGACCAGCCTGTCCACTTCTCCGGCGGTGTTGTAGAGGTAAAAGCTGGCCCGCGCCGTGGCCGGCACGCCGTAGTGCTCCACCAACGGCTGGGCGCAGTGGTGCCCGGCCCGGATGGCGATCCCCTCCATGTCGAGGATGCTGGCCAGGTCGTGGGGGTGGATGAGCAGATCGCCATCGTGCAGCAGGTTAAAGGTGACGATGCCCCCCCGCTCGCCGGCCGGGGGGCCGTAGATGTGCAGGCCCGGCACCTCGGCCAGGCGTTCCAGGGCATAGGCGGCCAGCGTCTGTTCGTGGGCATAGATCTCCTCCATGCCCCACCCGCTGAGATACTCCACCGCCGCGCCCAGCCCGATGCCGTGGGCCACGTTGGGCGTGCCTGCCTCGAATTTGTAGGGGATGTCGTTCCATTCGCTTTCCCGCAGGCGCACACTCTTGATCATGTCGCCCCCACCCAGGAAGGGGGGCATGGCCCGCAAGATCTCCTGACGTGCCCACAAGACGCCGATGCCGGTCGGCCCCAACATTTTGTGTCCTGAAAAGGCCAGGAAATCGCAGCCCAGAGCCTGCACATCCACCGCCAGGTGAGGCACACTCTGGGCGCCGTCCACCAGGCACAGCGCCCCGGCCCGGTGTGCCCGCGCCGCGATTTCGGCCACCGGGTTGACCGTGCCCAGCACATTGGACATGCCGCTGACGGCCACCAGCCGGACCCGCTCGCCGAACCGGTCCAGCAGCCGATCCAGATCGTCCAGGATCAGCCGCCCCGCCGCGTCCAGGCCGATAAATTCCAGCCGGGCCCCGGTCGCCTGGGCCAGCAGTTGCCAGGGCACCAGGTTGGAGTGGTGCTCCATCAGGGTCAAAATGAGCAGGTCCCCCGCGCCGACATTGGCCCGTCCCCAGCTCATCGCCACCAGGTTGATCGCCTCGGTGGTGTTGCGCACAAAAACGACCTCACGGGGGCTGGGGGCGTTGAGAAAGCGCGCCACCTTGCGCCGTGCCTGTTCGTACGCCTCGGTCGCCTCCTCGGCCAGGGTGTGCACCCCGCGATGGACATTGGCGTTATAGCGTCGGTAATAGTCGTCCATCGCCCGCAGGACCACCTCTGGCTTTTGCGACGTGGCAGCGTTATCCAGGTAAACCAGCGGCCTGCCATGGATCTGACGGGTCAGGATCGGAAAATCGGCGCGGATTTTGTTGATATCCAGCATGGCCCTTCCTCGGAAATACAGACTTGGGCGGACAACCTCTTTTCATAGTATACCACACAGTGCCGTTTGAGGGCAACCCGCGCCGGCCGGCCGGGCCCTGGCTCGGCGGTGAGAACGACCAGGGTCTTTTCCTTCTCGCCGCCAGAGGTGCCAGGCACTTCCGGTGGGCCTTTCATCGTCCATTGTCGTTCGTTGCTCAACGGTGCCCCAAGTGCCTGGCACCTGAACAATGAAATAACCCTGGAGAACGACGCTGCCAGATTGACAGCCGGCCTCATGTGCGGTACAATGGCCTGGCGTTGGCGGGTAACAGCCGGGAATCCAACCCAGGGCCGGCAGTTGGCCCGCACTCCGGCTCCTGGTGGCTGCCTGCCGATGACCGGAAGGAGAAGGAACCCTGACCGCTGACGACGGCCTTTTGGCGGCTGACAAACTTGCCCGCGCCTGGGCGGTGCGGCGGGCCCACTTTCCCGACGAGATCACCTGGGCCTACCCGCTCGATACGGCGGTGCTGAGCCTGACCGGCCGACAATGTGCCCTGGACTGTGCCCACTGCGGCGGCCACTACCTGAGCGGCATGCGTCCCATCGAGGAGGCAGAGCCGGATGCCAGCACCAGTTGCCTCATCTCCGGGGGCTGCGACCCCACCGGCCGGGTGCCGGTTCTGGCCCACCTGGACCGGGTGCGCGCCTGGCGGCCGGGCCGGCGGCTGAACTGGCACGTCGGTTTTATCTCAGAGGCAGAGATGGCCGCCATTGCCCCACTGGTGGACGTGATCTCCTTCGACCTGGTGGGCGATGACGCCACCATCCGCCAGGTCTATGGCCTGGACCGCACCGTAGAAGAGTATGCCGAGACCTACCGCCTGCTGCGGCGTTACGCGCGGACGCTGCCGCACGTCACCATCGGGCTGCGGGGTGGAGAGCTGGGCCACGAACTGCCCGCTTTTGAGCTGCTGCAGGAATTGGGCGCCGATGGCCTGGTGTTGCTCGTTTTTATCCCCACGCCCGGCACCCGCTACGCCGATTGCCGGCCGCCCGCGCCGGAGGCCGTCGCCGACCTGCTGGCCGAAGCCCGGCTGCGCTTTCCCACCGTGCCGCTCTACCTGGGTTGTATGCGGCCCCGAGGCCGGTACCGCGACCGGCTCGACCCGCTGGCGGTGCGGGCCGGGATCAACGTCATTGTCAGCCCCGCCCGCCCGGCCCGACATCTGGCCGCCGAACTGGGCCTGATCGGCCATCAGAGGCGCGAGTGCTGTGTGCTGTGACTGCACCCGGCGGTGAAGGGCAGGGCCATAGTTTGTCAGCCCCGCCGTTTGATGCTACAATGGATGCCGAAAGCCAAAAGAAAAAGGGGGTTCATAGAGGAACATGAAGGTCGATCCCGCTTGCAAGTACAGCCACGATCACGAGTGGATCCGCGTGGAGGGTGAGGAGGGGGTCGTCGGCATCACCGACTATGCCCAGGAGCAGTTATCGGACGTTGTCTATGTAGAACTGCCGGAGGTGGGCGACACCTTTGAGCAGGGAGAGGTCTTTGCCACCATCGAGTCGGTCAAGGCCGCGTCCGACGTCTATCTCCCCGTCGGCGGCGAGATCCTGGAGGTCAACGAGGAACTGGAGGACTCGCCAGAACTGGTCAACCAGGATCCGTTCGGCGCCGCCTGGCTGGTGCGCATCGCCATCGCCGATCCGACCGAACTGGACAAACTGATGGACGCCGACGCCTACAGAGCCTACGTGGAGAGTCTGGAAGAATAGCACAGGCCGCTTTCCGGGAAAGAGGGGGATGGGCAGGAGAAGCCTTGGGCCGGGATGCCTGGTCCCCATCGCCGTCGCGTTGGTGCTGGGCTGGGCCCTGCACCCCCTGGCCGTAGACGACGCCTTTATCACCTATCGCTACGCCCACAATCTGGCAACCGGGCAGGGGTTCACCTACAACGCCGGGCAACCGGTCCTGAGCACGACGGCCCCGTTGTGGGCGCTGCTCCTGGCGGCCGGCGCGCTCCTCTGGCCGGACATCCCGTCTGTGGCGAACACCCTCGCGGCGGCGGCGGTCGGGATCGGAGCGGTGCTCCTTTCCCTGCTGGGCCGCGACCCAGAGACCCCCTGGGCCGGCCTCCTGGCCGCCCTGTTCTTTGTCCTTTATCCTCTGCTGTGGCTCAGCCTGGGCCTGGAGACGGCTGCTTTTCTGGCGCTGGCTCTGGGCGCGATGGTGGCCTATCGCCGCGGCCGGCTGTATCTGGCCGCCCTCCTGCTGGCCCTCGCCACCCTCACCCGCGGCGATGGCCTGATCCTGGCCGCCGTCCTGGCCGCCGACCATCTCTTCCACCGGCGCAGGGCAGAGGGCCGATCCACCCCACGCCGCACAGCGATCGGGGCGGCAGCGGTCTATCTGGGCGTATTGCTGCCGGCGGTGGTCTGGCTGACCTGGCAGTTTGGCTCGCCGGTGCCGGCTACGTTGGCGGCCAAGCGGGCGCAAAGCGGGTTGGGCATCACCGGTTTTTACCCCCACACCACCTATCTGGAGGGCCTGATCATCCTGGCCCGCGCCCGGCTGGCCCAGAGCCCGCTCTACCTGCTGTTTCTGCCGGCGGTTGCCGTGGGCCTGGTCGTCGTGGGGCGGCGAGGGGGATGGGGGCGCCTGCCTGTTGCCTGGGGGATGGCCCACCTGCTCGGCTATACAGCCCTGGGCGTGACGCCCTACTCCTGGTACTATGCGCCCCTGGTGCCGGGGCTGGTGTGCACCGCCGCCCTGGGCATCGTCGAGGGGGCGCGCCGGCTGCGCTCTCGACGCTGCGTGGCCGTGCTCTGGGCAGCCGGCCTGCTGCTGGCCCTGGCAGGCTCGGACCGGGCGCTGGTGCAGGCGCTGGACGGCCCGGTTCCGCCCCCCGAAGACCCCCTGAGCAAAGTGCTGCCCGAGGCCAAGGTCGAGGTCTATGCTCAGGCCGGCCGCTGGTTGCGCGACCACACCCCGCCGGACGCGCTCATCGGCGTGACCGAGGTGGGGGTCCTGGGCTATTACGCCGAACGGCCCATGGTGGATTTTTTGGGGCTGCTGGAACCGGAGGTGGCCGCTGCCGTGGGTCGGGGGGACCTCGCCTGGGCGCTGCTCCGCTACCAGCCCGACTACCTGGCCCTGACCGCCATCTCGCCGCTCTACGCCTATGACCTGCGCGCCGATCCCTGGTTCCAGGCCGCTTACATGCCGATCCAGACCTTCGACGACCCGCGTTTCTGGAGCTCACCGCTGACGATCTATGAGCGACAGGGCCCCCGCTTCCCGGCGGTCGAGCCCTCTGCCGGGGGCCTGCCCGCCGGCGCAATCCGCCTGGACGCCGATTTTGGTGGACAGGTCCGCCTGCTGGGGGCCCTGGCCACGGCGAGTACCGGCCAACCGGGCGATCTGCTACCGTTGACCCTCTACTGGCAGGCTGTGGGGTCGGTGGAGAGCGACTATACCGTTTTTGTCCACCTGCTGGGTCGGTATGACCGCGTCATTGCCCAGCGCGACGCCGCCCCGGGCCTGGGTGCCCGCCCGACAAGCGACTGGACACCCGGGCAGATCGTGGCCGATCCCTACCTGGTGGCCCTGCCCGAGACGACCTATACCCCCGACCAGGCCCTATGGGAGGTGGGGCTGTACGACGCCGCCACCGGCCGGCGGTTGCCCCTCGCCGGCGGGGGCGACAATGTGCGCTTTGGGGAGATCGCCATTGAGCCGGCCGCCAGGCCGCTGCACCTCCACTTCGGGCCGGCGGCGCTGACCAGCTACGAGCTGGATCGGCTGGCGCTGAGGCCCGGCCAGGCGCTGCAGGTGACGCTCCATTGGGAAGGGGAGGGGCCGGTGGCTGTTACCGTCCAACTGGTGGGCGAACAGGGCCAGGTGAGCGCCCAGGCCAGCGGCGACCTGAGCCAGGCCGTGTATACCCTGACCCTGCCTGCCGGTGCTCCCCCCGGCGCCTACGACCTGGAACTGCTCGTCGCCGACCCGAAGACAGGGGAAACCCTGCCGCTGCTGGGGGCCGATGGTCAGCCGCGGAGCGACCGCGTCCGGCTGACCCGGGTGCGGCTGTACCCCTGAAGAAGGCCCATATCAGAGTTTGTCCGAAAACCACCAAGGACGCCAACGACACGAAGGACTTTGTGGTTAACGTTTCAGACCGGCTCTCCGGCTACTCGACCGTGATCTGGGCGTACACCTCGTAGGCGTTGCCGTCCAGGTCTTCGACGATAAAACCGACGACGTATTGGCCCGGCGCGGCATCCAGGGTTTTCCAGGCAAACATCTGATCGCCAAAGGTCAGGGTTTTGCCCTCCTGGGTTGCCACCCGGACGACGCGGCCGCTGGCATCCAGGTCGAGCCACTTTTCCAGGATGGTGAAGCGGTCCCCGGTCTGGGGGATGATCTCGCGGGGTGAACCGGTGCCGTTTTCGCCGGTAAAGCCGTACACGTGGCGCAGGTAACCGTTGCTGAAGTACAGCCGGGCGTAGCGCGAGTCGCCGCTGTCGGCGTAGGTGTAGATGCCGTCCACGGTATAGACCGCTTCCTCCAGGGTTGCCCCGTAACTCTGGGGGGTGAACAGCGCCACCGCCCTGTCCACACCGTCGTCAATGGCAAAGACGACCGGTTCCCACTCGAACTCCAGGGTAAAGCTGCCCCCGGCCGGCCAGACCGGATAGTAGATGCCGTCGCTCTCGCGGGTGTCGGCGCTTTCCAGGTAGTCGCGGTCGGCGATGAGGATCGAGTTGGCTGCCGGGTCATAAAAGCCGACGAACAGGTAGGCGTAGCCGACCTTTTCGCCCTGTACCTCGGTGCTCAGCAGCACCGGGCGGCCCGGCGCGGCCACATCGCTTGACAGGCTGAGGGGCGACAGGGCGATCGTGCCGGCCCCTGGCCCGCGAACCGCCGCGCCCGGCCCTGGGACCACGGGCTCCGCTGCGCTGCGCTCGAAGGAACGGCCGGTGTAATGGAAGGTCAAAAAGTCGTCCCACAGCGAGGTGGCGGCAAAGCGGCGGGCGATGGCCGTGTACGACTGCAGGCCGGTCAGGGGTGAGTCGAAGAGTTGGGAGTTGGGGAAATAGATGGAGATGCCGGTCGCGCCCGGCTTCTGGCTGCCATGCTTTTCGGCAATGACCGCCTGATCCAGCGCGGCCAACACCTGGTCGGCGGCCTGGGCGACTCTGCGGCTGTCGCTCTGGCGCTTCAGCAGTTGCACCAGGCTGCCCAGGTCGACGTAGGAAGGCGGCACCTGCTGGCCCCAGACGCTGGTGAAGATCTGGGCGTAGCTCCGTGCCCGGGCGACCTGGGACTGATCGACCCCCTGCAGAGCGTAGACCAGTTCGTTGACGCGGTCCATGAGCGTTGGCAGGGCTGCCAGGTCCACAGCGGCGATGGTGCTGCTCTGGCCCATCTGTTCGGCCACCTCGGCGGCGTCCGGCATGCCAAACATGCCGAACAGGCCGTCCATGGGCGACCCACCCTTGAGCAGATCGGCGCGGGCCTGGTCGTCCACGATCCGTTGGTCCTCCCGGATGTAGCTCTCGACGATGAGCCGGCTCAGCCCGGCGCCGTCCATGTCGGGGTTGCCGGCCAGCGCCCCCAGGAAGCTGGTGTAAGCCCAGCCCAAAGCCGGCTCCGTTTCCTGCGAGGCTACGGCGTAGCGGGCGTGGGGCGCCAGCGCGGCCAGGACCTCCAGGTGGCCCATCAGGCAGGCATCCAGGCCGACTACCTCGAACTGGGCCAGGCCGGTGCGGTCGCGGATGGTTTGTAACGCCTCGTCGAGCTCCATCAGGTACAGCTCATCGCCCAGTCGGGAGGCCAGGGGGATGCCGGGGTCGCCCCGGCCGCCCGGCTCAGAGTCGCTCCAGCCGCCGGGCCAGCCCATGCCGTGGTCGGAGAGGATGAGCACATAGTTGTCGGCGGGAAAGGTTTTGATGGCCCAGGTTGCAAAATCAACCAGGGTGGCGCCGTCGGACATGTTCGCCTCGCCCAGATCGGCTACCAGTTCGGAGCCCACCCGTTGCAGGTCGTTATCCCTGGTGACGTAGTAGCGCCGGGTGCTGACCCAGTTGCCATCGCCCTGGTAGCCGGCCCGGTAGCGGTCCACCTGGGCCACGATCTGCACCCGGTCGGTGGAGCCGACCCGCTCGGCCTCGTTCAGGTCGACATAGATATCCTGCTCCAGGATTTTGTCGTCGGCGTCCTGGTAGAGCATGACCAACCACCGTTGCCCCCCGGTCGTCCCCGACGGTGGGACGAAGGGCCGGGGGGTGTTGGTTGGTCGCGGCGGCTGGGTGGGGCCGGGGGCCTCGGTTGCTGCCGTCGGCAGCACAGGCCAGGGCGATTCGATGGCCACGGCCGAGGGTTCAGAGACCAGGCCGCCCAGGTTGCCGTCGTCTCCGCCGCTGAGCAGCAAAAAGGCAGCCACACAGATGCAGGCCAGGATCAACAGGGCAACGACCATCATCGGCGACCAGCGCCCGATGGGCAACGACAGGCCGCCCAGGCCTGGGAGGCCCGTCGAAGGTTGCGGGCCGGTCGGCCGGGTGGTGGGGCCGGTTGATGGTCGGGGGGCCGGGCGCTCGCTCTCCGGCCGGCGCCGAATGGGCGTTTCGGCCCGTTCCCGGCCTGCCGGGCCGGCCGGCTCGGCGCGCCGGCGTCGCTCAGCCCGCACCCTCTCCTTATCCTCTTGAGAGCTTCCAGAACCGGTTGAAAACATATGGAATGACCCAAAGACCTCTGATGGTTCGTGGTGAGGGGTTACCGCTGCCGGTTGTAACCTCGGAATCTGGCCGGGGATTGGCCGATGCCGCCCAGCTCCCTGAGTTACCGCTGCCGGTTGTAACCTCGGAATCTGGCCGGGTGTATATTTCTTTTTCACTTTCTCACCTCACAACAGCCTGCTGCCTGACAGGAGGGTATTCTCCAGCCGGATGATATCAGCAATCGCCGGAAAAGTCAAGGTGGCGGCCAAGGGGATAGGGCCCTGTCAAGTCGCGGTCTGGTGGTCTACGGGGTATATTCTTTCTTGGCGATCAGCAAAGTCGTCCTGTTCCCTGGCCCGCGCCCAGGGACGAAAAGGGTAGGGGCAACCCTCGCGGTTGCCCGGGGGACAGGGGCAAGCCCTGACCCTACCGGTCCGCCGTTTATTTAAGGGGGTGTCAGGTTCACACGACGATCAACAAACGGATAAGCGGATGCCCGGCACGGCTATCCGCTTGTCCGCTTTTCATCCGCTGCTATCCATCCGGAAACAGATGAAACCGCTAGAAAGTTTCCGGCAAGAAACCGGGCCTGCGGGACTATGACGCTGACGATGTCCACCAGCGGTCAATCTGGTCCAAACCCCTATCCCACACCTGCCTTCCTCATGGCAACCCGGCGGCCCCCGATGTAGAGGGGGGTCTGGCCCTGGTCCCAAGCCCGGTCACAGGGGGCGCTGCCGGCGATGCGCCTGGCCATGCCTGCCCTGAGCCGGGCGAAGGGTTGCCGCCGGCGTAGAGGGGTTGCACCGCCTCCGCCACCCAAACTTGCATTCCCACCTGCCTGGGTTATAATATACCCAAAGCGCCCAGGAGGTGTCTGCTGGCAGTACACCATGGTGCCTGGCAAGCACGTGTCGCAGGATGGACCACGGACCGGAGGGTTTCGGTCCCCGGCTTTGCAGGAAAGGAGAACATCTTATGTACAGGAAACAGTGGATCAACACCTGTCTCGTTGCCGTGCTGGCCCTGGCCAGCCTGGGTACCGGCCTGGCTGCCGTAGCAGCCCCAAACCGCCAGGCGACGACGCCGGCTACCATGGAGCCGGAGCTCCAGGCTGCACTCCAGGCCAACGGCCAGGCCAACCTGTTCGTTATGTTCCGCGAACAGGCCGATCTCACCCCCGCCTACCATATGTCGTGGGATCAACGGGGGGAATATGTCTATAACGCCTTGTTGGAGGTGGCACAGCGCAGCCAGGCTGCCGTCCGCGCCAGCCTTGACGCACAGGGCATCCCCTACCAATCGTTCCCCATCAACAACTCCCTCTACATTCCGGGTGCCAGCCAGGCCGTGGCCAATAGCCTCCTGAGCTTCCCCGAGGTGGCCTATCTGCGCCTGGAACGGGTCCTGCCGCTGCCGGAACCGGTCCAGGTTGACGCGCCGCCGGTTGTGCCGGAGGCCACGACCGACTGGGGCCTCACCGACACCAAGGCTACATCGGTGTGGGCACTGGGCTATCAGGGGGCCGGCATCAAGGTAGCCAATATTGACACCGGGGTGCAGTACAACCACCCCGCCCTCGACCAGGCCTATGCCTGCGCCGGCAATCCCGGCAGCTCGGCCTGCTGGTACGACCCGACCGGCACCTACCCCAGCGCCCCAGGTGACAACAACGGCCATGGCACCCACACCATGGGCACCATGGTCGGCGACGATGACTCCAGCCTGGCCTACATTGTGGGCATGGCCCCCGATGCCACCTGGATCGCCTGCAAAGGCTGCAGCAGCAGTTCCTGCTCCGATTCGCACCTGACGGCCTGTGCCAACTGGATCCTCCAGCCCGGCGGCAACACGGCCAACCGTCCCCACATTGTCAACAACTCGTGGGGAGGGGGTGGCGGTGACACCTGGTACCTGTCGTACGTCAACGCCTGGCGGGCAGCTGGCATCTTTCCTGCCTTCTCGGCCGGCAACTCGGGCTCGTCGTGCAACACACTCGGCAGCCCTGGCGACTACCAGGAGTCCTTTGCCAGCGCCGCCCACAGCTCCAGCCGCACCATCGCCTCCTTCTCCAGCCGTGGCCCCAGTGCCTTCGGGCATGACCCCTACACCAAGCCGAACATCAGTGCCCCAGGCGTGAGCATCTGTTCGTCGGTTCCGACCAATTCCTGGAGCTGCTCCTACAGTGGCACCTCGATGGCCAGCCCCCACGCCGCCGGCGCTGTCGCCCTGATCTGGCAAGCCTGTCCCAGCTACAAAGGCAACATTGACGCCACTTTCCAACTGCTCCAGAACAATGCCGACGCGCCGCCCGCCGGCAACTGCTCTGCCCCACCCGATGGCCAGGGCAACTACACCTACGGTTACGGCTACCTGAACGTCTTGGCCGCGGTCAACGCCTGCGCCGGCGGCCCCCCGCCTACCCCCACCCCTACCCCCACCCCCACCCCGCCGCCCTCGGGTGGCGTCCTCTGGCTGAGCCTGAGTGCCAACGCCAGTCTGGGCAACCTGGGCACAGTGAACGACGAGGACATTGTGGCCCTGAACCTGTCCACCGGCGTCTACTCGTGGGTATTTGACGGATCCGACGTGGGCATCACCACCGACATTGACGCCTTTGACGTGCTGCCCAACGGCCATCTCCTCATGTCGTTCGACGCCTCCACCTCGGTAACCGGTATCGGCACAGTGGGAGACGCGGACGTAGTCGAGTTCACGCCGACGTCGTTGGGGGACAACACCGCCGGCACCTTCACCTGGAAGTTCGACGGTTCGGACGTCGGCCTCAGTGACAGGACCGAGGATGTGGATGCCCTCTACTTCCTGGCAGATGGCACGATGGTCGTCTCTACGCGCGACACCTTCAGCGTCAGCGGCATCTCAGGCCAGGATGAGGACCTGATCCGCTTTACCGCTACGTCGTGGGGTTCGACGACCGCCGGCACCTGGAGCTGGTACTTTGATGGCTCCGATGTCGGCCTCGCCACCAACTCCAGCGAGGATGTGGATGCGATCTGGGTGAACGAGGCGGTCACACCCAATCCCGATATCTACCTGTGCACATTGGGCAACTTTTCCGTGAGTGGAGTGTCGGGCGCCAACGAAGACATCTTTGTCTTCCATCCCACATCCCTGGGCTCGACAACGGCCGGCACCTTTGGGCCGGGGCTGTACTTCGACGGCAGCCTGTACGGGCTGTCGAGCTATGACCTCGACGCTTTTGACGTGCAGCAGTAGAACCAGGAGGCCCGGTCGGGAGACCGGGCCTCTTGATAGCAGGGGGTTGTCAGATTTCTCAGGTCCTTACCTGACATAAATTACAGGTATGCCCCCAAGGGACCTCGAACGCACACCATGTTGCTACCCTTGCTGGGCTACACTATGAGGCTGGGCACCCGTCTACTTGCCGAACAACGTTTCCACCAGCGCTGATTTCGGGACGCCCAGGTGCTCAGCGACGTCGCCGAGGATGGCACTCAATGTGCCAACCCGCAGCAAACCGTGACGCGGAATCGTGACGTGATGCTCGCCCTGCTGCGTCGTGGTCAAGCGCATATGACTGCCTGTCTGGCGCGTTACCTCGTAGCCGTAGCGCCTGAGCAGGACCGCCAGTTGGTCGCCGCTGAGATCTCGCGGCAGCCTCATGCCGGTACAACTTCTTCGCGGACGGCATGCAGGCGGATCAGGTCCGGCTGCTCCCCCTCATCGAAGTGGCACTGCACGGCATCTCGAATGGCTGCCTTCAGTTCGTCCCATGAATCAGCTTCGGTGAAGATAGAGTGGCCCAAAGCACGAGCGATATATCCGCCTTCGTCCGCATCTTCGACCAAGAATAGTACTTCCTTTGCCATGCCTCCGTACCCTTCAGAGTGCACGCCGGCCCTCGATCAACTGGGTCGGCTTATCTGGCGCCTTTTGGAGCGTCGTCTCCTGTCAAATCTCCCAGGTTCTCCCCCTGTTATTTATCACAGGTATGCCCCCAAGGGACCTCGAATGCACACCATGTCGCCACCCTTGCAGGGCTGGGACCTTGTAGAGAATCTAGCTCAAGATGCCCTTCCGCTTGAGCATCGCAAAGCTGAGGAGCAGTCGAACCATTACGACGGCATCCTATCGTAGTCGGTGTGGGTGCCGATCCAGAACCACACAATGCCCTCTGGCTTGTCCACACCCAGGGCTCGGTAGTGGACACCCACCCGCACTGACCATAGCTGCTTTGCTCCACCAAGCTTCTTGAAGTGTAGGGAAGGGTGGTAAGGATCAGCTTTGAGCAGTTCAAAGCTCTTGTCTGCCAGCTCTTGTACTTCTCTTGGCAGTTGTCGGTAATGCTCCCAGAAGCGGGGTAGAGTCAGGTGCTTCACAGCGGTTGGCTCAGCCCTGCCTCATACTCCTTATCGACTTCGGCGAGCAGCGCATCGAGGCGTCCTGTGTCGAGATCTTCTTTGATCTGTTTGTCCCATATCTGCGCGCAGTACTCCTCGAGCCAGCCTGCCAGCTTGTCCAGGTCTTTGGCTGGTAGTTGAACGATGGCCTTTTCGATTTCCCGAATTCCCATAACCTTGACACCCATTCCCTAGACCCTTGGCCCTGAGAAGAAACTCTGGTACTTTTCACAGGTTTCCTCCCTGGTACAAATAACAGGTATGCCCCCAAGGGACCTCGAGCGCACACCATGTCGCCACCCTTGCAGGACTGAAAACCTGTAGTGACGAGTATACCACAACCGGCGAAAAATGCAAAACGGCTTCGGGTCCGCTTATGCGACCCTAACCCGATTTTGCACCCACCTGGCCTCCGATGGTCTCCCTCTTGAGCGTTGCCGGTAGATAGTGTATAATCGAGGCAGACCATTCCGAGGGAGACAGATGGAACAGTTTGCGAAAACCGGCGATTTCTGTCCAAATGAAGCTTGTCCGGACTATGGAAAGCTTTAAGACGATCGGCAGCAGAATGTTATCAAGTTCGGCACAACCAGACGGGGTGTGCAATGCTATCGATGCAAGACGTGCAAGCAGACCTTTACCGCAACGACCGGGACGATCTTCTACCGCAAGCGGACACCCGAGCACGAGATTCTCGAGACCTTGGCCTTGCTCGCCGAAGGGAATCGCATCAGTTCCTTGTCACGAGTCAAAGGCTTCAAAGAGGATACGATTCTGGCCTGGCTCCGAGAAGCAGCGCAACATGCCGAAGCAGTGGAAGAGGTGCTGATGTCTGAGTTCAAGGTCAAACGTGGTCAGTTGGACGCCCTGTGGGCTTATGTCGGCAACAAGGGAGAAAAAAAAGCTATCCCGAGACTGAGGAAACCGGACAGTTCTGGCGCTCGACGATGATAGACATGGACAGCAGGTTACGGGTGGCGTGTGGCATAGCCAAGAACGAAACCTTGGCAAGCATGGAGGTCTTCAAGACACTCCAACGCCGTGGGCATCCAGACGGTTCACCACCGACCATCTCTGGCGGTTGGGGTGGGATCGATGAGGCCATGATCGAAGTCTATGGTGCTGTGCCGGAATACTGTGGTTGGGGACGACGTCCAACAAAGAAGAGAGCTGGCTCAGATTGGCTCTACCTGCAAATGGTCAAGCAGCGTGATGAGCGTGGTCGGGTGAATGGCATCAAGCTGCGAGTGCGGTTGGGAAAGAAGTCGGAAGTGATCGCGCTTTTGGGGAAAAGCACGGCTTACATCGAACGCAGCAACTTGACCAGCCGGCTGTTCAACGGGCGGCAAGGGCGCAAGACGCTTGCCTTTTCGAAGGATGTTGCAGCCTATAGAGCTGCTGCGGCCTGGGAAGACGGCTACTACAACCTGGTCCGACCGCACAAGAGCCTACGATTGCCGGCTGCAGACGGCTCGCCACAAAAGTGGCTGCTGCGAACGCCAGCTATGGCTGCTGAGCTGACCGATCATATTTGGACTGTTAAAGAGCTATTGACAATGCTACCTGTACCAAACGTCAACAATGCCTAACAGGGAGACTATCTCGAGATGTAACTGCGGATCTGACACAAGAGCTCCGCACCTTCCTTGGTCCGCAAGCAACCTGAGACCTTCTGTTTGAGCTTGATCGTGCGGAGATCGCGCTCCGCCTGATTGTTGCCGAACGGCACCTTGAAATCGTACATATGTCCTTGTTGTTGGGCGATTTCCCCAGCTTCTTTGATCTCGACCAACAGCTTGGACAGCCCATCCGCCCAGTCTTGCTCGTACTGCTCCTGGACGAACAGCAACTCGCGCAGATGATGGGCGTTGCACAAGCCGTGCTCCACCCCTGGAAACTGGTAGTAGGAGCTGTAGCCATCGTGGATGGCCATGCCCTCGCGGTGAGGGAAGATGCCGATGTCCTCCAACGCCTTCGCGCCCCGGTTGTCGTGAGCGGCAAGGTAGGTGACGGCCTCCGTGCTCGCGACGTGGATCCAGCGCAGCTTGTCCTCGACGCGCATCCCCGTCTCGTCAAAGTGAACCGGGTCACAGGTGTGGATCAAGTGCTCTTTCACCGCGGCTTGGACCGGTTGGACCTGGTGCGCCACCTCTTGACCAGCAGAAATGATCGTCGCTTCGCCCAGGGGTTGACCGTAGAGGTCCGTCAAGATCGCGGTGGTCCGTTCCAGGGGAATGAAGTGGTACTGGTTGAAGTACACCGCCTGGGCTTTGATCTCCGGCCCGTACTGCACCGGCTGGGTGACAGTGTCTGGAAACTCGGCTGTGCTCGTCTGGCCACACGCGGGACAGCACTTCACTTCGACGCGATGTTCTGTGACCTCGATGCGGACCGGGGGCAAGTCGAACACCTGCCGCGACTCGTAGCTGCTGACCGGCACGTCAGCCAGCGAAGCCTGGCAGTGGACACACTGTTGCACAGGATGCACCTCGACATAGTCGGGGTGCTCTACAGCCTTCAAGGTGTGGCCTTTGCCCCGGCTGACCACCCGGCTTCTTGCCACTGGGCTGGCGTTGACTCTTTGGCCGCGGTTTCGTGAGTCCATCGCTGGCAGGTGGTTTACTGCTGTTGCGACTGTTTTGGGCCTTTTGGTCTTCCAGGACCCGTATCCGAGCCTGGAGTTGGTCAATGAGCTCCTGCTGTTGCTGGAGGAGAGTGAGAAAGGCACTGACCAGTTGTGCGATCAGCGCGACCACGCCTTCTTCGCCTTGCGAGTAAGCGGCGTGTATCTCTTCCTGGGGTGGCAGTGCAAGAGTGACCATGGGCCTATTGTGCCTGGCTTGTACGATTTTAGCAAATCAAGGAGCAACCAAGGACGGCTGAGCAGTTACCTGAAAGCCTGGTTTGTCCACGACCCAGGCCGTGGCACGGCTTCACCATCGTCGCCCGTAATAGGCATGGGGCAAGGTGCCTGAGCCTTGCCCCATGTCCCTTGAGCAGCCTGGCGCTACAGCATGCCTCTCGTGTCAGCGCCTTATCGCCATCCCTCCGGCCGGGTACTGGCTATACACCACCGGCAGGTAGATCATGACCGGGTTGACCAGGATATAGATCGTCTGGCTGCGCCGCAGTTCGCCGTTGGCGCCGACGAAGGTGATCGGGTAGATGCCGTCGGCAACCGAGTCGAGCAGGTCCACCACCACTGTCACGGCGCTGTCGGCCTCGGTCAGGTAAGCGTCGCCTCCCAGGGGCGTGTCGAACCAGACGCGCATCCCCGGGGGCGTGCGCGAACCGTCGATGCTCAACCCCACGTTGGGATAGAACAGAGGCTCCAGCACCTCGAGGGAGAGGGCAAAGCTCACCTGCGCGCCGGGCGCGACCAGGTACCGCAGCGACGGCGCGCTCAGGCGGAAATCGCCGCCGGGGATGGTGATCGCCGCCTCCGGGCTGCGCACGCTCTTGCCGCTTTCGACGTCCACCGCCTCCACCGAGTAGTAGTAGGTGTTGCCCGGCACCAGGTTGCTGACGCCGGCGTTGACCAGCACCGGGCCGAACGGCTGCCCGTTTTCGTCCGTCTGGCGGAAGGCGGAAAGCCCCTCGGTGTGCAGGGTAGGGCTGAAGGGCTGCGTGCTGACATAGAGGTTATAGTGGTCCACGTCCGGGTGCGAAAGCGCCTCCCACTCCAGGAAGAGGCGCGCCTGCTCCCGGCTCACCACCGTCGTGATCGCCGGCGTCCATGAGATGGGGAAGGTGGCCGACTGGTCGATGGTAAAGACCGCCACGTCGCCGTAGGGGCCGGTCAGGGCATAGTCCGAGACCGGCGGATTGATGCCGTCCTCGGCCCGCACCCACAGGGAGTAGTCGCCGGATTCCAGCCCGGAGAGGTCCACCGTATAGGTGAAGGGGTTGCCGGCCACGTCCTCCGGGTCCGTCAGTTCCAGTTCGGCGATTCGGTAACCCTGATAGACCCAGGCCGGGTCCATGTACTCGCCGGGATTGGCATAGACCTCCACCCGCGTCGGCAAATAGTCCGACTTCAGTTGCCAGTACAATTCGGGGTGGAACGGGTCTGTGGCCTGGGCCCCCACGTACCACCAGGCCGGCGGGTTGGCCACCCCCAGCGCGGTGAACATGGGCAGGGCCGTGTCCAGGTTTCCTTCCAGGGCGACCTCCCACGTGCCGGTTGGCGCGCGGGTCACCAGGAAGTGCGTGTAGTAGCGCCCGATGTAGTGCTGGTCGAGGAACGGGCTCCAGGTCAGCGAGTACACCTCCACCGGATGGACGATGTCGAACAGGGTGTGGATGTCGCCCTCTGCCAGCACCACCACCTGGGGCGGGGCCACATCGTCGCCGCTCGCGGCATCCTTGACCTCCACCAGCACCTCGCCCGGGGCGAACTCC
>DAOTXL010000085.1:0-13252 GCA_034435455.1 Anaerolineae bacterium
ATTATGGTTACCTTGGGGCAGTGCCGAAAAGCGTCTCGCACCGCCCTAGGTCCCGTGCGGCCCAAGCCCGGTTTTGGCTATTCGAATTGGTAAGGTTCAGGACTTGACAAAAATTAGAACATCTTCGTGGTAAGGCTTTTTGGTTCCGGCTAGGCCGGGTTAGGATTGGCACCTGTTCGATAGCTTTCACTTGCGCCCGTTACCGTTAGAACCAACCGGGACCAACGGGCGAGGAGACTGCCTCTCCAGGATACTCGCCGGTGCACTCCAGACAGGCGCCAAGGCCGGCGCCGGGCTGCCGGGCACGCGTCGCAGCTTCTTCAACGCTCCCATCTCACTCTCATACACCCGCTTGACCCCATCGCCGAGCGACTGTTCGATATCGCGGATGTTGCGCACCAGGCGATGCAGGCCCATGATCTCCACCGAGGCGGCCTGGTCGCTGCCCCACATGGCCCGATCCAGGGTGATGTGTCGTTCAATAAAAGTGGCACCCAAGGCCACGGCGGCCCAGGTGGGTGCCAGGCCGATCTCGTGGCCCGAGTAGCCGATGGGCACGCGGGGATACCGCTCCTTCAGTGTCCGAATCATGCGCAGGTTCAGCTCCTCTACCGGGCAGGGGTAAGTGGAAGTAGAGTGGGCGATGAGCAGATTGTCCGTGCCCAATGCCGCCACCGCCGCCTCGATCTCGTCCGCCGTGGACATCCCGGTGGAGATCATCAGCGGCTTGCCCGTGGCCTTCATCTTGCGCAGCAGGCTGAGGTCGGTCAGCGAAGCGGAAGCAGCCTTGTAGAGCGGCGGGTCAAACTGCGCGATCAGGTCCACCGACGGTTCGTCCCAGCAGGAGGCGAACCAGATGATGCCCCGCTCCCGGCAATAGCGGTCAATGGCGGCAAACTGCCCGGCATCGAATTCGATCCGGTGCCGGTATTCAAGGTAGGTCATCCGCCCCCAGGGGGTGTCCCGCTCAACATGCCACTGATCCTGGGGCACACACAGCTCTGGCGTACGCTTCTGGAACTTGACCGCGTCGCAGCCGGCAAACACCGCGCCATCAATCAAGCGTTTGGCGATTTCAAGTGAGCCGTTGTGATTGATGCCGATTTCGGCAATGATGAACACCGGCTCACCGTCGCCGACAGTTCGCTCGCCGATCTTTACCTTTGCTCCGTTCCACATGGTGTTTTTCTCCCTCTCCTCAGGTTGGACAGGCAGGCGATTGGGCCTGGGTCTGGGCGGCGATGATCAGCTCTGCAAACTCACGGAACGCGCCGTGGCCACCCTTACACCCACACACGTAATCGGCTATCTCCTGAACGACAGGCAGGGCGTCGGCCGGGCAGGCGGACAGCCCCACCCGCTGCATCACGGCCAGGTCGTTGGTGTCGTCGCCGATATAGGCCACCTGCGTTGGCGACAGGCCCCGCCGCGCCAGGATCTCGTCGAGCACAGCCGCTTTGTCCCGGACCCCCAGGTGCAGCTCGACGAGGCCCAGCTTTGCTGCCCGTGCCTCAGCCGGGCCGTTGGCTTCGCCGCTCAACAGGCCCACCTCCACCCCGACCAGGGTGCGCAGCCGTTCCACACCCAAACCGTCGCGGATGGAGAAACGTTTCATCTCCTCGCCTCGCGCCGAATAGTAAACGCCGCCGTCGGTCAGGACGCCGTCACAGTCGGTCAGCAGCAGGCGGATGTGCCGGGCTTTGTCTACCATGCCGTCCAGCCTCCATCCACCACCAGGTTGGCACCGGTCATGTAGGCTGAAGCGTCGCTGGCCAGGAAGATCAGCGCCCCCCGGTAATCGGTCGGTTGGCCCATACGGCCCAGAGGCGTGCGGGCCGAGTAGTTGGCGATAAAATAGTCTGCCTGACCATTTTCCACACCGCCGGGCGTGAGGGCGTTGACCCGCACCCCGGCGCGGCCCCAATAGGCGGCCAGGTAACGGGTAAAAGCCAGCACCGCCCCCTTGGTGGTGGGGTAGGCCGGCGATTTATAAAAGGGCTGCCGGCCGTCGGGCGTGCGGTAGAGCGCCTGGTCAGGCGCGACCAGGCCGTAGGTCGAGGCGATGTTGATGATGCTGCCGCTGCCCTGTCTGGCCATGGCCGCGCCGACCCCCTGGGCGCAGAGAAAAACGCCGGTGATATTCACGTCCAGCATCCTTTGCCACATCGCCAGCGGATAGTTTTCAAAGCGTGACTGTTCGGCGGCCAGGGCCGGCGTCTCGAACCTGTCGTTGATGGCGGCGTTGTTGACCAGCACGTCCACGTGGCCGAACCGGGCCAGGGTCAGGCTCAACATGGCCCGGATCGAATCGGGTTGGGTCACATCCAGAGCGACGCCGATGGCAGGGGTGGGCAACTCCCCGGCCAGGGACCGGCAGGCCTCGCCATCCAGATCGCAGACGACCACGTTGGCTCCGGCCTCGGCCAGCGCCATGCAGTGCTGCCGGCCCAGTAAGCCCAACGCGCCGGTCACGACGGCTGCTTTGCCCTCCAGCGAAAACAGGTTCATGTCTACTCCGTTTTGCGAAACACCGGCTGTACCGGTTCGCCACGAAGCTGCCCGGCCAGCGTGTCACTCTCTACGGCCTGTTTGAGAATCGGCAACACCTCGTGATAGACGTCGAGGGTATAGTCTATGTCTTTGTCGCTGTGAGAGAAACAGAGGTTGTGAAAGCCGGACCAGAGCACGCCGCGTTTGATCATCTCCTGCTGGACCAACGATTTCATCAGCAGCGGATCGCCGGCCTGACCGTCAAAGGTGACGAGCGTCCGGCAGGGATGGCCTTTGCAGCCGGTATACCCGGCCATGCCCAGTTCTGCGGCGATCTGGTTGTACCCATCCTGAAGGCGGTGCCCTTGCAGGGCCAGGTACTCGGGTACATCCAGGTCGCACATCTCCTGGATCGTGGCCAGGGCCGCCGCAAGGGAGAGCGCCTCGCCGCCAAAGGTGGTGAAAAAGAACACCTCCTCATCGAGCAACTGCATGATCTCCCGGCGCCCGGTGAGCACCGCGAGGGGCATGCCGTTGGCGATGGCCTTGGAGAAGCAGGCCAGGTCGGCCTCGACGACGAAATACTCCTGGGCGCCGCCTATGGCCAGGCGAAAGCCGGTCCACATCTCATCAAAAATGAGCAAACTGCCGTTCTGGTGGCATAGCTCTTTGAGTTTGAACAAAAAGTCGTTCCGGGGCGGGTCAAAAATCATCGGCTCCAGGATCACGCAGGCCGTGTCGGCGTCCAGGGCCGTCCGCACCGCCTCCAGGTCGTTGTAGGGGAAGGTTTGCACCAGGTCCTTGACCGCCTGGGGCACGCCCCGGCGGCGGGCAGTGACACCCACGTACCAGTCGTGCCAGCCGTGGTAGCCGCAGCACAACACCTTGTCGCGCCCGGTGTAAGCCCGCGCCAGGCGCACGGCGGCACTGGTCACTTCGGCGCCGGTCTTGCTGTAGCGCACCGCCTCGGCGCCGGGCACCACCTGGTGGATCAGCTCCGCCAGCTCCACCTCCAGGGGGTGCATCAACGAGAAGGTGATGCCATCCTTGAGCTGGCGCTTGATGGCCTTGTCCACCCGCTTGTAGCCATAGCCCAGCGAGATCGGCCCGACGCCCATGTTGTAGTCAATGTACTCGTTGCCATCTACATCCCAGACGTGACAGCCTTCCCCCCGCACCAGGTACTTGGGCGCCACGCCCTTGACGTACTGGGTCGGCCCTTTGGCCAGGGTTTGAGACCAGGCCGGGATCAGGCCCGTGGCGCGGGCGTACAGCTCATCCGATTTGGTGATGGCCGGGTAGTCAGCATTGAATTCAACACCGTTTGGCACCTTGTCCTCCTATGTCTGATGCGTGAGAATCGGGTCACGCATCATTTCACATACCACGCATCACATCCAGGATTCTGCCGGCGATCTGCGGCCCGGTAAATCCCTCCTGCTCCAGCACGTCGTCCAGCAGAGCGGGTTGAAACCAGCGCTCCTCCAGAGCCAACGGCAGCACACAGGCCGTCATCTGATGGCGCAGCAGGATTTCGCCGACGAGGGTGTACAGGCCCCCTGTCAGGAAATGGTCCTCCAGCGTGACCAGCAGGCGGGCCTGGCGGGCCGCACGCAGAATCTCGGCTTCGTCCACCGGTTTGAGCCAGCGCAGATTCACCAGGCGCGTCAGGATGCCCTCCGCCTGCAACAGGTTGCAAGCCTTGTACGCCTGCCGGAACAGCGCGCCGTAGGTCAGGATGGTCACGTCGTAGCCTTGGACAAACACCTCAGCTTTGCCGATCTTACAGGTCCGGCTGTGCTCGACCACGGCCTGCAAGGGGTTGTGACGGATGTAGGTCGGGTGCGGGCTGGACAGCACCACCGGCAGGCCCAGGACCAGATCCAGCTCGTCGGCGGGGCAAAAGACCTGCATGTGGGGGATGCCGCGCATCAGGGCCACGTCCTCCAGGGCCTGGTGGGTCGGGCCGTTGGCCTCCGACAGGAAGCCGGGCACGCCGCCCACCAGCTTGACCGGCAGATTGGCCAGGCCTACGTCGGTGCGCACAAACTCAAAAGCGCGCATGGTCAGGAAGGTCGCCAGGGCGTGGACGATGGGCGTCCGGCCGCGCAGGGCCAGGCCCGCCGCCGCGCCGACCAGTGTCTGTTCGGCGATGCCCACGTCCACAAACCGCTCGCCCAGCCGCGCCGGCAGCTCCCGGATTGCCGCCCGGTTTTCGGCGGTCAGCACCACATAGCGCTCGTCGGCCAGGACGATTTCGGTCAGCGCCTTCTCATAGGTGAGGGGTTCGCCCATCATTGCCCCCCCTCGCGCAGTTCGGCCATCAACTCCTCGGCTTCCCTGGCGGTGAGTTTGACGAACCACCTGTCGGCCCGTTCCTGGAGGCTGGGCACCCCCTGGCCGCGCACGGTGTCGGCGATGACGACGCTGGGCCGGCCAGACGACAGGGGGAGCGAGGCAAAGGCCCGGTCCAGCTCCACAAAGCTGTGACCGTTGACCCGGATCGTCCGGCAGCCAAAGGCCTCGAACTTGAGGTCCAGCGGCTCCAGGGGGATGAGGGCTTCGGTGCGCAGGTTGGCCTGAAAGTGGTTGCGGTCCACCACGACGATCAGGTTGTCCAGGCGGTGGGCGGCCGCTGTCAGACAGGCTTCCCAGTTGGAGCCTTCATTTAGCTCACCGTCGCCGGTAACGACGACGACCCGGTTCCACCCCCGGCGCATCTTACAGTCCAGCGCCACACCCACGGCCACCGGCAGCAGGTGGCCCAGCGACCCGGCGTGGAATTCGACGCCCGGCAGGCTGCGGTTGGGATGCCAGTAGATCGAGTCATCCGGTTGCAGGTGCTTCTCCAGGCGCCCGGCCGGCAACAGGCCCACCTCGACCAGGGTGGCGTACAGGGCCGGCACGGCGTGGCCTTTGGAGAGAAAGAGATAGTCGCGAGCCGGGTCGTTCAGGTTGTCCCTGGTCACGTGAAGAAAGCGAGCGTACAGATAGACCAGCAGATCGGCACACGACAGCGCCGAACCGACAAAGCAACCGCCGCCTACGGCCAGGCGCAGGATGCGCTCGCGCACGCGCCGGGCCACCTCCTCCAGCCAGATCAACGGGTCCTCCATCTCTGCTCTTGCGTGTATCACGGCCGATCTCCACCACATTCAAAAGGGACCGGAGGCGAGTCGCTCTGGGACCCGCTCCGTGGCAAAGTCAAAAAGCTGTTTCACATAGGTCCCTATCCCGCTGTAGTCGAGCATATTCTTGATCATAAACATATCTCGCTCCAGGCCGGCGAACCCGATCTTCTGCACCTTGAGGGTGTTCAGGGCAGAGGAGGGCATCCAGTAGACCCGTTTACGCTGCTCCATCATGTACTGGTTGATAGCGATCTCGAGCTGGTACTTTTTCGCGCAGCCATTGAGCACTCGCGCCAGGTCGCGGGTGCGCAGGATGCGCTCGCCGGAAAACAGAACATCGCCGCGTGTGATCTTGCTGTTGAACGCGGCGTTAACCCGGCGCAGGATGATCATGTCAATACCCGGATCGTTTATCAGGCAAGCCAGGGCGGCCTCGATCTCGTGGGCGGTCAGACAGCGGAGATCGGCGTCGAGCAGGCACACATATTCGCTTTGAACCAGGCGCATTCCGGCCCGGACGGCCTCGGTTTTGCCCTGGTTCTGCTCCAGCCGCACGATCTGGACATTCGGAAAGTGGTTTTGCGCCATCAGCGCACCGCCGTCGGTCGAGCCATCGTCCACACAGATGAGGGGGTGCAGCCCTCGCACCCGGCTGGCGACCGCCAGCACAGAGAGGATTCTGTCCCGTTCGTTGTAAAAAGGGATGAGACCAGAGCAGATTTCAGAGGGCATGCGGTGGCTCCGGGCGTGTCTGGGCCGGGGTGATGGTCCGGAGTTCATTCAGGTGATGCCGATACCAGTTCACCCCGGCATAACGTGCGTTCAGGGTCCCGATCTCCGGTTCCCGATCCAGCAGGGCCAGGATGTCATCCAGCCCAAAGAGCGGCTTTTGCGGGTAGAGCCGCTCGTACACGGTTCGGATCAGGTGATAGTCCTCTTCATAGTCAATCGTCCAGCGGTGAAGCATCGAGTAATCCAGCCCCGTTTCCCAGGTCACGTTGCCCAGGCGAAAGCGGTCGGGGTTCTCCCACAGGTAGGGGGTGGTGTGCTCCCGCTCGAAATCGCGTTTTGCCTCCCGCCAGGCGATCTCCAGGGCCGCCATTGTCATCACCTCCACATCGTTGCCGTCGGGATAGGTCGGCGGATGAAGGTTGCTGACGTAATCGTAGGCGTCGGGGTCCGCCAGGTACACCCCCAGCACCCTGTCAATGATCTGCGGGTCAATCAGCGGCACATCGGAGGGGATCTTGACCACGGCCTCGGCGCCGAACAACTGGCCGGCCCGATAGTGACGGTCGAGGAGATCGGTGGCGTGGCCCCGGTAGCAGGGCACCCCTTCCGCCCGGCAGACGGCCTGAATCGGGTCATCCTGGCGGAGTTGGGTCGTGGCGACCACGACCGTCCCCACCAGCCCGGCCGATTTCACCCGCTCCACCAGGCGGGCCAGCAGGGGTTTGCCCAGCAGAGGGCGCAGCACCTTGCCCGGCAGCCGCGACGAGCCGGTCCGCGCCTGGATGACCGTGATCACCCTGACCGGTGCCGTCATCCTCGGCTCTCCTCCACCACCTGCCGGCAGACTGCTGCGATGTTCCGGGCCGAGGTGCCGCCGTTCTGAATCGGCATCAGCCGCCGGAGCAGCTCCAGGTCGAAATAGGAATGCACCTCTTTGCCCAGCGCCAGCCCAATGTAAACCACCGTTGAATACTGGGTAATCAGCACGTCACAGTTGGCGATCATGTGGTTGATATTCCCATCCGCATAGATCAGGGCGTGGGGAGCCAGCGCCTTGATCTCCCGCGTGGCCCGCTCCACCCGCTCGTTGGGGTGCAGTTTAAAGATGATCGGTCGCCCGGCGGCGATCTCGAGCGCGCGGCGGATGAACCGCTTGCGGCGGTCGAGGCGTTTGGACTCGCGCACGTCCGAGGTGGCGACCAGGACGTAACCCCGGTGCGGAAAGTCGTTGTCCAGGAAGCGGGTAGCGTCGTCGTAATTGGGAATGCCCGTGACCCGGATTTTGGCGGGGTTGACCCCCTTGCGCACAAACAGATCGCGATAGCCTTCCGAGGCAACACAAAAGGCCCGATAGGCGTCCGACAGCCCGGTGGACGAGGTATTGCCGGCCAACCAGCGCGGCAGCTTGAGCCACCTGACCAGGTAAAACATGGGGGTTTCCGGGTCGGTCATCCCCTCCTGGATCAGCACGATCGGCCTGTCGCGGATGTTGCGCTGGATCAATATGTCGGTGGTGGTGACCACCAGGTCATAGTCGTGCCCGCGACCACCCTCATCCAGCGGGAGGTGATGGGCCTGCAGATAGGCTTCGGTCCTGGCGCGGAACTGCCCGCCGAGAATGGTAAAATCCAGCCAGCCCATGTTGGCCAGGCGCTTCAGCCAGCCATCGCAGTAGTAGGGAGTAAAGAAGCAGTCGAAATCGGCAGACAGGTGCCTGGCCACCGCGTGGGCCATGCTGGTCTGATTGAGTGATCCACAGATAAACAGGGCCTTCCGGCGCATCATCCCCCACTCTACAGCGCCTTGCGGTACAGACGATGGGTTTTGTACCATCTCACATCAAAGATGCTGATCTCGCGGATGCTGTTCACATTTTTTTCGTCTATCAGGACAAACTCTACGCTACGATAATGGGACGCAGCCAGGGTCCTGGCCAGCTCGGCGTAGAGCATGGCGTTGCCGCCCAGGCCCCGATAGGCGGGCAGGAAGCCCAGGGCCGGCAACAGGGCACGTGGGGTGCGGCGCTGCTCGAGCAGGATGTGGAGCCAGCCCAGGGGCCAGAGTTGCCCCCTGGCTCGCTGCAAGCCGGCAGCCACGTCAGGTAAACCCAGCACCACGCCGGCGATGTCGTTGCCCTTCAATACCAGCTTGATCAGGCGCGGGTCGGCAATGCGGAACAGAGCGTTGACAATCAACGCCATCTCGCCGGGTGTGGGGGGATAGTAGGTGTAGTTACGGCTGAAAGCCAGGCCGTGAGCCTCAGCCACGCGCGCTACCCAAGGGCGCATCTCCCGTGCGGAGCGAAAGCTCAGGACCCGCAGTCCCCGCCGCTTGCGAACTCGCTCGGCCGCCCGGTAAAATCGCTCCGGCAACTCATGGTCGTGATTCACCCGCGCCGAGAAAAAATCGCGGTCCTTCTCAAACCCCACCTCTTGCAGCAAGGCATCGTAGTAGGGAAAGTTGTAACTGGTGCCCACCACGGGGCGATGCTCAAACCCATCCACCAACACGCCACCGCTGTCGGAGCCGAGCAGGCCCTTGGGGCCGACGATCTCGCCCGCGCCCCGGGCGCGGGCCCAGGCACAGGCAGCGCCAAACAGAGCGTGAACTACCTGGGTATCCTGCACCGCTTCAAAGAAGCCGAAAAAGGCGACGTTGCGGCGTTGGTAGGTGTTATAGTTGCGGTTGTACATCACCGCCAGGCGGCCCAGGGTCTGGCCTTCACTCTCGGCCAGGAAAAAGTCGGCCTCGGAGTGGCGGTAAAAAGGGTGACGGCGCCGGTCCAGGTCGGCCCGCACGTCGGAAACCAGAGGGGGCACCCACTGGGCGCAGAAACGATACAGATCAAAGGGGAATTTAACAAAGCGACCGACATCCTTCTCGTTCTCGGTGTCCAGTTTACGAACTAACACTATCGCTCCCCTTCCCGTTTTCAGGCCAGGCTGTGCAGCTTGCAGGGCGGGGCCACCAACTGGCGTTCGAGGCGCACACCACCCCGCAAGTGCCAACTCACCAGGCTGATCTCGTCATTGATCAATTCAAGGCCGGTGATACAACCCGGAAACACACAACTGCCGGCGTTGAAATAGGGTGCCTCGCCGTGAACGGCCACCATAGGCCGGTGGGTATGGCCACAGATGATGATCTGCCGCCGGGCCTCGGCCCAGCTCATGATCGTCCGTTCCATCCGTTTCAGCTTCCAGATGTGGCCCATCCGGCTCGTCGCTTCCACCAGGCCGATGAGCTGCAACCGCCGCCAGACATAGTCAACGGCCAGGCGGCTCAAGCGGCTCAGTCGGTCGCTCTTGAGGTCGGCCTGGTGGCCATGGACGACAAAGAGCCGCTGGCCGGTCTGATCGTGGCGCAGGATCAACCCTTCGCAGGCAACGAGGCCATCCTTGTCCACCGCACCGCGCCGCCCATTGCGTTGATCGTGGTTGCCGGCGATCAGATGCAGCCGGGCCTCGCGGTCGAAGCGGTGCAGCAGGTCAAATACCGGCCCGTGGGCGCGATGAATGTCCTCAAAGCGCCAGCTCTTCCACAGCTCGTCGCCGTCACCGACCTCGACGTAGGTATAACCCCGATCGTAGTACTGATCCAGGACATGCAGAAAGAGGCTCTGGTTGCGGGCAAAGGCATCGGCCCGGCTGCCATTGCCCCGGTGGCAGTCGCTCAAGAAGATGAATCGTGAGGAATGATCAAAAGGGACCTCCGCAGCCCCCTCAAATACCCCTGTCAACCGCCGATGGGCATACGAGCGCCAACAATCCCCGGCCCCCTGGCGTTCCTGTCGCGCGACCCTGGCAGGGCCAACGCCGGCGGTCAATCCCTTACTCCACACGGTCATCTGTGAAATGTCCTCTCCCGGTCCCTTTGAACTCGGCCTTACTATAAGCGCCAAGTGTTAAGTCGCGGTTAACAACCCTTTAACGTCTCGCTAAGACTTTGTAAAGACTCTCAGGACGAGTTTTAACAATCCGATTTCCGGTCTTGACAAACGCACCTATCCATAGTATAATATCCAAGGTTGTATATTTTGGTGAGAGCAAAAACAAGGAGCGAGCATGACCACCCGGCTGGTGATCCTGGGCCTCTTGCGCGAACGGCCGCTGTACGGCTACGAACTGAAACAGATCATCGAGGAGCACATGGGCGACTGGACCAACATCGCCTTTGGCTCCATCTATTTTGCCCTGGGCAAGCTGGCCGAAGAAGGCTTCATCGAGCAGGTCGCCGTCGAGCAGGAGGGCCGGCGTCCCTCGCGTTGCGTCTACCAGATCACCGAAGCGGGCCAGGCCGAGTTTCTGCGGCTGCTGCGCCAGGTGTGGAGCGAGGTCGAGCGCCACTACCACGCCATTGACATCGGGTTGGTGTTCATGGAAGCGTTGCCCGGCGAGGAGGTCAAGAGTTACCTGCAAGGGCGCATCGCCCAGTTGGAGGGCATCGTGCAGCACGTGGCCGAGCACCGGGCTGAGCAGATGGCCCAGCCGGAGGCGCCGGCCCTGGCGGCTGCCGTGTTCGACCACAGCCTGGCCCACTTTCAGGCCGAGCTGGACTGGACGCGGACTCTGCTGGACCAGGTGGAGGCGGGGGTCTATCCCTGACCCTTTTCTTTTGGGGCTTTTATACAACTTTGTATATTCGCTGTGTAACATTCTGCGTAGAGCAAGGAGGAGGCCATGGGATTGGCAATGACAGTGGACAGCGTGGCCGGCAACGTGCACGACCTGGGCCAAGTATTGACGGCGATGCGCGAGATGACCGGCCTCAAGCCGTTTCTGCGGTTCGAGCTGGCGCTGGCGCACGGCCTTGTGCCGGTGGCGCAAGTGATGTGCGGCGACGTCTCGCTCGAGTTCCTGGAACAGGCCGGGGGCCGCCGGCCGGCCGGGGCGAGCCACATCGCCCGGGTGGTGGTGGAGGTTCCAGGCCGGGGGCCGGCGGAGCGGGAGCTGGAGCCGGGGCTGTGGCTGGCGGTGCGGCCGGGTCCCAAAACGCGCCTGGTCGAGGTAGAGGTGCGCTCCAGCGCCGTGGCCGAGGACCTGGAGGTGCTCCGGGCCTGCGGCGGGACCGTGACGCAGGAGGGGGTGCTGACGCTGGGAAAAGTGCGGGTGTGTTTTGCGCCGGCGCCGGGCGGGGAGCCGGCGCCGGACCTGGAACAGCGATTGCCCGGCTGGCACCGCATCGGCCTGGCCCACCCGCGCCTGGAGGAGGCGGTGGCGGCCCTGGTGCAGGCTGGCGGGCAGGTGGAAGTGGCACCCTACCAGGTCTTGCCGGGGTTGCGCGAGGCGATGCTGCGCCTGCCTTCGGGGCTGGTGGTGCAGCCGGTGGAGCAAAAACTGTGGAAGATGCTGCCGGTCGTTGGCATTCGGGCGCTGGCGACTAGGCTGGCTGGCCGGCCGCTGCGGTTCAAGACGAGGGAGGCGTAACGACGATGCCCCAGTTGGTCAGAGGCGGCAAGTGGGTTTTTGGCTGGGTGGTGGTGGGACCGCAGCGGGAGCTGGTCATCCCGCCGGCGGCGTGGGACGAATACGGCTTCCGGGCCGGGGATGAGGTGACGTTCCTGGCGGGCAGCCGACGCTCCGGCGGGTTCGGTCTCAGCCATCCTCGGCTGCTGGCCGGGGCAGCGGCGCCAATCCAGGCGCGGGCGCTGGCCCAGGGTCGTATGGAAGAGCCGGGCCGGGTGAAGGTCCCGGCCGCGGTGGGGGTGCAGCCCGGCGACCGGCTGCTGGCGGTGCGCGGCAGCGGCCGGGCGCTGGGGTTTGTGGCCCACGGCCCTATTTACGAGGAGGCGCTGAAACACAATGACATCGCTTGTTTCGAGAAGTAAACGCGCCATCACTCGCGCCGGACCATAGTTCGGCGCCAAAAGATAACGAAGGGAGAAACCTCATGGAGCAGTTGTTCATCGGCATTGTCGTGTTGGGTTTAACCATTGCCGTCCGGCGCAAGGAGGCGCTGGCCGTCCGCTGGCAGCCGACCCGCCACACCTGGGTCGCGGTGGGTGCGGGGCTGCTGGCCTTTGCCCTCAGCGCCTCGCTGCTGCTGGTCGAAACGGAATCGCTGGCGGCGCGCCTGATCCACTATGGCGGCCTGTATGTCGTCTGCGGCGTGGCCCTTCCGTGGGGCTACACGCTGTTGGTGGAGCGGGAGAGGCTGGCGGCCCTGGGCCTGCGGCGCGAGCGCTGGGTTACAAGCCTGGTCCTGAGCCTGGCGCTGACCGGCCTGTTCCTGCCGCTGCTGCTGGAAGGGGACCTGGACGCTGTCAGCGCGGGGCAGCTTGGCCGGGCGGTCGTCGTGCTGGCCGGGGCGGGCGGCCTGTTCGAGCTGTTCCTGTACTACGGTTTTGTCCACCTGCGCCTGGAAAAAGCGTTCGGCGTGATTCCGGCCATCCTGCTCACGTCGCTGCTCTACGTCGCCTGGCACACCGGCGCCCAACTGCCGCTGGAGGCCGATCCGTGGCTGGCGGTGGTCAAACTCCTGGGCGTGGGACTGATGTACCAATCGGTGTTCAGCCTGACGCACAACCTGCTGGTCATCTGGCCCTTTTTCCACGCGGTGGGGGTGATGATCGACTTTGCGGTCAACATCGGCGCGGTGGAGCGGGTGAGCGCCGCCTTCCCCTGGGCGGCCGGCGCGCTGGCGCTGATGGCTGTCACGGGCGCGCTGTTGGCCTGGCTGGCAAGGCGGCAGGCAGCGCCGGCATCTAGGGAGGCCCAGGCGGTGTTGTTAAACAAACCGTAACAAATCATTAGCACGGTGTTATACCGAGCGCACATAGGATTTGCGAAAATTAGGCCACAGCGGGAGTCTGCCAGGCAGATGGGATTCGCTCGAACTTTTCGGTCAGAAGCGTTGAAAGCTCCTCTCGGTACTGGTCCAGGTTAGCAAAGAAGCTATCC
>DAOTXL010000086.1:0-36631 GCA_034435455.1 Anaerolineae bacterium
ATTATGGTTACCTTGGGGCAGTGCCGAAAAGCGTCTCGCACCGCCCTAGGTCCCGTGCGGCCCAAGCCCGGTTTTGGCTATTCGAATTGGTAAGGTTCAGGACTTGACAAAAATTAGAACATCTTCGTGGTAAAGAGCATGGCTGAACAGTTATGTCAAAATAGTGAAAAGGAGGGAAGCTATGGCCACCAATGTAACCCTGACCTGTCGGCTGAACAAGACCGGCCTGCCGGTGATGACCACCCAGCAGTTGGTGTACGTGCTCATCGAGGCGGTGCCGGGCACAACCATGGCCCAGGTCCGGATGCCGCTCAACCTCAGCCTGGTGCTGGACAAGAGCGGTTCGATGCAGGGCAAAAAGATCGAGAACCTGCGCCAGGCCGCCAGGCTGGTGGTGGACCGCCTGGGACCGGAGGATATAATCTCCATCGTCGCCTTTAGCGACCGGAAATACCTGATCGCCGAAAGCCAGCCGGTGACCGATAAAGAGGTGCTCAAGAAGCAGATCGACCGGATCCGCGATGGCGGCGGCACGGCCATCTCCGGTGGCATGGGCCAGGGGCTGGCCGAGTTGGAAAAGGCCCTTGCCCCGGACCGGGTCAGCCGCATGTTGCTGTTGACCGACGGCCAGACCTTTGGCGATGAGGAGGCCTGCAAAAAGCTGGGCAAAAAGGCCGGGGACAAAGGGATCGTCATCAGCGCCCTGGGCCTGGGCGAGGACTGGAACGAAGACCTGCTGGACGAAATCGCCGAGGCCAGCGGTGGCAGCGGCGACTTTATTGATTCGCCGGACCGGATCATCGAGTATTTTGAGCGGGCCGTCCAATCCATGCAGGATACGGTGGTGCAGAACGCGCAGATGATCTTGCGCCTGGCGGGCGGCGTCACCCCCCGGCAGGTATGGCAGGTGCTGCCCATGATCTCCAACCTGGGCTACAAGCCCCTGTCGGACCGGGATGTGCAGGTTGGCCTGGGGGAACTGCAAAAGGGCCAGCCGCGCAGCCTGCTGGTCGAACTGCTGATCAACCCCCGGCCGGCCGGCAGCTATCGCATCGCCCAGGCCGAGGTAAGCTACGACGTGCCTGCCCTGAAGCTCGTCGGCGAAAAGGTCAAGGCCGACATCCTCCTCGACTTTACCGCCGACCCGGCCAGGGCCAGACAGTACGATGCCGAGGTGATGAACATCGTCGAAAAGGTCACCGCCTTCAAGCTCCAGACGCGGGCCCTGGAGGAAGCCAGGATGGGCAACGTGGCCGGGGCCAGCCAGAAGTTGCGCGCCGCGGCCACCCGCCTGCTGGAGATGGGGGAGGAGGACCTGGCCAGGTCGGCCATCGAGGAGGCCGAAAACCTGGAAAAGAGCGGCCAGATGTCGTCGTTCGGCACCAAGAAGCTGCGCTACGAGACACGCAAACTGACCCAGCGGCTGAGCCCGTAATTTGCCATGGGTGAACTGGTTGATACCTTTCCGGCCTTCCTGGCCTGGTGGGCGCAGGCGCGGCACAGGCCCATAGACGACCAGATAGAGGGTTGGGCAACCGGGTATATGGCCCGATGGCCAGAGCTTTTGGCCAGGCAGATAGAGGACTACGCCGCGCAGGACCTGGACTGGCGGCAGGTGGCCCGCGAGAAGGTGTTCCCCTACCTGGCTGACCGACTGCCGGCCATGGACGAGGCCCACCATAACCTGCTGGACCTGGGCCTGCCTGTCTATTCCAAAGCGCAACAGGCCCTGGCATTCGACGGCAACGCCATCCTGATCCTCTATGTCGGCATCGGTTGCGGTGCAGGGTGGGCGACGTCGTTCCGTGGTTTGCCGGCGATCCTGTTCGGCCTGGAAGCCATCGCCGGGTGTGGCTGGAGTGGCCCTGCGGCAATTGCCGGTCTGATCGCCCATGAAACCGCCCACCTCGTGCACCACCACCGGCGGCTGCAAGGTGGAAAACCTGCCGGCTCCGGACCCTGGTGGCAACTCTACGAGGAGGGATTTGCCCAGTACTGCGCGGGGCTGATCCTCGGTCAGCAGGCCTGGCATCAGATGAGCGGCGACGAGAGCTGGCTTGATTGGTGCCGACGCCACAAGGCCTGGCTCGCTGCTGAATTCCTGAGGATGGCGGATGCCGGTGACCCTGTTTCCCCCTTCTTTGGCTCGTGGTTTGAAATCTGCGGCAGGAGCGAGACGGGATACTTTTTGGGTCACGAGGTGATGAAGGAGTTGAGGAAACGTTTCAGCCTGGACGAGATCGCATTGCTGGAGAATGTTGAAAGCTGCTGTCGGCCGGTTTTGGAACAAATCTGTAATCGAAAGGAGTAGGAAACCATGGCCATCTGTCCAAATTGTGGCAATCAAACGGGCGAAGGAGCCATCTTCTGCGATCAGTGCGGCACCCGTCTGCCCGGGTCCGAAGCCCCCACTCCAACCGGGGGTAGCGTCCTCTGCCCTACCTGCAACGCGCCCAACGTGCCCGGCGAGGCGTTCTGTGACTATTGTGGTTCGCCGCTGGCAGCGCCGGTGCCGGCCTCGGAAGCCGTGCCGCCGCCTGCTCCGGCTGCCGGGGTGACAGCCCCCCCCGCCGGCGAGCCGGCTCCAGGGGTAACCGGCCTCACCTGCCCGGTCTGTGGCGCGCAGGTCCAACCCGGCGAGGCGTTCTGCCCCGATTGCGGCGCCTCCCTGGCCCAGGCACCCATCCCGCCGGAACCGGTGCCGGAAGTGGTGCCGCCCCCCGTCGTCGAAGCACCACCGCCGCCGCCGGCTGCCCCTGTCTGTCCGGTCTGTGGAGCCGAGGTCGAGGCCGGCGATGCATTTTGCAGCAACTGTGGGGCCGCGCTCAAGGCGGCTCCGCCGCCCACGCCGGTCGAAGCCGCGCCGGTTGCGCCACCCCCGCCCCTACCGGTCGAAGCCGCGCCGGTTGCGCCACCCCCGCCTTTCCCGCCGGTGGCCGGCCCCCGCCTGATTGTGATCGCGTCTGGCGCCGAGATCCCGCTGCCGGCCGGTGCCGAAATCCTCATCGGCCGTGAGGACCCGGTCAGCGGCATCTTCCCCGACGTGGACCTGACACCCCATGGCGGCGAGGAGGGGGGCGTCTCGCGGCGACATGCCCGCATCCTGGTCGAGGGCGGCACCTTTTTCGTCGAAGACCTGGACAGCACCAACTTTACCTTCGTCAACAAGCAAAAGCTGGCGCCCAAGACCCGTCAGCCGGTCCAGGATGGCGACGAGATCCGCTGTGGCCGGGTGGCGTTGCTCCTCAAGATCGGGCCATGAGGCCTGGCGGTGGATAATTCGCTGTCATGCAACGCTGTTCGGGGCCGGGCTGTGGGCACCTGAACCGGCCGGGCGCACGCTTTTGCGAAAAGTGCGGCAGGACGCTGCGGCCAGAACGGTGGTCACCGCTGCGGGCAGGCCACCTGCTGCGTGGGGGGACCTATCGCATCCTGGAGCCGCTGGGCAAGGGGGGCATGGGGGCCCTCTATCTGGCCACCGATACCGGCGCCTTTGACCGCAAGTGTGTGGTCAAAGAGCTGGTGGACTACTACGACCCGACCGATGCCGGGGAGGCCCGCCAGGCCCAGGAGCGGTTCGAGACCGAAGCCCGGCTCCTGGCTGCTCTCAGCCATCCCGGCATCCCGCGCATCTACGGCTTCTTTACCGAGGCGGGACGGCACTATATCGTCATGGAGTATATCGAGGGCAAGACGCTGGAGGAGGGGGTGACCCACTCCAACCTTCTGGGGCGGACGGTTCCTGCCCGCCCACTGCCGGCTGAAGAGGTGGTGCGCCACGCCATCCGCGTCTGTCGGATCCTGGAATACCTGGCCGACCAGCCTGCACCGGTGGTCCACCACGACATCAAGCCGGCCAACCTGATCGTGGAGCAGACCAGCGGCGAGGTGCGCCTGGTGGATTTCGGCTCGGCCATTTGCCGGTCTTGGGACTCCTCGATCCGGTTTGGCACCGAAGGGTACGCCCCGCCGGAGCAGTATCAGGGCCGTTCTGACCCCCGCTCCGATGTGTACTCCCTGGCCGCCACCGTCTACCACCTGCTGACCGACGATCCTCCCGGCGACCACCCCTTCCGCTTTCCCCGGCTGGGGACCCTGCCCGGCCCCCTGGCCAATGCCCTGGAGCGGGCGCTGCGCCCCGAGCCCGGCCGCCGCAGCACGGCGCGGGAGTTTCGGCAGGCGCTGGAAGCCTGGCTCATCCCGGAGGAGGGGGCCCAGCCCTTTGTCTTTCGCAACGGGGCGGTGGCCCACACCACCTCTGACCTGGTGGTGCTCGCCGATCAGCACTGGCGCGAGGCGCGCCAACACCTGATGGAGGGGGACCTGGAGCGATGGTTCCGCGCCCGCAACCGCTACGACCTGGTGAGCAAGGCCGAGTCGGCGCGGTTGGAGGGCGATGCCGATGCGGCCTTGGAGGCGTTCTTGCGGCGGCTCGACCCACGGCTGCCGCCGCCGCGCCTGACCGTCGAGCCCCAGGCCCTGGATTTCGGCCGGGTGGATCGCCGGCAGGCAGCGGTCTCGCGCCGCCTGACGGTGCGCAACCAGGGCCGCGGCTACGGCCAGGCGACCTTTAGCGCCTCGGTGCCGTGGCTCCACCTGGGACCGGACCGGGTTGGCTGCCTGTCAGGGACAGAGGTGGCGGTGACCGTCCGGATCGATGCGGCGGCGCTGCCCTTCCGCCGGGAGCACCAGGCCGTGATCGCCTGCACGCCGGCGCGGGGGGCGCGCCTGTCCATCCCCGTCTCGGCCACGTCGAACCTGGTGTGGGAGGCGTCGCAGCGGGCTGCCGCCGGTTTCCGCCTGGTGAGCCGCCTGGCCAGCCGTGGAGCAGGGCGGGGGCTGGCCCTCTGGTTGCGGGCCTGTCGCAGCGTGATCCGGTCGCAGGTCGGCATGGTGGTCTTGTTGGTCGAGACGCTGATCCTGGACGGTCTGATGGTAGCCCTGTGGCACACCTGGAAGGGGACGGGAGACTGGATCCTGATTGGGTTTCAGGTATTGCCCCTGGCGTGGCTGGCCGCCTTTTTGTTACCGGCGCTGGCCTTCATAGGTGGGGGCATCGCCTGGGCGTGGGCCCGGGCCCTCATCGGCTATGCCCTGACCAGATTTGGAGGGAGAAAAGGGTGACGTCGAGCATCCCTTGTCCCAACTGTGGCCGGCTAAACCGGCCCGGCGCGCGCTATTGCGCCTCCTGCCAATCACCGCTGGGGGGGGCGACGGCTGCCCCGCTCCGGCCGGGGCAACTGCTGAAGGGGGGGGCTTATCGCGTGGTGCGGCCCCTGGGCAAGGGGGGGATGGGCGCCGTCTGGCTGGTGGCCCAAACCGAGGCGTTCGACCGGCTGGCCGTGCTCAAAGAGGTGATCGAGTATTTCGACCCGGTCAACGCCGAAGAGCGGCAACAGGCCCTGGCCCGTTTCGAGGCCGAGGCCCGCACCCTGGGGGATCTGAAGCACCCCGGCATCCCCGACCTGTATGCCTACTTTTCCGAGGGGGGGCACAACTATCTGGTGATGGAGTATATCGAGGGGCCGGACCTGCGCCACAGCCTGACCCATGTAGACGGCGACACCGGGCAGATCGTCCCCGGCAGCCCCTTGCCTGCCGAGCAGGTGTTGCACTATACCATCGAAATCTGCCAGGTGCTGGAATATCTCGCCGGCCGCCAGCCGCCGGTGGTCCACAACGACATCAAGCCGGCCAACATCCTCATTGACCGGCACAGCGGGCGGGCGGTGCTGGTGGATTTCGGCACGGCCAAGACCCGCTACCTGCGCACAGCCGGCCAGCCCGGCAGTGTCTATGGCACCGTGGGCTATGCTGCGCCGGAACTGTACCAGGGCCGCTCCGAACCCCGCTCCGACGTCTATTCCCTGGCGGCCACCGCCTACCACCTGCTGACCGACGACGATCCCGGCGACCACCCCGGCCGGTTTCCGCAGCTCGAGGCGCTGCCGCCGGCGCTGGCCGGCATCCTGCAGGCGGCGCTCGCCGAAAAGGTGGAGGAGCGGCTGACGGCGACCCGGTTCCGTCAACAGTTGGAAGAGTATCTGGCCGGCCTGACCGGCCCGCTGCGTGCCCTTGCCTTCCCCGATGGGGATGCTGCCGACGAACGGGACGAGCTGTTGTCCCTGGCGGTCAAACACTGGAACTATGCTGCCGGCCTCTTGCACGACGGGACCCTTGCCCGTTGGTTGCGCAACGTGCTGCGCGACCCGGTGGCCGCCCAGGCCGCCGAGGCCGCGGTGCAGCAGTGGCCCACCAGCCCCGATGCCGCCCTCGATGCCTTTATCCGGCAGCTTAACCCCTCGGCCCTGCCGCCGGGTCAGATGGAGCTGCGCACGGCCAGTTTGTACCTGCCGGAACTGGAACCCGATCGCCAGGTTGTCCGGCAGATCGAGGTCTTTAACCGGGGACGGGGCTACCTGCACGGCGAGATGTTGAGCACGCAGCCGTGGCTCAAGACGGGGCGCACCTTCGCCTGTCCGCCGGGGCAGGTGTGCGCCATCCCCATCGAGATTGACACGGCCGGCCTGCAGCCCGGCCAGCCCCACCTGGCCGCCGTGACCCTGATCCCGGTCGGCGGCCCGCCGGAGGTCGTCGCTGTGCAGATCGCCGTCCGCGGGGAAAAGGGAGCGCCGGTGCGCATCGGCCCGGCCGCGCCGGTCCTCGCCGTCAGCCCGGAACGGGTGGATTTGGGCGCGGTTTCCCGCCGTAACCAGAGCGCCATCGGCAAGGTAACCGTGACCAACATCGGCCCGACGGCGGTCCAGGTGCGGGTACAGGGCATGCCCTCCTGGCTGGAGGCCAGGCCGCCGACCTTTTTGCTGGTGACCGGGGCCAAACAGGTGGTCAAACTTGTCGGACAGGCCGGCCGGCTCCGGGCGGGGGAGTACAAGGCCACCCTGACCTTCGCCGCAGGCGCTGCCCCAGACCAGGCGGTGGAGGTTGTGCTGCGGGTCAGGGGCGGGGGGCTGTTTGGATGATGGCCGGCTGGCTGTCTGTTGCCGGGCTGACCGATGTGGGCCGGCAACGCGATCTGAACCAGGATTGCTTCTACTACAAGGTCGTCCAGGCCTCCGACGAAGGGCCGCTTGGGCTGTTCGTCGTGGCCGACGGGATGGGCGGTCACCTGGCCGGCGAGGTGGCCAGCCGCTGGGCGGTGGGCACCCTCAAGCGCGAGCTGGCCCCCCTCTTCCGGCCACAGGACCCGGCGGCTACCCGCCGTTTGGACGCCGAGGCGCTGGCCGCCCTGGGCAGCGGCTTTACCGTGCGCCTGGAAGAGACCGACCTGACCCGCCTGCTGCAACATGCTGTCGAGCGGGCCAACCAGGTGCTGCTGGGCTATGCCCGCAAACGCCCTCAAGAGGCAGGGGACCTGGGTTCGACGCTGACGCTGGCTATCATCGAGGATGAGCGGCTGACCGTGGCCCACGTCGGCGACAGCCGTGCCTACCTGTGGCGCGAGGGCCGGCTCCAGCAGTTGACCGAGGACCACTCGGTGCCGGGGGCGCTGCTCAAGCAGGGCCAGATCACGCCGGAAGAGGCCCACGACCACCCCCATCGCCATGTCCTGTACCGCTGCCTGGGCCTCAAGCCGGGTGTCGAGGTGGATATCTATCCCACCCTGGCTCTCCGGCCGGGCGATGGGCTGCTGCTGTGCTCTGATGGGCTGTGGGACATGGTCTATCCGGTGGAGCGGATCGAGGCGCTGCTCAACTCCAGCGCCGACCTGCCGACGGCCTGCCGCCGCCTGGTGAACGCTGCCAACGAGGCCGGCGGCGAGGACAATATCACCGTGGTGCTGGTGCGGTGGCAGATCTTTTGAGGGGTTGTGCCCCTCTGAGAGCCGGTCTGAAAAGGTGGTCACACAGGCAAAGGTCACAAAGGAACACAAAGGAAATGGCTGAAAACCCTTGGTGTCCTTCGTATCCTTGGCGGTTTTCAGACAAGCTCTGAGGGTGTGAGAGGTGAGTGAACTCTGTCCGCAGTGCGGCACGCCGGTTAAACCGACGGCCCGCTATTGCAGCCGGTGTGGGGTGCGCCTGACGCCCGGTGGTCATTCGGGCGAGACCGGCCCCCTGCCGCTGGGCACCTCCCTGCAAGGTGGCCGCTATCAGATCATCGGCCAGTTGGGCCAGGGGGGCATGGGCGCTGTCTACCTGGCCAAAGACATGGAACTGTTTGGCCGGCTGTGCGTGGTCAAGCAGATGCGGCCCTTTTTCGCCAGCCAGGCAGAGCGGCGCAAGGCCGAGGAGGATTTCCAACGCGAGGCGGAGGTGCTGGCCCGCCTCAACCACCCAGGCCACCCCCGCATCCCGGAGGTGTACGGCTACTTTGTCGAGGGGGGAGACCAGTTCCTGGTGATGAAGTATATCGAGGGGGAAAGCCTGGAGCGGCGGCTGGAGCGGCTCAAACGCCCCCTGGCCGAGGCGGAGGTGATCCGGTGTGCCCGCGACGTGGCCAACGCCCTGGCTTACCTGCACAGCCGCAAACCCCAGCCGGTCATTCACCGCGACATCAAGCCGGCCAACATTATCCTCGACCCTGAGGACCGGGTGTGGCTGGTGGATTTTGGCCTGGCGCGGGCGGCCGTCAGCAGCGGGGCCCGGGTGATGGTCCACGGCGGCAAGACGGTGGCGGCCGGCACGCCCGGCTATACCCCCCTGGAGCAGTGGCAGATGCAGCCCACCCCCAAATCGGATATCTATGCCCTGGGGGCGACCATGCACCACCTGCTGACCGGCCGCGATCCCCGGGACCGCTTCTCCACGTTTCCGGAGTTGGACCTGGCCTTGTTGCAACGCTTTTCCACCTTTCCCTCGCTGACCGAGGTGCGGCCAGGCCTCAGCCCGGTGCTTTCCAACCTGGTGGCCCGTTGCCTTGACCCCGACCCGCAGCGGCGTCCTGACGCCCGACAACTGGAGATCGAACTGGAGCGGCTGGCGCCTACCGGCAGCCGGTTCTTTGAGGCGGTCAAACGGTGGAGCCCGACTGTGGGTGAAGCGTTGGGCACGGCCCTGGCCACCTTTGTGCGTCTGGTCTTTGGACGGCCCTCCGCCGGGGAGGAGCTGGGGCCCCGCTCCGCAACCCGCGTGCCAGAGCCACAGACCCCCGACCGGCGGCCGGCCATCCCCTGCCTCTATTGCCGTGGTCAGGGGGTGACCCGGCATGGCCGGCCCTGTCCCATCTGTCACGGGACCGGATATTGGTGAAGGGAGGTCCCGGCCTGACATTTCTGGTCGGCAGATTGCCCTCCAGGCGAGGGCGTGGTATAATCGGAAGATGAGGGTGCGACAGGGAGTGTGAAAGGAGCAGACCATGGCTCTGAAAGTGCCCGAAGTTGTACGCCAGACCTGGGGAGACCCGGTAGTCGTTGAGTTCGTCCCCTGGCTGGAGCGGACCATTGAAGAGACGGTGGCCTTCCACGTAGAGCAGGCCATCGCCGAGAAGGCTGTCCCCCGCGATGAATACCGCCATGTGCTCTCCCGGCTGGATATTCTGGAGCACGACATGGCCGAGGTCAAGGAGGATGTCCGTGAACTGCGCCGGGAGATGAACGAGCGCTTTGACCGGGTAAACGAGCGCTTTGACCAGATGAACGATCGGTTCGACCAGATGACCCGCCATTTTGAGGCGCGCCTGGACGAAATGAATCAGCGCTTTGACGCGCGCCTGGACGAAATGAATCAGCGCTTTGACGCGCGCCTGGACCAGATGAATGAGCGGATGCTGGTCCAGACCCGATGGCTGATCGGCTCGATTGCCCTGTTTGGAACAATCATCACCGTGTTGATGGCTATTGCACAATTCACTCCGTAGATGCCTGCTCAGGAGATCGGCACAATTTTGCAAAGAGGCAAAGGAGGATCAAGGTGGATCTAAAACTGACAGAAGAGCATAGAATGATTCAGGACATGGCGCGGGACTTTGCCCGGAAAGAGATTGCGCCCATCGCTGCCAGGATTGACGAAGAGGCGATCTTTCCCGCCGAAACGGTGAAAAAGATGGGGGAACTGGGCTTCATGGGCATTGAGATCCCGGAGGAGTATGGCGGCACCGGCCTGGATGCTGTCAGCTATGTCCTGGCGGTGATCGAAATTTCCAAGGCCTGTGCTTCGCACGGGGTGATCATGTCGGTCAACAACTCGCTGGTCTGTTACGGCATCTATACCTTTGGCACCGAACAGCAGAAGCAGGCGTTTCTGGTCCCCCTGGCCAGCGGGGAAAAGCTGGGGGCCTACTCGCTGACCGAGCCGCAGGCCGGTTCCGACCCGGCCAGTATGCGCTGTACCGCCACGTATGACCCAGCAACCGACGAGTATGTCATCAACGGCACCAAAGCCTGGGTGACCAGTGGCCCCAACGCCGACTATATCGTCCTCTTTGCCATGACCGACAAGAGCAAAGGCCATCGGGGCATCTCGGCCTTCCTGGTAGATACCAAATTGCCCGGCTTTTCTCCCGGCAAAGTGGAACCCAAGCTGGGGATTCGAGCGTCTCATACCTCAGAGTTGATCTTTGAAAACTATCGCATCCCGGCCTGGCATCGGCTGGGCGAGGAGGGGCAAGGGTTCAAGATCGCCCTGGCCATCCTCGATGCCGGGCGGATCGGCATCGCCGCTCAGGCGGTGGGGATTGCCGAGGCGGCCTTTGAGGCGGCCCGCGATTACGCCAGGGAGCGGGAACAGTTCGGCCAGCCCATCGCCGAGTTCCAGGCCATCCAGTGGATGCTGGCCGATATGAAGACTCGCATCGAAGCAGCGCGGCTGCTGACCTTCCAGGCGGCGCTGGCCAAGGATGAGGCGAAAAAGAGCGGTGCGCGCTTTAGCCTGGAGGCTTCTATGGCCAAGGTCTACGCCTCAGAGACAGCCATGTGGGTGACGACCAAGGCCATCCAGATCTTTGGGGGCAATGGCTACAGCAAAGAGTATCCGGTGGAGCGGTACTTCCGCGACGCCAAGATCACCGAGATCTATGAAGGGACGAGCGAAATCCAGCGGCTGGTGATCGCCCGCAGCATCCTGGCATGAGCCGTGGCGTGGCCGGGTTAGTGGGACTCACAGGGGAGGCATGACGTCGGATAAACTCGATCTGGGGATTGTCATCGTCAACTATAACGTGCGCGACCTGTTGCGCGACTGCCTGGCCTCGCTCTATGACAGTCGGGGCGATTTCACCTTTCGGGTGTGTGTGGTGGACAACGCCTCGACCGACGGCAGCGCCGACATGGTCAGGGCCGAATTCCCCCAGGTACACCTCATCTCCACGGAGAACAGAGGCTATGCCGCCGGGAACAACTTGGGGCTGCGGTCCTTTGGGTTTACAGGCAAGGGGGAAAAGGAGGCAGCGGCGCCCCGGTATGTGCTGCTGTTAAACCCGGATACCCTGCTGCCCCCCTCGGCGCTGGCCGACATGCTGGCCTTTATGGAGGCCCACCCCCAGGCCGGTGCCGCCGGCCCCCGGCTGGTGCGGGAGGATGGCAGCCTGGACAAGGCCTGTCGGCGCAGCTTTCCTACCCCAGAAGTGGCCCTCTATCGCTTTTCGGGGCTCAGCCGCCTGTTCCCCCGCAGCCGCCGTTTTGGCCGCTACAACGTCACCTACCTGCCGCCCGACGTGACGACCGAGGTGGACTCGGTGGTGGGCGCCTTTATGCTCATCCGGGGCGAGGTGTTGGAGCAGATCGGCCTGCTGGACGAACGCTACTTCATGTACGCCGAGGACCTGGATTTCTGCTATCGGGCCAGGCAACAGGGCTGGCAGGTGTGGTACAACGCCGACGTGACGGTGCTCCACTACAAAGGCCGGTCAAGCCGGCAGCGGAGCGCCTTTGCCAATGCCCGGTTCTACGAAACCATGCGCCTGTTCCACGATAAACATTTCAAGCACCAGACCTTTTTCGGGGTGAACTGGCTGATCTACGTCGCCATCGCCCTGCTGGGAGGGTGGGCCTTGCTGCGCGACCGCCTGCGCCCGGCTGAACGGCGGGGAGTTGTCTCGGCCACCCCGCTCCGCAGCCAGGGAGGCCGCGTATGAGGCGCAAGGCCAATCTGCTGTTTACCCTTTTGTTGTTTCTCTGTGACCAGGGCATGGTTGCCCTGGCCTTCTACCTGGCCTATTGGCTGCGCCGGGCGGTTGCGCAGCCGTCGGCGGCTCCCCCCGCTCCCTTTGGCAGCTATGGGGTGTGGTTGATCGTCCAACTGATGACGATTGCCGTGGTCTATTTCTTCTCGCGGCTCTACGATCTGAAACGCTCGATGCCCCGCCTGGACGAATTGTCTCGCCTCCTGGCCGCGACCTCCATCGGTACCCTGTGCACCATTGCTCTCACCACCTTTCTGTTCAAAAACAGCGACCTGGAACTGGATTTTCCACGGACGATGACGGTCTATGCCTGGGCTTTGACGGTGGTGTTGGTGACCATCGGCCGCTCGCTGCTGGTATGGCTGCGGGGCCTGCTGCGCAGGCGAGGGGTGTGGGTAGACCGGCTGTTGATCGTTGGGACCGGCGATGTGGGGCGCATGATCCTGCAAAAGGTCCGACAGATGCCCCGCCTGGGCTACCAGGTCGTTGGCTTTGTGGATGGCGAAACCCCGCCCGGCCAGCAGATTATGGGCGTGCCGGTGTTGGGCGGCGTGGACGACATCCCCCGCCTGATCCAGGAGCATCATATCGAAGAGGTGATCATCGGCCGGCCAGAGTTGAGCCATCAGGAACTGCTGGCCATCCTCTCCCGCTGCGAGCGGGGGCGGGTGAGCATCAAGATCTTCCCCGACCTGTTCCAGATCATCGCCACCGAGCTGAGCATCGGCGATCTGGGGGGGCTGCCGCTGCTGACGGTGCGCGACATTGCCCTGCGCGGCTGGAAGCTAACCCTCAAGCGGGCGGTAGACCTGGTGGGCAGTGCCGTGGGTCTGGTCTTTCTCTCCCCCTTTCTGATGCTGGTGGCGTTGGCCATCAAGCTCGATTCGCGCGGCCCGGTCTTTTACGCCCAGGAGCGGATGGGCCTGGATGCCCGCCCCTTCTGGTGCCTCAAGTTCCGCTCCATGCGCGTGGACGCCGAGCGGAACGGCCCGGGCTGGACCACCGAGGGGGACCCCCGGGTGACCCGCCTGGGCAAATTTCTCCGCCGCTTCTCGATTGACGAACTGCCGCAGCTCATCAACGTGCTCCTGGGGGAGATGAGCCTGGTGGGACCCCGCCCCGAACGCCCCGTCTATGTCGAGCAGTTCCGGCGCAGCATCCCCCGCTACATGGACCGCCATCGCGAAAAGGCCGGCATGACCGGCTGGGCCCAGGTCAACGGCCTGCGGGGCGACACCTCCATCGCCGAGCGGACCAAATACGACCTGTGGTACATCGAAAACTGGTCGCTGTGGCTCGACTTCAAGATCATGCTGCGCACCATCTTTAGCATCTTTAGCGACCGCCATGCCTATTGACAGAGGGGGGTTCATAAAAGCCTATCTGTAGGGCAGGCTTTCAGCCTGCCCGGACGGCCTGGAAAGGCCATCCTACGAAATGTAGGGCAGGCTTTCAGCCTGCCCGGACGGCCTGGAAAGGCCATCCCACACCCGTTTTCGGACAGGCTCATAAGCGGTAACTGCTCAGCGCGAGCGAGGGCTCCACCGCAAAGAACGCCAAGATTCCGTGTGGTCGGGTGTATTTCAGTTCTCTGGCGAGTAGCTCTGGGCCGGGGTATTCGGATGCGGCGGCGAACCTGGCCGTCCACGAATCAGACACGCATGACACCAATCTACAAAGGGGGTCATTCGTGTATTCGTGAAGATTCGTGGCCGGCTCCGACAACCACAAAGATGAAACGCACCTGTGTTGTCCTGGCGCCCTTTGCGGTTTGGAGAGGGCCTGCCTGAGCAATTACCATAAGCGGTGGATGTTCGGAGGAGGGGATGATGTTGGGAGCCGGGTCGGTGCCGGATGTCATTGTGGGGCGGCTGCCCCTCTATCTGCAGGTTCTGAACCGCCTCCTGGCCCAGGGGCAGCGGATCGTCACTTCCCAAGAGTTGGCCCGGCGGCTGGGGATCAGTTCGGCGCAGATCCGCAAGGACCTGTCGCACCTGGGCGAATTCGGTCGCCAGGGGATGGGCTACGACGTCGCCTACCTGCGGGATCAACTGAACCACATCCTCCAGGTAGATCGAGAGTGGAATATGGCCCTGGTGGGCGCCGGCGACCTGGGGCATGCCCTGGTCCATTATGGCGGATTTGAGGGCCGGGGGTTTCACGTGGCCTGCGTCTTTGACAACAACCCGGACAAGATCGGGCGCTACCTGGGCCGCTTGCAGATCCTGGATGTCGCTTTGCTTCCCCAAAAGGTCGTGGAATGGAACCTCAAGATCGCCATCGTCGCCGTGCCGCCCGGTGCTGCGCAGGCGGTGGTGGACGATCTGGTACGGGCCGGCATCCGGGCTATTCTGAACTATGCGCCCGTCACGGTCACGGTACCGCCGGGGGTGCAGGTGCAGTACCTGGACCCGGTGATCCACCTGCAACGCATGACCTACTATCTGTGAGGGGAACCTGCCCTGCGAATTGTACAGGGGGGCGCCGCGCGTGGCGCCCCCCTGCATTTTCTACCCGACCCCCTGCCTCGTGGCTTATAGCTTGTCGGCAATGGCGTGGGCCATCTCCAGGGTGCTGTTGTTGCCCCCCATGTCGTAGGTGCGGACCTTGCCCTCAGCCAGGACGGCAGCGACCGCCCCCTCGATCTGGGCCGCCTTGTTGCTCTCACCCAGCCAGTCGAGCATCATCCTGGCGGCCAGGATGGCGGCGATGGGGTTGACCTTGTACTGCCCGGCATATTTGGGCGCCGAACCGTGGGTCGGCTCGAACACGGCATAGTTCGTGCCGATGTTGCCGCTGCAACCAAAGCCCAGCCCGCCCACCATCTGGGCGCACAGGTCGGAGATGATGTCGCCGAACAGGTTGGTGGTGACGATCACGTCATAGTTGAGGGGGTTCTTGAGCAGCCACATGCCCATAGCATCGATGTTGGCGTCTTCAAAGGCGATCTCCGGATATTCGGCTGCCACTTTGCGCGCTGCCTCCATGAACACGGCATCGGTCAGGCGCAGGACGTTGGCCTTGTGCACGGCTGTCACCTTTTTGCGATGGTGCTTGCGGGCATACTCAAAGGCCGCCCGCACGATCCGCTCCGAGGCCTCTGGCGTGATGGCCCGGAGGGAGATGGCGGCATGGCGCGGGATCTTGTCCATGCCCTTGACGGCGTAAAACTCTTCCGGAACCTGGGAATACTCGACGCCGACATACATCCCCTCGGTGTTCTCGCGAAAGATCACCAGGTCAATGCCTTCCCGATAGTTCAGCGGGTTGCCCGGATAGGCTTTACACGGCCGCAGGCAGATGTACAGGTCCAGCAGTTGGCGCATGCGGACGATGGGGCTGCGGTAGCTGTAGCCTTTGCCCTGGAGTTCCGGTACCAGCTCCTTCTCCGCTTTGTCCTGCCCCTTGGAGGTGATGGCCCCGAAGAAGGCGCAATCGGTCCTTTTCATCATCTCCAGAGTGCGCCTGGGCAGGGCATCGCCCTCGGTGCGCCAGAACTCCCAGCCGATGTCGCCGGGGATATACTCGGCATCCAGACCAATGCGGTCCAATACGATTTTCGTGGCCTCGGTCACATCTACACCGATGCCGTCGCCCGGTAACCAGGCGATTCTGTACCTGGCCATACTCTCAATCCTCCCTTTTTGTATTTGTAGGGCAACTGCGAGCAGTTGCCCTACTGGGCCAGCCCCAGCTTGCGCCTGACATAGGGCACCAATCCCCCGCTGCTGAGGATGTCCATCACCGAAGGGTCCAGGGGCGGGAAGGTGTACTCGCCGCCGGGGGTCAGGACCCGACCGGCAGCAAAGTCAATGGTGATCTCGTCGCCTGTTTCCACCGTGTCTACCGCGTCGCAGGTGACGATGGGCAGGCCCTCGTTGATGCAGTTGCGGAAGTAGATGCGGGCAAAACTGCGGGCCACGATGGCCCCCACTCCCGCCTCCTTCAGGCAGATGACCGCCTGCTCCCGCGAACTGCCGCAACCCCAGTTTTTGCCGGCGACGATGATATCCCCTGGGCGGACCTTCTGGACAAAGTCAGGGTCCAGGTCCTCCAGGGCGTGCCGGGCCATCTCCTGGCGGTCTTTGATGCTGTAGGTATACTTGCCGGGAAAGATCACGTCGGTGTTGACATCGTCGCCATATTTCCATACTCGACCGGTCAGTCTGGTTTCCAAGGTGCTCCTCCTGTCCAAAGGTTCGGCCTTCTTCAGCTTTCATCCACGGCCGGGCCTACCACCAGCCGACCCACAGCCGGGAGAACTGCCAGCGAGGGGGGACACCAACCTTGCGGATCGTCTTGATATCCGAGCCATCAGGCCTCATGACGCGGATAGCCCAGGCTGTGCCGTTCTGATCGCTCAAGAAGTAGATATACTGGCCGTCGGGAGAATAGACCGGCAGGGTATCGTTGCCCCTGTTTTTGGTCAACTGCTTCTTGCCGGAGCCGTCCAGGTTCACCACAAAGATCTCGGGATTTCCCTCAACCTCGGCGGAGTAGACGATCTTTTTTCCGTCAGGCGACCAGGATGCCTTGCCGCCTCCATCTTTGGTGACCTGCCGCAACCCCTGGCCGTTGACGCCGACGACAAAAATGCCACAACTGGTATCGCGGCAGGAATCAAAAACAATCAGGTCTCCTTTGGGTGACCAGGCGGGTCGCATACCCGCGGGCAGCTTGGTGCGGCCACTTCCGTCAGTATTGATGATATACAGGCTGACGTCGGCACTCCACCAATTGCCCACCCATTGGTGAAAGACGAGCCGGGTGCCGTCGGGGGAAAAAGAAGCGAACTCGGCCCAGGGATCAGGTGCGACCTCCCTTTCTGTCTTCTTGTCCAGATCATAGATACGGATCCCCGTCCAACAATGGTAGTAAGCAACCTTGTGGCCGGTGGGAGAAAAGGCTGGCTCAAAGCCCTTGTCAATGACCTTTCTGGCCTCACTTCCGTCGCCGCGCATGATCCAGACGTTGTACTTGTTCTCGTCCGCCTCATTCCCGCCGTCAAAGTTGCTATAGATCACCCCATAGGACTTGAGCGAGGCTTTGGGCGCAGCCGTTGGCTTGGGGGTAGGGGAGTTTGCAGGGGGCGGGGGTGGCGGGGTCTCGGTGGCCGTCGGCTGGGGCTGCTGGGCGGCCGCGGCCGTCAGGATCGCCTGGGCGGTGAGCACCTGGTCCGGCGTGGCCGATGGCCGCTCGAACAGCGGTGGGGGCGGGAGGGGGGTGTCGGTGGGTGGGAGGGGGGTGTCGGTGGGCGGGAGGGGGGTATCGGTGGGCGGCATCTCCGGCGATGGGGTAAAGGTGGCGGTCACCACCACCACCTGGGGTTCCGGAGTGGGGGTGGCGGTCACCACCACCACCTGAGGCTCTAGGGTGAAGGTGGCGGTCACCACCTGCACCTGAGGGGAGACCGGGGTGCCACAGGCTGCCAGCAGCAGTGCGGTGGCCACCAGAACCATCCAGACAATCCGATTCCGATAGCAGGTTTTCATCTTTTCACTCCTTTCATTACAGAGCTGTGGCAATCGCTCCTGTGGGGGATAGGGAATAACAGGAACGAACAAACGGATCATCCGTATCCCTTGGGGCCCCTGCGACCCTGTGTCTGTGGACCTACACCTCCCTCGGATCGGTAATGGCCCCCTTGAGCGCCGAAGCGGCCACTGTGGCCGGGCTGGCCAGGTAGATCTCGGCGTCGCGGCTGCCCATCCGCCCTTTGAAGTTGCGATTGGCGGTGGAGATGGTCCGTTCGCCGGGGGCCATACAGCCTTCGTGGGCCCCCAGGCATGGTCCGCAGCCGGGGTTCAGGAGGGTCGCCCCGGCCGCCACCAGGTCGGTGATGATCCCCTGTTCGATGGCTGTGAGCAGGACCTCCCGCGAAGCGGGCAAGACCAACAACCGCACCCAGGGGGCGATCCGTTGGCCGCGCAGGATATCGGCAGCGGCCTGCAGGTCCTCCAGCCGGCCATTGGTGCAGGTGCCGATGAGCGCCTGGTCAATGGGCAGGCCGGCCACCTCGGTCACCGGCACGACGTTGTCCACACGGTGGGGTTTGGCCACCTGGGGCACCAGCGTGCTCACGTCGTAGTACAGCACCTGGGCATAGCTCGCGTCGGGGTCGGGATAGATCTCCTGATACCTTTCCGTGGTCCGTCCGGCCAGCCAGGCCCGCGTCGTGGCATCGGGGGCGACGTAGGCGTTTTTGGCCCCCATCTCGGCGGCCATGTTGCACAGCACCATGCGCCCCCCGACGCTCATCGCCTCGATGGCCGGCCCGGCAAACTCGACCGACCTGTAATCGGCCCCGTCGGCGCCGATGTCGCCGATGATGCGCAGCACCAGGTCCTTGGCCGACACCCGCTCCGGCATCACCCCTTCGACGACGAAGCGCATACTTTCCGGCACGCGCAGCCAGATCTCGCCGGTGGCCATCACCGCCGCCGCCTCGGTACGGCCGATGCCGGTGGCAAAGGCCCCCAGCGCCCCGTGCATTGGGGTGTGCGAGTCGCTGCCCACGATGAGCATCCCCGGCAGGGCGTGACCATGCTCCGGCAACACCTGGTGACAGATGCCCTCGCCGATGTCGTAAAAGGCCGAGATGCCCTGCTCGCGGACAAATTCGCGGGTTTCCTTGTGGCTCTGGGCGTAGGTTTCGTTGGCAGCGGGAACGACATGATCGAGGATGATCACCTGCCTGGTGGGGTCTGCCACCCGCTTGACGCCGATTTTGCGGAAGGTTTGGGCGATGGCCGAGGTGTTGTCGTGGGTCAGCAACCGGTCGGGCCGTACGGTGACGATCTGCCCGGCCGTGGCCTCCGGCAGCCCGGCTTTCCAGGCCAGGATCTTTTCAGCAAAGGTCTTTCCCATGTATCGCCCTCCCTGTTGGATCTCAAAGGCATTTGGTGTATCCATTGTATTCGATTCGGGGCCCGATGTCAACCTGAGCCCCCGCCAGCGACCAACTTGCCAACCCCTGCGGCTGATGTTATAATGGGCCGCTATCTCATGCAGGAGTGGAAATGTGGAAGCGTTAGAGCATCAACTGGTCGAGTTCCTGACCCACCTGTTCCAGACGATCGACTGGTTTGGTGTGGTGGTCATCATGGCCCTGGAAAGCGCCAACATCCCTATCCCCAGCGAGGTGACCATGCCCCTTTCCGGCTGGATGCTGGTCCAGGCCAGGGGGCTGTCGGCCTGGCACGCGCTGGGTCTGGGGGGGCTGTGGGGGGCCGTGGGCTGTACCCTGGGTTCGGTGGTCTCTTATGCCCTGGGAGCGTGGGGCGGACGACCGCTGGTGGAACGCTATGGCCAATATATCCTGGTCCACGAAGAGGACCTGGATAGGGCCGACCGCTGGTTCGCCCGCTGGGGCGACTGGGCGGCTTTTCTTTCCCGCCTGCTGCCCATTGTGCGCACCTTTATCTCTTTCCCGGCCGGCGTTGTGCGCATGAATTTTGTTCGTTTCACCGTCTTTAGCTTCGTCGGCTCGTTCACCTGGTGTGGGCTGCTGGCCCTGGGGGGCTACCATTTTGGCGAGCATTGGGAGGAGTTGCGGGCCATTATGCGCCCCTTTGACATCCCCATCGCCCTCGTTATCGTCACCGCCCTGGCCTACTATATCTACCGGCACATTCGCCGGGGTAGCAAACGCCCGGTATCGGTGGATATGGAGGGTGGATCATGACGAACCTGCCCCCGTTACGCGATAGCTACGAAGGCATCCTGTCTCGCGCCCGCCAGGCCAGCCAGGTGGGCGATGTCGAGGGGGCGATAGCTCTCTACCGCCGTCTGATCGAACGGCTGGCCGGGCTGAGCGACCGGGTCCTCACCCATCGCCCGGAACTGCGGCCCCTGCAGGTGCAGGCCAGAATGGAGTTGAGCGATCTGCTTGCCGGGGAGGGGCGCTACACCGAGGCCATCGAGGTCGAACGGCCCCTTCTGGAGCTGGCCCCAGAATATGCGAGCCTGTGGCGAGAGGACCTGGCCATCATGCGGATAGCCAGGGGGGAGGTAGAAACCGGGCTGGCTGAACTGCGCGCCCTGGCCGAGGAAGAACCGGACGATCCGTGGCGGTGGGCGGTCATGGGGGCTCAGGCACGCCTGGAGGGCCGCTTTGCCGAGAGCCAGGCGGCTCTGGACCGGGCGCTTGAGGTTGGCGGCAAGGAAGAGCCCTCCAAACAGGCCCCGATCTATTATCAGCGGTTTGCGCTCTTGAAGGCGATGGGGCGGCTGGACGAGGCGCTGACGGCCTGGGAGCAGGCCGTGGCGTTGGATGCTGCCATGGGCGACACCATCCGCGAGGTCTATACCATGCTCACCGACGTCGGCCGGTACAGCGAGGCGCAACGCTACGTGGCCCGCGATGACAACCCCCTGCAGGCCGGCTTCCAGCGCGGGCTGATCGCCTATTTGACGGGGGATTGGGGCAGGGCCAGGCGGGAATGGCAGACGGTCGCCGGGTTGGACCCGGACAGGTTCAAGGCGGGGCATGACTGCTGGGTCGAGGCGGTGCTGCGCCTGGGCGATCCGGCCCTGGCGTTGGAGCGGCTCCCCAAGCTCCTGGGGGAGTATGGCACATCGCGCCTGTTGGTCCTGGCCGGCATTGCCTGGGCCATGCGCGGCGATCCGGAGCTGGCCGCTGCCCTCTTTCAGCAGGCCATCGACGCAGTGCGGCATGGCCGGCCGCCCAAGCAGAAACTGGACGGCGCCGATTGGCGTTTGCTCACCGCGCTTGTCTCTGATGAGGCGGTCAAATCCAAATTGAAACCCTATTTTGCCGTCATCGAGACGGTCTGGTAGGGCCGATTGGCCATCGGCCCTACCCGTCGGTCCTGTTTGGCCGGCTGCCGGATCTGTGCTATAATGCGCTCCTGCCCGCCCAAGGCCAGACCCTGAGGGGGAACCAATGCACTTTGCGGAAGCAGAGCAGAAATACCGCGAGCTGGAAGCCGGGCTCATTCGCGGGGAACTGAAAGAAGAGGAATTTCTGGCGCAGGTCGCCCACCTGCGCGTAATCGACACGGAGGGCCGCCGCTGGATGCTCAGCGGGCGGACCGGCCGGTGGCTGATGTACGACGGACAGCAATGGGTGTTTGCCGAACCGCCCCGCCCCCAGATCGAGGCCGAGGCGCCCGAATCGGCACCCACGGCCCCGTCGCCAGCGGCGACCGACACGGCGGCTCCTGCCATCGCTCCGTCGCCGGCCCCCCAGGAGCGGGGACCCTGGTTCGCCCCTTCCAGGTTGCTGACCACAGGCCTGGCGGCCTTGCTGGTGATCGGCTGTCTGGTCGGGGGGGGCATCGCTGCCTGGGTGCTTGTCCTGCGCGATTGGGTTCAACCCACGCCCACGCCCGCCGGGGCCACCGAGGTGGCGGTGAAGGAGACCTACACTCCGCGCCCGCCGACGGCTACCTATACCCCTACCTTCACCCCTACCCCCAGCCGTACCCCGACCCCGACGATCACCCCGCCTGCGCCTACGGCCCCGGCGCAGGCGACCCCCAGTTCCACGGTGGTTTCTACCGTGCCTGTTGGCTCCAGCCCTGAGGCCACCGCCTCCCCTCCGCCCCAGACCCCCACACCCACCTGGACCCCTATCGTCCTGTATGTGCCCACGACCCCGGCTGCCGGCCCCTCACCCACGGCTACCCCTGCTCTGGGCGAAGGGGCCACGGCTACGGCGGCTCCTCCCTCCGGCCAGAGTTACGTCGTCCAGTTGGGCGATACCCTGTTCGAGATTGCCCGGCGCTTTGGCGTGAGCGTCGAGGCGCTGGCCCGGGCCAACGGCATCACCAACCCGGCCCTGATCCGCCCCGGCCAGGTGCTGGTGATCCCGGTGCCGGGGACCACCCCCCTGCCCCCGACCACAGCGCCGACACCCACCCGGACGCCCATCGTCCCCTCGACGCCAGGGGCCACGTCGCCGGCGACCGCCACCCCTGCTCCCACCAAGGCCGGCCCTGCCCCCACTCCCGGGCCGACCTCGACCCCCAGGCCCAGCGCCACACCGACGGCCCGGCCAGTGACCCTTTCGGGCAAGATCGCCTTTACTGTGTGGAACCCCTACGTTGGCAAATATGAACTGTACGTCAGCCGCATTGACGGCGGCGGGCGCAACCTGCTCGGCACCGGCTTCCGCCAGCCCCAGTTCCGGCAAGATGGCAACCTGTTGGCCGTCAACGGCGACGGAGTGCCGAACCTGGAGCACCTGCTGACCATGAACCCCAGCGGCGGCGAGATGCGCGAGGTCAGCCGCTATTCCGAGGACAGTTACCCCACCTGGTCGCCCGATGGCGCAATCGTGGCCTACTCCTCCAGTTCCTGGCCGGATGGCCAGACCCGCCTGGGTGTCGTCAACGACATGTTCGGCAAGCAACAGGATTGGATTCGCGTCGGCACCACCGAGATCAAGGGGGAATATCCCTTCTGGATGGCCAGCGGCTGGGTGGTGTACCACGGCTGCGACTTTTTGGGCGACCACGCCGCCTGCGGCCTGTTCAAGGTGGGGGCCGGCGGGGGCAACTATCAGCGCCTGACCAATCACTCCAGCGATACGGCCCCGGCCGGCTTTGGGCAACGGGTCGCCTTTATGTCGGCACGCGACGGCAACTGGGAGGTGTATGCCGTCAACCTGGACGGCAGCGGCCTGAAGCGCCTGACGAACAATGGGGCCCAGGATGGCCTGCCCACCTGGTCGCCCGATGGCCGCTCCATCGCCTTTGTCTCCAACCGGAGCGGAAATTGGGCCATCTGGGTGATGAACGCCGATGGCAGTGACCAGCGCAAGCTGTTCGATCTGGGCGGCGGCTACGGCAGCGGCGAGTATGACTGGACAAGGGAACGGATCTCCTGGGCTCCGTAAAGCGTAAGGCGTAAGCGGAAAATGGCAAACGACAAACGTCAGGCGTTGCGCGCCGGGCTGGGATGGAACCATAGCGCCGGGGCATTGGCGTTGATCGTCGGCCTGGTGGCCCTGCTGGCTGTCGGCGGCCCACCCATCAGTGACCAGGTGGCGATCGTGGTGACGCCCACCTTCACGGCCACCCCCACCCCTACCTTTACCCCGACGCCCACCCCGACCCCAACCCCTACGCCTGTGCCGACCGCCACCCCCACCCCGACCGCCACCCCTACCCCGACCCTGCCCCCGACCGCCACGGCCACCCCGTTCGTGGGGACCCCCACCCCGGCTCCGGCCTCGACCCATCTGTGGCTGTTGCCGCCTGTGGGGCCGGATAGCGAAGGCGACCGGTATCCGGGCACCTACTTTCCCTACGGCGCAACCGGCGGCGGGCGCTATCACCTGCACCACGGCGTGGATTACATGAACCCGGTCGGCACCCCGATCCTGGCTCCGGCAGCCGGCACGGTCGTCGTCGCCGGGAACGACCTGGAGACGGTCTATGGGGTAAAGCCGAACTTTTACGGCAACCTGGTGATCCTGGAGCTGGACGAGCGCTTCCAGGACCGGCCGGTCTATGTGCTGTTGGGGCACATGTCCCAGGTGATGGTAGAGGTAGGGCAACATGTTGAGCCAGGCGAGGTAGTGGGCCGGGTGGGCATGACCGGTGTCGCCGTGGGCTATCACGTGCACCTGGAGGTGCGCCTGGGCCAGAACGACTACCAGAGCACCCGCAACCCGGTCCTGTGGCTCCGGCCCGAACCGGGCCAGGGGATCATTGCCGGCCGCGTGCTGGACGCCCAGCATCAGCCGATGGCCGAAATCCCGGTCATCTTTTTCCGTGCTGCCGAACCGAACCGGTGGTGGCGCCAGACCCAGACCTATGCCAACCGGGAAGTGAATCCCGACGATCAACTGGGGGAAAACTTTGCCCTGGGATATGTGCCTGCCGGTGACTATCTGGTAAAGGCCAAAATCGGGGAAAAATCGTACGTCCAGCCGGTGACGGTGCAGCCGGGCGAAATCGCCTTTGTGGTCATTGAGGCCAAGAAATAGACACCTGGGGATGGAAGCAAAGAAACAGGCATATGAGGAGAGAGCTGTGGAGCATAGGTTTTCAATCCGGGTCGCAGGGGTTGTGCTGTCTATCCTGGTTCTGGGTTTGGTCAGTTGCGGCGGCGAGCCGGGGAGGTTGACGGGAACGGTCACCGGGGCGGAGGATGGGCAGCCGGTGGCCGGAGCCGAAATTCTGGCCTTTGCGTTGGAAAAAGTCAAGGGGGTGACCTCGGTAGACGTCTACCAGAAGACCAATACCGTCCACCGGGAGGTCACGGATGCGCAGGGGACCTTCTCTGTGGCGCTGCCGCCGGCCAGGTACGTGGTGGAGGTGCGGATCCAGGGGGTCAGGGTGACCAGCCGCCTGGTAGAGGTCCAGGCGGGCCGGACCCTCACGGCCGATTTCCAGATCGTCCCCCCCTCGCCGTGAAGGGCTGCTCCTGATGGCAGCAGGCCGGCGGTGCGGGCCTGCTCCGCACCGTCCTTGCCGATTGAATCGGGCTCTCGTTCAGGTGCCGGGCACTTTTATCGGCTGTTCAGGCCAACGTCGGCCCTCATTGCCTGAACGCGTACCCGGTTGAATCCGGCTATGGTTGTTGCCGGCGGCCTCGCTGTCTCTCGGTCCGGTCGGTCCCAGGGTGGACCTTGTGGGTCGGCCTGCTGCGTCGCCAGGGGACGATGGGCGGCTCGAACTCTTCCTCCTCCTCCTCTTCCTCTTCCACTCCGACCTTCACAACCGGGTTGAAGGAAATGGTCAAGAGGCGATAGGCCACGAGGAGCAAGCCGGTCTCGGCGATGAGGGCAATGAGGCTCGCTTCAAAGAGGGACAGATCGGAGAAGGCACGGGTGACGACCCAGCCCACGGCTACGATCCCCAGGGCACCGGCCAGGCCAAGTGCCAGGGCCACCACCAGGATCAGCAGGAGCAACAAGGCTACCGTCAAAATCGTTCTCAGGATACTTTGGATCATCTGGTTCCCTCCAGGTCCAGTTCTCGCTGCGTTGTGTACATTGCCACAATATTCTCCAGGGGCGTGTCGGCCTGGAGATAGTGGGCTGAGGCGCAGATGTAGCCTCCTCCCCGCCCCAGGATTTCGCATCGTTCCCGTACCTCGGCCTGGACCTCGGCCGGGGTGCCGTGCGGCAGGGTGTGTTGGATGTCAATCGCGCCGTGGAACGACAGCCGGTCGCCGAACTCGGCCTTGATGCGGCGCATGTCCATGCCCGCCGCCCGGGGCTGGAGGGGGTTCAGCACGTCAATGCCCATCTCGTCCGCGAAAGCGGCGATAAAGGGATAGACGGCTCCGCAGGAGTGGTACATGATCTTGACCGGGTAAGGGGCGGCGCGGATGGCCGCGTTGAGGCGCTGGTGGCGGGGCAGAATGTACCTGCGCCACATTTTAGGCGACATAAGCGGGCCGTTCTGAATGCCCACGTCGTCATAGGTATAGACCATGTCCAGCAGGCCTCCGGCCGCTTCAATGACACGCCGTGTATTTTCGATATAGAGGTCGGTGAAGCGGTCCATAATCGCGCAGGCGATCTCCGGTTTTTCCACCAGGTCGAGCAGAAAGCGCTCAAAGCCCCGCAGCGCCCACGACCACTCAAAGATGCCGCCGACCTCGTAGCGCAGGTGGTAGCGGATCGGTGCCTGCCACTGCTCGCACCGGGCCCGCACGCCCGACACGTCCCAGTCGTCGGGGCTGGGCCAGTCCCAGTTCAACACGTCGGCCACGGTTTCGGCGCCGGCCAGGGGGTGGCTGGCGTACTCGTCGTAGGTGCCGAACCGGTTGGCGATGCGGCGGCGATGGGTACCCCAGGCGTCTATCAACGTGCCGTCGGGCAGGGTGCGGGCCCGGGTACCCACATAGCGGGTGGTCACCATGCGACAATCCACCCCCAGCAGGCGCAACACCGCCTCGTCGTCGGTGTCCAGCGCCGTGCGCAGCCGCTCCCACACCTCCGGCACCGCCCAGAAGTCAAAGGGCACGCGGTCGGGCTGGCGGTGGGCCAGCGCCGTCTCCACCCGTTGCCAGGGGGAGAGGGAGGCGGCCTCAGGCCGGCCGTAGTGGGCTTCCAGGAAGGCCCGCAGGTCGGCAGGTTGAGAGGTCAGCACAGACAGGTTCATCGCCACAAGTCGACTATTGTCCTGGAAATTGTTTGCCGGACCTCTGTGGTGCATCCCCTGCCTGCTTACTGTTTCTCGTACGGCTTCCCCCCGGCTGCCGGCGGGATCGCCCGCCCGATTACCCCGGCCAGGACGATGATGGTCAGGATATACGGCGTCATTTGCAGGAATTCAGGCGGGATGGGCACGTTGATAAAGGGCAAGGGGGGCTCGAGGATCTGCATCTTGACCTGCAACGCATCGGCAAAGCCGAACAGCAACGCCGCCAAAAAGCCGCCGACCGGGTTCCACTTGCCAAAGATCATCGCCGCCAGGGCCACAAAGCCCTGCCCGCGGGTCATATTGTCCTCGAAGGAGCCTACCTCGCCGAGGGAAAAGTAGGCCCCGCCGATGCCGGCGATCAACCCGCCGATGATGACGCTGATGTAGCGCATCCGGTTGACATGGATGCCCACCGTGTCGGCGGCGCGGGGATGCTCACCGCAAGCCCGCATGCGCAGGCCCCACGGGGTGAAAAAGATGGCAAAATTGACCGCCGCCAGCAAAAGGAGCATGATGAACACCGTCGGCTGGTTTTCAAACAGGATCGGCCCGATGATCGGGATCCGGTGCAGCACGGGAATGGCGATCGCTTCAAAGTGGCCGGGGGTGCTCAGGCCACCTGGTTCCAACAGGCGGACGTTCAGGAAACGGGTGGCGCCCGCTGCCAGGATATTGATCACCGTGCCGGAGATGATCTGGTCCACCTTGTATTTGATGGACAGCACAGCATGGAGCGCCGCCATCAGCCCGCCGACCAGGCTGGCCGCCAGCAGCCCCATCCACAGGTTGTGAAAGATGCTGGCAAAGGCCACGGCGGTAAAGGCGCCCGATAGCATCATGCCCTCGATGGCGATGTTGAACACGCCCGATCGTTCGCAAAAGATGCCGGCCATCGCCCCTAACGTCAGGGGGGTGGCCGCCGTCAGGGTGGATTGCAACATGCCCGGCAGGTTGAGGCTGGTGCCACTGGTGATCCACACCAGAAAAGCAAACGCCCCCAGGAAGGCCAGGCTCCAGCCCAGGAACGAGCGGATAGAGCGGAGGCCCTGGTAGAGCCGCAACCCGGCGATAAAAAAGCACAACACCCCGATGGTATACAACGTTGCCTGTGAGGGCAAAGAAACAAGGGTCCCCACCGCCTCGGCGGTAAAGACAGAACGGTCCCCCGGCCGGTCCCCAAAATAGCCCAACACCAGAATGAGGGCCCCGAATATCAGGATGCCCAGCGTGATCAGCAGGTCACGCCGATTCAGACCGGCCTGTTTTGCACGACGGATCGTTTGCGCTTTGGCTGTCATGTCACTCTCCGGCCAGAGGTGAGGGCTTCAGGCTCCCCAGCCACGGGTAAAGATGGTCACTTCGGGCTCTTCCCGCCGGACCTGCCGCAGGCGGTAGAGCGCCTGGATGATGGGCGGCGCGGCGATAAAGATAATGACCAGCGCCTGCACGATCTGCACAATCTCGGTGGGGATGCCGGCTACCGATTGCATCCGCCCGGCACCGGCGCGCAGCACCCCGAAGAGGAGGCTGGCCGCCAGCACCCCTGCCGGATGGCTCTTGCCCAACAGGGCCAGGGCGATGGAGTCAAAGCCGTAGCCGGCCTGAAAGCCCAGGGCGATGTTACGGGTGATGCCCAGCCCCTGGCTTACCCCGGCCAGCCCGGCCAGACAGCCGCTCAGGAACATGGTCACCACGTAGGTACGGGCCACATTCATGCCGCCATACCTGGCCGCGTGGGGATTGGCCCCCACCGTCCGCAGTTCAAACCCCCAGGTGGTCTTGAACAGGTACCAGCCGGTCACCGCCGCGGCCACGAGCGCCAGCACAAACCCCCAGTGGATCGCCACCGGATGGTCCAGGAAACGGGGCAGGTAGGCGCTGGGAGCAATCCCCTGGGTGCGGCAGGTACCCTGGGTGAATTCCAGCGGGCCGCACAACAGCCATTCGCTCAGGCGGAACGAGGTATAGTTCAACATAATGGTCGTGATCACTTCGTGGGCACCGGTCCGTGCTTTCAAAATTCCGGCGACAGAAGCCCACAACCCGGCGGCCGCCATGCCGGCCAGGATGGCCAGGGGCAGATGGAGGATCGCCGGCAGGTTCTGGAAGGAAAAGCCCACAACCACCGCGGCCAGCCAGCCGATCCCGATCTGCCCTTCGGCGCCGATGTTGAACAGGCCGGCCCGAAAGCCCAGGGCCACGGCCAGCCCGGCAAAGATGTAGGGCACCGACTGGACCAGGCTGTCGCTGGGGCCGCGCACGGCGCTCAGCACCGGCTGAAGCCCCGCCCCGCCGACCCACTGGCCGATGGCCGCCAGGATGTCCAGGGGGTTGCCCAGCGAGCCTTCATACAGGGCCCCATATGCCCGTCCCAGGTCCATGAAGGCGATGGCGATAGCCTCCCCGATCTGCCCACTGCCCAGCTTCTGGAACACCTTCTGGTCGGTCACCATGATCACAACCCCACCGATGAGCAGGGCGGTAAACACGGCCAGAAATGGCACCGCCAGTCCGCGCAGACGGGCCCCCAACCAGGCTTTCAGCCACGGCCGCCCACCGCGTCGTGTGGAGATCAGGGCCAGCAGCGCCAGGCCCACCAGCAGGGTGATGGGCCACAACCCCAAAGCCACCAGCAGAAACAGGACCAGCCATTTGCTGAGGAGGATGGCGGCAGCGGCCAACACCCCCCACACGGCCAACCTGACCCACCGGGGCAGGGCGGCGACCCGTTGGGCCAACCCGGATGAACGTTTCTCAGCCACCGTTCACGCTCCCTCCTGGATCCTCTCCGGCCGTCGGTCATTTTCGCGTTGGATGCCGGCCATCAACAGCCCCAGCTCCTCGCGGGTGACCCGGTCGGCATCCACGGTGCCGACAATGTGCCCCTCGTACATCACCGCGATCCGGTCGGAAAGGGCCATGATCTCATCCAGTTCAGCCGAGACCAGAAGCACCGCACAACCTTCGTCCCGTTTCTGAACGAGGCGGCGGTGAATATACTCGGTGGAACCCACATCCAGCCCCCGCGTCGGCTGGGAAGCGATGAGCAGGTGGATCGGTCGGGAAAGCTCACGGCCCACGATGACCTTCTGCTGATTGCCCCCCGACAGGTTCTGGACCGGCAGGGCGATGCTGGGGGTGCGCACGTCAAACTCTTTTACCACCCGGTCGGCATAGCGATAGATCTCCTCGAACTGAACCCCCGGCCCGTTGGAGAAGGGTGGCTCGTAGTAGGTACACAGCACCAGATTGTCATAAATGGGAAAGGGTAGAACCAGACCATTCTGTTGTCGGTCCTCGGGAATGTGGGCCACCCCCAATTCGGTGATGGGGCGGGGCAGGGCATTGGTCACGTCGTGGCCAAGAATGCGGACCGTCCCCCCTGTCGCCGGCTGGAGGCCGGTCAACACGGCGACCAGCTCGGTCTGGCCGTTGCCCTGGACGCCGGCCACGCCCAGGATCTCACCGGCCCGGACGAACAGGTCCACGCCACGCAGCGCCGGCTGGTGCCGCCGATCCTCGGCGGTCAGCCCGGTCACTTCCAACACCACCTCACCGGGCGAGGCCGGCCCTTTTTCCACGACCAGGGCCACTTCCCGCCCGACCATCATTTCGGCCAGTTGTTCCTCCGAGGTTTCAGCCGGCCTGGTTTCACCGACCAGCCGGCCGTTGCGCAATACGAGGATCCGATCGGCGATGGTCATCACCTCTTTGAGCTTGTGGCTGATAAAGATGATCGATTTGCCCTGTTCCACCAGGGAACGCATGATCTGGAACAGTTCGTCGGTTTCCTGCGGCGTGAGGACGGCCGTCGGTTCGTCCAGGATCAGGATCGAGGCTTCGCGGTAGAGGGTTTTGATGATCTCGACCCGTTGCTGCACCCCCACCGGCAGGCTCCCGGTCAGGGCCTCCGGTTCGACCGCCAGCCCATACTGCCGGGAGAGGGCACGGATACGCCGGGCAGCCGTGTGGCGGTCCAGGGCGGTGGTAAGGACCTGCAGGGCGGGGTAGGAGGCAGCCGCAAAGAGGAGGGCCAGGAAAATAAGCAGGGGGACAAGCCCGGCCGCTCCCAGGCTCAGGGCCAGGACAACCATCAGGGCGGCACCGGCAGCCGTGACGGCCGGAAAATAGAGGCGGAACCCCCGCCGGGTCAGCAGCCCCAAGGCGACCGTCAGGCCATACAGCCCGGCCACGGCTGCCCCGCCGACCAGGGCGGCCAGGAACCACTGGGCGATCCGATCAAAGGCAAAGAGACTTCCTACAAAAAAGAGGAGGGTCGCTACCCCGCCGGCCAGGCCCAACGTCTTCCATGAGAAGGCCAGCCTGGTCGGTTCGGTGCCCATGACAATATTCTCCGCCACGGTAAAGACCGGAACCAGTTGGAAGTGTTGGTGGACCATGCCAATGCCCAGGCGGATGGCATCGTTCGGTTCGTGGATCTCGGCCTGTTCCCCCCGGATGAGGATCTCCCCTTCGTCCGGGGTATAGAGGCCGTAGAGGATATTCATCAGGGTAGTTTTGCCCGCACCGTTTTCCCCCAGGAAGGCCAGGACCTCCCCCTCCTCCAGCCGAAAGCTGATCTTGTCGTTGGCCAATACCCCGGGGAAGCGTTTGGTGATGTGGCGCACTTCGAGAATCGGGGCCATGGTCGCTCCCTTCTACCGTGGCAGGCATCTTACAACAGGCGGTGCTGGGCTAACCCCAGCACCGCCTGAAAACGGATCATCTTCTCGCCAACTTATTGCACCGGCCAGCCGGTCTTGATCGTGCCGTCAATGATCCCTTTCTGGATCTCTTCCACTTCCTTCTTGAGATCGGCCGGGATCTGGCTGTCAAAGTCGTGGTAAGGGGCCAGGCCGACGCCGCCATTCTTCAGGGTGCCCACATAGGTGCTGCCACCGGGGAACTGGCCCTTGGTCGCCAGTTCGCTCACGGCATAGACGGCGTTGTCCAGGCGCTTCATGCACGAGGTGATCAGGATATCCTTCTCGTTGGGCAGGGTGAAGTACTGGTCCACGTCCACGCCGATGCCCCACTTGCCGCGCTCTTTGGCCGCCGTCAGGCCGCCGTTGCCGGTCTTGCCGCCCACGCCAAAGATGATGTCCACCCCTTCGTCGATCAGGGAGTTGCCCTGGATCTTGCCCTGGTCGGGGGCCTCAAAGTCGCCGACGTACACCCCCTTGACCTGGACATTCTTGCCCTTCTTTTCGTTGTAGTACTTGACGCCATTCTCATAGGCGACGATGAACTGCTCAACGGGTGGGATCTTCATCCCGGCTACATAGCCCACCTGCGGATCGGCCGGGTCTTTGAGATCGGCCCAACCGGCCGCCAGATAGCCGATGGGGAAGGCCGCCTCGTCTACGGCAAAGGTGATGGCCGTAGCGTTGGGGATGGGCGGGTCATACCACTGGTCAATGCCGGCAAACTTGGCATTGGGATACTGGGGGGCCATCTTGGCCGTGGCGTCGTTCAGCAGAAAGCCGACGGTGAAGATCAGGTCATACTTTTGCTCGGCGAACTCGGTGATGTTCTTCTCATAGTCGGCCTGAGCCTGGCTTTCGATGAACTTGGCGCATACCGGCAGATCCTTGTCAGCCCTCTGCAGCCCTTCCCAGGTGTTCTGGTTAAAGCTGGCATCATCTACACCCCCTACGTCCGACACCATGCCGACCTTCAGGTCGCCCTTTTTGCACTCGTCGGCGGCGGGGCCGCAACCAACCACGGCCAACGAGAGCACGAGCCATAGAGCCATTATGGCAAAGATCCATTTACGCATTTTCCCCTCCTATAGGTTTAGATTGAGTAGAATTGGTCAGAGACAAAAGGTCCCCGGAAACGCTATCGATCGTTTGGCCGATCTATCACCTCCTTTTCTCCCAGGCGCTGACCACGTCAAATTGACCTCACCCCATCCCCCCAACCCCCTTCCCCTCTCCGCAGCAAAGGGAGAAAAGGGGCCAGAGGGTTAGGGGCTCATCTGTTATGCCAATGTGACGTTATCAAGACGATCAACTCCCTGAATTTATTATACCCGATCCAGACGGAACAGGCAAACTGTTCCCCGCCGATTGACGGCTGGCGTTACAAGGGGGGCAGGCCGTCCTCTTCCGAGCGGCCGCCGCGAGGTGGTAACCCGCTCTGAACCGCCTGACGGATGTGGCTGCCCTCTTGCTCCGGACCGATGATCCCCTGCTGTTCCATCGTCTCGATCAGCCGCGCCGCCCGCGAATAGCCGATGCGCAGCCGTCGCTGCAGCATGGAAATGGAAGCCCGTCCCTGCTCCTGCACCAGCGCGATTGCCTTGGGCAGCAGCTCATCCTGCTGGGCGGCCTGAGCCTGGGCGGTTTCCGCCTGCAGCGCATCCCACAGCCGTTGCTGGACCACCGCCTCCGGTTGGATCGGTTCCTGCGTCAGGCGCACCCCTTTCCAGTAGCGCACCAGCGCCGCCAGTTCCCGGTCGGAAACAAAGCAGCCCTGCAGCCGCACCAGCTTGCTGGAGTCGGGAGCCATGAACAGCATGTCGCCCCGGCCCAACAGCTTGTCGGCCCCGGCGGTGTCTATGATTACCCGTGAGTCTACCTGGCTGGTGACGGCAAAGCTGATGCGTGCCGGAAAGTTGGCCTTGATCAGCCCGGTCACCACGTCCACGCTGGGCCGCTGGGTGGCGATGACCAGGTGGATGCCGGTGGCCCGCGCCATCTGGGCGATGCGGCAGATGGAGCGCTCGACCTCGTCGGGGGCCATCATCATCAGGTCGGCCAGTTCATCAATGACCACCACCACGTAGGGGAGCGGCTTTTCCCCTTTGGCTGTCAGCATCTGGTTATAGGCCTCGATGTTCCGCACCCGGGCCTGATTGAACATCTTGTAGCGGCTGTCCATTTCCCGCGTGGCCCAATTGAGGACGCCGACCACCCGCTCCAGCTCGACGACCACCGGGGCCCGCAGGTGGGGGATGCCGTTGTAGAGGGTCAGTTCCACCATCTTGGGGTCAATCATGATGAACTGCACCTCGTCGGGGGTGCGGGTGCACAGCAGCGAGGCGATGATGGCGTTGACGCACACGCTCTTGCCCGAACCGGTCGCCCCGGCGATGAGCAGGTGGGGCATGGCGGCCAGGTCGGCGGCGACCGGGTTGCCGGCCACGTCCTGGCCCAGGGCAATCGGCAGCGGGCCTTTGATCCGGCGAAAGGCGTCGCTTTCGAGCACGGTACGCAGTGCCACCAGCGCGATCTCGGAGTTGGGCACCTCGATGCCGACGACCGAGTGCCCCGGCACCGGCGCTTCGATGCGGATGGGGGCTGCGGCCAGCGCCAGCGCCAGGTCATTGGCCAGGTTGGCGATCTTGCTCACCTTGATCTTGGCCCGCTGCACCCGGCCGTTGCTATCCCGTTTTTCCAGGTAGCCCGGCTCCACCCCGAATTGGGTGACGGTCGGCCCCTGATTGACCTCCACCACCTTGGCCGGCACGCCAAAGCTGGCCAGGGTTTCCTCGATGATCCGCACCCGCTCCCGGATCTCGGCCTGGCTCAGCTCCTGTTCAGGGGCCTCGGCCAGGATTTCATCCACGGGGGGCAGGTGCCAGACCTGCTCGCCGCCGATGATGCGCGGAAACACGCTGCCGCGGGGGCGGGCGTAGGCCGGTTGTCCTTCGGGTTCGGCCGGCGTCGGCGGGGCTGCCGACTGCCCGGCGGAGGGGGTCGCCTTCTCGGCGTGGTTGATCTTGACGCCGTTCAGCCGTTCACGGTTCAAGACCCGGCGGGCGGCGGCCCTCAGAATGGTCCCCATCTCGGCCAGCGAGGTGCCCAGCAGCATCATCAGGCTGATGATCGAAAAGGCGGCCAGCACCAGCCACGCCCCCACGGTGCCCAGCGCCCGGATGAGCAGTTGGCTCAGCCCATAGCCGGCATAGCCGCCTCCCTGCCCGGCGGCAGCCAGGGCCTGGGGGTCGTCGCCGCCGGCTATCAGGTGCATAAGAGCCAACCCCAACAGGAAGAGCAGCAAGGCGCCCCACGGCTTTTCCCGCTCGATGGCCAGCTCCCGGCCCATGCCCATAAACACCAGCCACAGCCCCACGCCCCCAAAGCCGATGGGCATCAGCCACACGCCCCAGCCCACCCCCTGGCGCAGCAGGCGGATCCAGCCCTCCATCAGCGCGCCCCGCTCCACAGGGATGAGGCTCAGCAGCGTCAACAGGGCCAACAGCAGCAGGAGGATGCCCACGATCTCCGGGCGCACCGGCCTCTCGCCGCCTGGCTTTTTGCCTTTGCTACCGGTTCCTCGCCGTTTGGCCATTTTACCAGCCCGTATCCCGGCCCGATTATACCTCAGTTGGCCAATTCGCGCAAATGTTCTACCCGGTTATCCCCTCAGTCCCCCCGGCGACGTCGGCAGAACTGCCCCCTGCCCCCAGGTCATGGTCCCCATAGCTCTTCGGCGACGTCGGCCAGGCCCAGGCGCAACAGGGTGGCGCGGGAGGGCTTGCCCGTTTCCCAGTCCCAACCGCGATGGGCGTAATAGTCCCTCAGCAGCGGTTCCATGCGCGGCGTCCGGCCCATTGAGCCGTTGGCCATGGGGATGAGCAGCATCGTGGGCAGCCGGTCGTTCCCCCGCCGGACCCCCAGGCGGTTGTTGAAGGCGCGCTTCAGGTTGAAAATCCGCTCGCCGGTGCGCTGCCAGCCCACGGCATCCAACTGCCGGCCGGTGGCTGCCGACAGCAGTTGGGCCAGGATAGGGGCTGTGGGGTTGACGAACACGCACATGATGGCGCTGTTGTACAGGGTGCGCCAGTCCTGGAGCCGGGCCGCCGTCCGGGACTTGCCCCGGGTCTTGAAGCGCCCGCCGGGGAAGATGCCCACTTCCGGCAGGGTCAGGCCCATGTCCACCATGTACATATCGCCCTGCATGTGACAGGCTCCCCGCGGCGAAGTGGCATAGACCACAGCCATGCCCGACACGGCGCGAGGGTCCCAGGCCGGTAATTCCAGGCCGTTGACATGCACCGCCAGGTCCTCGGCCCCATAGCGGGCGGCGATGCGCTTGACGCCGTCGGCCAGGATATGGCCAAAGCCCTGCCGCCGGGCGATCAGTTCTAACAGACTGTGTGCGGTCTCGATGTCGCCCCAGTGCAGCGGCAGGCCGCCAGTGTCGGCGGCGGTGAGGATGCCCCGGTCGTACAGCAGGTAGGCCAGGGCGATGGAGGAGCCGGCGCTGATGGTATCCATGCCATAGCGGTTGCACAGGTGGTTGGCGTAGGTTACGCCCGGCAGGTCGTCCACCAGCAGCATCGAGCCGAGCATGGCTACCGTCTCCAACTCCGGTCCATCCACCACCTCGACGCCGTAGGCGGTATCCTTCAGCGTCACCTGCCGGCCGCAGGCCACGGCGCAGCCGTAGCAGGGGACCGGCCGGGTCAGGATTGTCTCCATCATGGCCACCCCACTCAGGTTGGTGGCCTGGTCAAAGCGGGCCTGGGTCCAGCACTTGTTGGGGAACGACCCCCACATGATGGACATGTCCACCCCGTTGGCGGTGCCCATCTCGTGAAAGACCTGGGTGGTGATGTCCTCCAGGACGATCTTGAGCGCCTGTCCGGCTGCCTGACGGAAGGTTTCGGGGTCGGCCAGGGGGACGCGCTGGCGGCCCCGCACGGCGATAGCTTTGAGGTTTTTGGAACCCATGACCGCGCCCATGCCGGTGCGCCCTGCTGCCCGGCCGTGGTCGTTCATGATGGCGGCGTACAGCACCCGGTTCTCGCCGGCCGGGCCGATGCTGGCCACCCGCACCTTCTGGTCGCCCAGTTCGTCGCGCAGGCGCTGCTGGGTCTGGTAGGTATCCAGGCCCCACAAGGCGGTGGCGTCGTGCAGGGCAGGGGGCCGGCCTTCGACGACCGATAGCCACATCGGTTTTTCCGCCCGCCCGCGGATGACGATGCCGTCGTAGCCGGCAAATTTCAGCTCGGCCCCCCAGAAACCGGCCGAATTGGATTCGCCCCACAGCCCGGTCAGGGGGGAGAGGGCACATACTTCGTGCCGCCCGCAGGAGGGGGCGCGCGTACCCACCAGGGGGCCGGTCATGAACATCAGGGTGTTCTCCGGCCCCAGGGGATCGATGCCCGGCCCCAATTCGTTGTAAAGGTAGCGCGCGGCATAGCCGGCCCCACCGACAAAGTCGCGGGCCAGGTTGTAATCCAGAGGTTCATCCTGCACGATGCCGTGGGTCAGGTCCACGATCAACAGTTTGCCCATGTAACCGTTCATGTTATCCTCCCATAGTGACCTGCAGCTTCACTCCCAGGCTGTCGGGGTAGGGGTAGGACAGTCTTTCCGGGCTGTCGGGGCAAGGGTAGGACAGCCTTTCCAGGCTGTCGGGGCAGGGGTAGGACAGCCTTTCCAGGCTGTCGGGGGGGGGGGGGGGGGCGGGGG
>DAOTXL010000087.1:0-51344 GCA_034435455.1 Anaerolineae bacterium
CCGGTACTGCTCGGGCGTCACCCTGTGTTGGCGGCGGTATTCCTCCCCATACCGGCGAAAGAGGTCCGCCACCTCGTATTCGGGTTTAGGCGTGCCCAGAATAGCGCGCTGTTCTTCTATCATTTCATGCGCCTGGCAACGGCTTCCATGCGATTTCCGTGCAACAACCGAGTTGAGCCGCACCGCCCGCCCACCTGCCGACCGGCCGGCTCGCCCGTGCAGGTTACCCCCGGCCCCCCTCACCCTCTCACCCGATTACAGACCTTTTGACGAAATCAGGCCTGTTTGCCGGGCAAATCGAATTATAAGCCGATTCCGGCAAAAGTCAAATCCCCGGCCAACCGGCCAAGAGCCTATGGGAAACCTGTGGGGCAGGCTTTCAAGCCTGCCCCGACAGCCTGGCAAGGCTGTCCCACAAAACGTAGGGCAGGCTTTCAGCCTGACCGGACGGCCTGGAAAGGCCCTCCTACACCAAACCCGGCCCAATAGCAGATCACCGTTCACGACGGTAAGGGAGAAAAGCGCCGAGAGCCTGGAGAAACGCCTCCGGACACTCTTCCTGGGGCACATGGCCGCAATCGGGGAGGACGGCCAGTTCCGCCTGCGGCAGTTCCTCTGCCAGGCGCACGCTCTGCCCTGTGGGGACGATGCGGTCGTCATCGCCGGTGATCACCAGCACGGGAACGGTCACCCCACCCAGCCGCTCCGGCAACTTCAACGGGCGGCTGGCGCGGGTGACCTCCCACAAGGCCCGATCCCAGTTCTGAACCCGCAGCGGGCGGGTGTACCCCTCCCAAGCCGCCGGCGTGATGCGCGAGGGATCGTGCCAGGCAGAGCGGGCAAACTCTATCCCCCAGTCCTGGATGCGCCGCGCCAGGAGCGGCCCCAGATGGCGCATCTGGGGCGTGTTGAGCAACGGACGCAACCATCCCGGCGCCCCTCCCCCCGCGTAGACCGCCGCATCCACCAGCACCAGCCCTTCTACCCGCTCCGGGTAGGTCAGCGCCGTCAGCAGCGCCACCGTCCCCCCGGCCGAGTTGCCCACGAGGATGGCCCGCCCTATCCCCAGGGCATCCATCAGCCCCACCGTCAGGTCGGCCTGGGATTCGGGCGCATACGGGCTGCGGCCCTCCCATTCCCCCGGCATCGGCCGCCCGGTGAGGCCAAACCCCGGCCGGTCAAAGGCGATCACCGTTCCCCCCTCCGCAAGCGGCCCCATCACCTCCCGCCAGGAAAAGGTGCTGGCGCCGAAACCGTGGAGCAGGATCAGGACCGGCTCCCCCTCACCGGCCATCTTGTAGTGGACGGCAATGCCGTTCACCTCCACAAAGCGGCTATCCGGATCGGCCAGTTGCTCCGGCGGGACGGTCCCCTCCAACGGCGGCACCGGCACCAGAAACGGCCCGAGCGCTGCCACGAGAATCACCCCAACGACGAGGATCCACACGATACGCCCCAGGGCTTTCATCGCCTCCCCCTCTCCATCCCCGATTCTATCTCGACAAGGTTAGATTTGCCGTCAGGCGTCCACCTCACCCATCCCCACCCCTGCGGGAAGGGTCAGGAGCAGGGATCCAACAAAACGGGGGCGCAGCGTGCTGCGCCCCTGCCCCTGCCGGAAACCCTTACGGCCTGACCTCGATGGCCGCCGGGGCCGACACGCCGCTGATGCCGGGGTTGTAATAGTCGTAGGCGGCGCTGGGCGGCGTCTGGGCCTTGATCGGATAGCGGGCGCGGAGGCGATAGCCGAACTCCAGCGGCTCGCCACTCTTCAGCCCCTCCAGGTAGCAGATGATCTGCCGCCCGGTCAGGTCGAAGCGGGAAAACCGTGCGCCGGGGTAGTCGGAGGGCAGGTCGCTGTAGCGGGCCACCAGGTCGGCCAGGTCCTCACTCAGCACTTCAAAGCCGGGCGGAATGCCCAGGTCCACAATGGCCTGCCGGGCCGCGCCCTCTTTCAGTTCAACACGGACTGTGACGTTGAGGGTGTCGTTGACGGCCAGTTCGGTGCGGTCATACCTGACCGCAATGTCCATCGGCGACTCCTCCGGGGCAGGCGCCGGGATCTTGTCCCAGGGCAGGTAGTAGCGCGTGCTGATCTGGTACATCAGATTGCCCTTGCCCTTGACCTGAATCCGCAGCCTGTTCTCTCCCATCACCGGCCTGTCGGTAAAGCTGACCAGTTGCACCACATCAAAGTTGTCCTGGGTGATCTGGATCGGGTCGGCCTCTTCCCCGTTCAGGCTGACCGTGACCGTGGCCTCGGCCCCTTCGCCCCCCTTGCGCACCGACAGCAGCAACGCCTTGAGCGTCAGGACGGTGGCCTGGGTCGAGTGCCAGGTGCCGTAGCTGTCCTTCTGCCGGATCAGGTAGGTGAGGGCCTGATTGGCCAGGTCGGTGTGCTGTTCGGCGCGGAGGAAGGCGTAGGCGGCCAGGGCCGTCGTCTCGATGGAGCCGACCTGGCCGGTGGCGCCCATGAAGGTGGCGATGTCGCTCTTCCAATGGGCGCCGTTGCCCTCGATGACGGCCATCCCGGCCAGGCGGTCGAGGGCGGCCTGGGTGGCGCTGCCTTTCGGATCGGCGGCGGCCAGGGCGTTGGCCACCAGGGCCAGAACATAGGGGTCCTGGGCCTCCTGCCAGAACTCGCGCACATAGTCCAGCCCTTTCTGCGTGCCCTCCTCATCCTCATAGCCGGCCTCGGTCAGCGCCCAGACGATGTAGGCCGTCACCGGCAGGCGTTCGTTGCCCAGGTTTTGCCATGACGATTCGTGGACCAACCCCTGGTCGTTCTCCCAACTGCCGTCGCTTTTCTGCTGCCCCAGCAGCCACCGGGCGGCGCGGTCCAGCATCGCCTCGTCCACGGGATGGACGCGGGCCATGTCGGTGAACTCCATCAGACCGTAGGCGGTCAGCATCCGGTCGGGTGGCGGGTCGCCAAAGAGGGAAAAGCCCCCGCCGGCCACCTCAAAGGTCGTCAGCCGCTGGTAGCCCAGGTTGATATACTGCTCGGCCTTCATCTGCACTTCGGGGGCGGCCTGGCCGGTGCTTTTCAGATAGTCCAGCACCAACACGTTGGGGTAGGTGGTGCTGCTGGTCTGCTCAAAGCAGCCGAAAGGCATCCGCAGCAGCGCGTCCAGCCCCTCCACCACCTGGCTGAGGATGCCGGGATAGACCTTGACCAGGATTTGGGCCGTGCCCGGGATGGCCTCAGCCGGGATGGTGACCGTCTTTTCCACGTTCCCGCTCAGCCGGTCGGAGAAGGTTTCGTCGAACCGTTTGCCGTTGGGCACCACCTGCAGGTCGTGGCGCAGGGTGGTGGCATCGCTCATCTTCTCGCCGATGGCGGTGACCACCGGGCGGAAGCGGCCCTCGACCGCCGTGACCTGGATGGGGAAATAGACGACCATCACATCGCCAGGGGCGACCTCCACCGCCTGGGTGGATGGTCCCAGCGGCTCGAACCAGTCCTGCTTTTCCAGCGTCAGCTCGACGCGCTGGCCGGTTTCGAGATAGTTGTAGACGGCCACCGGCATCGAAACCTGGTCGCCCTGGGTCAGGGCCAGGGGCAGGTCAATGTCCACGAAAAAGTCCTGAAACACGCGCAGCGGGGCTGTGGTCGAACCCAGCCGTCCGTCCTGGGCCGAGGCCAGGGCGGTCAACCGCCAGGTGGTGATGGTATGGGCCAGGTCCAGGTCGGTTTGCCAGTGGCCGCGCGGGTCGGTCACAGCTTCCGGGTTCCAGTACATCGTCTCCGGGAAGAACTGGCGCAGGAGGGGCGCTTCCTGCGGCCCGCTGCCGGCAGCCTGGTCGCTCACTTTTTTGGCCGGCGGCATGGCGGGGGCCACGGTAGGCGCGACGGCACGGAACGCGGGCATGGCCAAATCGACTTCCTCGACCATCACCTCGGGGCCGCCGCCAACGCCAAACAGAGCGCCGCCGGTCCACCGCTCACCGATGGACAGGGCCAGGATCGGCCCGGCGACGACGAACAGAGCCAGCAGGGCCACAAAGCCGGCGCCGGCCAGGGCCCAACCCTCGCGCTTGAAGCCAAAGCCGGCGGCCCGCGCCCCGAAGGCCAGCGGCAGGATCAGATAAGTAGCGGCAAAAGCGATGATGGCCGGCGCCGGCGGCTCGGACGGGTTGCTGGCGGCCAGGGCGATGGCAAAGATGGGCAACAGAGTGGTGTAGGCGCCGAGCATCAGCAGCGAGAGGCCCAGCGGCAATTCGGCCCGGCGCACCGCCCGCACCGCCAGCCCGATGCCACCGGCCAGCCCGCCCAGGATCATCGGTCCGAGCAGGCACAGCAGCGCCGGGCCGAGATTGTCCACCAGGTATCCCAGTTTGTCCAGCGGTGTGTCGGCCCACGGCGCACCGGGCAAGGGAATCAGCCACAGCCCGGCGGCAAACCAGCCGATGAGGAGCAGCGGCGTGCCGACCCCCACCGCCAGCGAGCGGCCCAGCACCCGCTCCCGCCGCAGAGCATAGCCCAGGGCGATCGCCGCCATGAGAGGGATCAGCAGCAGCACCGGGTACATGGCCTTGCTCACCGTGCCAAAGAACCGCGCCTGGCGTTCTTGGGCCATCTGATACTTGACGTCATGGGAATTGGCATTCAGGCCAAAGGGGCCGAAGACGATGCCGGCCAGCGAGGCCCTGGCGGCCATATTCCGCGCCTCCCGCAGGGTGGTGTCGTCTGTCTCCTGCATCAGTTGGGGGAAGGTCAGGCCGTGCAGGTCGAATTTCGGCTCCAGCAGCTCCTTTTCCAGCAGGAAGTAGAGCTTGGCAAAGCCGGGGTCCTGCTCCTGCAGGGCAAAGACCGACTCGTCCACGATGGCCAGCCCCAGGGCCGACTGGGCCCCCGCGCCGTCCTGACCGGTCACCTCAATCTGGAGCAGGGCTTTGTCACCGGGCCGGTAGGTGGATCGGTCCAGTTGCACGGCCAGGGCCAGATCGATCGGCGCGTCCACGACCACCAGCCGGGTGTCGCGCTCGATCTCGGCAGAGGAAAGGGATCTGTATGCGTGCAGGGCCAGGGTGCCGTACAGGTCAGGGGTCAGGTCTATGGCCGCCGTCGCCCGGCCGTTGACGACCTCCATGGCGCGGGTGGAAAGGGTTTGCCCTTCGCGGGTGATGTCCAGATAGATTGAACCACCAGGTTCGGTGGTCAGGATTTCCAGGTTCATCGTCTCGCCCACGCGATAGGTGGCCCGCTCCGGGCGCAGGAGCACCTGGGCGCCCCAATACCGGCCTTCGAGATACAGGCTGGCCTGGCCGCTGTGCCCCAGGGCATCCCGGGCGAGCAGTTGCAGGTCGGCGTGGGGGCTGTCGGGCGTCAGGCGCAGCTCGCCCAGGCCGTAGGGGCCGGTGTGGGCCTGATACTGTTGCCCGTTGACCCACACCGTCAGGTCGCACTCGGCCGGTGTGCCGTCGGGATAGGAGGTCAGCAGATAGAGGATATTTTCCAGGCCGGGCTTGAAAGCGCCGCTTTCGGGCACCGCCTCGATCAGGATCTCCTGTTGGGCCACCGGCAGGCGGATGCTGACCTGCTCGGTGTGGGCTGCGCCGTCGGTGACGGCCACCTCCAGGATAAAGTCGGCCACGTTCTTTTCCGCCGCGCCGACGAAATAGTCCGGCAGGGTGAACTCGAAGGGGAAGCGGCCGTTGGCGTCGGTCTGGCCGCTCAGGTCGAGCACCTGTTGCCGCTCCACGTCGTACACCCAGCCGGCGAGCCGAACTTCACCGCCATCCACCGGCTTGCCGAAAAAGTAAGCGGCCTCCACCTGGCCGCTGACCCGCTGGCCGGGCCGGTAGAACGTCTTGTCGGTGGTGGCCGTCACCTTGAATTTGGGCAGGACGTAGGGCCTGACGGCGACCGTCTTTTCTGACGAGGTGTTGCCCAGCGCGGCGGTGATCTTGTAATCGCCGTGGTTCACCTCATCGGCCAGTTGGAAGGTCCAGTCGGCGACGCCATACTCAGAGGTGGTGGCCGTCTGGCGGAAGACCTTGTTGCCTTTGGCATCGGCCACGGTCACTTCGATGGGGCTGTTGGCGGCCGGTTTGTGGTCAAAGGTGCCCAGGGCCAGGGCGCGGATCAGGATCTGCTGGCCGGGCTGGTACAGAGGCTTGTCGGTGGTCAGCAGCAGTTTATAGCTGCGTTCCACCGTGACCGGCTGTTCCAGGGTGTCGCGGCCCAGGTCCGACCTGGTTTCGACGACGATCTGTTGCCGGGAGTCGGTCACATCAGGTACGATGAACGTGGCGGCGGCCTGTCCCTCGGCGTCGGTTTTGCCTTCGTAGAGAAGGCGGCCAGGTCCGCCCTCCTTCGGCTTGAGGGACACCCTGACCTGGGCGCCGGCCAGCGGTTGGGCGTTGTCATGGCGCTGCACCTGGATGTGGAGCAGGCCCGGTGCGCCGGGGATGAGGCGGCTCGCCCCCAGGATCAAGGTATCCTGGTCGCTGAGGGTCTCCGGCAGGCGAAGGATATGGATCGTGGCGGCAAACAGCCCACAGGCGATCAGAGCCAGGAGGGCAGCCACGGCCAGAAGGACGCGACGTCTGACAAGATGAGTCATCTTCCCTTCTCCTTTGTTGCAGCAAGCTTCAGCTACGGCTAAGACGCAGATGTTGCCATCCAGGTTCCCCGGTCCCCAACGGTTTTCCGACCGACCCTCTTGACAGGATGGCTTCCGGATGCTATACTGGAGTCAGGAGGGCAGGGGTAGGAAGGGAGGCACTGCCAGCACTCCTGCTCTAAGTGAGTCGGAGGGATGAGGAAGGAGGTCCACAATGCCGGTCATTACCCTATCGCGTCAGCGGGGGAGCCTGGGCTCCTACATCGCGTTGGAGGTGGCCCAGCGGCTGGGGTTGCGCTACCTCGACCGGGAGATCATCGACTCGGTGGCGCGGGAGGCCGGCCTCCCGGCAGAGAAGGTGGAGGCCATCGAGGAACGGGCCGGACGGCTGGCCCGCGTGCTGCACCTGTTGGGGGCCCGGCCGAAACTGCCGGCCGTGGCCAGCGCTTCGCTTCGGGAGCAGGCCGCCTTTGAAGCGCGGGTTGGGGCGCTGATGGACAGTGAGGGGCTGAGCCGCGAGGCAGCCATCGCCCGGCTGGAAAGCAGCGGCGGGTTGGAGTATACGGGTCGGCTGGATTACCTGGACCTGGTCTCCTCTATCATCCTGGAATATGCGGCCCAGGGCGATGTCATTATCGTGGGCCGCGGCGGCCAGATTCTCCTGCGGGGCCGGCCGGGGGTGCTCCACGTGCAGGTCATGGCCCGTTTTGAAACCCGCGTCTACAACATCATCGAACGAGAAGGGGTCAAGTGGCGCGAGGCTGCTCACCGGGTGCGGCTGGCCGACGAACAGCGGGCGGGCTACATGCGCCGCTTTTACAACGTGGATTGGCTGGACTCCAGCCTCTACGACCTGGTGATCAGCACCGATCAGATCCCGTGCGAGGTGGCCGCCGAGATGATCATGCGCGCGGCCCGGGCGGTAGAAGCGGCAGCCGGGCCAAAGGCCTGACCTGCTCCCGGTCGTCCCTGGGCAACCGCGAGGGCTGCCCCTACCCCTTTCGTCCCTGTGGATGGGGCGGGGAACCGGTCCTGTCGCCGGCGGCCGGCTGTTCCTCACTCCTGGGTGACCCGGTAGGCGTAGGTGGCCGGTTCCGTCGTGGCCGGGGCCAGGGCCGAAACGACCAGCACGGCGCGGTCCACCTGACGGCCCAACCCGGCCACTTGGAGCGTACCATGATTCCGCTCGTCAAGGACCATCCGTTCCACCCGCGTCTTCCGGCCCACGGTGATGAGCTGCACCAGGAACCGTTGGGGAACCTGATCGGTGACGCGCAGCCAGCCGTTGGCCTGCCAGCCGTCGTCGCCCGTTTCGACGTCGTCCCTGTAGCCCAATTCGGGGATCGAGATACCGTCCAGGCACAGGCCGGGATGGGTGACCGCCTCATCGGTGATCACCTCGAAGCGCAGGAGCACCTGCTGCCCGGCATAGGGGGTCAGGTCAAAGGTTTCCTGGACCCAATCCGGCTCCTCGCCGGTGCCGCTCAGGCCGGTGAACCCCGGCCCATAGCTGTTGCCGCTGGGGTTGGTAAAGGCCATGTGCGGACTGGTCAGCAGCGTCCAGGTCTGCCCGCCGTCGGTTGACACCTCGACGTAGGCATAGTCATAGTCGGTCTCCAGGTCGTACCACATCCACACCTGGAGGGTGGCCCGGTCCAGGCCGGACAGGTCAAAGGCGCGGGTCAGGGTGGCGTCCCCCTCGTCGCCTCGTACCGCCCACCATTGCATCTCGCCGCTGCGCGTCTCATTGCCCACCAGGGGCACCAGCAGCGTGCCGGTAAATTCGAGGGTGAGATCTCCCTCCCCGTGCAGCAGGATATAGTCGGCCGCATATTGATGGACGGCGGCCTCTCTCTGGACCGGATAGAGGGTGTGACGGATGGCCAGGGCGGGGGGTTCGAGGCGGAGGTCGTGGTAGCCATAGCGGCCTCCGGCCAGGTCGGAATCGTCCAGATAGTTGGCAATGACCCAATCGGCGAACAGATCGTCGAACCGCCGGCCATCCGGTTCGATCTGGGCCAGCACCGCCTCAAAGCCGGCGATGCCGTTGGCCGGTTCGGCCACCAGCCGCCTGACCGCCTCGGCGCCGGCCTGTTCCAGGAAGTAGGCCAGGAACAGGTAGCTGGCCCCATAGTGGGGGGCCGAGTCCTCCAGCTCGGGCCAGGTAGTCAACTGGGTGTCGGGGGCCAGGAGGAAGGAGAGGTCCGACCCGCCGACGTCGTAGCCGTTCAACTGGGCCGACAGCTCCGACAGGCCCTCGTTGACCCACGTCTCTTCATTCCGGTCCTGCCACCAGTGGATCATGTGCTGGAATTCGTGGGCCAGAATGCCGTCGAAATAGCTACTGCCCGGCCTGGCGTTGTCCAGATTGATGTAGAACATCTCGTGCTGGTTGGACTGGGGGCGGATCAGGGCCGGGTATTCGTCGGGGCCGGAGAAATAACCGCCGACGCCCGGCACATTGCCCAAAAAGATGTACAGGTGGGGATCGCCATCTATGCCGGGCGTCCATTCACCGCCAAAGGCGCGGCGGTTGGTGGGGTAGGTCTGTTCCTCGAACCGCCTGGCCGACCACTCCAGGTCCTCATCTGGCACCTGGTACCCCTGTTCGATCCACCAGTAGGCGTGGGGGGTTTCGTAGCGCAGGATGGCCGTTGCGGTGAAATAGGTGTTGATCTGCTGGTCGTGCAGCCAAAAGACCTCTGTATCCCCCAGATCATAGTCGAGGGACGGGACCGGGTTGCTCCCCTCGGCAGGGGCTGTCAGGCCCTGCAGGCGGCGGGCCAGGTCCCACAGGTCGCGGGTTGGAGGGGTAGCGTCGGCCACCAGCCGGCCGGTCATCTCTTCGGCAGGGGTGACCGGGCGCTGCACCAGGGGGAGGGTCGGCGGCGGCTCGTCGTACCAGGAGGAGTTGTCCTGGTAGCGGCCGAGTCGGCTATAGAGCCAGGCCATCGCCCCGCACAGGGCCTGGCAACAGCAGAACACCAGGACCAGGAGGAGGCCCAGCAGGATAAGCCAGCGGTTACGGTTCATGGTTTTTATTCCCTCGTTGGCGCGATCTGACCGGGAATACCGGCCGCCCTTCCAGGGCTCTCAGAGCTAGTCTGAAAACCACTAAGGACACGAAGGACACGGGGAATTTCTGTCGATTTCATCTCATTTCTTTGCCCTGTGCGCCTTCGTGGTAGACTTTTCAGACAAGCTCTCAGGCGGCAGTAGAGGAAAGAACAAGGTGCAGGGCTCTGTCGCGGGATAAGGCCCTGCACCCGATAGGTTCCAGATGAGGGGCGTTTTTATTCGATAGGCGTCTTGGAGATGGTAAAGTTGCAGGCCGGGTCACCACGGGCGATGCAGGTGGTCTCGGCGATTTTGAACTGCATGCCACCGGTACCCCAGTTGACCCCTTCCTGAATGATGCCCAGTGCGGCATGGCAGATGGGACTATCGGCGTGCCGTCCCCAGCAGACGGGACAACGCTCGATGACATAGAGGAAATGGTCCTCTTTTTCCTCCACGTAGCAGATCTGGTCGCTGGTGGTGGAAAAGGCCTTGGCCATAGCCCCCAGCCCCACCTTCATCCTGATCCGGAGCGGCAACAGGCGGAAGGCCTTGTCGGCGACTCCCACCATGGCCCCAAAGTTTTTCAGGCCCTGGTCGAAAGCCTTGCGTCCGGCGCGCAGGGCCAGTGCCCGCCCGCCGCGAGGGCCATACATCATCTCCATGGCTTCGTTCAGGTGGGCAAAGTCGGCAAAGTCGAACTCTCTGGCCAGGTTGGCCGGGGGAAAGTTGCCGATCAGATGTTGCATATTGGCCAGGTTCAACAGAGCCTTCAAGCCATTGACCCCCATAACCTCTTCAATGGCTTCCAGGTAGATCTTGACGATCAGGTTGGGATAGTAGTATCCGCTTTTGGGGCGTTCCTCCTGGGACACGTTGTAAACCCTCCTCGTTGTCGCTTTTTCCATGAATACCAGTAGAGCCCTATTATACCAAATTTTTGGCCAGGCGCAAACCGGCTTTGGTTTAGTGCAATTCAAACGGGACTGCCTGCCAACAGGGCATCTACCTCTGCCTCACCGAGCGTTTCTTTCAGAATCAGTTGCTGAGCCAGTTTATCCAGCAGGTCTCGGTGCCGGTTCATCACCTCCAGCGCCCGCTCATGGGCGCGGTGGATGATCTGGCGGACCTCGGCATCGATCTTGCGGGCGACCGCTTCGCTATAGTTGCGATGTTCGGCGATGTTCCGCCCCAGGAACACCATCTCCTCCCGCTCGCCAAAGGTCATGGGCCCCAGCTCGTCGCTCATGCCGTACTCCATGACCATCTTGCGCGCCAGATCGGTGGCCCGTTCCAGGTCGTTGCTGGCTCCGGTCGTGACGCAGTTGAACACAACCTCCTCGGCGGCGCGCCCGCCCAACATGGTGACCAGTTCAGCCTCGAACTTGCTGCGGTTGGCCAGGTAGCGGTCCTCCTGGGGCAGGGTCATGGTATACCCGCCAGCCATGCCACGAGGGATGATCGTCACTTTGCGGACCTTGTCGGCCAGGGGGGTCTTGGCCGCCGCCAGGGTATGGCCGGCTTCGTGGTAGGCGACCGTCTTTTTCTCCTCTTCGGTGATGACCCGGCTCCTGCGCTCCGGCCCGGCGATGACCCGTTCGATGGCCTCCTGAAATTCGGCCATGTCTATGGCCTTCTTGTTGCGGCGGGCGGCCAGGATGGCCGCCTCGTTCACCAGGCTCTCGATATCGGCCCCCACAAAGCCGGGCGTCTGGCGGGCCAGGGCGGCCAGGTCCACATCTTTGCCCAACGGTTTGCCCCGGACGTGGACGCCGAGGATCTTTTCCCGGCCCTGCATATCGGGGCGGTCCAGGACCACGCGCCGGTCGAAACGCCCCGGCCGCAACAGCGCCGGGTCGAGGATGTCGGGCCGGTTGGTGGCAGCCAGGACGATCACATTGGTATCGGTGTCAAAGCCGTCCATCTCGACCAGGATCTGGTTCAGGGTCTGCTCCCGCTCGTCGTGCGAGCCGCCCAGGCCCGCCCCCCGGTGGCGGCCCACGGCATCAATCTCGTCCACAAAGACGATGCACGGCGAGTTGCGCTTGGCCTGGTCGAACAGGTCCCGCACCCGGCTGGCCCCCACCCCGACAAACATCTCCACAAACTCGGAGCCGGAAATGGAGAAAAAGGGGACCCCCGCCTCGCCCGAAACCGCCTTGGCCAGCAGGGTCTTGCCTGTGCCGGGGGCCCCCATCAAGATCACCCCTTTGGGGATCCGCGCCCCCAGGGAGATGAATTTCTGGGGTTCTTTGAGGAATTCCACCACCTCGGCCAGCTCTTGCTTGGCCTCGTCCACGCCGGCCACATCGTCAAAGGTCACGGTCGGCTTTTCGCCGGTGAACATCCGGGCCCGGCTCTTGCCAAAAGACAGGGCCTGGTTGCCGCTGAACTGGGCCTGGCGGAAAATGATGAGAAAGAAGGCGCCGATCAGGATCAACGGCAACACCCAACTAAGGATATTCAGCCAGTTGCTCAGGCCGCTAGGCCGGGCCACCTGAACCGTGATCCTGCTCCATTGCTCGGCGGTGACCCCCAGGTTGCCGAGGGTCTCGATCAGGCTCGTGCCCTCTTCCTTGTAGGCAACGGCTTCGTAGCCGCCGTTGCGCTTGACGCGCACCAGGTTCTTTTCGATGGAGATCTGCGCGACCTTGCCCTCTTTGATCTCCCGCGCCAGGGTCTGCAGCGAAACAGGCTCCTGCTCGGCTCCTTGAAAGGTGGTGCGGTTAAAGAGCAAGAACACCACCACCCCAATCAGGACCAGATAGATGAGCCACCGGACCGCTTTGTTCGTATCCAACCCTACCTCCCTCTATACCGCCTGGTAGTCTAGCACAGAGGTAGCCTGGTGTCAAGTAAGGGGCTTCACCTTTGACCGGAGTGCCGGGGACCATGCCGACCTCCTGCTCTGGCCGAGGGCTATTTGACAAATCCCGAAACCCGGGTATAATGGGGGCCAATGGATCGCCAAAGGCTGTGACGGAGAAGAGTAAGCGGGGGGCAGCCCTCAGGGAGGTGGGGTCGTGGACTGAAAGCCCCGCCGGGAAAGAACCCGCCCAAGTTCGCTCCTGAGCCGACGGGGGAAATAGCTAATACCTGGTATCCAATACCCTTCCAGATATTAGCCAGAGTAGTCCGCTCCGGAAGCCCACCGTTACAGGGGCAGCCGATCGCCGCGTGGGTTGCTGCTGTCGGCGGAATGAGGGGGCCGGCACCGGCCGGTCAATCAGGGTGGTACCGCGAGAGGAAGGCGCTCTCGTCCCTGAGGGGGCGGGGGCGTTTATTTTTGATCTACATGGGAGGCTCTATGGTAGAACGACTGGACAGGCTGGAAGAAGAGGCGATGGCGGCGTTGGAGGCGGTCGCGGATGAAGAGGCGCTGGCGGCGTGGCGCAGCGCCTACCTGGGCCGCACCGGCCAGGTGACCGAGGCGGTCAAGGCGCTGGGCACGTTGCCCAAGGAGGAGCGGCCTGCCTATGGCCGGCGGGTCAACGAAGTCAAGCGCGCTCTGGAGGCCGCCTGCGAAGCCAAAGCTGAGGCCCTGAACCGGGCCGCTCAAGCCCGGCTGCTGAGCGCCGATGCCGTGGACGTGACCCTGCCCGGCCGCCCCCCCCGCCCCGGCCGGCTGCACCCCAGCACCCACACCCTGCGCGAGATCTATGCCATCCTGGCCGAAATGGGCTTCCAGGTTTATCGCGCCCGCGACGTGGAAACCGACGAGTTCAACTTTGAGCTGCTCAACATGCCGCCCCACCACCCGGCCCGCGATATGTGGGATACCTTTTACACCACCACCCCCGGCGTGCTCCTGCGGACCCACACCTCGCCAGGGCAGATCCGCGCCATGCGCGACTATTGCCCGGAACCGATCCGGGTCGCCCTGCCCGGCATGTGCTACCGCTATGAACAGATCACGGCCCGCTCGGAGATCATGTTCAATCAGGTGGAGGGGCTGGCGGTGGGCCGGCACATCACCATGGCCGACCTCAAAGGCACCATCGTGGACTTTGCCCGGCGGATGTTCGGCGCGGGGCGCCAGGTCCGCTTCCGTGCCAGCCACTTCCCCTTTACCGAACCCAGCGCCGAGGTGGACATGGATTGTATCCTCTGCGGCGGCAAAGGCTGCCGGGTGTGCAAATACACCGGCTGGCTGGAGATCATGGGCAGCGGGATGGTCCATCCGGTGGTGCTCAAGAATGGCGGCTACGACCCGGCGGTCTATTCCGGCTTTGCCTTTGGCATGGGGCCGGAACGGATCGCCATGCTCAAATATGGCATCGAAGATATCCGCTACTTCTGGAGCAACGACCTGCGCTTCCTGGAACAGTTTTAGGCATCAGACATCAGGAGCTAGACCGATGAAAGTACCCATAAGCTGGCTAAAAGAGTACGTGGAGATCACCCGGCCCCTCGACGATCTGGCCGGACGGCTGACGCTGGCCGGGCTGGAGGTGGACAATATCGAGCGGATCGGCGACTGGTGGGACCGGGAGCGGATCGTCGTCGGGGAGGTGGTGGAGGTGCGGCCCCATCCCAACGCCGACCGGCTGGTGCTGGCCGACGTGGCCTACGGCGGCCCGCAGATCGAGCAGTGCGTCACCGGCGCGCCCAACCTGTTCCCCTTCAAGGGGGCCGGCCGGGTGAGCCTCAAGGTGGCCTTTGCGATGGAGGGGGCCGAACTGTACGACGGCCACCAGGAGGGGTTCGTCAAGGCCCGCCTCAAGCCGACCCGGATCCGGGGGGTGCCGTCGCGGGCGATGGTCTGCTCGGAGAAGGAGCTGGGCCTGTCCGATAGCCATGAAGGGATCCTGTTCCTGCCCGACGACGCGCCGACAGGCATGCCCCTGGCCGACTATCTGGGGGATGCCATCCTCGACCTGAATATTACCCCCAACCTGGCCCGCTGCCTGAGCATGATCGGCGTGGCCCGCGAGGTGGCCGCCCTCACCGGCGCAACCCTGCGCTACCCCTCTACCGACTGGCAGACCGATGGCCCGCCCGTCAAAGACCTGGCCCGCGTCGAAATCGGGGACCCCGACCTGTGCGCCCGCTACATCGCCACCGTCATCCAGGGGGCCCAGATCGGCCCCTCGCCCCGGTGGATGCAGGACCGGGTGCGCAAGGCCGGGATGCGGCCCATCAACAACGTGGTGGACATTACCAACTATGTGATGCTGGAATGGGGCCAACCGCTCCATGCCTTCGATTATGACAAGCTGGTGGCCCGCGCCGGCGGTGGCGTACCGACCATCATCGTCCGCCGCGCCCGGCCAGGGGAAAAGATGACCACCCTCGACGGCGTGGACCGCACCTTCGACGAGCAGACGCTGCTCATCTGCGATACCGCCGGCCCCATCGCCGTGGCCGGGGTCATGGGCGGGCTGGAGACCGAAATTGACGAGCAGACGCGCAATATTCTGCTCGAATCGGCCAATTTCTACTTTCTCAGCATCCGGCGCACCACCCAGGCCCTCAAGCTGCCCAGCGAAGCCAGCCTGCGCTTTGGCCGGGGCATCCATCCCGCCCTGGCCGAACCGGCCGCCCGGCGGGCCAGCGAGCTGATGCGCCTCCTGGCAGGGGGCACGGTCGCCCAGGGCATGGTAGACGCCTATCCCCACCCGGCCCGGCCGGCGGTCATCGAACTGACCGCCGACGAGGTCGAGCGCAACCTGGGCATCCGCTTCGGCCCGGACGAGATCACCCGCATCCTCGAATCCCTGGAGTTCAAATGCGAGGTACCGCCGGCGGCCCCAGACCGCGGACCGATCCGGGTGACCGTGCCCGATCACCGCCTGGATTGCGCCTACCCCGCCGACCTGATCGAAGAGATCGCCCGCATCTACGGCTACGACCGCATCCCGGTGACCGAGCTGGCGGACCGGCTGCCGCCGCAGCGGGCCAACCGGGCCCTGGAGCTGGAGGAGCAGGTGCGCGACGTGCTGGTCACCTGCGGCCTGCAGGAGGTGGTCACCTACTCCCTCACCGGCCTGGCGCGCGAGGCGGCCCTCGTCCCCGGCCGCAGCGAGGCCGACCTGGACCCGGCCTCCTACGTCGTTCTGGCCAACCCCATCAGCCGCGAGCGGTCGGTCATGCGCCGCAGCCTGCTGCCCGGTGCCCTGGAGGTGGCAGCATCCAACCTCCGTTTCCGCAACCGGGTGGCGATCTTTGAGGTGGACGAGGTCTTTATCCCACGGCCCGGCCAGGAACTGCCCGACGAACCGCGCCACCTGTCGTTGGTGATGGCCGGCGGACGGGATGACCGCCATTGGCTGTCGCTGCCGGGGCCGGACCTGGATTTCTTTGACCTCAAAGGGGTGGTCGAAGCGCTGCTGGAGCGGCTGCACATCGCCGGCGCGGCCTATGAGCCGGCCGAATACCCTACCTTTCAACCGGGCCGCACAGCACGCCTGCGCGTAGGCGAGGTCGAGATCGGGTTCCTGGGCGAGTTACACCCGGCGGTGCGAGTGGCGTTCGACCTGCCCCAGATGCGCGTCGCCGCCGCCGAGTTGGACCTGGAGGCTCTGCTGGCCCAGGTGCCGCCGGCCTGGTTCCTCCGGCCGATCTCCCCCTATCCGGCGGTGCTGCAGGACCTGGCGGTGGTGGTGGACGAGGCGGTGCCGGCAACCACCGTGCACCAGATCCTCGTCGAAGCGGGGGGCTTTTTACTGCGAGAGGCCCGGCTGTTCGATCTCTACCGCGGCGAGCCGGTGCCGCCGGGCAAAAAGAGCCTGGCCTACGCCCTTACCTTCCAGGCCCCGGACAAGACGTTGAGCGACGAGATCGTGGCCCGGCAGGTGGGGCGCATCGTCGCCCGGCTGCACCAGGAGTTGGGCGCCGAATTGCGGGGAGCCGGACCCGGCAAGCTGTGACAGGGGAAGGTGCCAGGCACCTTCTCTCGGCGCCTGGCACCTTCCGTCCAGCTTAGAGCTTGTCTGAAAAGTCTACCACGAAGGCGCACAGGGCAAAGAAATGAGAGGAAATTGATAGAAATTCCTCGTATCCTTCGTGTCCTTAGTGGTTTTCAGACCAGCTCTTATGGCTTGACGGCCAGCGGCAGATAGATGGCCATCCGGACCGCAATGCTGACCGTAGCCGGCCCTGAGTTCAACTCCCCGTCGTTCACGATAAAGGTAAAAGAGTCGGTTCCGCAGTAGCCGGGGGCCGGTGTGTAGGTCAGGTGGGGCGCCGTCCCGCTCAGGGTGCCGTGGGCCGGGCCGGTGACGACGCTGTAGCTCAACTCATCCCCCTCGACATCCGAGCCGGTGAGGGTGATCGGCACCGCCCAACCCCGCGTTGCGGTGACCGTCTGGGAATTGGCCACCGGCGCGTCGTTCACCGGCCGCACGGTGATGCTGACCGTCGCCGCCTCCGAGGTTGCCAGGCCGTCGCTGACGACAAAGGTAAAGGCGTCGGGGCCGTAGTAATCGGCCGCCGGCGTGTAGGTCAGGTTCGGCGCGATGCCGCCCAACGTCCCGTGGCCCGGTCCCTCCATCACGCCGAAGGTGAGCGGGTCGCCTTCCACATCGGAACCGGCCAAGGTGATGGCAAGAGGCGTGTCTTCGTCGGTGGACACGGCCTGCGGGCTGGCGGCCGGCGCATCGTTCACCGGCTGCACGGTGAGGTTGACCACCGCCGCATTCGAGTTGGCCAGGCCATCGCTGATGACAAAGGTAAAGGCATCGGGGCCGTAATAGTTGGCCGTCGGCGTGTAGGTCAGGTTCGGCGCGATGCCGCCCAACGTGCCGTAGGCTGGGTTGACCGTGACGGTAAAGGTCAACAGATCGCAGTTCTGATCGGAGCCGGTCAGGACGATGGCCCGCGGAGTGTCTTCAGGAGTGACCACCGACTGCGGGTAGGCGACCGGGGGGTGGTTGGTGACGGTATAGGTGTACCATTGGCTGGCCGCATTGTCGGCATAGTCGCGCACCGTCACCAGGACCGTGTGCAGCCCACCGCTACAGGGGAACTCGTACTGCGAGTCGGGGATAAACCCCAGGTCCATGTAATAGTCCCGGCAACCATAGTCCCCACAGGTCGGCGGGACCACGTAAAAGTCGTTCAGGTAGGCATACTGGTCGGCGCCGCCCGGCAGGGTGTCGAAGCGCCAGGTGGTCTGCTCCGGCCCCCCATCCACCGAGAAGGTGATCTCAAAGGGCGGCAGGTAATAGACATCGTCCAGCACCAGGTCGCGCGCGCGGACATACAGGCTATAGTCGCCGTCAATTTCGTTGCCGGGATAGACCTGGCCGTTCTGCAACAGCCCGACGGCCTGGATTTCGGGCCCGTCCGTGTCGGGCAGGGGGGTGTGGAACTCGAACCCGTTGACATACACCCCCCCAGCCGCCAGAATGTTCAGGTGAATGTGGTTGAACTGCTTGCCGAACGACCACACCGGCCAGTAAACAATGTCGCCGATGTAGGTATCCGGGGGGATAAAACCGCCGTTCACCGGATCGGCCAGATACTCATCGTACTTGTCCCAGATGTACTGCGGGATGGTGTTGTGGTCAATGTGGTGGTATTGCCAGATATAGCCGTCCGGGTCCAGGACCGCCACCTCCCAATACAGGTCGCTGGGGGGACGATAGTTCTCTATATTGATCACCTGCCCCCCGGAGCGGTTGTAGACCTGGGTGCCATAGACCTTCATCATGTCCAGGCCGTGGTGAAAGTAGGGGGTTCCGCCATAGTTCTGGTACGACTGGATGTTCCACCCGATCGAATCGAGGGCAAAGGGCCAATCATAGACGCCATGCTCGGTCAGGCGCGGGTCGCCGGTCGCCAGGTGCAGATAATCCGGCCGCCAGGCGTGTTCTATCTCATGCTCCTGATACCAGGTGGCAGGGTCTATCCCTTCGTCGAAGCGGACCGGGTTCTGAGAAAAGACCGGCCCGGCCCCCGCGACCGCCAGCAGCAGGGCGAGCAGGAGCAAAATGGAGAAATAGCGACTCGCTCCGAGAACCGTGTTCTTCATGCTCAATTCCTTCCCTTCATGCTTTATGTTTGACGCCCGATTTGTACATTGTCCCCCGTGTATGGTATAATAGCATAGAAAGATGCCAGAGGCAAAAGCGACCGATGCCGGACACCATCAACCCATACATACCCGGCCAACCAACGGGTGACCCCAGGCTGTTCTTTGGCCGCCGCGAGGTGCTCGCTTCGATCCGGGAGCAACTCCTGAAAGGGCGGCGGGTGTTCCTCGTTGCGGCGGCGCCGCGCATGGGCAAGACCTCCCTGCTGCGCCAGTTGCCTGCCCACCTGCCGGAGCAGTTCGTGGCGGTGCAGGTCGAACTGCTGGAAGAGAATGCCCGGCGGCTCGACTGGCTGCTGTGGCGCATCGCCGACGTGATCGGCCATCAGGTGGGCCACCGCCTTGGCGTGACCGGCCTGGAGCCGCCCTGGGCCGACTTTGAGGGCCATACTGAATCGTTGCTGGATTCCTTCTGGCCTCAAGTCCGGCAGGCCCTGGGCGAACGGTGCCTGGTGCTGCTGCTGGACGACCTGGATGCCCTGGCCGGGGAGGATACGAACCTGTTGGCCGCGCTGGTGGCCGTCCTGACCGACTGGCGCGACCGGGATGGCAATGTGGCGGTGGTGGCAACGACCTCCCTCGCCCGCCAGGATGCGCTGGTGCGCGATTATCCCCGCCTGTTCGCCGGTGCCCTCAACCACGTGCTGGGGCCGCTCAACAGCGAAGAGGCTACCCGCCTCATCACCTGGCCGGTGGACGGCGTGTTGACCTACGACTATGGCGTCGCCCGGCGGCTGGTCGAAATTACCTCCGGCCACCCCTACTACCTGCAACTGCTTTGTTTCGAGGTATTCAACCGTTGTGCCTCGACGGGCTGGGTCAACCAGCGCGACGTGGACCTGGTGGTGGAAGACCTGATCCGCCGCGAGATCGCCGACTTTCGCCAGGTTTGGGACGAATCTTCGCCGCAGGAGCAGGCTGCCCTGGCCGCCCTGGTCTCGCTGCGCGGGGCACGGGGAGTGGCCACCTCGCAAGAGGTGCGGACCCTTTTGCTCAAAGCCGGAGCGCGGGTGGAACGTGGCCGGGTCACCGAACTGCTGGACCACCTGGTGGCCCGGGGCATCCTGGAGCGTTTGGGAGCCCTCAGCTACCGCTTCCGGGTGGCGCTGCTCCGCGACTGGCTGAGCGAACGGATCGATCTCCAGCAGGTAGTGCGCAACACCCGATGGACCGGGATGGACAGGAGCAGGCAGCCCGACGACCGCCGGGTGGCCCGGCTTCCCACCCGGAAGCCGGGCCGGAAAACCCCTTCCCAACCCGGCCCCCCGGCTGGGGAAGGAGAAAGCAAAGCTGCGCCCGCCGTCCGCCGCTCCTGGCCGTGGATCGTCGCGGCTATGGCTCTGGGCGTGGTCCTGTTCCTCGCGGCCCTGTTCCATCCATTTCGCCGAATCTCCCCGGAACCCACGCCAACGGCGACCTGGTCCCCTTCGCCCACGGTGCGGCTGGCCACGCCCATGCCAGGCTCTACCGCGACGGTCACCCTCGAACCGTCGCCCACGGCCAGGCCGACCGCTACTTTATCGCCCACGCCGACATGGCCCCCTTCCCCCACCCCGCCGATCATCGTCGCCCGGCCGGTACCCTCCATTGCCTATCAGTCACGCGAGGCAGGGGAGCAGCGGTGGTCTATCTATGTCATGGACAGCGATGGGGGCAACCGCGTCCGCCTGGGCAGCGGGCAGTCCGGGTTCCTGGCAGCCCCCACCTGGTCGCCCGACGGCACCCGGCTGGCCTTTGTCTCCGACCGGGATGGCCACGATGACATCTGGAGCATGAACAGCGACGGCAGCGATCCGGTCAACCTGACCCCCGACGAGGCCAAAGATCACTCGCCGGCCTGGTCGCCCGATGGCGAATGGATCGCCTTTGCCTCGGTGCGCGACAGCCTCTATTGGGAGATCTATCTGATGCGGCCCGATGGCTCGGAGGTGCGGCGACTGACCTGGTGGGACGATGCCTCTGACCTGTGGCCCTCCTGGTCGCCCGACGGCACCCGCCTGGTTTTTGCTTCCAAGCGGGATGGCAACTGGGAGATCTATATCATGGACCGCGATGGGGCCAACCTGGTGCGGCTGACCGACCACCCGGCCGACGACACCAACCCGGCCTGGTCACCCGACGGCGGGCGCATCGCCTTTGTCAGCACCCGCGATGGCTTTCCCGACATCTATATCATGCCGGTTGTCGGCGGCGAGGCGGTCAACATCACCCAGGCGCCCTTTTCCAGTGAGCATGGCCCCACCTGGTCGCCCGACGGGGGGCGCATCGCCTTCTACTCCGACCGCGACGGGGATTGGGACATCTATGTCATGGCTGCCGACGGCTCCAACCCGGTCAAGCTGACCGGGGATGCCGGCAACGATCAGGTGCCGGCGTGGCGGCCGTGAGTGGGTATATTCATTCATCTCCGGTTGTGGTCTGGTACCAACCGCGTTCCAGGCCGGCGGCGTCGAAAGCGGCCAGGGCAGCTTCATATTCCTCCCAGGTGATTTTGCGGCCCAGCAGCGGATCGCCGATGGCCTGATAGGCAGGGAAATACTGGTCCATCAGGCTGACATGCACGCGGGGCGAAAGTTCGGTGGCGATCCAGCGCAGCACCTCCGCCGTGCCGGCCAGCCCCCCCGGCAGGACCATATGGCGCACGATCATCCCCCGGCGGGCGATCCCCTCTTCATCCAGGAGCAACTCGTCGCCCACCTGACGATACATCTCGTGCAGCGCCGCCCGGTTGTGCTCAATATAATTCTGGAAGCCGGATAGCCGCCGGGCAATGGCGTTGTCGGCATACTTGGCGTCGGGCAGCCAGATATCTACCACGCCCTCCAACAGGCGGAGCACCTCGACCCGCTCATAGCCGCCGGTGTTATAGACCAGGGGCAGCCGCAACCCGCCGCGCACAGCGTAGGGCAGAGCGGCCAGGAGATGGGGGATAAAGTGGGTGGGGGTCACCAGGTTGATGTTGTGAGCCCCTTTGCGTTGCAGCTCGAGCATCATGGCGGCCAGCCGTTCGCTGTTGACCTCCTGCCCATAGCCGAGCTGACTGATGGGGTAGTTCTGGCAAAAGCGGCAGCGCCCGGTACAACCGGAAAAAAAGATCGTCCCCGACCCCCGCCGGCCGCTGATGGGCGGCTCTTCCCAGGGGTGCAGATTCCAACTGGACACCCTGACCCGGTCGCCCATCCGGCATACCCCCCGCCCGCCGTGGAGGCGGTCTACGCCGCAGCGATGGGGGCACAGCTCGCAGTGGGCCAGCATCGCCCACGCCGCCTCGGCGCGGCGGGCCAGCTCGCCGGAAGAATGGAGGGCCAGATAGCCGGGAGCCATCCCCGATGCAGCGAGTGACCTGCTCTTGTTCGCCATCTACTCACCTTCCCGCCGGCCCGGAATTGGCCGGCAGGGAGATCCATTATACTCCGCCATGGCCAGAGTGTCAATCGCCCTACCCGCCTGCAAAACCGATCCCCAAATTTGACATGGGTGCATAGACGGATATAATGTTAGTTTGTGCATTCAAAGCGGAGCAGATGCGATCACGAGCAAGGGGTTGTTAGAACAATTTAGAGCGTACCTGGCAGGCTCAGCTCTCGCGCCGGCTACCATCGTGAATTACCTGGCCGACTTGAGGGGCTTCTTACGATGGAGTGAGACGACAAAGGGAGCCGAGAGTTCGCCCCTCAGCCTGGAAACCGCCGACATCCGGGAGTACTGCTCCTTTCTGCAACAAACCAGGAACCATACACCGGCCACGGTCAATCGCCGGATTCAGGCGTTGCGCAAATTCTACGATTTCACTACGGCCCAGGGCTGGACCAGGGCCAACCCGGCAGAGGGGGTCCCCCTGGTGGGCAAGACAACGTCCGTGCGGTCGAAAACCCTGACCCCAGAGGAGGTCTCTCGCCTGTTGGCTGCCGTGCACAACAGCTGCCACCGCTGGGTAGTCCGCGACTGGGCGATTATGCAGGTCCTTCTGGGGGCGGGTTTGAAACTCGGTGAGATGATCCAATTGCGCCTGTCTGATTTTCACCCAGATAGCGACCGGCCCCACCTGAGCGTGCGGGGCAAGTCTGGGGAGCCGGGTCGGGCGGTGCCCCTGGAGGCTGAGGTAGAGGTGGCCCTGAAGCGTTACCTGGTTGTTCGCCGGGCAGTTCCGGGAGTGGATGCCCTCTTTGTCAATCGGAACGGTCAACCGCTTTCCACCCGGTCGATCCAGCGGTTGCTCAGCCGCTATGCCAGGGCAGCCGGGCTGAACGGCCTGACGACCCAGGCGCTGCGCTACGTCTATGCCACAAAGGTCTATCAGGACAGCGGCGATCTGAAGGCTGTAGCCCGTCTGTTGGGGCACCGCCACCTGGCGACTACGGTCCGCTACCTGGGCCTTGAGGATCAGGCGCCGAATGGCAACAAGAAAGGTTAATGTCGGTCATCGGCCATTGACCATTGGGGTAGGAGGAAAGATTTGAGTCTCAAAGATTTCAAGGCTCTGCGTTTGAGTCTGGCTTCGCCGGAGCAGATCCGCTCCTGGTCGTACGGAGAAGTCACCAAGCCGGAGACGATCAACTATCGTCGCCTCCGGCCGGAGCGGGATGGCCTGTTTTGCGAGGCGATTTTTGGGCCAACCAAAGACTGGCAGTGTGCCTGCGGCAAGTACAAGCATATCCGTTTCCGTGGGGTCGTCTGCGAGCGATGTGGCGTCGAGGTGACCCGCTCCTCGGTACGGCGGGAGCGGATGGGCCATATCGAGCTGGCCGCCCCGGTCGCCCATATCTGGTACACCCGCCGCGTCCCCAGCTACCTGGGGCTGCTGCTGGACGTATCCCGGCGGAACATGGACCGCGTCCTGTATTTTGCCCAGTATGTGATCACCTATGTGGACGAGGAGGCGCGGAACAAGGCCCTGCGCCGGCTGGACGACGAGATGGCGCGCGAGCGAACCCGTCTGGAACGGGGGGTCCATGACAAGATCGTCGAGATCGACCTGCGGCTCCAGGAAGCGCTGGAGAACCTGCACCGCCGCCGCAAAAGCCGGGAAGAGGAACTGGAAGAGCAGGAAACAACCCTGACCGATGCCATCACCAACGAAATGCGCGGGGTGCAGAGCCGCCTGGAGGCGTGGATGGGCAAAGCGGCCCCCGAAACGCTGACCCTCAGCTTCCACGGGGAACCGCTGATCCACCAGGGCGAAAAGGTGGAGCGCATCCACCTGGCCCGCCTCCAGGAACTGGTCGCCGCCCAACTGGACCGGATCAAGGAACAGATCCGGCAGGAGATGGAGGATGTGGCCCTGCTCATCTCCGCCGAGGGGGAGCAGTTGCGCTACGAGGCGAACCAGGCCAGGGAGGTCCTGAACGAACGCCTGGTTCAGCAGCTGACCGCCCTGGAGGCCGAGACCGATGAGAAGAAAGAGGATCTGCGCGCCCTGCGAAAGATGACCTTTCTGACCGAAAGCCAGTTCCAGGAACTGCACGACCGCTGGGGCAACGTCTTTCGGGCGGCGATGGGGGCGGAGGCGTTTTATGACATCTGCAAACAGATCGATCTGGAGGCGCTGGGCAAGGAACTGCGGGCCCAGATGCGCACCACCCGCTCCAAGCAACTGAAAAAGAAGGCCACCAAGCGGCTGCGCGTGGTCGAGGCGCTGCGCAAGAGCAACAACCGACCGGAATGGATGATCCTGACCGTCTTGCCGGTCATTCCCCCGGAGCTGCGGCCCATGATCCAGCTCGACGGCGGGCGCTTTGCCACCTCCGACCTGAACGACCTCTATCGCCGGGTGGTGAACCGCAACAACCGCCTCAAGCGGCTGCTGGAACTGGGCGCTCCAGAGGTGATCATCCGCAATGAGAAACGGATGCTGCAGGAGGCGGTGGACTCGTTGATTGACAATAGCCGGCGGGGCAAGGCCATCTCGGCGCGAGGCCGCCGGCCCCTCAAGTCGCTGTCCGATTATCTGAAGGGCAAACAGGGGCGCTTCCGCCGCAACCTGCTGGGCAAACGGGTGGACTATTCGGGGCGGTCGGTCATCGTCATCGGCCCGGAACTGGAGCTGCATCAGTGCGGCCTGCCCAAGAGCATGGCCTTGGAACTGTTCCAGCCCTTTGTCATCAACCGCCTGGTGGAATACAACTATGCCATCAACGTCAAGGGGGCCAAGCGCCTCATCGAACAGCAACGGCCTGAAGTGTGGGAGGTGCTGGAGGAGGTGATCAAGGAGCGGCCGGTGCTGTTGAACCGGGCCCCCACCCTGCACCGCCTGGGCATCCAGGCCTTTGAGCCCAAGCTGGTGAATGGAGATGCGATCCAGATCCACCCGCTGGTGTGCGCCGCCTTTAACGCCGACTTTGACGGCGACCAGATGGCCGTCCACGTGCCCCTCTCGAAAAAGGCGGTGGCTGAGGCGCGGGAACTGATGCTCTCCAGCCGTAACCTGCTCAAGCCGGCCAGCGGCGAGCCGATCGTCGGCCCGGCCAAGGACATGGTGTTGGGCTGCTACTACCTGACCATGGAGCGGCCCACCCCCGGCGACAGCCGCCCCACTTTTGGCGATCTGGAGGAGGTGCGGCTGGCTTACGAGTTGGGCAAGGTGCAGTTGCACACCCCCATCCGCCTGCGGTACCGGAGCTGGTTGGACGATGAGCCGCTGGATTTTCTGGACCTGAGCGACGAGGTGCTCGACCTTCTGACCCGGGCCTCGCTGCGCACCCTCGGCCAGGTGCTGGACCTGATGGAGGCCGGCCGGCTCCAGGAGATGGCGAGCCTGGACGAGGGGGATGAACTGGAAATCCGGGACCTGCTGGCGGCGGTCGGTTACCGGCCCCAGGACCGCAACAGCCAGCCCTACCTCGAAACGACGGTGGGGCGGGTGATCTTTAACCTGCACCTGCCCGGACAACTCCGCTTTATCAACGTCACGATGGACAAGGGCAAGCTCCAGGACCTGGTGGGGGAGTGCTATCACCGGCTGGGGATGGATGCCACAGCCCGGCTGGTGGACGAGATCAAGACCATCGGCTTCCGCTATGCCACCCGCTCGGGTTACAGCATTGCCGTGAGCGACATCACCGTGCCGCCGGAGAAGGAGATCATCATCAACCAGGTTGCCGAAGAGGTAAAACGGGTGGAGCAGCAGTACCGCCGCGGACTCATCACCGAAGATGAGCAGTATATGCGCACGGTGGAGCTGTGGACCAGAGCCACCGACGACATCACGGCGGCTGTGGCCAGGAACCTGGACGCGCAAAGCCCCATCCGGGTGATGGCCGTCTCGGGAGCCGTGAAAGGAGGCTTTACCCCCATCCGCCAGTTGGCCGGGATGCGCGGCCTGATGGCCGATCCCGCCGGGCGTATCATCGCCCTGCCCATTCGCTCCAACTTCCGGGAAGGACTGACCGCCCTGGAATATTTTATCTCCACCCACGGCGCTCGGAAGGGCCTGGCCGATACGGCCCTGCGCACGGCCGATGCCGGCTATCTGACCCGCCGCCTGGTGGATGTGGCCCAGGACGTGATTATTGACGCCGAAGACTGCGGCACCCGCTCCGGCATCTGGATCACCCTGGAAGATAGCAAGAAGATGGGCCAGACGATGGCCGAACGGGTCTTTGGCCGGGTGGTGTTGAGCCCGGTCGTCCACCCCACGACCGGCGAGGTGATCGTCAGTGCCGGGGAGATGGTCAGCGCCGAGCAGGCAGAGGCCATCCAGCAGCTCAAGATCGAGCGGGTTTACGTCCGCTCGCCGCTGACCTGCGCCCTCCGCCACGGGATGTGCGCCAAATGTTACGGCCGGGACCTGGCCCAGGGCGGGTTGATCCAGGTTGGAGAGGCGGTGGGCATCATCGCCGCCCAATCGATCGGTGAACCGGGCACCCAACTCACGCTGCGGACGTTCCACACCGGCGGGGTGGCCGGCACGTCCGACATCACCCACGGCCTGCCCCGCGTCCAGGAACTGTTCGAGTGCCGCATCCCCAAGGGCGAGGCGGTTATCTCGGACATTGACGGACGGGTCGAGCTGTACCACCAGGAGGGGGTCCGGGTGCTCAAGGTGGTGCACAGCGAGGTCCTGACCGATGAACATCCCATCCCCCGGAACTATCGCATCCTGGTGGAGAACGAGCAGTTGGTCTCCGAAGGGGATGTGCTGGCCGAGTATGGCGATCGGACCATCGTGGCCGAGAATCCGGGGCGGGTGTTTATCGAAATGCCGGCCGTGCTTCTCACGCCGCCCGATTCGCCCTACCCGGTGGAGGTCCCCATCCCGGCCAACTACAGGCCGATCGTCGAAGATGGGCAGGTGGTGAAGGAAGGCGACCCGGTGGCCCAGTACGGGGCCCGGCAGATCACGGCTCCGACGGCAGGGGTGGTCTCGGTTCGGCCTCAGGCCACCCTCTACATCCGACGCGAGCAGCGCGACGAGCGGGAGTACGGGATCGCCTCCACGGCCCGCCTGCGGGTGGACCCCGGCACCTTTGTCAAAGCCGGGACGCAGCTCACCGAGGGGTCCATCAACCCCAACCGCCTGCTGCGCATCCTGGGCCGCGAGGCAGCCCAACTCTATCTGCTGAGCGAAATCCAGCAGGTGTACCGCAGCCAGGGGGTGAACATCAACGATAAACATATCGAGGTGATCATCCGGCAGATGACCAACAAGGTGGCGGTCGTCCAGCCGGGCGACACCGACCTGCTCCCCGGCGAGCTGGTCAACCGGCTGGTGTTCCAGGACATCAACGAGGAGATCACCCGCGCAGGCGGGCGGCGGGCCACGGCGCGGCCGGTGCTGTTGGGCATCACCAAGGCAGCCCTGAACACCGAGAGCTTTTTGTCGGCTGCCTCGTTCCAGCATACCATCAACGTCCTGGCCGGGGCGGCCATCGAGGGCAAGGTGGATGGGCTGTACGGGCTGAAGGAGAATGTCATCATCGGCAAGCTGATCCCGGCCGGCACCGGCTACCGCTGGGAGCGGAAGGAAGACCGCACGCCGATCCGCGGACCGCTGATCTCTTCCAGCCTGGGCAGCACCGGCGACTGAACCGAACAGGGGGCAAGGGACAAGGCACAATGCTCCATCTCCGGCTGGGCATTGTGCCTTTGATTTATAGGGGTTCCAGGTGAGGATGGGGCAGAACCACGGCCAGGTCCAGGCTACTTCAGACTCCCAGGCCATATAAGCCTATGGCTCTCGGTCGTCATAGATGGGCAGGCGGCCTGCTCTACCTGCTGCCGCTCCTCTTCCTGACCCTCTTTTTCTTCTACCCCCTCGCCGAAATCTTGCGCCAGAGCCTGGCCCCTGAACCCTTTCGTACCCTGTTCACCAGGCCGTACTATGCCCGGTTGTTCGGCTTCACGGCCGGCCAGGCGCTCCTGTCCACCCTCCTGACGCTGCTGGCCGGGATGCCGGCGGCTTACGTCCTGGCCCATTACGATTTCCGGGGCAGGTCGCTCTTGCGGGCCCTGACGACCGTGCCCTTTGTCCTGCCCACGATGGTCGTGGCAGCGGCCTTTACCGCGCTGCTGGGACCCAGGGGCCATTTGAACACCTGGTTGATGGCCGCCCTGGGGCTGGGGACCCCGCCCATCCGCCTGCAACACACCCTGGCCTTGGTGCTGCTGGCCCACGTCTTTTACAACGCGACCATCGTTGTGCGGCTGGTGGGCGGCTTCTGGTCGAACCTCGATCCGCGCATCGAAGAGGCGGCGCGGGTTCTGGGTGCCGGCCGGTGGCAGACCTTTCGCCAGGTCACGCTGCCCATCCTGCTGCCGTCCATGGCCGCTGCGTCGCTTCTGGTCTTTCTGTTTTGCTTCACCAGTTTTGGGGTGATCCTGGTGCTGGGCGGCCCCCGCCTGGCGACAGTGGAGGTCGAGATCTATACCCAGGCCGTGCCCCTGTTCAATCTACCGCTGGCAGCGGCCTTGTCGCTCGTGCAGATGGCCTTTACGTTTGCCGTCATGGTCGCTTATACACGCCTCCAGGCCCGGGCTGCCGTCCCCCTCAACCTGCGCCCTGCTGCATCCAACCGGCGCCGCCCCACCACCTGGCAGGACCGGTTGACGGTGTGGGGCGGCGTGGGCGGGCTGATGGTCCTGCTGCTGGCTCCGCTGCTGGCCCTGGTGGACCGTTCCTTCTCGCTGGAAGGGAGCTACACCCTGCGTTACTACACCGCCCTCTTTACCAACCCTTTCCAGTCCTTCTTTTACGTCCCGCCCGCCCAGGCGATCCGCAATTCGCTCCTCATTGCCGGGGCCACGGTGGCCCTGTCGCTGCTCATCGGCCTGGCCAGTGCTTACCTGTTGACCGGCCGGCCCGGCCTGCTCAAGGCGCTTCTGGACCCGCTGTTCATGCTGCCGTTGGGCACCTCGGCGGTGACGCTGGGGTTCGGCTACCTCATCGCCCTCGACCGGCCGCCGTTGAACCTGCGGGCTTCGCCGCTGCTGCTGCCACTAGCCCACACGCTGGTAGCCTTTCCCTTTGTGGTGCGCAGCCTGCTGCCGGTGTTGCGGGGGATGAACCCGGCCTGGCGTGAAGCGGCGGAGGTGCTGGGCGCTTCTCCGGCGCGGGTGGTGCGCGAGATCGATCTGCCCATCGTGGGCCGGGCCTTGCTGGTGGGCGCGGTCTTTGCCTTCACCGTCAGCATCGGCGAGTTTGGGGCGACGCTCCTCATCGCCCGGCCCAACTTTCCGACGATGCCGGTGGTCATCTACCGGCTGCTCGGCGCCCAGGGCGCCCTCAACCAGGGCCAGGGGCTGGCCCTGAGCACCCTCCTGATGCTCCTCTGCGTGGCCGGCTTTTCGCTCATTGAGCGGTTCCGGCTGGGGGAGATCGGCGAGTTTTGAGGTGCGGTCGCTCCACAATGTGCAGCGCGGGTCACAACTGACGAGCCGCCGGATCGTCATCCGGCGCTCTGCCCCCTGTTTTGACACACCTGCCGTTTTGTGCTATGCTGTGAGCAGCCTGTACTCAAAATCGGCTGCCCATGATCCTGCTGGAAGTTGTTGCGGTCTCCAAATCGTTCGCCGGCACCCCCGTCCTCCGCGACGTGTCGTTCGCGGTAGCAGAGGGGGAGGTGGTCTGTCTGCTGGGCCCCAGCGGCTGTGGCAAGACGACACTGCTGCGCATCATCGCCGGGCTGGAGACGCCCGACAGCGGCAGCGTGACCTTTGACGGCCGCCCTCTCGACCGGGTACCGGTCCATCGCCGGGGCTTTGGGCTGATGTTCCAGGATTATGCCCTCTTTCCGCACAAAGATGTGGCCGCCAACGTGGCCTTTGGCCTGCGGATGCAGGGCCTGACCCGGCCCCAGATCGAGATGCGCGTGGCAGAGATGCTGGCCCTGGTGGGCCTGACCGGCTACGAACGGCGGCGGGTCTATGACCTCTCCGGTGGGGAGCAGCAGCGGGTAGCCCTGGCCCGCAGCCTGGCCCCTGGCCCGCGCCTGCTGATGCTCGACGAGCCGCTGGGTTCCCTGGACCGCGCCCTGCGGGAGGAGCTGATGAATGAACTGCGGGCCATCCTGAAAAACGTAGGGGTGACGGCCCTGTACGTCACCCACGACCAGCAGGAAGCTTTTGCCCTGTCCGACCGGGTGATCGTCATGGGCCAGGGGCGCATCGTCCAACAAGGCCCCCCTCAGGCCGTCTACCGGCGCCCGGCCTCGGTGTGGGTGGCCCGGTTCCTGGGGCTGACCAACCTGCTTGCGGGGCGGGTGGTGGCAGCCGACCCGCCGCGGGTGGAGACTGCCCTGGGCTGCCTGGCCTTGCCGGAAGCGGAGGAGGTGGCTGCCGGGCAGGAGGTCACGGTACTCATCCGCCCCGAGGCGGCCCGCCTGGCCGCCGATTGCCCGGACGATGCCGGCCTCCGCGTCGAGGGTACGGTGCGCGAATGCTCGTTCCGGGGAAGTCACCATCGCCTGGTGATTCGCCACCCGGCCGGCCTGGACCTGACCTTCGAGTTGGCCGCCGACGTCGCCGGTCCACCCCGGCCCGGCGAGGCGGTGGCCCTGCGCCTGCACCCGGAGGCCATCAGCCTGGTGGCCGATGGCGGCCGGTAGGGGTCCTGACCTGTCAACGCGGCATCGCGGATGGCGGGCCGGCCCCCTTACCCATCCCCCGGCCTCCGCCGCCCCTGACAACCGGAGCCGGTATGACCAAAGTCATACCGGCAGCCTCCCGGCTGTGGTATGATCGGTTCAAGACCTGCTTTCAGGGAATCGGGATGAACAGGAACCAACATGGCGACCGGGTTAGGGCCAACTGCCTGGTACAGGAGGTCGTGGAGCGCCATCCGCAAACGATAGCGATTTTTGTCCGCCACCGGTTGCAGTGTGTCGGCTGCCCCATCGCCCCTTATCACACCATCGCCGACAGCGCCCGCGAATACGCCCTGCCCCTCGAGTTGCTACTGAACGATTTTAACCGGGCCATCGCTGCCGGTTGACCCCTCCAGTTCCTCAGCAATCGCCACCAGACGGTGAGGCTTGAGGAGCACGATGCGCCCCTGGCGGGTTTCGATCAGGCCGGCCTTTTGGAACTTGCTCATGGTGCGGATGGCCGTCTCAAGCACGGTGCCGGCCATGTCAGCAACGTCCTGGCGGCTGAGGGACAGGGTGATGCGCACCGCCCCCCCCTCCAGCCGCTCGCCAGAGACCGCGGCCATCCGCAGCAGCACGCGGGCCACCCGCCGCTCCACCTTTTCCACGGCCAGGCTGCGGATCGCCTCGTGGGCCTGTTGCAGGCGGCGGCCCAGTTCGACGATGAGCGCCCAGGCCAGGTCGGGATGGGTGCGCACCAGGGCCACATACTCGTCGCGGCGCAGGTGGAGGGTGACGGTCGGTTCCAGGGCCTGGGCCGTGGCCGGATAGGTCTCACCGACCAGCACACCCACCTCTCCCACGATCTGGCCGGGACCAAAGGTGGTCAGGATCGTCTCGCGCCCGCTTTCGGAGTGTTTAACCATCTTGACCCGGCCCTCGACGACCAGGACCAGCCACTCCGCCGAGTCGCCCTCAAAAAAGAGGTATTCGTCTTTGGCAAAGTGCCGCCGGAGGAGCCGTTTCTCTACCTCGGCCCGTTCCTCCTCGGTCAGCGAGGCGAACAGGTCACTGCGCGCCAGGAGATGCGATCCTTCCATCAAGGGACTATTATCCCACACGTGGGAAAGGGAGTCAACTTCCCTCCCTTCTGGTGTACCACCCTGGAAACCGAACCGGCCGGCCCTCTCCCACTCTCCGGCCAAAAATCTTGACCTTTCCCCCCCTTTGGGGTATACTACAGCCGACGGGGCGTAGCGCAGCCCGGTAGCGCGCTTGGTTTGGGACCAAGAAGTCGTCAGTTCAAGTCTGACCGCCCCGACTGTGCGGGAGTAGCGCAGTGGTAGCGCATCTGCCTTCCAAGCAGACTGTCGCGGGTTCGAATCCCGTCTCCCGCTTTAGCAGGTGCAACGCACCTGGCCGGTGCGTTGCACCTGTTCTGTAGAACGGCGAAAGGAGCAGTGCGCCATGATCCCGCTCCAACTACGCGTTCGCAACTTTATGTGCTACCGCGACAATGTACCGCCCCTCGACTTGAGCGGCATCCATCTGGCCTGCCTGACAGGCGCCAACGGCCACGGCAAATCGGCCCTGCTCGACGCCATCACCTGGGCGCTGTGGGGCAAAGCCCGCGCCAGGCGCGACGACGAACTGATCCACCTGGGCGAGTCGGAGATGGAGGTCGAGTTCACCTTCGACCTGGGGGGCACCGTCTACCGGGTGTTGCGCAAGCGCGATAGCTCCAGGCAGGGCCGCACCCTCCTCGACCTGCAGGTGCAACACGGCCACGACTTTCGCTCCATCGCCGAGCCGGGCGTGCGCGCCACCCAAGAGGCCATCATCCGCCTGCTGCGCATGGACTATGAGACCTTTACCAACTCCTCCTTCCTGTTGCAGGGCAAGGCCGATGTCTTTACCACCCGCACCCCCGCCGAGCGGAAACAGGTGCTGGCCGACATCCTGGGCCTGGGCCTGTACGACGAATATGAGCAACGGGCCAAGGAGAAGGCCAAAGAGGCAGACCAGCAGGTGGCGGAGCTGGAAGGCACCCTGCGCGAAATGGACCGGGAGCTGGCCCGTCAGCCGGAATATGAGGCCGAACTTTCCCAGGCCGAAGCCCGCGTCGCCGCGCTGAGCACCGCCGTCAAGGAAGCAGAAGCGGCCCTGCGCGACCTGCGCCACCAACAGCAGGCCCTCGAACACCAACAGGCCCGCCTGCACGACCTGGAGCGCCGCCTGGCCCAGGCCGGGCAGGAACTGCACGAGATCGAAAGCCAGATCGCCACGCGACAGCAGCGGCTGACCCTCTACGAAGCAGCCCTGGCCGAGCGCCAGCAGGTGGAAGCAGGTTATGCCGCTCTGCTCCAGGCCCGGCAGGTCGAGGCCAACTGGAACGAGCGGCTGGCCCGCTATGCCCAGATTCAGGAACAACAACGCGCCCTGGAGCGGGCCGTGGATGCCGCCCGCCGCGACCTGGACCTGGCCGTGGGTCGGTTGGGTGAACGAATCCGCAGCCTGGAGCAGCAGGTGGCCGCCATCCCCCGCTACGAGCGCGACCTGGCCACGGCCCGCGCCCAACTGGCCCACCTGGCCGAACGGCAGGCGGCCCGCGAGGCGGCTCAGCTCAAGGTGCAGGCCCTGGCCGAGGAAGCGGCCGGCCTGAAGGTGCGCAACGGGCAACTCCGGGCCGAGATGGATGCCGTAAAAGAAAAGGTCGCCCTGCTGGAGCAGGAGGCCGGCGAAGCCCAGTGCCCGCTGTGCGGACAGGCCCTGTCCGCCGGGCAGCGGGACCAACTGATCGCCCGCTTCCAGGCGGAGGGCAAGGCCCTGGCCGATACCCATCGGGCCAACACCGCCCGCCAGCACGACATCGCCGCCGAGCAGAAACGCCTGGAGGCGGAGGTCCAGCGCCTGGACCGGGAACTGAAGGCACAGCCGGCCCAGCAGCGCCACGAGGCCCAACTGGAGCTGACATTGGCCGCGGCGCGGCAGGCCGCCGCCGAGTTGGAAACCGCCCGCGCCGAACTGGCTATACTGGAAGCGCGCCTCCAGGTGGGCGACTATGCTCCCGCCGAACGGGAAGAACTGGCCCGCCTGGCCACCGAACTCCAGGCGGTGGGTTACGACCCGGCCGCCCACACCCAGGCCCGCGCCCACGCCGCCTCCCTGGCCGAATTCGAGACCCGCTATCAGCACCTCCAGACCGCCGTGGAACGGATAGACGAGGAGCGCAGGGCGCTGGCCGACCTCCAGGTCCGGCAGGCCCGCTGGCAGGAGGCCCTGGCCGCCGACCGGGCGCAGCGGGAGATGCTGGCCGCCGAGGTGGCCCGTCTGCCGGAGCTCCAGGCGCAGGTGCAGGCCAGGGCCCAGGAGGTCGAGGCGCTACAGGCCGAATCGTCCCGGGCCCGGCTGACGCTGGGCGCTGCCCGGCAACGGCTGGACTATTGCCACTCCCTGGCCGCCGAACGGGTGCGCCGGGTGGCCGAACGGCAGCGCCTGATCGAAGAAAAGGCCATCTATGACGAACTGCGGCTGGCCTTTGGCAAAAAGGGCATCCAGGCGATGATCATCGAGGCCGCCATCCCCGAGATCGAGTATGAAGCCAACCGTCTGCTGGCCCGCATGACCAATGGCCGGATGCATGTCCGCTTTGAGACGCAGCGCGAGACGCTCAAAGGCGACCCCGTCGAGACGCTGGACATCAACATCGCCGATGAGCTGGGCACGCGGCCCTATGAGCTGTTCAGCGGCGGGGAGGCGTTTCGTGTCAATTTCGCCATCCGGGTGGCCCTGAGCAAGCTGCTGGCCCGCCGCGCCGGGGCTCAACTGCAACTGCTGGTCATTGACGAGGGGTTCGGCACTCAGGACGCCGAGGGCCGCGAGCGGCTGGTGGAGGCCATCAACTCGATTCAGGAGGATTTTGCCCGCATTCTGATCATCACCCATATCGAAGAGCTGCGGGATGCTTTCCCGGTGCGCATCCAGGTGGTCAAGACGCCGAACGGCTCCCAGTTCAGCCTGAGCTAAAAGTGCGAGATGCGCTCTCTTTTCTTCGCCCAGGTCTACCAGGTGGTGCGGCGCATCCCGCCGGGCAAGGTGGCCACTTATGGCCAGATCGCCCGGCTGTTGGGGCAACCACGCGCCGCCCGGACCGTCGGTTGGGCCCTCCAGGCCCTCCCCGACGGCAGCGATATACCCTGGCAGCGGGTTGTCAACAGCCAGGGCACCCTCAGCCTGGATGGCGGCCCTGCCGCCATCCAGCGGGCGTTGCTCGAAGAGGAAGGGGTCCTCTTTGACGGGAACGGGCGCATCAACCTGGAGGTCTATGGCTGGGAGGGGTTGGACCTGGCCGAACGGCAGGAACTGACCGGGAGGTGAGCTACAGGGCATCGGGGGGTACGCCCCCCGCGCCCCGTACCATGCAACGTTGGAGGAGGGTAGAGATGGAATCAAGTCGCTCTTATCGTCGCACCGTCAACGCCTGGTGCATGTACGACTGGGCCAACTCGGCTTTTGCCACGACCATCCTGGCAGCGGTCCTGCCGGTCTACTACAGCCAGGTAGCCGGCGCCACCCTGCCCAGCGAGGCCACCGCCACGGCCTATTGGAGCCTGGGGCTGACCGTCTCCCTGTTGATCGTAGCCATCCTGTCGCCGATCCTGGGCACCATTTCCGACGTGGTGCGCAGCAAGAAACGGTTTCTGGCCCTCTTTGCCAGCATCGGCATTATCGGGACGGCCCTGTTGGTGCTGGTCAGCACCGGCGACTGGCTGCTGGCCTCCATCCTGGCCGTGCTGGGCCGGGTCGGCTTTAACGGGTCGCTCACCTTTTACGATGCGCTGCTGCCCCACGTCGCCAAAGAGGGGGACCGGGACCGGGTATCGGCGCGGGGCTATGCCTTTGGTTACCTGGGCGGCGGACTTTTGCTGGCGGTCAACGTGGCCATGATCCAGCTTCTGCCGGGCACGTGGGGCCCCAGGCTTTCCTTTCTCAGCGTCGCCATCTGGTGGGCGATCTTTTCCATCCCCCTCTTCCGCCGCGTGCCGGAACCGCCCACGGCGACGGCCGCCCTGGGGCTTGGCGAGAATGTGGTCACCGTCAGTTTCAAACGGCTGTGGGAGACGCTCAAAGACATCCGCCGCTACCGGGAGCTGTTCAAATACCTGATCGCCTTTCTGATCTACAACGACGGCATCGGCACGATCATCGGCGTGGCGGCCATCTACGGGGCCGAGTTGGGCTTTGGCAGTGTGGAGCTGATCCTGGCCCTGCTGCTGGTCCAGTTTGTCGCCGGCCCTTACAGCCTCATCTTCGGCAGCCTGCCGGTACGCACAGGGGAGGACCTGCCGGAAGGCAAGGCAGCCAGGCGCCGCCCGATCTACCTGGCCTTTATCCTGTTCAGCCTGGTCGCCCTGCCGCTGGTGGGCATCGCCGGCCGCTTTTTGCTGCCGGGGGAGATCACCGGCGCGCCACTGCCGGCCTTCCAGGCCACCGCCACCGCCGTGGGGGAGGGCCTCTATACCGTCGACACAGAGGCGCTGGCCTATACCGGCGCCTGGCAGCAAAGGACCGTCCCGGCGGAGGAGGTCCGCGCCGACCAGGATGTGATCTATGCCACGACGGCAGAAAGGGGAGCACGGGTTGAACTGCACTTCAACGGCCAGAAGGTGGAGATCCTATACAGCACCGGCCCCGACCGGGGCATCTGGGCGGTGGAGATGGACGGGCAGCCGCTCCTGGACGAGGACACGGGCAAACCGCTGACCGTGGACGCCTACAACCCGACGGTGCGGTATGGCGTGCGCCGCACGTTCCAGGCCGCGGCGCCGGGCGAGCACACCCTGAGCCTGGTCAACACCGGCGACAAGAACCCCAACAGCGCAGGCACGGTCATGACCCTGGCCCAGGTGGAAGTAAAGCCGCCCATCCGCCGGAGCAACCTGGGGCTGATCCTCGGCCTGATCATCGCCCTGGAAGCGGTCGGCCTGGCGCTGGCGTGGCTGGTGGGCCGGCCGCTCGTGGGCCGGCTGGCCAACCGGCTGGACACCCGGGCCAGCATCATCCTGGCCCTGACCGTCTATACCGTCATCGCCGTGTGGGGCTATTTCCTCAACTCGGTGATCGAATTCTGGTTCCTGGCGTGGATGGTGGCCATCGTGCAGGGCGGCAGCCAGGCCCTCAGCCGCAGCCTGTACGCCACCCTGTCCCCGGCGGCCAAAAGTGGCGAGTTTTTCGGGCTGTATGCCATCATGGAAAAATTCTCATCGCTCCTTGGACCGCTGCTTTTTGCCGCAGCCGGCCTCCTCTTCAACAGCAGCCGCCCGGCCATCTTGAGCCTGATCGCCTTCTTCCTGATCGGCATCCTGATGCTGACCCGGATCAATGTGGCCGAAGGCCACCGCGTCGCCAGAGAGGAGGATGCCAGGGTTGGGCTGGAATAGGCCCACCCGCGGCCAGAAACCAAGCCGCCTCGGCAGCGCTGCCGGGGCGGCTTCTGTTTTGCAGGCTGCCCTCATGATTTGACATCCATGACGCGGTGTGTTATCATGCAGGTATGATGCACTGCGTCATGGAATGGGACGCAGGCGGTCCGAACCCAAGGGTAAGGAGGCGACAATGGTTACACAGGTCAAGAAGGCGGGCGAAGGAACGACGGGCGAACCAGAGCGCAGCCCCCTGCTGGGGATGGCGCGCAGGATGTTGCTGGCCGGCATCGGCGCGGTGGCGCTGGCCCAGGACGAGATGGAGGAGTTTGTCAACAAACTCGTCGAGCGGGGCGAGATCGCCGAGCAGGATGGGAAGAAGCTGATCCGCGAAATGGTGGAAAGGCGCAGAAAAGAGGCCCAAAAAGCCGAGGATGAACTGGACAGGCGGGTCGAAGAGCTGCTCAAGCGGATGAACGTGCCGACCAAGAGCGACATCGAGGCGCTGAGCGCCAAGATCGTGGCCCTGACCAAAAAGGTGGAGGAGCTGAAGCAAGGCTGACAAGGCGGTTCCCACGCCTGAGAGCCGGCCCATGCCGATCATCAAACGCTACCCCAACCGCAAACTCTACGACACCGAGGCCAAACGGTACATCACCCTGGAGGGCATCGCCCGCCTGATCCGCCAGGGGCGCGAGGTCGAGGTGGTGGACCACGCCACCGGCGAGGACCTGACGGCCCTGATCCTGACCCAAATTATCGCCGAGCAGGAAAAGAGGCGTGGCGGCTTTTTGCCCCGGACGGTGCTGGCGGGCCTGATCTCCGCCGGCGGGGGGACGCTCGCCGTCCTGCGGCGCACCCTGGCCTTGCCGCTGGACCTGGCGCGGCATGTGGACGAGGAGATCGAGCGGCGAGTCCAGGCCCTTGTCGGGCTGGGAGAGCTGGCTGCCGAGGAGGGGGGGCGCCTGCGGGACAGGCTGCTGGAGCTGAGCCCCCGTTCCCCAGACCCCCCTCTACCCGATGAGCAAGACCTGGAAAGGGCGCTGGGCCGGCACGGGATCCCCAGCCGCCAGGAGTTCCAGAAGGTGCTGGAACAATTGGAGATCCTGGCGGCCCGGCTGGACGAAATCGCCTCCGCCGGCAGCCAGAAGCCGGACGGCTAATCGGCCCTGCGGCCTGCCTCTGGCCGGGCGCCTCGTCGGCGGCGCGCCGGCCCTGCCCCCACCCACAGCAGGAGGGCCACCCCGGTGACCAGGCCGATCCCCAGGCCGGCCAGCCAGGAACCCGGCCGGAAGGCCATCGTCACCCGGTGGTTTCCGGCCGGCACAGCCACAGCCCGAAAGGCATAGTCGGCCCGCAGCAGTTCCTCCCGTCGGCCGTCCACCCTGGCCTGCCAGCCGGGGTAGAAAGGGTCGCTCAGGAAGAGATAGCCTTCGGCCGGGGTGTTGACCTCGATCTCTAGCGCGTCCGGCTCGTAGCGGACAACCCGCACCATCGCCTGTCCGTCGGGGGCAACCTCCAGCGGTTGGCCGCCTTCCAGGATCACCGTGGTGGCCGGGTCAAAGCCGGGTTGGTGGAGGCGCACCCAGGCTTCCTCATGGGTGGCAGCGACCTCGGCCCGGTAAACCATGAAGGCGCGGGGCAAGGCCGCCTGGTTGCGGTAGACATTGACCGTCGGATCGCCGTCGAAGGCCAGGGTAAATTTGTCCCAGTCGAGGACCACCCCCTTGCTGCCCAGCACGTAGCGCACCCCCAGCAGGTCATACAGCCGCGTCGAGCGCCCGCCGGTCCCCTCCCAGTAGCGGGCTACATCGGCCACCACCAGGGGGTTGTCCACGCCCCCCACATCATACAGGCCACTCCCCGATCCAGCCGCCCCGGAAAGGGCAGGCAGCAGCGCCAGGTCGGGCTGCCAGACCCCCCCCACGTCGGTCCGCGAATCAATGCGGAAAAAGCCGGGGTCGGCCTGGAGGAAGCTGACCACCTGGGGATGGTTGAAACCGGCGGTGGGCGGCTCGTCCCCCAGGTCGGTGTAGGCCCCCAGCGAGGCCAGGTCCAGAAACACCAACCCGACGGCCAGCCAGGCCAACGTCCCGCGCCGCAGCCGCCCCGATAGCCGGGCCGCCAGCCAGGCCAGGCTCCCCCCCAGCAGGAGCAGGGCCAGGATCACCCCGTTGCCCGCCGCCGACACGCGCCAAAAGAGGGTCGGATCGCGGTCCTGGGCCTGGAAGATGACCAGGTAGGCCCACGCCCCGCCGACGACCGCCGCCGCGCCGCCGAACCCCAACAGCCCTCGCCAGGCCGCCTGCAACACCTTTCGCGGCCGGCGGCCCAGCGGGCTGAGGAGCCGCTCCAGTCCCAGGGCGGCCAGGGCGGCCAGGGCAAAATCCAACACAAAGACCAAGCGCGCCGGGGCGCGCAGTTGTCCAAAGCCGGGCAGCAACCGGTAGGCCCAACCGTGGACCACCGACTCTCCCCCCAACGCCAGCAGCAAGGCCGCGATAGCCAGTATCACGAACAGGCGCACCCGCCGTCCCCGCCGCAAAAGGACGGCCAGCCCGGCCAGGATCAGGGGCAAGATGCCCAGGTAGCCGGCCGCCACCCGATCCCACACCCCCCAGTAGAGGGAGGGTTCGCGGCTGCTAAAGAGGGCCGGCACCAGCATCTGGCCCAGCAGCGCCGGGACCAGGGAATAGCGGGCGGCCTCCCGGTAGGAAAGGGCCGCGCGAGGGCTGAGGCGGGCATACTCCAGGGCCGGAAGCAGCACCGGGGCCGACAGCCCAACGGCCACCCCCGCCGTGATCACCAGGGCCAGCAGCGGCCACAGGAGGCAGGAAACAGGCCGCCCGACGATGGACGATAAGCGGACCCGCCGGTAGATGGACATCGCCTCCACTCCCGCCATCACCGCCAGCGTCAGCCCGATGTAGAGGGTGATCTGCAGGTGCCCGGCCAGCGTCGCAAGGCCCAGCGCGACGCCGGCCCCCACCGCCCAGCCCGGTCGCCGTGTCCGCAGCGCCCGCCAGAAGAACAGGGCAATGAGCGGCAACCAGGCAGCCACGGCGATCAGGTTCAGATTGCCGAAATGGATGACAAACAGGTCGGAGAACATGTAGGCAATGGCCCCCAGCAGCGCCGCCGGCAGGCGCAAGGGGCGATCCGGTTCCAGGTAGCGCAGGCAGAGGTACATGAACAGCCCCGCCAGGAAGAGATGCAGGACGGCCATGCCCTCCATCACCTTGTAAGAAAAGTGGGGGGCCAGCAGGAACAGGATCAGGTTGGGCGGATAGAACAGCCCGGTCTGCATATCGGCCAGGAAGGGGGCGCCGCCGTAGAGATGAGGGTTCCACAGGGGGAGATCCCCGGCCCGCAGGCTGGCCGCCGCAAAACGGTACGTGGGAAACAGAAAAGAGACCAGATCCCCGCCGCCGGCCGGCTTCCAGGCATCTGGGGTAAAGAGGATACGCCAGAAAAAGCCACAGGTCGCAAGCAGAAGCACCACGGCTGCCCCCAGTTCATGGATCAGGAGCTTGCGGTTCGTTGTAGACCCTTCCACCGCCCCACCTCCAATCTCTACTCTCTACTCTCCAATCTCCACCACCCCCGCCCCAGCCGCGTCATCGGCCAGCGGTTGCCCGGCAGCGTCGGTGGCCGGCAGGCGGGCCATCGTCTCCAGGAGATAGAGGCCCACTTCGAGCCGGTACTCGCCCGGCGGTGCATCGGCAGGCACAGACAGGGGATGCAGGTCGAGAATGACCTCGCCGGGCTGCCAGACGGTCGTCGGATAGTGGCCGCCGTCGGGTTGGCCATCGTGCCCGGCCCACACAGGGCCGTTTGTCTTTGGATTATGTCCACCCAGAAGGTGGGTGAAAACGGTGTAATCCCGGTCCAACGGAGCCAGCACCTGCCAGTAGAGGGTCAGTTTCACGGTGTCACCCGGCCTGGCCGATGCGGGTTCCAGCGAATAGCCCAACAGCCGGGCCGCCCCCCCAAAGACCGCCCCGGCAGGATGGTCGGGCAACGGCGCCGGGGGGTCGGCAGCCGGCAGGCGATAGGCGGTGGCATAAGGGCGATTGTACCCGTCGGCCACGGTCCAGACCACCGCACCATCGGGGCGGGCAGCCTGTAGAGCGGGCAGGGTCGCCCCGTCCTCGCCGGGGAGGACGACCACCGTCGCCGCCCGCCCCGGCGGGGGAAAGACCAACCCGGCCCGCCCATCAAAGCTGGCGATGGGCCGGCGGGCCAGGAACTGCAGGGTATAGTGGTCGCGGGGAGTGGGGGTGATGTAGACCAGTTCATCGGCAGGAACGGCATTGACACGCCCGGCAACCTCGGCCAGGCCCACGTCATAGGCGTAGAACAGGTCCGGGCTGCGACCCCAGGTATGGAAGTAGGCCCGCGCCGTCGAGAAGGTGGACCAGGCCAACCCCGCTACCAGCAGCGGTATGGAGATAGTAGATAGGAATCGGAGAGGAGATGTGCGCGACCTGATGTCCAAGACCCAATCTTTGATACCCAACCCGCACAACAGAGCGATGGCCGGCGTCGTCCCGATGGCCCGGCCAAAGTGAGGGGCGTGCTCGCTGAGCAGGGTGGGCAGGGCCATCACCCCCAGCCAGAGGAGCGGCAGGGCCAGCCGTGGCTGGCGGCACCCCCACAGCGCCCGCCCCACCCCCACCAGGAACACCAGGCCCAGGCAGGGATCCAGGGCCGGGCGGCCGGGCAGGTTGCTGCGCGGGTTGGCATCGCCCCGCACCAAGAACAGGCCGGCCACGCGGAATAGATTGTCCCAGAGCGAGGTCTCGCCACCGTTGCCCAGGGCCACGCTGGCCGGGCGTTGCAAAAAATTGGCCGGATGGGTGACAAAATAGGTGACCAGGGGCGCTGCCACCACCAGGGCGACGAGCGCAGCCAGGAGCAGGCCGCGTCCGTGCCGCCGCAGGAATCCGCGCCCGGCGATAGCGGAGTAGAGGACGAACAGAACAGCCAGGATCGGCACGAAATAGCCGGCCTTGTAGGTGTACAGGCTGCCACCCACGGCCAGCCCGGCGAGAACAAAAGCCCACCGGTGGCCAGTGTTCAATCCCCGGAGCAAGGCGGCAAACGCCAGCGTGGCAAAAAACGGCACCAGGATCGGCTCCATACCGATGCGGCTAAAGCTGACATGCCAGTAGAGGATGGCCAACGCCAACGCCGTGCCCAGGCCCACGGTCCGGGCCGCCAGGCCTGCCTGCTCCGGCCCGGCCTGGGGTCCGGCCCCGCGCACTGCCGGGTTGTGCCTCTGGCGGGCCAGCTCGCGGCCCAGCCACCAGACCAGCGGGATCGTCAGGGTGCCGACGATCGCCGACGGCAGGCGGATCGCCCACGGTTCCGGCCCGAACAACCTCAGGGCCACAGCCACCAGGTAGATGGCGAGCGGTTCCTCGCCCATGTCGCTCTCGAAAAAGAGCCGCAGGGGGGCCCCTTCCAGCAGCCCGCGGGCGGTGACCCCCTTGAACCCTTCGTCGTAGTGGAGGCCCGGCGGAAGCTCCGGCAACCGGTAGAGGCGCAGGGCAGCCGCCAGCAGGGTGATGAGCAGAACGGCCCCTGCTTCCCGATATTTCTCCCTCGCCCCTGGGGAGGAGGGTCGGGGTGAGGGGAAGCCTCTCATGGCTCCACCACCTCGATGATGCCCAGCACCACCCGGTCGCCCAGCGACTCGCCGCTGGCGGGGTCATAGACAGGCAGGCGCTCCCCGGTTGCCAGCAGGTACATGCCTGCTTCCAGGAGATGGGGGCCGGGCGCGGCATCGGCATCAACCGTCAGGGCATAGTTGTCCTGGATCACCTGGCCCACGGTCCAGAGGTTGGTGGGCAGGCTGCCGCCCAGCGGCTCGCTATCCATCTGCCCTCGGATCCGGTTGGCGGCGTCCAACAGATGGGTAAAGACGGTGTACCGCCTGTCCATCGGCGTCAGGGTTTGCCAGTAGAGGGTCAACAGCAGCGTTTCGCCGGGAGCCAGCCGATCGGTGTTGAGGGCATAGCCCAGCAGGGCCACCCGGCCCCCCAGGTCCCGGCGCAAAGGGTGGTAGAGGGCCTGGGCGCCGGCAGAAGGGGACATCACGTACAGCGACAGGTCGGCATCTACCCAACCGCCAAAGTAGGCCTTGCTGCCGTGGGTTGCCAGCCAGCGGGTCAGGGTGCCGTTCGGATCGTACTCCGCCGGGTTGCCAAAGCGCACCAGCCACAGGCGCGGGTGCCGGGCAGCGATGGCCTCGAGCTCACCCGCAGTGCGCGGGTCTTCCAACAGGATGCCTTGCCTGGGAAAGAAATAGGCATCCAGCCCCTGCGGCCGGTAGTATTCAAAAAGGGGGCGTTGGAGCTGATTGGCCAGAATGAGGGCATCGCCGGGCCGGGCCTGGGCCTGGACATAGGCCATCATCTGGCCATAGTGCCCCTTGAGGTAAGCATCGTCAGTGTAGTAGCCATACAACCCCCAGGCACTTCCTGCCAGCAGGAGTACAGCCCCCACGGCGCTCCAGGGGCGCTGCAGGCCCCCCCAGGCGCTCACCCCCCACGCTGCCAGCAGATAAAAGATCGGGGCGATGAGCAACAGGTAGCGAGGGTAAAAAAAGGGCATAATGGGGTTGACGGCCCAGGCCAGGAACAGGGGGACGAGGAGACAGGCCACGATCAGCCCCCCCTCCCCTGGGGACCAGGGGCGAGGGGAATTGGGCCGCCGGAGCACCGCCAGCAGGCCGGCCAGAAGAGCCGTCAGAAAGACGGCGGCGATCGCCCACGCCGCGGTGGAGGGGAGGGCCAGCCCGGCGCTGAAGGCCCTGACCGTCTCGCCGACAATCCGCAGGGCGGTGGACAGATCCCATTCGGCAAACCGCGCGCTGGCCTTGCCCTGGAGAAACCCGGTCTGAACGGCGATCCAGGGGAGATAGGCCAGGGCCATGACCCCCTGGGCGGCCAGCCAGCGGCCCAGGCCGGGCCGGCGGCGGCGAAACAGAGCAGGGACGATAGCCAGGTTTTCGGCAATAACCACAAAAAAGGCGTAGTAATGGGTGTAAGCGGCGGCCAGGGTGGTGAAAAGGTAGGGCAGGATGCTCCCCCGCTCCGCGCGCATGGCCCAGTAGACCGAGGCCGTGGCCAGGAGTGTAACCAGGCCGTACATGCGCGTCTCCTGGGAGTAGTAGACCAGCACCGGCGAAACCGCAGCCAACAGCGTGGCCAGCCACCCCGCCCTCCGGCCAAAGAGATGGCGGCCCAGGGGGTACACCACCGCTACCGTCAGCGTGCCGATGAACGCCGACAGAAAGCGCACGGCCAGGGGCGACGATCCGGCCAGGCGCAGCCAGAGGTAGAGGGAAAGGGGATAGAGAGGCGGATGGGTGTCGGCACCGCCGGCGATCACCTGGGGCAGGGGCTGGCTGCTGAGCCAGATGCTGAACGCCTCATCGCCCCAGATATCCTGGCGGTCAATGGCGAACAGCCGCAGGCCAAAAGCCAGCAGAAGGATCGCCATGATCGCGACGTGGAACCGCCGCACCCTAGCCCCGGTCATGGGGTCAGTTTAGCACAAAAAGACCAAGACGGCAAACAACCCTGGCCCTCGCCCCTGGGGGTGAGGGTCGGTTACCTGTCTTCTTCGGGCTGATAGAGCATGTACCCTGCCCCTGGTTGGGTGAGCAGGTAACGCGGCGCCGAGGGGTCGGGCTCCAGCTTTTGCCGCAGATAACGCATATAGACCCGCAGGTATTCGCTCTCCTCTCCATATTCCGGCCCCCACACGGCCCGCAACAACTCGCGATGGGTGATCACGCGGTTGGCGTGGGCCGCCAGATAGGTCAGCAGGCGATACTCGGTGGGCGTGAGCTTCACCTCCTGGCTGCCGGCCATGACCCGATGCTGAGCAAAGTCGATCTGAATGGGACCGGCTTTGAAGCTCTGCCGGGTTATGATCTCTTCCGGCCATTTGCTGCGGCGGAGCACGGCCTGCACGCGCATCAACAGTTCGGTGACCGAAAACGGTTTGGTCAAATAGTCGTCAGCGCCCACTTCAAAGCCGTGGACCAGGTCCACTTCGGCGCTGCGGGCAGTGAGGATGATGACCGGCACCGCCGAAAACTCGCGGATACGACGGCAGACGGCATAGCCATCCATCTTGGGCAGCATCAGGTCCAGGATCACCAGGTCGGGCGATTCGCGGGCAACAGCCTCCACCGCCTCCTCACCGTTCTGGGCGGTCAGCACTTTGTAACCGGACGATTCCAGGTTGGCCTTGAGCAGCCGGAGGACGTGCGGCTCGTCGTCCACGGCCAGGATGGTGGATCGTTTCGACATGGTTTCTGCTCCCTCCGATCAGGTCTTGGGGGCCAGGGGCAGGGTAAAGGAAAAGGTGCTGCCCAGGCCGGGCCGGCTCTCGGCCCAGATCTTCCCTCCATGCGCCTCGACGATGGCCTTGCAGATGGACAGGCCCAATCCAGAGCCACCCACCTGGCGCGTCGAAGCGCTGTCCACCTGGTAAAAGGGGTCAAAGATGCGCTCCAGTTGGTGCGCCTCCAGGCCGATCCCCTGGTCGGCGACGCTGACCTGGACGCCGTCGTCCCGGACCTGGGCGCTGACGGTGATCGGCCCCCCCTGCGGCGAATACTTGATGGCGTTTTCCACCAGGTTGCGGAGCACCTGATGCACGCGGCGCGGATCGGCCCAGACGAAGGGCAGGGTAGCGGGCAGCACCGCCTGGAGCTGATGGCGCCGGCTCATCACCTGGAACTTGACCACCGTCTCGTGGATGATGGGGCCCAGGTCGGCGGCTTCCGGCTCAATGCGCAGGGTCCCGGCCTCAAGGCGCGACATATCCAGCAGGTTGGCGATCAACTCCGACAGGCGGTCACTTTCCTCGTCAATGATCGCCAGGAACTCGCGGCGGCTATCCTCGTCCCATTCGACATCCTGGCGCAACAGGGTGGTGGCAAAGCCCTTGATGCTGGCCAACGGGGTGCGGAGTTCGTGGCTGACGGTGGCCAGCAACTGCGATTTCATCTCATCCAACTCTTTTTCGCGGGTAATGTCCCGCAACAGCAGGCCCAGGCCGAGATCTCCGCCGCCGGCGTCGTGGATGGGAAAGAACCGCGCCTGCAGGGTACGGGCCACAGGTGCGGTCATGGCCACCTCCACCGTCGGCCGGTTGTGCAGATCGGCTGCCGCAGCCCGGAGCCGCGCGCTGACCTGTTCCGGCCCGGCAACCCGGCCGGCCATCTCCCGTTCCACAGCCTCAAACGGCCGGCCCAGAAGCGCCTGGGCCGGCAGGCCGAGCATCTCCTCGGCGCAGGGGTTGACATAGGCGATCCGGCCCCGCCTGTCCACCAGGATCAGCCCATCCACCAGGCTGTGCATCACGCTGTCGAGGGTGGCCCGGCGCTTTTCCGCATCTTCGATCAGGCGGGCATTGGCGATGGCGATGCCGATCTGATGGCCGATGGCCGTCAGCAGTTCCTCATCCTCGGCAAACTGCCGGCCCTCGCGGCTTTGGATATTGAGCAGCCCCAACACCTCACCCCGGGCCAGGAGCGGCAGGCGGACACAGGAGCGAAACCCCTCGCGCAGGCACGCTTCCCGGCTGCGGGCCGGGTGGGTGGCCATCTCGGAAACCGCCAGGAAGCGCCCCTCCCGGATGGCCAGCCCGCACAGGCACTCCTCTGCGCCAATCACCGCCTCGGCCGAGGCAAAGGCCGCCGATACCCCCTGGTAGGTGTGAAGGGTCAGTTCGCCGGTTTCCTGGTCATAGAGCAAGATCTCCCCCGAATCCTCGCCGATCACCTCCAGCGTGGTCTGGAGCGCACCGCGCAGGATTTCGCCCAGGTCCTGGGTGCGGTTCACCTGGGCAGCGATGGTCGTCAGGGCCGCCAGTTCGGCACTCCGAGTACGTTTGGGCACGCGAGCCTCCCTTCCGCCGGGATTGTGGGGTCAGTATAGCAGCGTCCTGGGCCGTGTGTCAAATAGCACAGGCCCCCTGGCCCCCTGGCCCCCTGCCCCCTGCTCCCTTGCTCCCTGTCCAGACCGGTGATATAATGCGGCTGCGCAGGCCATCTGACGCAAGAGAGAACGCCGATGGAATGAGGAGCGACGGGCATGACTACACCCATGCGCCGGCAATACCTGCAGATCAAGAAACAATACCCCGACGCCATCGTCTTTTTCCGCCTGGGCGATTTCTACGAGACGTTTGACGACGACGCCAGGACGGTGGCCCAGGTGTGCGACATCGTCCTGACCTCCCGGCCGGTGGGGAAGGACCAGCGGGTGCCGCTGGCCGGGGTGCCCTACCACTCGGTAGACAGCTATCTGGCAAAGCTGATCCAGGCCGGCTACAAGGTGGCCATCGTCGAGCAGGTGGGGGACGTATCGGCCCAGGAGTTGGTAGACCGCCAGGTGGTGCGGGTGGTCACCCCCGGCACGGTGGTCGAACCGGCGCTGTTGGACCAGCGCCGCAACAACTATCTGGCCGCCCTGGTGGCAGAGGAGGGGCGGGCCGGCCTGGCCTATGCCGACATCACCACCGGCGAGTTCGCGGCGACGCAACTGGCCGGCCCCGCTGCCCTCCGCCTGGCCCTGGAAGAACTGGCCCGCCTCCGCCCCGCCGAGGTGGTCACGCCCGACCCGGACCTGGTGGCCCTGGAGCGGCAGGACGGTGGCCCGGCGGTCAGCCGCTCCGCGGGGTGGCCCTTTGAGCTGGAGACGGCGCGTCAGGCGCTGCTGGACCACTTTGCGGTAGCCAGCCTGGATGGTTTTGGCCTGGCCGGGTTGCCGTTGGCGATACGGGCGGCAGGGGGGTTGCTCCACTATCTGGGCGAGACCCAGCGGGCCCGGTTGGGGCAACTGGCCAGCCTGCGCACCTATTCCACCAGCGAATTCATGACCCTCGACGCGGCCACGCGGCGCAACCTGGAACTGACCGAGACCATCCGCCGGGGGACGGTGCAGGGCTCGCTCCTGGGGGTGCTCGATGCCACGGTCACCAGCATGGGCGGGCGCCTGCTGCGGCGCTGGCTCCACCAGCCGCTCCTGGACCCGGAGCGGATCAACGAGCGGCTGGATACGGTGGAAGCCTTGTACCACGATACGCCGACCCGCCTCCGGCTGCGGGCCCTGCTCAAAAACGTGGCCGACCTGGAGCGCCTGACCAGCCGCGCCGTGCAGGGCATCGCCCGGCCCCGCGACCTGGTGGGCATCCGGCATAGCCTGGAGGTGTTGCCGCAGATTCAGGCGCTGGCCGGGCAGATGGGCGCCCAGGAGGGGGGCCTCCGCCCGGTGGCGGCCCTCGACCCCTGCCAGGACGTGGTCGCCCTCCTCGGCCAGGCCATCGTCGAGGACCCGCCGGCCACGCTGAGCGCCGGGGGGGTCATCCGTCCCGGCTTCTCGGCCGAACTGGACAACATCGTCGCCGCCTCGCGGGACGCCAGGGTGTGGGTCGCCGACCTGGAACAGCGGGAGCGGGCGCGGACCGGCATCAAGACGCTCAAAGTGGGCTACAACAAGGTCTTTGGCTACTACCTGGAGGTGACCCGGGCTAACGCCGACCTGGTGCCGGCCGAGTATATCCGCAAGCAGACGCTGGTCAACGCCGAACGGTACATCACCCCGGAACTGAAGGAATACGAGGCGCTGATCCTCAACGCCCAGGAACGGATCGCCGACCTGGAGGGGCGCATCTACCGCCAGGTTCTGGAGCAGATAGCGGCTGCCGCCGGGCGGCTGATGGCCGTGGCCGAGGCGTTGGCCCACCTGGACGTGTACGCCGCCCTGGCCGAGGTGGCCCTGACCCACCGCTACGTGCGGCCTCAACTCACGACCGACGACGGGCTGCACATCCTCGCCGGCCGGCATCCGGTGGTGGAGGTGGCACAGCGGGACGAGCCGTTTGTGCCCAACGACACCCACCTGTCTGCCGAGGAGCGGATCCTGGTCATCACCGGGCCGAATATGAGCGGCAAGTCCACCTACCTCCGCCAGGTGGCCCTCATCGTCCTGATGGCCCAGATCGGATCGTTTGTGCCTGCCGACCAGGCACGCATCGGCCTGGTGGACCGCATCTTTACCCGCATCGGCGCGCAGGACGAAATCAGTGCCGGGCAGTCCACCTTCATGGTCGAGATGGTGGAGACGGCCAACCTGCTGAACCACGCCACCCCGCGCAGCCTGCTGATCCTCGACGAGGTGGGGCGGGGGACCAGCACCTACGACGGCATCTCTATCGCCTGGGCGGTGGTGGAGCATATCCACAACCACCCCCGGTTGCGCTGCCGGACCCTCTTTGCCACCCACTACCACGAATTGACCCAACTGGCCGACCTGCTGCCCCATGTCCGCAACTACAATGTGGCCGTGGCCGAGGAAAAAGACCGGGTGGTGTTTCTGCGGCGCATTGTCCCCGGCGGCGCCGACCGGAGCTACGGCATCCACGTGGCCCAACTGGCCGGCCTGCCCCGGCCGGTTATCCGCCGTGCCCAGGAGATCCTGGAGGAACTGGAACAGGAAGCCCGCGCCCCCGGCACCGCCCGGCGCACCATCGAGGTGCGGCAGTTGCCCCTCTTTGCCATCAGCAACCCGGTGTTGGAGGAGCTCCAGCGGCTGGATGTGAGCGCCATGACGCCGCTGGAGGCGATCGGCAAGCTGTACGAGTTGCAGAAAAAGGCAAAATAGCCCGCAACCCAGAGGATTAGCCCGCAGGTCGCCAGGGCCTGGCACCGGCGGGGATCGAACTTTTCCCCCCGTCTGGGTGTATAATTTAGTGAAAAGGGGGCAACCATGGATCTGATACGCCGGTGCCGGGCCGGAGATGAAGAGGCTTTTGCCATCCTCTTTGACCAATACAAGAACCTGGTGTACAAGACCGCCTATCTGCTGCTGGACAGCAGCGAGGATGCCGAAGACGCACTCCAGGAAGTGTTCCTCCAGGTGCACCGTTCTCTGGCCAGGTTCGACCCTGCAAAGGGCAACCTGACCACCTGGCTATATCGCCTCACGGTCAATCACTGTCTCAACCGGCGGCGCAAGGGCCGTTCAGCCCCTCTCCCGCTGGATGACGCCCTTCTCTCCTCGGTGCCCCACGACGGGCCCTCGCCGGACGATCAGATAGACGAGAGGGAAGCCCTGCGGCACGCCCTGGCCCAACTGACCGAAAAACAGCGCACCCTGGTAATCCTGCGCTACTACGGCGGCCTGTCCTACGCCGAGATCGCCCAGGTTCTGGACATCCCGGTGGGTACCGTGCGGTCCCGGCTCAACCAGGCCACCAGGATGCTGCGCAAGAGGATGCAGGCCACACCGGCGGGCCACCTGGCCCCCAGCCCCTTTCGCCTGTGAGGAGGAGAGGACAAGATGAACTGTCACGAGGCTCAAGAGTTGCTCGTCGCCTATCTGGATGGGGAGGTCACTCCCTCTGAACAGAGGCTGCTGAATATCCACCTGGCAGGGTGTGAACCCTGTCGGCAGGAACGGGACCGGTTGCAGGCCACGCAGAGGCAGGTCCACCGGTTCCTGCACCTTCAGGCTGCCCAGGCAGCCCCCTCGCCGCAGGCCTGGAGCCGCCTGCAGGCGAGGCTGGCGGGGGAAGCGCGCCCCTCGCCCTCGTGGCTCCCGTCATGGCTCCAACGTCTGGCGCCGGGCGTTGGCCGCACCCAAATCTTTCCAGGAGGTATAGCGATGAAGAAAGGATTCGTATGGGCCACCCTCGCGGCAATGGTGATCGCCTTGAGCGTGATGGCCCTGGTTCCCTCTGTCCGGGCCCAGGTGGGCGAACTCCTCCGCTGGTTCCGCTTCGAGAGCCCTGCCGGAGGGGGAGAGGTGTCCATCCCGGGTTCGGGAGAATTCACGCCGCTGCGGCCGGCCTACCTGCCCGCCGGTTTTCAGGCCATGGCCGTGGGACTGAATCCGGAAGCGGCCAGCCTGAACTATTGGAACAGCACCACCGATCAGATTCTCCTCATCGATCAGTTCCGGTTATCCCCGGAGGACAGCCGCTCCCTGCCTTCCGGCAAAAAAGTAACCGTCAACGGCCAGCCGGCAGTGCTGATGGCCGGCCAGGAGATCAACGTCACTTTCACCCTCCTCCCTCCCACTCCCGCCGCCCCCCTCCCTCCGTCGGACGGTTCGGCCCTGGCGCCGATCACGGCCTCCAGCGAGACGGTCTCTTGCCAGGATGGGAGCAGGCTTGTCTGGTATGTCGGGGACCTGCGGGTCGAGATGGTCTCGAA
>DAOTXL010000088.1:0-58173 GCA_034435455.1 Anaerolineae bacterium
GGCGGCGAGGGAGGGGTGGTGGGATGGGTCACGGCAGCGAAAGCCGGTGTGGGGGACGTGGGTATCGCCGGCGGTGGGGCAACACCGACGGCAGCGATAGCTGCTGTCACCAATACGGCCAACAGGCCTGCTAACAGACCGCTGATGGGGCTCGTTTTCATCGCGTTACGGGAGAATTCGTTGGCGGAAATACTCCTCTTGCAGCGGAACCAGGTCGGCGGTGGTGAACTCGCGCACCAGGGTGAAAAAGTCGCGGGAGGTGGCGATGCGGTGGGCATAACGGCGCTGGTATTCCTGCAAAAAGGCGAAAAAGGCGGGGTCGCCCATCGTCTTCCGCAGGTCCCGGACAAAGAGGGCACCGCGCCGGTAGACAGCATCCACATACTGGCGGTTGTCGCGGAACTCGTAGATGAGGGCATCGATCTTGCCCGTCGGTGCCCACTGCTCAACGGCATAATTCCACCACCAGTCGGTGTCGGTCGGCAGGTAGCGTTCGTAGTAGAGGAGGGCGCTGTATTCGGCCAGGGCTTCGTCGAGCCAGGGTTGGGTCACCTGGTCGTTGCCGACCAGGCCGTAGAACCATTGGTGGGAGACCTCGTGGGCCACCAGCGGGACGAGGGAGGTGTGGCCGGTGCCGTCATATTGGTCGTAGAAGGTCGAGCCGAGGAAGGTCAAGCCCGAGAACTCTAGCCCGCCGCTGAACTCGGTCTCGATGAGGCGATAGTCGGGGTAGGGATAGGGGCCGTACAGTTCGTTAAAGAGCGTCAGTGCCCGGACGGCGGTCTCCAGGGCCGCCTGCCCGGCCTGTTCATTGGCAGGGAAGTAATAAGAGTGCACCGTTACGTCCCCCACCTGGGCTGTGGACCTGACATATTTGTCGCTGGCGGCAAAGGCGAAGGAACGGGCGCGCTCAATGTCGTACTGCCAGCGATTGCCGGTGTGGGTCTCTTGCCCGGTGCCGGCGACGACGATCCCCTGGGTGGCGGTGATGGTCACGTGGTAATCGGCCACCTCGGTCACATAGGGGTCGCCGATGTCGAAACAGGTCAGGCCGTACCAGCCCTTGTCCTGGCGGTAGGGAGCCATGACCGGATACCAATGGCCCAGGCTCAGGGCCTGTTTCGAGTAGCCCAGGCTGGCGCGGTTGAATTCGGCGTTGGGGTCAATCCTGGGCAGGTTCAGTTCAAAGTCCAGGTATAGGGCCACGTGTTCGCCGGGCTTGAGGGGGCGGGGCAGAGCCACGCGCAGCGTTACATCCAGGGGAAAGATCTCCGGCTTGACCGATTCGCCATCCAGCTCCACCTTGACGTCGTTGAGCTTAAAGGTCCCCCGGCTGCAATTGGCATGGACGTTGAGCATCAGGTCGGACAGGGTCTCGCTGGTCACGTTGGTATAGTCAACCCGTTCTTGCACGTTGAGCTTGTGCCCGGCATAGTCCAGGTAGACGTTCATGGTGTAGGCGGTGCCGTCGAATAGCGGCGTGGGGGTGGCGGTGGGGGTAGCCGTCGGCCCGGCGGTGGGGGTGGCAGCCACATGGTTTTGGCGCTGATAGACGGCAAAGAGGGCCAGTGTCAGCAGGGCCACCACTACCAATCCCAGCAGAGCATCGGTGGCCAGCATGGAATGGCCGGGGTGGCTTGCCACCGACCGGGGGGCCAGGGCCGTCTCTTTCCTGGCGTGGGGGCTGCCACGCGCCCGGTTGTACAGCTCGATGGCCTGCTCCGGGTCGAGGCCCAGGTAGGAGGCGTAATTGCGCAGGAAGCCGCGGGCGTGCAGGTCGCTGCTAAAGAGATCGAACGTTTCGCTTTCCAGCGCCTGCAGGTAGTGGAGCGGGATACAGGTTGCTCCGGCCACCTGTTCCAGCGTCAGTTCTTTGGCTTCGCGCGCGGCGCGCAGTCGTTCTCCCAGTTCTCCCATCAAACCGCAATATCCCGGTGCTGAAAGGCCAGCAGTGCGATGGCAAAAAACAGTGCCGTCAGCCCCAGCAGCACCCCGATGTTGCCCCAATTCGTGTTGTGGGTCAACACCTTGTCACTGTCGTAATAGTGAAAGAGGGTAAAAGGCCGGTAGGGCTCCAGCACGTTCACCACCTTGCCCAACGAATCCACGAACCAGGAGCCGATGACCAGGGCAGCGGCGATGCCGACGGCCAGGCGGCGGCTGCGCAGCCACACCGAAGCCAGTAGAGACAGGGCTCCACTGACCAGGATGATGGGGGCGATGTGGAAGGTGGCCAGTATCAGGATGTCCAGGCTTTCTCCCTCCCCGATCATCGCCGCCCCGATCAGGAAGCAGAGGGCGGTCAACAGCAGGATGAGCAGTGTGGCGGCGGCGAAGGCCAGGAACTTTTCGGCCACCACCCGCCAGCGGCGGATGGGTTGCGAAAGGAGGAGGTCCAGGGTGCCCTTTTCCTCCTCTCCGGCGATGAGGCCGGTCCCTGCCCCGATCGCAAAGACGGTCAGGATGGGCGGCATCCAGGTAAAGAACTCGACGTTCACCCAGCCGCGGAGATCGGTCATCCGGGTGATGTCGCCGAAAAAGGCGACCAGCGCCGGGGGATATTTGTCGAGCAGGGCCACAAAAGCGCCCATCTGCTCTCGAAACGCCGGGTAGAGGAGCATGACCATCAGGGCCATTGCGCCTGCCCCAAGGCCCCAACCCAGGATCTGCCCGCGCAGGTCGCGCACCGTTTTGAGGAACAGGTTACGCAGCCACATTGTCATCCTCCTGGCGGTAGTAGGTGAGAAAGATATCTTCCAGCGTCGCCTGTTCGTAGCGCAGGTCCATCACCGGGAACTGGGCAGCCTGTTTGATCACCCTGTCCAGTGTGCCGGGCGACTCGTCTACAAAGAAACGGAGCATGTTGTCAACCTGCTTTACCTCATGGACGCCAGGCAGGTCGAATGCGGCAGCGGGCACCGGCTGGCTAAAAGTCAACTCCATGTGGCGCAACCGCTTGCGCTTCAGCTCGCTCACCTCCTCGACCGCCACCAGGTGCCCTTCGCGGATGATGCCTACCCGGTCACAGGTGCGCTCCACTTCGGGCAGGATGTGCGAAGAGAGAAAGATGGTGCGACCCTCGGCCTTGACCTGATCGATCAGGCGGTAAAACTCTTGCTGGATGAGGGGGTCCAGTCCGGTGGTCGGCTCGTCGAGGATGAGCAGCTCAGGCTTGTGGGCAAAGGCCTGCAGGAGGCCCACTTTTTGCTTGTTGCCGTGCGATAGGGTGCCGATGCGCCGCGACAGGTCCAGGTCAAGCCGCCCGGCCAGTTCCTCCACCCAGGCCCAATCCACCCCACCGCGCAGGTTGCCGATAAAAGTCAGCAACTCGCGGCCGGTCAGATTATCCCACAGGACCAGCTCGCCGGGCAGGTTGCCCAGCCGGGCTTTTACCTCAGCTCCGTGGTTACGCACCTCCTGGCCGAACAGCCGGGCCGTGCCGCGGGTAGGCCGGATCAGGTCCAGCAGCAGGCGGATCGTGGTCGTCTTGCCTGCGCCGTTGGGCCCCAGGTAGCCGAACACCTCCCCCTGCCGGACGGTGAGGTTGAGGTCCTCGACGCCGCGCACCCGGCCATAGAACCTGGTCAACCCTTCCGTTTCGATGATCGGGGTGCCCTGGCGTCGGGCCTCCCCCGTGGCCGCCCGGCGGGTATTTGATAGTGTGTCAGACATAAGAAGCGCCTTTTTACAGACTTGCCTCCTCCAACGGGCGGGGCTATTATAGCAGGTTTCTCCTGTCTTGACAACGGGGCGGGAGGGCAAAGCAGCCGGCTGTACCAGAGCCTGGGTTGTCTGTGCCAGAAATGAAAAAGTGTGGTACAATACCGGCCGTCAACAATGGGGAGTTTCTGCCTATGACATCATCGGCGACGACCGTTTACCTGTTTGCCGGGGATAGCCTGACCGAGGGCATCTACGGCGAGGGCTATGTCGAGCGGGTGGCCAGGGCCCTCTATCGCGGCTGGGCCGGGTTGGAGGGTGAGGTGATCAATGCCGGCCGGGGAGGCGATACCGTCCTGGCGCTCCTGGGCCGGATGGATGGACTGCTGCGCGACTACCGGCCCGATTGGGTGATCCTGGCGGTAGGCAGCAACGATGTGTGGATCCCCTGGCTCAGTGAGCGCAGCATCGGCTGGTGGCTGTGGTTCCACTACCGGCAGCTCAAACTGGATCAAAAGCCCACCACCGACCTGGACCGGTTTGCCGCTGCCTACCGGGCGCTGATTGACCGGGCACAGCAAGGGGGTGCCCGGGTGCTGGCCTGTACGGTTAGCCCTCTGGGCGAGCGCCTGTCGTCGCCCCTTAACCGCCGCCTGGCGCGGGTCAACGGTGCGATCAAGCATGTGGCTGCTGACTGCCAGGTGCCGGTGGCCGATGTGTGGCAGGCGTTCGTGGAGGAGCTGGCCATCTCCCCTCGTCCGTCCGATTACGTGCTGCGCGATTGGCTGTTCGCCTGGCTCGACCGGCGTCGCCTGAAAAGGATCTCCCCAGACGAGCTCGCCCGCCGACGCCGCCTGCACCTCACTTTCGACGGTGTGCACCTCAACAGCCGGGGCGCGGACCTGTGGGCCGGCGCGGTGCTGAATGCCCTGGCCCAGGCCCAGGCTGCCCCCCAGCTCGCCGCGCCGGGGCCGGCCCGGCAACTGGCCCTGCCCTGCTTCGAGCAGGGTCCCCTGGGCGTGTGCTGCACACCAGGCTGGGAGGCCCGCGCCCGGGACCTGGCCCGGCTCCTGACCGAAGCCTACGGCCATCTGGCGTCGCTCATCGGCCTGCAGCCCACGGTGCGGCTGGCCGTGCTCGATGCCGTGCATTGGGCCCAGATGGCCGCTCCGTTGCCCTATCCCGAACCTGTTGCCCGGTGGGAGGGCCGACAAGGCAGCCTCTTTGTGCCGGAAGCCTATAACGACCGGTTCCTGCGCCAGTTCCATCTGCCCGAGGTGGTGACCGCCTGGGATGCCTGGCCACCCGCCCTGGCTAACGTCGGGGAAGCGGCCCGCGCCACAGCCCTGGCCGATCTGCTGGCCATCCAGGAGTTGGCCCGCCTGTTCCTTCACGACCGGCAGGCGGTTTTGTCCGACCCGGCCCTGGACGACCTGCTGGCGGCATACCTGGCCCAGGCGGCGATCCACGCCCGGCAGGGACCGGGGGCCGTCGAGATGGCCGGCCTGTGGGACGCCTGGACGGAGGTGCTGGCCCGTGCCGGGGCGCGAGGCGGGCAGGCGCGCCTGCAGGCCAGGGTGCTTTACGAAGCCCATGGCGAGGACCTGGCGGCTGCCATCGCCGGCCGGGCGCCGCTGGTAGAGGAGCAGGTGGCGAGGTCGTTGGCAGTTGCATAGAGATTGGGCATTCGAGATTATGAGATTCTCTTTGAATTTTGTCGGTGTCTGGTTACCGGGCATCCTGTTGACCTTGGCCCTGAGTCCGGCCGTTTTCCAGGTCTCGGATCCATCTCCGGTATCTGATCCTTACCAACTGCTGACCGACCCCGGCCTGGAAACCTACGATCTGCCCTACACCCGGTTCCAGGATGTGGACTGCCAGGTGGCCAGCGGCTGGCAGCGGTTCTGGTACGGCGGCCCTGAGCCTTATTGGATGGATACCCGCGTCTTTGCCAGCCATTTGGGGACCGGCTGGGTGGAGAGGATCGAGGGCGACACCTCTCAGATGATCTTGGCCACCGAGCCGTACACCGCCGGCCTCCGCCAGACGGTGACGGGCCTGACCCCCGGTGTGGGCTATGGCTTTCACGCTGCCCTGCTCACCATCTTTCAAAGTTCAGCCCAGCCGCCGACCCCCGGCACAATGGTCAAACAGGTCGGCATGGACCCTACCGGCGGCGTTGACCCCCAGGCCCTCACCGTCGTCTGGAGCGAGCCCGACGGCCACGATCAGGGCCCGTGGGACGTCCAGCGGCGCACTGCCGTCTTGGCCGAAGCGCCGACGATGACCGTCTTTATCCGCATCACCAGCCCCTATGGGTCGGGGGGGCTGCCCTTCCTGAACCAGAGCTTCCTCGATTCGGCCATCCTGGCCCGCACGCCGGTGGTGACGGCTACCTCGCCCCTCACCAGCCCGGTCCCGACCTTTACGGTGAGCTGGGACAATGCCCTGGCCGCGCCCGGCGGCGAACTGCGCTGGTATGATGTCCAGTGGCTGGAGGAGGCCGAAGGGGTGTGGCGCGACTGGCTGACCACGACCTATCATCTCACGGCCACCTTTGTTGGGGAGCGGGGGCGCACCTACCGTTTCCGGGCACGGGCCTGGCAACGGTATGCCAATGATGCCCATCTCTACGGCCCCTATCGCCCGGCAGGGGACACAACCACCTACATCCGGGGGCCCGGGCTGGTTGGCCGGGTGCTGAACTGGGAGGGACGGCCGGTATCTGGGGCGACGGTGGCCGCCTGGGGTACGGCCTATGCTGCTACCAGTGGCCCCGATGGCCGCTATGGGCTTCTCTTTCCGGCCACGTCGGAGCCTCTGACCTTTACGGTGAGCCATGTCGTCTGGCCGGCCCCGCCGCCACTCTCTGGACTGCCCTTTGGACCGACCGAGACGGTGGCGTTCACCTGGACGCTCCGCCCACCCGGTGACGCGGTGGTCAACGGCCAGTTCGAGGCCGACCTGGATGGCTGGTCGCTCCTGGTTGCCGGAGGCGTGACCCCCACCGTCGTGACCGAACCGGTCCACACCGGCTCCGGAGCCCTGGCCCTCGGCGGCACGCCGGCCGTGAGCCCGCCGCTGACCCTGCCGGTCCAGTTCGCTACCGGGGTGAGCCAGACGGTGGTGCTGACCGATGCCTGGGAGCCGGTCCTGTCCTTCTGGTATCGCCCGGCGACCCCCGCTGCCGACGATCTCTTGAACGTTGTGCTCAATGTGGTCACCCAGACGGTCAGCCCTACGCTGCCGGTAACCGCCACCCTCATCCTGACGCCGTCCCTGGGCGTCGCGGGCTGGCAGCACCTGTGGGCCCCCGTCGGTCCGGCGGAGAGATCGCTGACCGCCACGGTGACGGTCCGTTTTTGGCTGAAGGACGATGTGGAGGACGGGGCGGCGGTGGTCTATCTGGATGAGGTGAGCCTGGGCGGGACACCAGGTGGTCCGTACAAAATCTACCTGCCGCTGGTCCTGAAGAGATTTTCATGAAAAGGAGGGTGTCTGGTGGAGCTGAAACTGGTTCCGATTGAAAAGCCGGAGGCCATCAACTTTGTCCTGGGCCAGACGCACTTTATCAAGAGTGTCGAGGACATTTACGAGGCGATGGTCACCGCCGTGCCGGGCATTAAGTTCGGCCTGGCCTTCTGCGAGGCTTCGGGCCAATGCCTGATCCGCTGGGTCGGCACCGACGAAACGATGATCGATCTGGCCAGGAGGAACGCCGCCGCCATCGGCGCCGGGCATACCTTTATCCTCTTCCTGGGGGAGGGGTTCTATCCCGTCAATGTGCTGAACGCCCTCAAGCAGGTGCCGGAAGTGTGCCGCATCTTTTGCGCCACGGCCAACCCCACCCAGGTGGTGGTCGCCGAGACGGAACAGGGGCGCGGCATATTGGGCGTGGTGGATGGCTTTTCGCCCAAAGGGATCGAAGACGAGGAGGGGATCGCCTGGCGCAAGGGCTTTTTGCGCAGGATCGGCTACAAGCTATGAGCCAGGGCCCGGCGGCGCCGGGGCGGGTCCTGTTCATCTTTCTGGATGGCGTGGGACTGGCCCCCTCTGGGCCGGATAACCCCTTGAGCACGGTGCCCATGCCGCGCCTGCGCGGGTGGCTGGGTGGCCCGCTGGCCCTCGACGGCGTGGAGGACGACCCGACCCCCCGGGAAAGGGCGGGCGGCCTCCCTTCGGCTGCGGTTGGGGCAGGCCTGTCCTGCAGGGCCCTCGATGCCTGCCTGGGGGTGCCCGGCCTGCCGCAGAGCGCCACCGGTCAGACGGCGCTGTTCACCGGGGTCAATGCCCCGGCCCTGGTGGGCGAGCATGTGACCGCCCATCCCACCGGGCCGCTGCGGACGGTCATTGCCGAACACAGCCTGTTGAAACGGGCCGCTGAGGTCGGGGCGCGGGTGCTTTTGGCCAATGCCCATTCGGAGCGTTTCTGGCAGGCGGTGCGCGAGGGGAAGCGCCATCTGGGGGCCTCCACGCTAACTGCCCTGGCCGCCGGTGCTCCCATCCCCACCCTGGCCGACCTGCTGGCGGGCCGGGCGGTGCTGTGGGACATTACCCACGAGATCGCCACCGCTCACCTGGGTTACGATCTGCCCCTGATCTCGCCCGAAGAGGCAGGCGCGCGGCTGGCCGGCCTGATGGCCGGGTATGACCTGGTGCTATACGAAAGCTTCCTGCCCGACCTGGCCGGCCATCGCCGCCTTGACCCGGCCTGGGTGCTCTCCCGCCTGGACCCGTTCCTGGGCAGCGTGCTGGACCACCTGCCGCCGGACACGACCCTGGTGCTGAGCAGCGACCACGGCAACCTGGAGGACGCCACGACCCGCGTCCACACCGCCAACCCGGTGCCGCTGTTGGCCACCGGACCGGCTGCCGGGCATTTTGGTCAGACGACGGCCATCACCGATGTGGCACCGGCCATCCTGGCCTGCCTGGGCGTCGCAGCCGATCGCGACGGGGCATGGAGGAAACCATGATCACCAATGGGACAACCGGCGAAACAGTGGCCTGCAAGGTCGTGCGTTGTGATACCTTCTGGAAGCGGGGGCGGGGGTTGATGTTCCGCCGCCGCCGCGCCATCGCCGACGGCCAGGTCTTTCTGTTTGTCGAACGGCGGGAGGGGGTCGCCCAGACGGCGATCCACATGCTCTTTGTCTTTTTCCCCATCGCCGTTGTGTGGCTGGACCGGGACAGGCGGGTGGTGGACAAGGTGTTGGCCCGCCCTTTCCGGCCCTACTATGCGCCCCGCCGCCCGGCCCGCTATTATCTGGAGGGCCATCCCTCTCTGCTGAAGCGGGTGAATGTCGGCGATCAACTGGAGTTTGCGTAAATCGTAAGGCGTAAGGCGTGAAACGTCACACCCAATATCTAATATCTAATATCTTATTTCTTCTGGCTTTGGCCCTGTTTCTCTGGACGGCCTATCCTGCCGCTGCCCAGGAGCCGGCGCCGCCTACCCCGGAAGGGCCGGTCTATGTCGTCCAGCCGGGTGATACGCTCTACAATATTGCCCGGCGCTTTGAAACAACGGTCGAGGCCATCGTTGCCGCCAACAACATCTCCGACCCAAGCCTGATCCGCGTGGGGCAGAGGCTGATCATCCCTACCGGACGGCCGGAGCCGGTGCCATCGCCGGAGCCGATGGCCAACAGCCGGGTGCATCCGGTGAGCCCCGGCGAGACGTTGCCCTCTCTGGCCTTCCGCTACGGCACCACGGTCTGGGCTTTGCGCCAGGCCAATCGCCTGGACCGGTTAGGGTTGCTGCTACCGGGCCAGGAGCTGACCATCCCGCCGCCCACGGTGCCGACCGCCGGTGTCCCTGTCTTCCCTGCCATTGGCGCTGAACCCACGCCGCTGGTCCAGGGCCAGACCCTGTTTCTGACGGTCAGCGGGCGGGGCGCTCTGGAGTTGGACGGCTCTTTTCTGGGCCAGGATCTGCATTTTGTGGAGGAGGGGGGGCGATACTGGGCGTTGCTGGGGGTAGACGCCCTGACGCCGCCGAGGGGCTATCCCCTGACCCTGACAGCGGTCGAAGCCGGTACCGGCGACCGGCTGGTCATGCACGAGGTCCTCACCGTCACGGCGGGCAGCTTTCCCACCTACAACGTTGTCGTCCCCCCCAGCCGCCAGGGGCTGTTGGACCCCCAGTTGGCTCAAGAGGAGCGGGAAAAGGTCAACGCTGTTTTTGCCGGTGTGAGCACCGTCCGACTGTGGCAGGGGGCCTTTGGCTATCCGCTGGCCGGAGAACTTTGTATCACCGCAGGCTTTGGGCAACGGCGCTCCTATAACGGCGGCCCGGTGAGCAGCTACCACACCGGCCTGGATTACGGCGCCGACGAGGGGACCGCGGTCTTGGCGCCCATGACCGCCACCGTGGCCCTGGCCGAGCCGTTGCAGGTGCGGGGCAACGCCGTCATTCTGGACCACGGCTGGGGGGTGTTTACCGCCTTCTGGCATCTGTCGCAGATCGATGTGGTGGCCGGGCAGGTGGTCGGCCGGGGTGAGGTCATCGGGCTGGTGGGCGACACCGGGCTTTCCACCGGGCCGCACCTGCACTGGGAGATGCGCGTGTGGGGTGTACCGGTGGATCCGGTGCAGTGGACCCAGCAGGTTTTCCCCCGGCCGGTGGCCGATGGGGGATAGCTGATGGCCGGTGGCCGATGGCGGATCGCGGTGGTCCTGCTGCTGGCCTTTGGCCTGCGGGTCTACCGCCTGGGGGCGGAGAGCTTGTGGTATGACGAGACGGTCAGCGTCCACCTGGCGGGTAAGAGCCTGCCGGCGCTGATTGCCCATACCGCCGGCGACATCCATCCGCCCGGCTACTACCTGCTGCTCCACGCCTGGACCCGGCTGGCGGGCAGCAGCGAATTTGCCGTGGCGTTCCTCTCCCTCTTTTTCGGGTTGCTCCTGGTGGCGATGGCCTATCGCCTGGCAGCGCGGACCTGTGGCCCGGCGGTGGCCCTGCCGGCCGCTTTCCTGGTGGCTATTTCCCCCTACAACCTGTGGTATTCCCAAGAAGTGCGGATGTACACCCTCGGCGCGGTGCTGGGCATGGGCCTGCTCCTGGCCGTCGTCTCGCTGCTGGACGCGCCGCCAGAGGCAGGCCCGGCCCTGTGGCCTCTGGTGGTCTATGCCCTGTGTGGGGCGCTGGGCCTGTGGACCCTGTACTATTTCGCCTTTCTGCTGCTGGCCATCAACCTGCTGGTGGGCGGCTGGTGGCTGGTCGGTTGGCGGCAGAGGCGGGTTGGCCGGGCATGGCTGGGGCTATGGCTACTGGCCCAGGGGGGGGGGCTGCTGCTCTACGGGCCGTGGTTGCCGGTGGCCTGGCGGCAGGCCACGGCGCCGCCGGTCCCTCCCTGGCGGGAGTTTACCCCCCTGGGCAGGCTTCTGGTGGAAACCTGGTCGGCGCTGAGCCTGGGCCAGTCGGTGACGCCGTCCGGGGTGTGGCCGGCGCTGGCCCTGTTTGCCGCCTTGTTTGTCCTGGGGCTGTCGGCCAGGGGTGGCAGGTCCAGGGCCTGGCTGCTGGCCGGGTATCTGTTCCTGCCGGTGCTGCTCATCTATCTGGCCTCGTTCGTGATCCCGCTGTATCACGTCCGGTATGCCTTTACCTATTCGACTCCGTTTTACCTCCTTATTGGCGCCGGTTTGACGTGGCTTGGGCAGCGTTGGCGGCCGGCGCTGTGGCTGAGCCTGGTTGTGATCGTGGCCTGCACCGGGGGTTCGATCTATCGCTATCACACCGATCCGCATTATGCCGCCGATGACCACCGGGCGGCTACCCGCTTTCTGGCCGGGCATTGGCGGCCTGGGGACGCCGTGCTGGTCAACGCCGGGTACGCCTATACCGCGCTGCTGACCTATTGGGACGGTGACCCCATCGCCTGGCGGGGGCGGCTGGTCGAATATGGCGGGCAGGTGCCCGACGACGGGCCGGTGGTGGCCCAGACCGGCACTGTGGACGGCGACCCGTCGCTGGGCTGGGGCGACCCTTCCTCCGATTTTTACGCCATGAGCCGCGCCGAGACGGCGGCTGCCCTGGAGCGCCTCTTCGCCCACTCCTACCGGGTGTGGGTGTACCGCATCTACGACACGGTGACCGATCCCGATGGCTTTATCCGTAGCTGGCTGGAGGAGCACGGCACGAAATTCGAGGATCAGGTGTTCACCGGCGAGAGCCAGCTCCGGGTGCAGGGCTTTCTCGCCGGGGGTGACCGGCTGACCACGGCCGAGGCCTGCCCCCAGGGCACCCTGGCCGACGGTTCGCTCCATCTGCTGGCGAGCCCTCTCCGGTCCGCGGCGGTGCCGGTCGGCGGGGTGCTGGACCTGGCGCCGGTGTGGCAGGTGGCCCGGTCGCTGCGGGATGACGCCATCCTCTTTGCCGGCCTGTTCGACGGGGAAGGGCAGCGTTGGGCGCAGACCGACGAGCGGCCCCTGGGCTCCCTCTATCCGCCGGCGGCCTGGCCGGTCGGGAGCAGGGTGCGCACGCCATTGCGCCTGGCCGTGCTGCCCGGCACCCCCCCGGGCCGCTATCGGCTGGAGGTGGGCTGGTATCACTTTGTGGATGGGCAACCGCTCTGGTTGCCGTGGGCCGGCGGTGACCATCGGCTACTCCTCGGCGAGGTAGAGGTCGTGGCCCCGACAGACTGGCAGGCGCTGCCGCTGCCCCATGTGGCCTATCCCGCCGGCGTGACGCTGGGCAGTGTGCGCTTGTGGGGCTTTGACGCTCCCTCGCTGACAGCCGGGGCAGGGGAGATGCTGTGCCTGGACCTCTTCTGGCAGGCTATGCGCGATAGCCCGGAGCCGGGGGTTGCCGTGCTCCGCCTGTCTGACGATGCCGGCAACGTCCTGGCCGAGGCTTCCTCCGCCCCGGTGGGGGGGCGCGCCCCCTTTTCCCGGCTTGGCATGGGGCAGATGCTCCGCGATCCGCGATGTTTTGCCCTGCCGCCCGATCTGGCGCCGGGGGTCTACACCCTGTCGGTGGGCCGCTCCTGGTTGGCGGTCCGCCGTGGCCTCTTTCGCCTGGGCGAGGCCTATCCCCTGGCGACGGTCCGCGTGCACCGGTAGCCCGCCGGAGGGTAGCAGCACGCCGGGGTTTGACCGGAGGGAGCAAGGGGTGTATAATCGTGGCAGGACAGGATGCCATCTGGATGAAAAGGGTAGGGGCAGCCCTCGCGGCTGCAACGTAGGGGCAGCCCTCGCGGCTGCCCAAAGGGAGAAACCTTGTCTGATAACCTGTTTTTTGCCGATCGGGCACCGGTGCCGGCCTCGGAGGTCCGCGTGGAGAGCGTGGGGGTGAATCCCCTGGACCGGCGGCGGGTGGATGTGGCCGTAGACCTGACCCCCTGCCTGCAACCGGTGAACGTCGAGATGGTCATCGTCGGGCCGGACGACGATGAGCTGTGCAGCACCCTCATCGTTCACAATCGGGAGTGGATGCTGGACAAGATCCTGCACCTGCGGCGGGATGCCGGGCCGGGCGAGCACACCCTGCATGTCGGCGTGTTTTTCGGCGAGGAACTGGTTGCCCGGGCCGCGCGGGCTTTCTGGTTCCCGCCGATAGAGCCCGCATAGCGGGGATGGACGGGAACTCGGATGAGAAACTGGATCCACTGGCCGCCCAGTTGGGCCACATTGCTGCTGTTGCCGGCGCTGTTCATCGGCTTTACGGTGCACGAGCTGGCCCACGCGCTGGTCGCTTACCTGTTGGGCGATACCAGCCAGGTGGAACGCAAACGGCTGAGCTTCAACCCCCTGCGCCATGTATCGTGGCTGGGGATGATCGTTTTTCTGCTGTTCGGGATCGGCTGGGCCAGGCCGGTATGGGTGGACTATCACCGCCTCCGGCTCAAGAACCGGGCGTGGGGCATGTTCCTGGTGTCTGTCTCTGGGGCGACGGCCAACCTGCTGACCGCGCTGGCGGCGCTGCTCGGCGTGACCGGCACGGTCGTGGTCGTATCGGTGGTCGGTGGGGTCCCTTTTGACGAAATCCTCAGTTTTTTGCTGGTGGCGCAACCCGGGCCGGACCTGCAGGGGGCGGTGGTGGCCCTGACCTACTACATGATTACGGTCAATCTGCTGTTGGCCCTGTTCAACCTGTTGCCTCTGCCGCCGCTCGATGGCTTCCAGGCGCTGATGAGCCTGTTCAATCTGGTGGCTGCTGCCCTGCGTGGCAGGCGGCAGGAGGACCTGGCGCAACCCCCGGCCCCTGCCGGCGGCGAGGCAGCGGCTCCGGCTCTCAACCCGGCCCAGATCCACTTTACCATCGCCCTGGAGTACCATAAACAGGGCCAACTGGACGAGGCGATTGCCCGCTATCGGCAGGCGGTGGTCCACGACGAGCGGTTTGCCCTGGCCTACTACAACCTGGGGCTGGCCTATTGGGCCAAGGGCCGGCTGCCCCTGGCCGTCAGTTCGTTCAAAGTGGCGGCCCAGATGGCCGAGGATCCGGCGGTGCGCAGCCAGGCCGGGCTGCGGCTGCAGGAGCTGGCCCTGGCAGAGCAGCAACCGGCGGTCGAGGCGGAGCAACTGCCTTCCCCGCTCGAGTTGGGGGTTGTGCCGGAGGCGGCTGCCGGTGGTGCCCCTCCCCTCGATCCGCAGGTGGCGCGGCGGCTGTGGATAAGGTTAGGGGTGGGGGCTGTGCTCTTTGGTCTGCTGGCCGCCGTGGCCTGGGTATTTGTCACGGTGGCCACCCTGGTGTCGGTGGGATAAGTGCATAGGGCGGCGCCAAAGTTGACGGCAGGCCCAAAGTCGAGTATAATTTCTGCCGACAGTGCGGGGTGGAGCAGAGGCAGCTCGTTGGGCTCATAACCCAAAGGTCAGAGGTTCGAATCCTCTCCCCGCTACTGGTTATGGGCGAGGTAGCTCAATGGCAGAGCAGGGGACTCATAAGCCCTTGGTTGCGAGTTCAAATCTCGCCCTCGCCATTTACAACCAGATCCTCAAAGGGAACAGGCTCTTAGCGGAAGAGCCTGTTTTGTTAGTGGTTTCGGAGGAAAGACCCGATGCCCCCTTTGGTCTGGTGTGCTCTTGCCTGGGCAGTCGGCCTGGTTGCAGCCCACCACTGGCTGGTGCCCCTGGGGATCCGGCCGGCATCGTTGGCCCTGCTTTGCCTTATCCCCCTGGCGGCCATTTTCTTGTGGCGCCGGGATCGCTCTGTGCGGTTGAGCGGCGCCTGTGCCCTGGCCCTGCTGCTGGCGGCCCTCCGCTACCAGCTCTCTCTCCCCAACCTGAACGATCCCCACACCGTGGCCCATTACAACGATACGGGCTGGGTGACGCTGGAAGGGGTGGTGACAGGCTACCCCGACGTGCGCGATACCTGGACCAACCTGAGGCTGCGCACCGACCGGCTCGAGGTCGAAGGGCGGGAGATGACCGTCCACGGTACGGTGCTGGTGCGCGCCCCCCGTTTCCCGGCGATCCACTATGGCGATCGGCTGCGGGTAGCGGGGCTGTTGAAAACCCCTCCCGAATTCCAGGGGTTCTCTTATCGCGATTACCTGGAGCGGAAGGGGGTCTATTCCCTGATGGACCGCCCGCAGATCGAACGGCTGGCTTCCGGCCAGGGCAGCCCTTTCTGGACGGCGATCCTGGCGGTAAAGGACCGGGGCCGCGATCTGATTGCCCGGCTGGTGCCTGAGCCACAGGCCTCGCTGCTACAGGGCATTTTGCTGGGCATCGAGGCCGGTATCCCCGACCGTTTGTACGACGATTTTAACGCGACTGGCACCAGCCACATCATCGTCATCTCCGGCTCAAACATCACCCTCATCGCCGCTCTGTTCGCCACCTCCTTTGGGCGTTTGCTGGGCAAGCGCCGCGCCTACTGGTTCACCGTGGCCGGTATTGTCCTCTATGTGCTGCTGGTGGGGGCCGATGCCGCCGTAGTCCGCGCCGGCGTGATGGGAGGGCTGTATGTGACCGCCCGCCACCTGGGACGCCGGGCCACGGCCTATGTATCGCTCTTTGCTTCGGCCATTCTGCTGACCGCCATCCAGCCCCTGGCTTTGTGGGATGTGGGTTTTCAGCTCAGCTTTGCCGCCACCCTGGGGTTGATCCTGTTCACCCCGGCCATTGAGCGTCTGTTCGAGAAAGGGTTGGTGCGGATCACCGGGCGGGAGCGGGCCAGGCAGCTTCTCCGCTACCTCAACGACCTGCTCATCGTCACGCTGGCGGCCCAGATTTTGACCATCCCCCTGGTCGTCTACCACTTTGGCCGGCTGTCGCTGGTGGCTCCCCTGACCAATCTCCTCATCCTGCCCGTGCAGCCGCCGATCATGATCTGGGGTGGAGGGGCGATGCTGATCGGGCTGGTGCCCTGGCTGCGGCCCCTCGCCCAGGGGATCGCCTGGGTGCCGTGGCTGTGCCTGGCCTACACCACGGCTGTGGTCCACTGGATGGCCGGTTGGCCCTTTGCCTCCCTTCAGATCAGCCATGCCAGCGCGGGCCGGCTGGTGCTCTACTACGGCGTTCTCATCGGTGCTGTATGGGCCTTGCGCCAGCGGCAGGGATATGCCCGCCGTGCCTGGGCGTGGCTGACGGGCCGCTGGTCCACCCCGGTTGTCATCGGCCTGCCCCTGGCGGCAGCGGTTCTGGCCTGGCTGGCGGTGTTGCAGTTGCCCGATGGCAGGCTGCACGTCGCCTTTCTCGACGTGGGCCAGGGTGACGCCGTGCTCATCACTACCCCGCAGGGCCGGCAGGTGCTGGTGGACGGCGGCCCCAGCCCCACCGCCCTGAATGCTGCCCTGGGCAAAGAGGTACCCTTTTGGGACCGCTCCATAGACCTGGTGGTGATGACCCACGCTGATTCCGACCACATCACCGGCCTGGTGGAGGTGCTGGACCGGTACAAAGTAGCCGGCTGGGTGGACAACGGCCGGCCGGACGACGACCCTCTCTTCCTCCAGAGCCAGGCCCTGCTGACCCAGGCCCACGTCGCCCGGCATGTGGTGCGCGCCGGCGACCGGATTAACCTGGGGCGAGGGGTGGTCCTGGAGGTGTTGCACCCGCCGCCGGAACTGCTCACCGGCACCACGGCCGACGCCAACAACAATTCGGTGGTGCTGCGGCTGGTATGGGACCGGGCCAGCTTTTTGCTCACCGGCGATGTCGAAAGAGAAGGGGAGGAACGGCTGTTGCAATCCGGTCGGCCCCTGGCGGCCAACGTGCTGAAGGTTGGCCACCACGGCAGTGGCAACTCTTCCACCGCCGGGTTCCTGGCGGCCGTGAAGCCCGATTACGCCGTGATCTCTGTCGGCGCCGATAACCGTTTCGGCCATCCGCAGCAGGCCGTGCTCGACCGCCTGGCCTCTCTGGATGGGGTGACGGTGTTGCGCACCGACAAGATGGGCACCATCGAGTTCATCACCGACGGACAGCGGCTGTGGGTGCGGACGGAGCGGTAGCCGCCGCTCCTTCCTTGCCCTGGGGGCATCTGAAACCCTGCGGTTCGCCCTGCATCTAAGGAAGTAGGTGTGGCAGACGACGTTGCCGTAACCGACGAAACAAAACTGGTGGAGCTGTTGCGGGCCGGCGACCCCGGCGCTTTTCGGATGCTGGTGGAACTCAACTCGGCCAGGGTGTACCATGTGGCCCTCAAACTGCTGGGGGATGAACAGGAGGCCGAAGATGTGCTCCAGGAGACCTTTTTGAACGCATTTGAGGCGATCCCCCGGTTTGAAGGGCGCTCCAGCCTGGCCACCTGGCTGTATCGCATCGCCTACAACGCCAGCCTGATGCGCCTGCGGAAGCGGAGGCAGGTGACCACCTTCTCCCTCGACGAGACACTGACCGCAGAGGACGAGTCGGGAGAGGCTCTCTCTCCCTTGCTGATAGACTGGTCGGCTATACCAGATGAGCAACTGCTCACCGCCGAGGCCCGCCAGGAGATGGACCGCGCCATCGCCGATCTGCCGGAACCGCTACGGGCGGCCTTTATCCTGCGCGACATCCACGGCCTGTCGGGAGCAGAGACGGCAGAGGTGTTGGGCATCTCGGTGCAGGCGGTCAAGAACCGGCTGCACCGGGCGCGCCTGCAGCTCCGTGACCGGCTATCGGCCTATTTCGGGGAACGCGCCAGGGGCCTGCCGGCCGTATCGTGAGGAGGAGTATGCTGATCGGACATCCACATCCGCTCTGTCATCAACTGCGGAACCTGCTTTCCGATTATCTCGACGGCGAGCTGGAAGCGGCTCTGTGCGCCGAACTGGAGGCCCATCTGGCCGGCTGCCCCGACTGCCGGGTGATGGTGGATACGGTGCGCAAGACCATCATCCTGTACCGCTCCCAGGCCCCCACCGAACTGCCCGCCGAGGTAAAGGACCGGCTTTACCGGGTGCTCAAATTGCCTCCGGCCCGGCTGAAACCTTGAGCGGCCTTTTGCATCTAAAGGGGTGGAAGGGGGGCAGGCATGCCCTGGTCGATAAACACATAGGAGTCAACATGCCCGGTGGGGTACCACGATGAATGAAAATGGTAGGGGCAGCCCTCGCGGCTGCCCAGGAGGCAGGGGCAAGCCCTGCCCCTACCGGTCCGCCGTTTATTTTTAAGGGAGGTTTCATATGCCATTGATTTCAAACAAAGATGCCGAACTCTTGCGCAACGAGTTTGCCGGCCAACTGGCCAACCCGGTCAAGTTGGTGATCTTTACCCAGACTATCGAGTGCCAGTTCTGCGCGGAAACGCGCCAGATCGTCGAAGAGGTGGCGGACCTGTCGGACCGGATTACGGTCGAGGTTTATAATTTTGTCACCGACAGGCCGGTGGCCGACGCGTATGGCGTGGACAAGATCCCGGCCATCGCCATCCTGCGGATGGAGGAGGGCCAGGAAAAGGACTATGGCATCCGGTTCTACGGTATTCCTTCCGGTTACGAGTTCACGAGCCTCATCGAGGACATCCTGGATGTGTCGCGGGGGGAATCGGGGCTGCGGCCTGAAACCAAAAAGGCGGTCGCCGCCATTGCCGAACCGGTGCATGTCCAGGTATTCGTCACGCCTACCTGCCCCTATTGCCCACAGGCGGTGCGGCTGGCCCACAAGCTGGCCATCGAAAGTGAGTGGATCCGGGCGGACATGGTCGAAGCCATCGAGTTCCCGCACCTGGCCAACAAGTACAGCGTCTATGGGGTGCCGCGCACGGTGATCAACGACAGGGTTCACCTGGAGGGGGCAGTACCTGAGGCGTTGCTGCTGTCCAAACTGCTGGAAGCGGTGGGGCGGGGCTCCCCCCCTGCGCAGCAGGAGGAGGCCCACCGCCACCAGGGCGGTTGATCGCGGGCGGAAAACGGATGGGGCAGGGCCAGCATGGGGTCTGGCAACCGTAGCCTGTGGGAGGACCTGGTGCCGCGGGTGGATCCGCAACGCTGCCGGCGTTGTGCGGATTGTCCACCGCTGGCCGCCTGCCTGATGCAGGGCTTCCGACGGGAGGACCCCGCCGGCCTGCCGTCCGTCGCCCAGGATTGTTGCCTGGGTTGCTACGCCTGTGTCGGTGCCTGCCCCTATGGAGCCATCATGCCCCCCAAAGTGCCAGGCCGATAGGGTGGAGGTAGCCATGAGCGTCGTTGTTTACACCACCCCAACCTGTCCCTACTGTTACCAGGCGAAAGAGTTTCTCACCCGTCAGGGGGTTCCTTTTGTTGAAAAGAACGTCGCGGCTGACCCTCAGGCGGCGATGGAGATGATCCGCATCTCGGGGCAGCAAGGGGTGCCGGTCATCACGGTGGACGGGCAGGTGGTGATCGGGTTTGACCTGCCCCGCCTGATGCAACTGCTGGCCCGGCGCCGGCCAAGGCTGGGCGCTGCCATTGCCGATGCCGCTGCCCAGGCCGGGAAACGCCCTGGCCTCCCCCACGCGGGGGCCTATGTGGGGCGGGTGTCACCCGGATCGCCGGCGGAGCGGGCCGGCCTGCGCCCCGGTGACGTGATCGTCGCCCTGGGGGGGCAGCCGGTCCTCCGGGCCGACGACGTGCACCGCCTGGTGGACCAGGTGCCGCCGGGGCGCGATGTGTCGCTCCGGTACTGGCGCGACGGCCGGGAGCAGGAGACGTCGGTTCGGTTGTGACGTGGGCGGCACAGTGGCGGTCGCCCGCCTGCGGGCGCCGGGAGAAACCGGGAGGGCATTGCCCTTCCGGTTTTTGGCTTTACGCCATCTTGTGTTATAATCTCCCCGGCTTGTGCCAGGCTATGGAGAGGAGGGGCGGTGGCCGAGACCTCTTGCGTCTTTTGTACTATCATCCGGGGCGAGGCCCCGGCCAGCATGGTCTATGCCGACGACCGGGTGGTGGCTTTCATGGACATCCAGCCGGTCAATCCCGGCCATCTCCTCGTCGTGCCCCGTGCCCATGCCGCCCATCTGGCCGACCTGGAGCCGGAGACCGGCGGTCACCTCTTCCGGGTGGGCGTGAAGCTGGCGGTGGCGCTGCGGCGGTCTCAGGTCCGTTGCGAGGGGGTGAACCTCTTTCTGGCCGATGGGGCAGCGGCCGGCCAGCGGGTGTTTCACATTCACCTGCACGTCCTGCCGCGCTTCCACGGCGATGGCTTTGGCTTTCACTTCAGCCCGGACTATTTCCGCCGTCCCAACCGGGCTGCGCTGGACGACGTGGCGGAAAGCATCCGGCAGGCGATCTATCCTGAATAGACATGGCATGTAATCACTCTGACATCCGGCGGCTGATCCTGGCCTCAGGATCGCCCCGACGGCGGCAACTCTTGTCGTTGCTGGGCCTGCCCTTTGTCATCAAGGCGACAGGGGTGGAAGAATCGCCGTTGGTCGGCGAACCGCCCACCGAGATGGTGTTGCGCATCAGCCAGGCCAAGGCCTTTGCGGTGAACGGTGTCCGGCCGGATGAGTTGGTCATCGCCGCCGATACCACCGTTGCCGTGGACGGCCAGGCGCTGGGCAAACCGGCCGACCCGGACGATGCGGTGCGCATGTTGCGCTTGCTGCGTGGGCGGCCCCATACCGTCTACAGCGCCGTCAGCGTCTGGCATCCGGCCAGCCGGCGCATGAGGTGTGGGTTAGCCGGGAGCAGGGTCTGGATGCGCGACTATCGCGACGACGAGATCGTCGCCTATGTGAACAGCGGGGATCCGCTGGACAAGGCCGGTGCCTACGCCATCCAGCATCCCCAGTTCGACCCTGTGGCCCGCGTTGAGGGCTGCTGGCTGACGGTGGTGGGCTTTCCCCTGTGTCACCTGCGGCGGGCCCTTGCCGGCTTTGAGGTGGTGGTGCCGGCTCACGTGCCGAAGGCCTGCCAGGCGTTCAGCCAGCGGGAGTGTAGCCTGTTTCCTGTGATTCTGGAGGGGGAAACAGGTGGGTAAGAGGAGTGGCTATGGAGTGTAATCAGAAGCGCAATCTCCAGCAATGCACCTGCACCTACGAGCCCTGCCCGCGCAAGGGCCTGTGCTGCGAGTGCATCGCCTATCACCGGCAGCATGGCGAGTTGCCCGGTTGCCTTTTCCCGCCCCAGGTGGAGCGCACCTACGACCGCTCCATTGCCCGGTTTGTGGCTGCCTACAGCCGCCGTTAAGGTATCGGTGCCCCTCTCCCCTGGCCTGCTTACCTGGGCCGGACGGTCGTCCCCGGTTTTGCCGGCGCTTGCTTTTGCGCGAGGGTAGGGAATGCCGGAGCTGCCGGAGGTCGAAACGGTGGCCCGTGGGCTGCACCGGACCCTGGTGGGACGGACGATCACCGGGGTAGCAGTCCACTGGCCACGCACGGTTGCCGTCCCGGCTGTGGACGAATTCCAGGGGCGCATGGCCGGGCGGCAGGTGCGGTCGGTCTCCCGCCGCGGCAAGTACCTGGTCGTCGGCCTGGACCAGGGGTACCTGCTGATCCACCTGAAGATGAGCGGACGGCTGCACGTGGTCCCGGCCCAATCTCCCCCCGGCCGGCACCTCCGCGCCCGCTTCGATCTGGAGGATGGGCGGCAGTTGCGCTTTTACGATGCGCGCAAGTTCGGACGGCTGTACCTGGTGGCGGATCCGGCAGAGGTGACGGGGGGGCTTGGGCCGGAGCCCCTGGCCGAGGCGTTTACATTGGAGGAGTTTGTTCGGCGGCTGGGGGGGCGCACGGGCCGGCTCAAGCCGCTGCTGTTGGACCAGTCGTTTCTGGCCGGGGTCGGCAACATCTATGCCGATGAGGTGCTCTTTGCTGCCCGGTTGCACCCCCTGCGCCGTGCCGATTCCCTCGGCCCTGACGAACGGGCGCGCCTGTATGAGGCGATCCGCACCGTGCTGGCGCGGGCCGTTGCCGGCAGGGGCACCACCCTTGAGGACGGGGGCTATGCCGATGTCGAAGGCCGGCCTGGCAGTTACCAGGAGCAGGTTGCCGTCTATGGCCGTGCGGGGGCGCCCTGCCGGGCCTGCGGTACGCCCATTGAGCGGCTTGTCATCGGGGGGCGGTCCTCACACTTTTGTCCCGGTTGCCAGAAATAGTTGGCAAATGGGGCAAGCTCTGATATAATGCACTCAGTTCGTCCGGGAGGGGAGCAGAAAGAACCGGTGACATCAAACCCTCAGAGGCATTGTCCTCAGTGCGGAACGCCTGTGGCGCAGCGGGCCGAAACCTGCCTGATGTGTGGGGCACGGCTCAAGGAGTCCAGGAAAAAGAACCGCCCCCTGCCCCAAGAAGACCTGTGGTTGCCTCTGCTCCTGGTGGTGGCCCTCTTTGTTTTGTGGATCTGGAAGCCGTGGGAGGCCGGCCAGCCCCAGGCGGCGGCTCCCACCGCCCAACTGCTCACCCCCACCATCCTGCCTACGGCCACCTATCGGGTGGTGCCGACGGCGACGCCCCTCTACTCGCCCACGCCGCCGCCGACCGCCACCCTGCCGCCCAACCAGGTCTTCCACACCGTCGAGCTGGACGAGACGATCAGCAGCATTGCCAAAAAGTATGGCACCACCGTCAAAGCCATCTTGCAGGCCAACGGCTTGAAAGAGAATTCGATCCTCTCCGTCGGTCAGCAGTTGATCATCCCGTTGCCGGTGGCCGATACCCCAACGCCGACGGTGACGCCAACGCCCTCGCCCACCCCGTTCCTATACACGGTCAAATCGGGCGATACCTTGAGCACCATCGCCAGGCGGTTCAATACCACCGTAGAAGTGCTGATGGAGGTCAACCACATCACCGATGCCACAAACCTGCGGGCCGGTACTCAGTTGATCATCGCCCAGCCGCCCGACCTTTCGGCGGTAATGGCCTACGAAACCTACGAGGTGCAACAGGGGGAGACGCTGTATACGATCGCGGCCAGATACAGGGTGACGGTGGCCCAGATCAAAGAGGCCAACGGCCTGAAGAGCGACCGCCTCAGCGTGGGGCAAAAGCTGCGCATCCCCATCGGCACGGCCACGCCGACGCCCACCCTGACCCCGACGCCGACCCTGACCCCGACACCCAGCCCCCCCCGGCCGGCGCCCCTCCTGCTGAGTCCGCCCAATGGCGCGGTGTTTGAACAGGCCGATGCCTCTATCCTGCTGAGCTGGGCCTCGGTGGGGATTCTGAAACAGGATGAATGGTATGTCGTCCACCTGGAACGGATAGCGGAACGAACGAAGCAACTGCCGCTGGTATGGACCAAAGCCACCTCCTGGCGCGTGCCGGCCGACCTGTACCTGACCGGCCAGGCCCAGCCGCTGCGGTTCCGCTGGCGGGTGGTGGTCATGCGCCGGACCGGTGTCGCCGACGATGGCACCTGGCTGGGTGAGCCGATCAGCCCCGCCGGCGAGGTCCGAACCTTTTTGTGGAAGTAGCGTATAGCTATAGTCAGGGGCGAATGGCCGGTAGCGGAAAGGAGATTCCATGAGCACAGGCAAGATCATCGGGTATATTGTTGCAGGAATTCTGTTGCTGTTCGGCGTGTTGTGGCTGCTGTCGGCCTTTAGCGCCGAGGCGACCAGCCCTGGAGGCCGGCTGTTGGTGGGGGGAGCGTTGGTCCTCCTCGGCCTGGGCATCCTCTTTGCTGTGCGGCTGCGAGAACCCAAGCCAAAGCAGGAGGTCGTCGTCAGGCAGCAGATTGACATCGGTGGCGATGTGGAGATGGAGGCGCTCAAATGCCGGAATTGCGGCGCGCAACTGGACAAGAGTGCCATCAGCCTCGTCGAAGGCGCGGTGATGGTCACCTGCCCCTATTGCGGCGCGACCTATCAGATCGTCGAAGAGCCCAAGTGGTGAACAGGAGAACGGAGAATAAAGAAATGGGACGAAAGAGCCGGCTCGCCCTGCTCCTGGCCGTTTTGTGGGTGCTGTTCCTGTCGCCGACCGTCCAGGCCCAGGATTATCGTTTTAACCTCCGGGAGAACCGCGTTCACCTGTACGTCAACCACGATGGGACGGTGCGGATCATCTACGACCTGACCTTCTCCTGTGACCCCGGCGCCCACCCTATTGATGTGGTGGATGTAGGGATGCCCAACAACACCTATCGCCTGAGCGAGATCTGGGCCTCGATTGACGGCGTGCCGCTGACGGGCATCAGCGACTCCCCCTATGTCAAACCGGGCGTGGCCGTGGAGCTGGGACCCTACGAAATCAAGCCCGGCCAGACCGGCACCCTGCACTTTGAGGCGCTGGTGCGTAACCTGATCTACCAGGATAGCAAAGACGCCGAATATGCCAGTATCGAGTTTGCGCCCACCTGGTTCGACAGCCAGTTTGTGCATGGCACCACCCGCCTGGAGGTCAACCTGCACTTTCCGCCGGGGGTGATGGCAGAAGAACCGCGTTACCACAAGCAGGAATTCACCACCGCCGGCTTTCAGGATGACCGGGTGGTCTATACCTGGATCAAAGAGGATGCCAATGGCAGCACCCGATACCTCTATGGCGCTTCGTTCCCCAAGAAATATCTGGCCGAAGGGGTGGTGCAAAAAGCTCCCGCCTTTAGCTTCAACCTGGAGGCCTTTTGCGGCAGCCCCTTCTGCTGGTTGATCCTGCTTGGCGGCGGATGGGTCTTTCTCATAGTCCTGGGCAGCCGGTCGCAGAAGAAGCGCAAGATGCAGTACACGCCCCCCGCCCTGGCCGTCGAGGGGACCGGGGTCAAGCGGGGCCTGACCGCCGTCGAGGCGGCCATCCTCCTGGAAGCCCCGCTGAACAAGGTGTTGACCATGATCCTCTTTGGGCTGGTCAAAAAGGGCCTGGTCACCGTCGAATCGGAAAAGCCGTTGCGGCTCCAGGCGGTCAGGCCGGTGCCGGAGGGGGTCAAGTTGTGGAACTATGAACAGCGCTTCCTGGAGACCATCGGCGAGGATGGCCAATTGGTTGAGGAGCGGTTGCGGGAGATGGTGGTGGACCTGATCGGCGACGTGAACAAAAAACTAACCGGCTTTAGCCGCAAGGAGACCAGGGCGTACTACAAGGACATCGCGGCCCGCGCCTGGCAACAGGTGGAAGCCGCCGATACCCCCGAAGTGCTCGGCCAGCGGTGGGGAGAGGGTCTGGAATGGACGATGTTGGAGGATGACTGGGATGACCGAACCCGCCGCGTCTTCCATGACCGGCCGGTGGTGTTGCCTCAGTGGTGGGGTGGCTACCGGCCCTGGAGCGCGAGCAGCGCCCCGTCCCGGCCGTCGGTGCCCACACCCGGTCCGGCCCCGGTGGGTACCCCGGTCACGCTGCCGACCCTGCCCGGCGCCGACTTTGCCAATACCGTGGTCAGGGGCATCGAAAATGCGGCCAGCAGCGTGGTCCGCAACATCGAGAGCTTTACCGGCAAGGTGACCCAGACCACCAACCCGCCGCCCAAGCCCTCCAGCTCCAGCAGCCGGAGTGGGGGCTATAGCTGCGCCTGTGCCTGCGCCTGCGCCGGCTGCGCCTGTGCCTGTGCCGGAGGAGGGCGGTAGGTGAAGGACACAAAAGAAAACCTGGGCGTCCTTGGTGTCCTTCGTGGTAAAGATAGCTGAGTAGTTACCGGGTGGGAAGGCTATTCCACAGCGTGTCATCCAGGAGAGAGGGGGACCGATGGCTATTCTGGAACAGGTCAAACGTTGGTTCGAACCGCACCGGCCTCTGGAGCCGGGCATCTATCACTACCAGACGCCGCCCGACGCGCCGCAGCAGTTCCGGCTGCACCTCCGCGTCGAGAAGGATGGGCGGGGGGTGCTGCTCATCAATGCGGCCAGGGTGCTGCATCTCAACCAGACGGCAGCGGAGCACGCTGCCCTGATCTTGCAGGAAAAGACGGCCGAAGAGGCGGCCCGCCAGATCGCCCGGCGGTACAACATCGGCCGGGCGACGGCCCAGGCCGACTTTGAACAACTGCGGGAAACGATCTGGCAGATCGCCCAGGCCGGCGAGGAGGTGTGCCCCGTTACCTATCTGGATGTGGAGCGGATCGAGCCGATGGGCGCCGAGCTTTCCGCCCCCTACCGCATGGACCTGGCCCTGACCTATCGCTGCCAGAATGATTGCCCCCACTGCTACGTCGGTCGCCCCCGCGACTTTCCGGAACTCTCTACCGGGGAATGGAAACGGGTCATTGACCGCTGTTGGGAACTGGGCATCCCTCACCTGACCTTCACCGGCGGCGAGGCCACCCTGCGGCCCGACCTGGCAGACCTGGTCCGCTATGCCGAGGCTGTGGGCCTGGTGACCGGCCTGCAGACCAATGGCCGACGGCTGCGCGACCGGGCCTACCTGGACGAACTGCTGCTGGCCGGACTGGACCACATCCAGATCACCCTGGAAAGCCACGACGAGGCCATCCACGACCGGATGGTGGGGGCCAGGGGAGCCTGGCGGGAAACGGTGGAGGGGATCAGAACGGTGGTGAATGCCGATGTCTACATGATGACCAACACGACGCTGACCACTGAAAATGTAAGCGACATTGAGGAGACGATTGCCTTTGCGGCATCGCTGGGCGTGCCCACCTTTGGCTGCAACAGCCTGATCTATTCGGGGGCGGCGGTGGCCGTGGGCCAGGGCATCCCGGAGGGGGAACTGGCCCCCATCCTGGAGCGGGTCAAAGAGGCGACCGCCCGCCATCACATGCGCCTCATCTGGTACACACCGACCCAGTACTGCGAATTCGATCCGGTGGGCATGGAGTTGGGGATCAAGGGGTGTACGGCGGCCAGGTACAACATGTGCGTCGAACCCAACGGCGATGTGATCCCCTGCCAGAGCTACTATGTGGCCCTGGGCAACCTCCTCACCGACCCGTGGGAGGCGATCTGGGAGCATGAACTGGCCCGCTACCTGCGCAACCGGGATTTCATGATGGAAAAGTGCTACAACTGCCCGGACCGGATCCTCTGCGGCGGAGGCTGTCCGCTGTATGCCCAACACCATGCCGCCTCTGGTCGCAATGAGTGATTCAGCCCATTTGACATGGGAAGCAACCTGGGGTATAATTGTTTTTGCTAAGTGGCAGGACCCGTCGGGAGAATCTATAGGCGTGATGACCGCTGGGCACCTCTACAGCCCGGCGGTCTTCTCTTTTCGGGGAAGGCCCGCACAATTCAGGAGGGGTTAAAGATTCTCATGCCAGGCTTCAGAGATCGTACGTTGGAATGTGCCGACTGTGGCAGGACTTTTGTCTTCACGGCCGGCGAGCAAGAGTTTTACCAGGAGCGCGGTTTTTCGGAGCCCAGGCGCTGTCCTTCCTGCCGGGCGGCGCGCAAGGCCGACCGCTCCGGCGGCGAGCGGTTCACCGACAGCCGCTCCGGTTCGGGCAAGAGTCCCTCCGGTGCCGACCGGAAAGGCCGTGGGGATCGCCCGTCGCGCCAGATGTACGATGCGGTGTGCGCCGACTGCGGCGAACCGACCCAGGTCCCATTTGAACCCCGTACCGATCGCCCCGTGTACTGCAAGGATTGCTACCAAAGACGCAAAAACCGCTAGTTTCTACCTGTGACCCCGGCGCTGACCGGAGTGCCCCTTAGCTCAGCCGCCGTTCTTTGCCGAGGTACCCCACCAGGGCTGTGGCTGCCCAGGCTGCGGCGGCGGCAAACGCCGCCGCATAGCCTTGCGCCTGGGCCACGATCCCCAGCCCAAAGGCTCCTATCCCGATCCCGGCATCGAAACAGGTGTAGAGAAAGCCCAGGGCGGTGCCCCGCGCCCCGCCGGGGACGGCATCTACGACGGTGGTGTCGAGTCCGGCTCGTGTCAGGCCCCAGCTCAGGCCCATGCCTGCGCCGGCAGCCAGCAACGCGGCGTTGGAGTGGGCCAGGGCCAGCCCGGCCGTGGCGAGCGGGGTGACGATCAGGCCGGGCACGGCCACAGCCCGTCGCCCCACCCGGTCCGATAGCCAGCCGGCGGCTGCCTGACAGGCCATCATGGCTACGGCAAAGGCGGTAAAGTAGCCCCCGGTGGCCGTCAGTTGCCTTTCGGCGGCCAAGGGGGGCAGGAAGCTCAGCACTGCGCCGTAGGCTGCCGCCAGGCCGGTGCTGCCCAGCGTCGCCGCCTGCACGGGGCGCAGCCGGGCCACGGTCCAAAAGCGGAAGCGGCCCCTGGCGGGCGCTGCCGCCGACCGGAGGGCCTGGAGCGGCAGGAGGGTCAGCAGGCTACCGACGCCGATGGCTGCTGCGGCCAGAAAGTGGGCCGGATAGCCCCAGCGGGCCTGGACCAGCGCCCCCAACGCGGGCGCGAACAGCAGCCCCACGTTGTTGGTCACACCCGACAGGCCGATCGCTGCGCCGCGCCGCGTTGGCGGGGTCAGGTCGGCCACCAGGGCGGTGTAGGCGGTGGTAAAAGCGGCCAGGCCCACGCCGCGCAACAGCCGCACGGCCAGAAAGGGCCATACCGCGGGGGTCAGAAGGTAGAGGATCGGCTCCAGAGTAAAGAGCGCCGCCCCTGCTATCAACGCCCATTGACGCCCCCAGCGGTCCACCAGGTGGCCAATGCCCGGCCGCACCAGGACGGCGCTCAAAGTGACCAGGCCGGTGGCCAGGCCCATCTGGGCGGCGCTCCCGCCAAGCTGTTGAATGTAGCCGGGCAGGGTGACAAAGGTCCACTGGAAGCTGGCAAAGAAAAAAAAGTTGGCCGCGAAGGCCAGATAGAAACCAACCCCGTAGCCTTTGCCGTGGGACATTCCCGGAGCAGGTAATTCAGCCCGAACGGTTCATCAGGGCAGGCCCACCGCTGCCTTGACCTCAGCGATCACCTGGCCGGCAATAGCGCCCGCCCGGCGTGCGCCATCGGCCAGGATGTCCCACACATAGTCGGCGTTGGCGGCGAACTGCGCCCGGCGCTCACGGAGCGGGGCGAAATAGTCGCTCAGGTTGCGGGCAAACCGCTTTTTGCACTCCACGCAGCCGATGGCGGCGGACCGGCAATCGGCCTCGATCTGGGCTACCTCGCCCGGCGAGAAAAAGCCGTGCAGGCTAAAGACGTTGCACACTTCGGGGTGGCCGGGATCGCTGCGGTAGCGGCGGGCCGGGTCGGTGACCATCATCTGCACCCGCTGCCAGATCTCCGCCGGTTCGGCAGCGATCTCGATATGATTGTTCAGCGATTTGCTCATCTTGTTCACGCCGTCAATGCCCACTACCTTGGGAAAGTCGGTATGCCGGGCCTGCGGCTCGATCAGCACCGGCCCAAAGTGGTGGTTGAAGCGGCGCACAATCTCGCGGGTGAACTCCAGGTGCGGGACCTGGTCCACGCCCACCGGCACCGTATCGGCCTTGTACAGGAGGATGTCGGCAGCCATGAGCACCGGGTAGCCCACCAGCCCATAATTGACGTTGTCGGGCTGCTGGCGCACCTTTTCCTTAAAAGTCGGCAGTCGGGTCAGCCAGCCCAGCGGGGTGACCATCGAAAGGATGGTGTGCAGTTCGGTGACCTGCGGCACGTGGGACTGGACAAAGAGGATCGTCTCCTCGGGCCGGATGCCGGCGGCCAGCCAGTCGAGGACCATCTCGCGGGTCCACTCCTTCAGCCGATGGGTATCTTCCAGGGTGGTCAGGGCGTGGAGGTCCACCACGCAATAGATGCAATCATACTCATCCTGGAGCGCCACGTAATTGCAGATGGCCCCCAGGTAGTTGCCCAGGTGCTGACGACCGGTAGGCCGCGCTCCGCTAAAGACCCGTCCTTGTTTCGCCATGTTCGACCTGCTCCTCTGCTGTTATTCTACCTCGCAAGGGCGACGCATGCGCCGCCCTTACCGACAGCATTATACTCAAAAAGCCGGACCAGGGCAAACGGCCGCGCGCCTCACGGGCACCGGCCCGAGAACAGGATCTGCTCCGCCAGCTCGACAGAATCGGCCCCGGTGCCGACCACAGGCAGGCGCTCGCCGCTGCCGGGGTCATACAGGCCGACGATCAGGCGGTAGGGCACGGCGCAGGGCGCTTCGGGCGGTAGCTCCAGGGCCACCGGATCGGCCACCACTTCGCCGGGGAGCCACCACCGGGTCGGATACCCCCCGCCCTGCGGCGCCGAGTCGGCCTGGGCGCGGACCTTGCCGGCCGGGCCGATCAGGTGGGCAAAGACAGAGTAGTTGATCTCCAGGCGTTTCTGGGCCTGCCAGTACAGTTGCAGGGCGCAGCTTCTGGCCGCACAATCGAGATCGTAGCCCAGGAGTCGGATCTGGCCACCGAAATCGGCGTCGAGGGGGTGTTGGGGTGAGGGCCGGGTGAAGGTGCGGGATTCCTCCACGCGCTTTCCGCCTTCAACGTGCAGCAGGCGGGCCCAGGTGTCGCCGTCAAAGAGCCGGACGATCGTCTGGGAGGATTCGACGCGGACGGTCAGACGCCGGTCGGCCTGGCCCCAATCGTTGCCCTGCACCACGCCCACGCCCAGGCTGAAGGTGGGGCCAATGTCCCAGGGCAGGGTGCCGGTCTTGACCGTTTCGCCTACCTGCCACCGCTCCGGCGGATACCAGAGGGTGGCCACCAGAGGCCGCAGGCCGGTATCTTCGAGCACCTGGCCGGTGGCATCGTCCAGGTAAAAGGGGTAGAGGCGCAGGCCGGAGGGCAGGGGGCGGAGGGCGCGCCAGTAGAACGTCGAGGCACAGGTCGTCGGCTGCGGGCCACACCGGAGGTCAAAGCCCAGGCACTCCAGAGCAGGCTTGCCATCCAGCAGAAACTGCAGGCGCATGGGGTACTGCGGCCTGGGGTCGGGGGCGCGGGCAAAATCGTAAAAAGGGTCTGGCAGGGCCTTGTCGGGTGCGCCGCGCCGCAGCAACAGCCAGCCATCGGCGGCCTGCTCCACCCCATAGTCGCCGGCCAACAGGTTCTCCACGCCCCGTTTCAGATCGTTGGGGTGCAGCGGCCAGGAGTTGGTGACATCCAGCCACACATAGTCGGCCTGGTGGAGCGGCGCCGGCAGCCCGTTTTCTACCCGGTCAATCACGAAAAGCTGTTGGCGCTGGCTGGCGTGGGGGTTGAGGTAAGGCAATGCCGCCAGGGAAGCTTCGGTCGGGATGTGGCCGGCCATCTCTTCCCCCAGACGGTGATGGTCGGTCACCTGCGGCCAGCTCCCGGCGAAACGGGTGGCCAGCGGTGTGTAGCCGTGGAAGCGGTGGTACAGCAGTGTCGCCGCCAGGACCAGGGCGGCCAGGAGGAGCGGGAGGGAGCGCACCCGCCCCAGCCGGTGGGTCAGCCACGCCGCGCCACAGACAGCCGAAAGGAGGACGATGGGAGCCAGGGTGACGCCGTAATGAAACCCCTCCAGTTGGTGCATAAAGCTGTCGGTGCTGAGCAGGTTGACGGCCAGCGTCGGCACAGCCAGCAGGACCACCTGGGGGGCCAGGAGCGACAGGAAGGCCAGCGGTGCCAGCAGGTCGCGCAGGTAAGCCACGGCCCCCGCGCTGCGCAGTTGGCCCAACACCACCCCCGGCCGGGTGGCCAGAGTGACCGCCATTTCCAGGGGGTTGTCCCCCAGGTAGGCGTAGCGGCTGGCAAAGGGCGAGACCTCCTGCGTGTCAAAGCGGGGCATCACCCAGCCCACGGCCCCCAGGAACCAGGCTACGGCCCCGGCTATCGTCGCCAGCCCGACGCGCCACCGGCGCCGCACGGCCAGGGCGTACAGGCCGAGCATTGCCACCAGCAGGGGCATCTCCTCTTTGCAGCTCATGGTCAGCACGGCCAGGAGGGTGTACCATCCCCACCGCTCCCTCTCCAGGCAGTAGAATGCCCACAGAAAAAGGGTCGGAGCGAGCGAAACTGCATGAAAGTCGAACAGGTTGGCCGATTGCAGGGCGGGGAAGAGCAGGTAAGCGGCGGCGAAGGTAAGGGGTAAAACGTTGGGCGTAAAACGTGAAACGTAAGGCGTAAAACGTAAGGCGTAATGTGCCAGAAGGTAGAGCGGCCAGGCGCCGAGGGCTATGACGATGGTCTGGAGCAACAACAGGGCGCGCGGGTCGCTCCACACGAAATAGAGGAGGGAGATGGGCAGCAGGATCGGTTCGACGTGGGTACCCAGGCGGTTGGTCAGACCCTCGATGTTGGTCATGGCCAGAGGGCGGCCGTGGCGGGTGTTCCATACCGCCTGGTCCACGTTGCCCAGGTCAAAGGCGGTGGACTGAAAGGCGTTGTGCTTCTGCACCGTCAGGGTGCCAAAAAAGGCGATGTAGAGGGCTATGAATGCCCAGACGGCCCATTCGACCCGCCAGCTTCGCAGGCGCGCGATCATCGGGGGGGCTCCGGGCCGATGGACAGGGTTGTCAGCACCACCGAGTCCCCCAGCAGCTCGCCGTCGGCGTCCACGGCGGGCAGGCGTTCGTTGTCCGGTTGGTGATACAGGCCGACGAGAAGGCGATAGGAACCGGGGGGCAGGTCGGCGGGGATGGCCAGGGGGTGGCCGTCGAGCACGACCTCGCCGGGCAGCCAGATGGAGGTGGGGCAGAAGGGATCGCCGGGTGGGGCATCATCCTGGGCGACGATTGTGCCATCAGGGGCGATCAGGTGGACAAAGACGGTGTAGTCGCGGTCCGGCGGCGCTATGGCCTGCCAGTAGAGTTGGAGGTTGGAGGTTGGAGGTTGGAGGTTGGAGGGGGGGTCATAGCCCACCAGGCGGAGCCGGTCGCCGAAGGTGATGGAGGTGGGCGTGGTGGGCGATGGCAGCGCGGCCCTTTCCCCTACTGTCAGGCAGGCCAGCGGCAGCCGGTCACTGCCGCCAACGGTCAGCAGGTTGTCGGGCCGGCCGGTGGGATACAGCCCCAGGTCAAGGCGGTAACGGCCCGGCGGCAGATGCGACGGCAGGGTCAGGCGGTGACGGTCGGCAAAGGTCATCTCCTTGGGCCAGAAGTCGGGCTGGTAGAGGCCCCGCAGCAACGGTTCGTCCACGCCGGCCACCCCCGTCCCGTCGGCCTGAATCAGGTGCAGGAAAGGGGTGTAGGCCACGTCGGGCTTTTCCAAGGCCTGCCAGTTCAGCGTGATTTCCAGGTCTTCACCGGGTTGGAGGTTATCCGACGACAGGCCAAAGCCGGTCAGGGCCAGGGCCGCGTCGAACTCGGCGCGGCGCTCGCGCCAGACGGCCGGCTGCGGCAGGGGGCCGTAGCCCTCGCCGCGAAAGACCAGGACCCCGGCCTGGTTGTAGGTCAGGTCCATGTGCTCCAGCACCACCTGGAGGAAATCGGCGTCATAGCGGGTCTGGAATCGCCAGGTATCCACCACGAACCAGACGGGGCGGTCCGAGGCCAGCAGGTCCACCAGTTCGGCGGTGCGGGTGAGTGCCGGCGTGGCCGTCCACAGGTCGGCGGTCACGCCATCGCCGGGCCGCTCCACCACAAACTCCCGGTAGCCGCGCTGGATGGCAAAATAGTCGCACTTTTGGAGGTAGAGGTGGCAGGCAGCGGGTGATAGGGTGAGCAGATAGTCCTCGGCGGCCGCTTGTTCGCCCACGTAGCGGAAGGCCTGGCTGTAGCCTAGCTCTGGCCGGTAGGCCTGGCGCGTGCCGGTCAGCCCGACGTAGAGGGCCACCACGACGGCCAGGCCGGCCGGCAGCCATCGCCGCACCGGCCATCCCTCCGGCAGCCGGTCGAGGAGGCGGCTCAATACCTCCCCACCGCCGGGCAGGAGCAGGGGCAGGAAAAGAAACAGGTAACGGGTGTTCTGCCAGGTCGGACCGGCCAGGAGGAGGAGCGGGGTGAGGGCGGCCAGCAGGAGGACGTACAGATAGCTCAGGGGTGAGCGCCGGTCAAAGCGGGGCCGGAAAAGCAGGTACAGGCCGGTGATGGTCAGCAGGGTGAAAGGGAGGCGGTGCGGGGCGGTGAAGAAAGGGGCAAAGGCCCGTAGCCCGCCGAGCGGATTGGTGGGCAGGGCCACGTAGAAGCGGTTCTCCTGCTCAAAGGCCTCCATGTGCCCCGGCTGGCCATATTTGTAGAGCAGGAAAAAGACCCCGGCCCCTGTCGCGGCCAGGACAAAGGGCAGGATGACGCTCCGCCGCCATAGACGGCGCGGGGGCCAAAACAGGAGTGTGGTCAGGCCCAGCGCCGGCAGGAGGAGGGCGGCCTCCAGGTGGGTAAAGATGGCGGCGACGAGGAGGGCCATGGCCAGATAGCGGTCGCGGGGACGGTCGTCGGCCAGGCCCCGATAATAGACATAAACGACCAGCAGGGTGAGCAGTTGCAGCAGCCCGTACATGCGGGCCCGCCCTCCCCACAGGATGCAATCGGGGTCCACGGCCAGGGCAGCGGCGACAACCAGGCCCACCCGTTCGTCAAAGAGCCGCCTCCCGACCTGGTAGGCCACCGGCAACCCGATCAGGCTGACGAACAGGCCGGGGATGCGTGCTACGGTTTCGTGGAACGCGCCCAGGACGGCGGGCGCTTCCAGGTAGGTGAACACAAAGCCGTGGGGATAGAGGTTACCGGAGGGGAAGAGGGGCAGGCCCCGGAGCCATATCTGGCGGGCGGCCCAGATGGTGGTGAACTCGTCCACAGACAGGCCGATCTCCTGGATGTATCGCCAGCGCAGGGCCAGGGCCAGCCCCATCAGGATCGGCAGGAGGATCCACGACGGCCAGGGTCGGGCATCCGCCCGGTTTTCTTGTTTCAACATGGCTCACCGGATAACCCCGGCAGGGGGGGCAGGGCCTGGATGGTCAACCGCTCCTCCCCTGTTCCTCCAGCCAGGCCACAGTGCCGACCTCGGCCCGCCGGCAGAGGTCCCGATAGCGCCGGGCCACTTCCAGGGCCGGGGCCTGGCTCAGGAAGAGATGGCAGGGAAAGTCAGGGCACAGCCCACAGTGCTCCAGGCCGCGTTCGCCGACGCAACACCGAAACAGGGCGCATTCCCCCCGATATGTCTGTCCCAGTTGGTAGCCGCAGCCACGGCACACCCCATCCTGGTAGGCATCGCATCGGCCGCAGTAGCGGCCACAGACGGCGGCCATCCGCCGTTTCAGGCACTCACACCCGTCCATCCCTGTTCTCCGGAGATTCAAGGCGGGCTAGAACCGCTGGATCAGGTCGGGAATGACATCGGCCTCTCCCCGTCGGGTGCCTTCTGTCAGGGCGGCGTAGGTGTTTTGGAAGTGCAGCAACTGCCGGTCGTACCCCTCGGGGTCGCTCAAGCAGAGGCTATAATACAGGGCGAACAGGATGGCAGCGACGCCGGTGGGTGAGGGCAGGTAGCCCTCTTCTGTCGCCGAGCAGCAGAACAGGATCTCTGCGGCTGTGGCGATAGGGCAGTCGGCCTGGGAGATCACGCCGATGGTCCTGGCCCCGATCTTGCGGGCCAGTTGGAGGGTGCGGGTTGCGGCAAAGGCATATGCGGTAAAGCCGATGCCGATGACCAGGTCCTGGGGGCCCAGGTCTTTCAGGGCCAGGGCCAGGTCGAATGCCTCCCGGTCGAGGACGATCACCCCTGTCCGGATCATGCGCAGGTAGGTCGCTGTCGCCTGGGCCAGTCCTGCGCCCACCCCTTCGCTGACCAGATAGATGCGCCTGGCCGAGCGGATGGCGGCGATGGCCCGCTCGACCTGGTCCAGGGGAAGGTTCTGGATCGTTTTCTCCAGGTTGGCCCAGTCGCGCCACAGAATATAGGCGAACGGCCCCTCGGCACTTGCCAGCCGTTCGGCCAGCGGTGTCCGGGCCTTGTGCATCTCGGCGGTCACACTCTCCTGGATCTCCCGGATCAGTGGGGCGTAGCCGTCGTAGCCCAGGTGTTGGGCAAAGCGGGAGACAGTAGCCACATCCACCCCCACCTGCCTGGCCAGCCGGGAGGCGCTCATAAAGGCCACGCGGTGGGGCGAAGCCAGGATCAGGTCGGCGATTTTGCGAAAGTTGGCCGACAGGGATGGATAGCTGCGTGTGATTCTCTCCCGAAACATCCTGGTCGTCCCCGTGCCTCACCCCGTTCCACCAGGGGATGGGGGTCCGAAGTACATATATTTGTCCCAGGCCGGCGGCACCCGGGCCCCGGCCAGCAGCGTCAGGGCCAGGTAGCGCGGCCGGCGGGGCTGGCGCTGCAAAGACATGCCCGCCTCGGTCGGGGTCCGGTTGCCCTTGCGCCGGTTACACGGCCCGCAGGCGGTGACGACATTTTCCCAGCAGGTCTCTCCCCCCCGCGAACGGGGCAGGATGTGGTCCACGGTCAGGTTGACAGCGCCCGGCTGACTGCCGCAGTACTGGCAGGTGTAATGGTCCCGGGCCAGGACGGTCCGCCGTGCCAGGGGGAGGGCAAAGTGGTTGGGGATGCGCACATAGCAGACCAGGCGGATGACCAGGGGGACCGGCAAGGTGATCCGTTCGGAGCGCAACCAGGCCTCGGCAGCCTCGACCACTTCGGCTTTTTCTTTGAGCAACAAGACCACGGCCCGGCGCACCGAGACGATGCTCAACGGCTCATAAGTTGCATTCAAGACCAACACCTGGCTCATCATTCCCCTCTCAGCTTTCAGCCAGCAGCCGATCACCGGCAGCCGGAGGCCGATGGCCGGAAGGATCTCATGGGCCCTGCAGGATTCGAACCTGCGACCAACCGGTTATGAGCCGGTCGCTCTGCCGCTGAGCTAAGGGCCCCTTTAGCTCGGGGGTGAGGATTCGAACCTCAATACAGGGATCCAAAGTCCCTTGTCCTGCCCTTAGACGACCCCCGAACATCCGACCGGCGCTATTCTAGCACAAGCCGGGGAAATGGTCAAGCCTGGACGGGGTTCCGCATGGTTCCATTCCCGGCGAGGCGGCGCCCCCCGTTCCGGGGCCGGTGCCCATGCCCGGCAAGGGCAGCTGACTTTAAAGCAAAGTTTAAAATTTTCAAACTTTAACCAAAAAAGATTGATTTACCCCTTGACAAAAAATCCATTTTGTGTTAAAATATCGGTAGTGTGGTAAAAGATTTTGGGGCAATGCAGGATGGAAAAGGAGGAAGGCGAGATGGACGGATTGGATCTATGGACAGCTAAGGCGTTGATGGCCTTGCGGCTCGAACGGCAGCCGCCCTGGATCGGGGTTGAGGCCCTGCTCCACCGGGTAGAGGCCACCGGGCAGAGGCGATGGTTGGGGCGCAGCTTCCGGCTCGTGGGGAAAATTGGCTGCCGTCTGGTGGCCCTGGGCCGGCGCCTGGAACGGTACAGCCTGTTCCGCTCCTCTGTCCCGGCCGGAAGATGACCGTTGAGATACTTTTGAGGAGGTGAGCGATGTATCCTGTCATTGGCAAGTGCCCGGTCTGTGGCGATACGATGACCGTGGCCCGGCTTCATTGTCGCAATTGCGACTCGGCCCTTGAGGGGCAGTTCAGCCTGGGGCGCTTCTACCGGCTCTCACCGGAGCAGTTGGCCTTTGTCGAGACCTTTATCCGCTGTGAGGGCAAACTGACACGGGTGCAGGAGGAACTCGGCATGTCCTACCCCACGGCCCGCGCCCGCCTGAGCGACGTGATCCGGGCCCTGGGCTATGAGGTGCGCGAGGAGGCCCCCTCTGCCTCTGCGGAGGAGCGCAAGGCGATCCTCGAACGCCTGGCCGCCGGCGAGATCTCGTCGGCCGAGGCGGTGGAACTGTTGAAAGGAAGGTAAGGGGGATGGTGGAAAGGCGGATCCAAATTGGGGAAGGTGGACGCCTGACCCTGGCCGAAATGGGCAGCGATGTGGCGCTATATGGCTGGGAACAGGCTGAGGTGCTCCTCCGGCTGCCCGACGGTGGGGAACAGGACCTGACGGTCGAGGCAACCGAGAACGGGCCGGCGGTCTCGGCGCGGGCTGCCTGCGAGGTGCGGGTGCCCCGCCAGGTGCCGGTGGCGGTCCGGCAGGTGCTGGGCAACCTGAAGGTGAAGGGCCTGGCCGATCTCAATGCCGAACAGGTGCGCGGCAACCTGAAACTGGACCAGGTTGGCCAGGTGGTTGTGGCCGAGGTATATGGCAACCTGAAGGTCGATGAAACCGCCTCCCTGCGGGTGGTCGGTACGGTCTATGGCGATGCCCACCTTGATGAGGTATCCGAGGCCGATCTCCAGAATGTGCGCGGCACCCTGCGGGCCAAAGAGTCAGATCGGGTGCGCGCTTCGCGCATCGGGGGTGACCTGCAGGCAAAAGAGATCACCGGGGCGCTGGCTGCCGACCAGGTGGGGGGCAATGCCCTGCTCAAAGAGATCGGCGGCCGGGTGACCCTCGACCGGGTGGCCGGTAACCTGGTGGCCAGGCAACTGACCGGGGGGGCCGGCGTTGCCCGCGTCGGCGGCAACCTGGTGTGGAACGGGGCGCTGGGCGGGGGCTGCACCTACCGCTTTCAGGTGGACGGCAATGCCGTGCTCCGCCTTCCGGAAGAGGCGAACGCTCATCTGACCCTGGTGGCCCGGGGCTCGCTCCTGTCCTCGCTCAAACTGGCCGATGAGGAGCGGGAAGGGAGCCGGCTCACCGGCCGGCTGGGCGATGGTGGCGCCGAGATCGCCGTCGAAGCCGGCGGCAACCTCGTGCTGGGAGGCGGTGAGGCAGCGGGGCACGTAGACTTGGGAGAGGAGATCGCCCGGCAGGTGGAGGAGGGGCTGCGGGCTATTGACCTGGAGGCTATTGGGCGACGGGCCAGCGAGGAGATGGAGCAGGCCATGTCTCGCCTGCGGGTGAAACTGGAGAGCGTGGACTGGGACCGGATCGGCCGCCAGACCCAGCAGGCCATTGAGCGGGCTATGGAACGGGTCGAGCGCGACGCGGAGCGGATGGCCGAACGGGCCGCCCGCTACCAGGCGCGGTGGGAGCGCCGGGCCGGGAGGGAGGCTCGCCGGCAGGGGCCACAGGTGCGGCCCCCCGCAGCCATGGCCGGCGCAGAGGAGTGGCAGGTTGGCGAGGCCGATGAGCCGTCGGTGCCGGCGCCGGACCTGGACGAAGAGCGGCTGAGCATCCTCAAAATGGTCGAACAGGGCCAGATCACGCCCGCCGAGGCCGAGTTGCTGTTGGATGCCCTGGGCTAGCCTGTCGGCCTATGCCCTCCCGCCGGCCGACAAACCTGAAACCGCTTCCCTGCCGGCGGGAGGGGGCTCTGTGTACCGGTCCCTGTCCCTCATCCCTTTCACTATGACGATTTTGACCGGCTGTGTTATAATAGGCCCACTACGCTCGGAGGTCAAACAAAAAGATGGTCGTGGCGGCTGTAGCACAGGAGACACAACAGGCGGCAGGCAGGCTGCGCCCTCTGGACCCTGCCCGCGACCTGGGGACCGTTTCGGCACTCATTGCGGCGGCTTTTGCCCAGGAGATGGACGAACGGAGCCGGCGGGCGCTGCGGGAGATCCGATGGATGGCGCGCCTGTCCCCCCTGGTCTGGTGGTTGGCCCAGGTGGACCCCTCTTTCCGCGATTCCTTCTCCGGCTTTGTTTGGGAGGAACCCTCGCCCAGGGGCAGGCGGTGGCAGGTGGTGGGCAACGTCACCCTGAACCGGGCGCCGGGCAGCCGCCAGCGGTGGATCCTGTGCAACGTGGTGGTGCGCGACGACTATCGCCGTCGGGGCATCGGCCGGCGGCTGACGGAGGCGGCCATCGCCGAGGCGCGGCAGATGGGAGCGGAGGGGGTTCTCCTCCAGGCTTACCAGGACAACCTGCCCGCCCTGCGGTTGTACACCGCTCTGGGCTTCCAGGAGGCCGCAGGGGAAACCGAGTTCTGGCTGGATGCCGTGAACGCGGTGGCCTTCCTGGATGCCCCCGGCTATCACCTGCGGGCCTGGCGCCCGGCCGATGGACAGGCAGCCTGTGAGCTGGCCGAGCTGGTGACCCCGACGGTCCAGCAGTGGTTCAGGCCGATCCGGGCCGGGGAGTACCGCCTGGGGTGGTGGGCACGCCTGTCGGAGGCGGTGTCGGATCTGATGGCCGGCCGGCGGGTCTATCGCCTGAGTGCTCTGAAGGAAGGCCGGCTGGTGGCCGTGATGACCGTGACGGCTGCCTTTCGCCGGGGCGAACATCAGCTCTCCCTGCTCGTCCATCCCGACCACGCCGGCCAGATCGAGGTGGCCCTTGTCAGCCGGGCCCTGCACATGCTGGCTGCCATCCCGCCCCGGCCGGTGCGGGGGGTGGTGAACAAGGGGGAGGAGGCCACGGTCAGGGTGCTGCGGGAATATGGCTTCCGGGAGCAACGAACCCTCCTTACCCTGCGAAAGGACTTTGCATAAGATGCACAACGGCGGGAACCAGGTCGCCTACAGGCGGCTGGTCCGCAACCGGAGCTTTATGGCTCTGTGGTTGGGGCAGACGATATCTTTTATCGGCGACTATTTCTATTGGCTGGCCGTCCCGATCATGGTCGAGCGGCTGACCGGTTCGGCGCTGATGGTGGGGCTGTCGGTCATCTCGACCGCGCTGCCGATGCTGGTGCTGGGGCCGGTGGCCGGCGTCTTTGTGGACCGTTGGGACCGCCGGCGGACGATGCTCGTCTCTGACCTGTTGCGCGGGCTGTTGGTGCTGGGGTGCCTGGTGGTGCGCCGACCGGAGCAGGTGTGGGTCTATTACCTGATCGGCTTTTTGATGTCGTGTGTCAGCCGTTTCTTCTTCCCGGCGCAGAACGCTGCCCTGCCCCTCATCGTGCCGGATCGGGATGACCTGCTGGCAGCCAACGGCCTGATGCAGATCGTGCAGACGGTGGGCCTGCTGGCCGGGCCGGCGCTGGCCGGCTTCTCTATCGGGCTATGGGGGGAGCAGGTGGCCTTTGTCGTCAATTCGGTGAGCTTTTTCATCTCCGCGACGGCCATCCTGATCATGTCCGTGCCCCACACCACGGCCGGCCCGCAGGCCGCCGGCGGTCAGATAGCCGCCGTGTGGGCCGAGATGCGCGAGGGGGTGGCCTATCTGTTTGGCAACCGGACGCTGGTGGGCATCCTGCTGTGCATGTCGGTCGTGCAACTGGGGCTCGGTGCCATCAACGTGGTCTGGGTGCCGTTCATGCAGCGCGCCTTCGGGCTTGGCCCCGAGGGGTTGGGCGCTGTGGATGCAGCGCAGGGGGCCGGCATGGTCCTCGGCGGGCTGGTGCTGGGTTTTGTCACCGCCCGCCTCAGCAAGAAGGCCCTGGCCGGCTGGGGCATCCTGATCATCGGCGCCCTGATCGCCCTGATGGGCCTGGCCCCCTCCTTTTCGGTGGCCAGCTTGTGGCCTGGGGTGGGGGCCGGGGGGTCGGTGGCCGGGATGTCCGTCGGCCAGCGGCTGCTCTACATGCCGCTGCTGCTGCTGCTCTATAGCCTGTTGTTGGGGGTGGCCCTGGTCCCTGCCCAGTCGGTGCTGATCACACTGATGCAGTTGGCCGTGCCTGACCTGAAGCGGGGGCGGGTGGGCAGCGCCCTGAACGCCCTGACGATGGCCGCGGCGTTGCTCTCGATGGCCGTAGCGGCGGCGGTGAGCGAGGTGGTGGACCTGCGGGCGATCTATGTCGTCGCCGGGCTGATCACAGCCGCCGCCGGCCCGGTGGCGCTGGCCGTGATCCGGGAACCGGAACCGGCGGGCGAGAAAGCGGTGGCGGCGGTGGAACTGCTGCCGGATTGAGAGAGGGTTTGATGGAAGAGGAACGGTTGCAGATCCTCAGGATGGTGGAGGCCGGTCAGATCGGAGTGGAGCAGGCGGCGGAGATGCTGGCGGCGCTGGAAGACAGGGGGAAACAGCCGCTGCCGGAGCACCTCGCCGGGGCGCCGGCTGCCCCAGAACTTCCCGGAACCGGTTGGGCCGGGTTCTGGATCTATCCGTTGTTGGCCGGTGGCGGTGTGCTGATCCTGGGAGCGCTGGTCATGGGCCTGGTCTATGGGCTGGATGCAGCAGCCGGTTGGCGCATCTGTGGCTGGCTGCCGATGATCGCTGGCCTGTTGGTGGTGCTCCTGGCGTTGTGGAGCCGGCGGGCCAGGTGGTTGTACCTGCGCCTCGATGAAGACGATAGGCGCAGGATCTCCTTCGGCTTCCCGCTCCCCCTCACCCTGGCGGCGTGGAGAGTGCGCCTGGCCCGGCCCTTTGTGCCACGACTGAAAGACACCGGGGTGGATGATCTGATCCTCGCCCTGCGCGACGGATCCACCCCCAGGGAACCGCTCTACCTTGACGTGCAGGACGGTGAAGAGGGGGAACGGATACGCCTGTATATCGGCTAGGAAGGTGCCGAAAAACTGAGGAGGAATGCAAGATGGCGACAACTGAAGAGAGAATGCAAATCCTAAACATGGTGGCCGAGGGCAAGATCTCGGCTGAGGAGGGGGCCAAGTTACTGGCCGCCCTGGAGCCGGAGAGGAAGAAAGAGCCGCCCCCGCCGCTGGGTGGGCCGAGCGCGCCCCGCTGGTTCCGGGTCCGTGTCACCGACATGGAGTCGGGCAAAAACAAGGTGAGCGTCAACCTGCCGATGAGCCTGGTGGATGTGGGGGCGCGGATGGGGGCCCGTTTTGCTCCGGAACTGGAGGGAGTAGACTTTCACGACATCATTGAGCAGATCAAGAGCGGCGCCCAGGGCAAGATCATCGAGGTGGAAGACACCGAAGGGGGGGAGCGGGTCGAAATCTATGTCGAATAGGTCGGGCAGGGGCTGAAACTGAGGCCCTCTCCCCAGGGGTGAGGAGAGGGCCTCTGGCATGGCGGGCGAGCAGGCCCGATTCATCTCTTCTTGCGGCGCTTCCTGGAGCCGGTGGCAAAGCTGTAGAGGGGCAACAGCAGCGCCTCGGCTTTGGTTGACAGGTTGACGCGGGCGCTCCACAGGGCGGTGCGGACCCGGGCCACCGGCTGGGCCAGCCGCTCGCGCATCGGCCAGTTCAGCACCGGGATGGCAGCCGGTTCCTGCGGCTCCCAGTGGACCACCGCTGCTGCCCAGGTGAGGCCGGCGCCGAAACCGACAAACACCAGGTGATCGCCCGGCTTGACACGCTCTTCCTCAATGGCATCCACCAGTGCCAGGGGGATGGAAGCGGCCGAGGTGTTGCCGTAGCGGTCAATGTTGACCATCATCTTTTCGGGCGGCATTTTCAGCTTGCGGCGGGCCATTTCGATGATGCGGTCGTTGGCCTGATGGGGGATGATCAGGTCCACATCGTCGGGGGTCAGGCCGCTCCTGGCGACGACCCGGGTCACCGAGTCGGCCAGCACCCGCGTGGCGAATCGAAAGACGCGGTTACCGTCCATGCGCAGGTAATGGAGCCGCTGGTTGATCACCTCGTGGCTGGGCGGATGGACGCCACCGCAGCCGGGGAAGATGAGCGCGTCGTATTCTGAACCGTCGGATCCCAGCTCAAAGCCCAGCAGGCCGGTTGGCTGGTCGCTGGCCTCCAGCACCACCGCCCCCGATCCGTCGCCGAACAGAACGCAGGTGCTGCGGTCGGTCCAGTCCACCCCTACCGACAGGTGCTCGGTGCCGATGACCAGGGCGTTGCGATACGCCCCGGTCTGGATGAACTGGCTGGCCGTGACCAGGGCATAGACCCAGCCGGTACAGCCGGCCAGCAGGCTAAAGGCGGCCGCCTTGGTGGCCCCCAGCCGGTCCTGGACCATGCTGGCCACCGCCGGCACCAGGTAGTCGGGGGTCGAGGTGGCGACGATGAGCAATTCTACGTTCTCTGGCAGCAACCCGGCCATCGCCAGCGCCTTCCTGGCCGAAGCCACGGACATGCTGCAGCAGGTCTCACCGGGCGCAGCAATGCGCCGCTCGCGGATGCCGGTGCGGGTGCGGATCCACTCGTCGCTGGTGTCCACCATCTTTTCCAGGTCAAAGTTGGTGAGGACCCGTTCAGGGACATATTTCCCCCACCCTGTGATCCGTGCGTATTTACCCATTCCTCTCTACACCTCCCTCTGATTTTGCCTTGCGCGATAAGAACTGTTCCCGACGGGGCGGGTGGCAAACCCGCCAACCTCTTGCAAAAATTCCCAAAAATTGGCCTGAAAAAAACTCATCCTGTGGCCATGTGGCTGGCCCGGCCGTGCCGGTAGCGCAGGATAAAGGCGATCACCACACCGGCTACGGAAGCCAGCGAACCCACCGCTGCCGCGCCGATGAGGATCCCCCGGCGGTGTTGGCGGAATAGACCGGGCACCGGCTCGGCCTGACGGCGCCGGGCCTCCCGGACAAGCTGGCTATGGAGCTGGCGGCGAAAGCGGTCGTTCGGCTTGACGGGCACCAGAATCCCCTGTAGCTCTTCGGCCAGCGACAGCAGCCCCTCCACCTGTTGGTGCCGGCTGGGCCGGGGGTACGGCAGGCCCTCGGCGCCGAGCAGCCGGTCGGCCTGGCCGGCCAGAATCTCGATCGCATTTTTGTTCATCTCGTTTTCTCCTCAGAGGGGGCAGGGGTGTCGCCCCCGACCCCCCTTTCAGCCGTCTGACGGCGTTTTCAACCGGTCAGACACGGTACGCAACCAACCCCAGGGTCCCCGGCCCAAAGTGGACGACCAGGGAGGTTGCCAGATCGACCAGGAACGTCTCCCGGCATCGGAACAAGGCCCTGGCCATCTCCAGCAGGGTCCGGCCCTCTGCGGGCGCCTGGGCATGGACGGCCGCCAGGTTCACCTCTTCCGATGTGCCCACCCGCTCGGCCATCATCTCGATCATGCGGCTGAGGGCCTTGCTGTGGGTGCGGACCTTTTCCCGCACGTCAATCAGCCCGTTTTCCAGGACGACGAGGGGCTTGATGTTGAGGAGGGAAGCCAGGCTGCTCTGCAACTTGCCCACTCGTCCGCTCATCTGGGCAAAACGCAGGTCTTTCATGGTCAGGATAATGTTGATCCGGGGCCGGATCTCTTCCAGGCGGGCCAGGATCTGGGCCGTGCCCTTCCCGGCCCTGGCCATCCGCGCCGCTTCCAGGGCCATAAAGCCCAGCCCCGCCGAACCGCAGGCGCTGTCGAAGGGGTGGACGCGGACCCGGTCGGCCACCATTTCTCCGGCCAGTTGGGCCGACTGGTAGGTGCCGCTTAACCTGGCTGTGACGTGCAGGGAGATGATCTCCTGGGCGCCGGCCTCGGCCAGCCGGAGATAATGCTCCTGGAACTGGCCGGCGGAGGGCTGTGACGTTTTGGGCAGTATCCCCAGCTCGTCAATCCGGCGGTAGAAGGTCTCCCGATCGAGGGTCACCCCATCCAGGTAGGTCTCGGTTCCGAACTGGATGTTGATGGGCACCACGCTGATGTCGTACTGCTGATACATTTCAGCCGGTAAATCACAGGTTGAGTCGGTTACAATCTTGATCATCGGTCTCCTTCTTGCCCTGTGGGCCAGGGCAGATGCGATTACAACGGTTCGTTCCCAAGCTCCTGCCGCAGGGCTATCAGGGTGCGGTGATAGAGCGATTTGATCGCGCCTTCGCTGCGGCCCATGATCTGCCCGATCTGGGCGTTGGGCAACTGCTCCACAAACTTCAAGATCAACAGCTCCTGCCGGTCGGCGGTGAGGCGGCGGATGGCGGCCAGCAAGGCTTCGCGGCGTTCGTTCCTGGCAATCTGGTGGAAGGGGCCCTCGTCGGGCTGATGGAGGGCCTGGGTCATTTCCAGGGAGATGGCCCGATGTCGGCTGCGGTCGCGGTGCCAGTTGGCGACCACGTTGTGGGCGATCCGGTACAGCCAGGATGAAAAGGGAGTTCCCCGCTGGACATAACGGGGCAGGTTGTGCAGGGCCTGGTAGAACACCCGGGCCGTCAGATCTTCGGCGTCGTGGTGGTCGCCGGTGCGGTAATAGACATAATTGTATATCTTGTCAACGTACCGTTCGTACAAGAGGCCAAAGGTTTCTGGATCGGTTTTCGCCCGTTCGACCAGGGCTGCCTCATTCTCAGACTCTTCCACCGGAACCGCCTCACAGGCGCCCGTCGGCCTCGCTTACTAGAACACCGACCGGCGCGGTTGGTTGCGCATAAGTATAGCAGAGAAGAGAACGGTGGTCAACTAGGCAGGGGGCTGTAGGCCGGGCTCCCTTTTTTGCCTGTTGGCGGCAGGTGGGGTATAATGGCTTTATCCTGAGGAGCGTCCGAGCAAGATGGAACCCGGCCCTGACCTGGAGGTACAGGTCGCTGTCGCCAAGGTGAGCAAGTATGCCGTGAGCGAAAGTGGCGACACGGTGGAATTGATCGAGCGGCCCTTTGGTGGGCTGTCGTTGGTCCTGGCCGATGGCCAGCGCAGCGGCAAGTCGGCCAAGGCCATCAGCAATATCGTGGTCCGCAAGGCGGTGTCGCTCCTGGCCGATGGGGTCCGCGATGGGGCAGCCGCCCGCGCTGCCCATGATTATCTGCGTGCCATGCGCGGCGGCCAGGTCTCGGCCACGCTGATCATCGTTTCGGTGGACCTGGGCACCCGGACGGTCGTCGTCTCTCGCAACAGCCACTGCCCGGTTGTCCTCCTGCGGGGTGCAGCGGGGGAACTGCGCCTGTTGGACGAGCCCAGCCAGGCTATCGGCATCCATGCCCGCACCCGCCCGGTCATCGCCGAGCTGCCCATTGAGCCAGAGTTCCACATTGTTGCCTTTAGCGATGGGGTGTTATCGGCGGGGGAGCGGTACGGTGAGCGACTGGAGGTGCCGGCCTTTGTCCGGGGACAGGTCCTTGCCGGCGGGGGTCGGGCGTGCGCTGACACCCTGGCCGAGGCCCTGCTGGCCCGTGCTCTGGAGTTGGAGCGGGGCCGGCCGGGCGACGACGTGAGTGTGGCCGTCCTGTCCATCGTCCCCCGCCGGCAACCCGACGACATCCGCCGCCTGACGGCCCGTTTCCCGATCTGAGGGGATAGCCATGGGACCCTGGCGCTACCCCTGGAAGCGCTATCTGCTGGCCAACTGGCGCGACGTGCGTGTCCTGGTACGCCAGTTCCGGACGCCGTTGGTGTTGTTTGGGCTCAGCGTCCTGATGGGGGGGCTGGCCTTTGACCTGCTCTACACCCACTCCCAGGTCCGGGACCTGACCTTCGCCGAGTCGGTCTATGCTGTCTTTTCGATGATCTTTTTCGAGCAGACGGTCCCCTTTCCCCCACAGTGGTATTTGGAACTTTTCTTTTTCGTGATGCCGATTGTGGGCCTGGGGCTGATCGCCCAGGGGGTTGTCAATTTTGGGGTGATGCTGTTCAACAAGGCAGCCAGAGAGGATGAGTGGCAGGTGGCTATCGCATCTACGTGTAAGGATCACATTATCATTGCCGGTGTCGGGCGGTTGGGCTTTCGCATTATCCAGCAGTTGCTCAGCTTTGGCGAGGAGGTGGTGGGCATCGAGATCAACCCCGAGACCGAGTTTGTGCAGCGGGTAATGCGCCTGAAGGTGCCGGTCATCATTGGCGATGCCACGCACCCGGACATATTGCAGCAGGCCGGTGTGGAGCGGGCCTGTACCATTGTGCCCTGTACCGAAAACGATCTCACCAACCTGGAGATCGCCCTGGTCGCCCGCGAGATCAAGGGAGATATTCACGTGGTGCTGCGCATGTTCGACGATGATCTGGCCCCCAAGGTGGCCCGCGGCTTTAACATCCCCACCACCTTCAGCACATCGGGCCTGTCGGCACCGGCCTTTGCGGCGGCGGCGACAAGGGCCGACATCACCCATGCCTTTTACGTGGACGGCCGACTGCTGAATGTCAGCGAGATGACGGTCAACGAAGGGTCGTCGCTGGTGGGCCGGCAGGTCGGAGACCTGGAGCAATGTCTGGACCTGTCGGTAATCCTGCATCGGCGGGATGGACAGGTGGACCTGCACCCCAGGGCCGAGGTCACACTGCAGGGCGGGGACCGCATCTGTGTTTTCGCCACTCTGGAGGTGCTCGGCCATCTGGGACAACTGAATCAGAAAAAGGCCGGTAAGCCGGGCCGGTAATCTTCCCGCAGGATAGGGGCTAACGGCCGTTTCCCTCGGCCGGGGACGCATAGAGGCCTCTGGGCCCTCGGCGGTGTATTAGAATCTGTCCGAAAACAGATGCAGGGCCGCCTTTCCAGGCTGTCCGGGCAGGTTCTGGTTGCCCCATCGGAACAGATAGGAGGCGGGAATGACATCCCGTTCCCCGATGATGCGCATCAAGGTCGTAGGGCCCTGTGCTTCGGGCAAGAGTGTGCTGGCTGCCCGGTTGCGGGCGCTGGGGTACGACGCTTCCTCGGCGGCCCAGGACCACTCTTACGTGCCCGACATGTGGCGGCGCTTGAATCCGCCGGATATCCTGATCTACCTGGATGTGACGTTGGAAACGGCGCATCGTCGGGGGCGTATCGGCACCGGCTGGGATCAGAGGTACCTGGATGACCAGCACGACCGGTTGCGCCATGCCCGGGCTCACTGCGACTTTTATCTGCCCACCGACGGCCTGAGTGAGGAAGAGGTACTGGCCGAGACGCTGAACTTTTTGGCTCACATAACTCCACCCCCCAACTCGTTATCGCCGCCTGGGACCTGCCTTCAGGATGAGGAAGGGGAGGGTGAGATAGGAAATCGTGGACCCCCAGAGGGACCGTAGGGCGAGGGCGGTTGTTGCGACATTGCTGTCTACCCTCTTTTCCGGCCTGGCGCCGATTATCGGCAAGTTTGCCTACCAGACCGGTGTGGACCCTGCCACACTGGTAGCGTTGCGCACGCTCCTGGCCGCCGGCCTGTTGTGGCTATTTTACGCCCTGTTTTGGCGGCGCTATCTCCGTATCAACCGGCACAACCTGGTTGGCTGTGTGGGCATGGGCATTGCCAACGGCGTGGGGTCGCTGCTCTACTACAACGGCCTGTCGCGGATAGATGCCTCGCTGGCCCATCTTCTCTATTCGATCTATCCCTTCTGGGTATTTATCTTTCTTTCAGCAGCCGGACATCCGGTGTCGCCCCTGGCAGTGCTGCGCCTGGGGCTGGCGTTGGTGAGCGTTTTCCTGCTCACCTGGCAGGGAGCCGGGCTGGTGGAGCCGCTGGGGGTGACGTTGATGATCGGGGCCGGGGCGCTGTACGGCTGGCACCTGGTGCTGGGGCAGTGGACGCTGGCCGATGTCCATCACCGCACGGTGACGCTCTATGTCCTGACGACGATGGCCGTTGTGGTGGGGCTGGCCCGCCTGGGGTCGGGCCGGCCTCTGACGCCGATCGCATTCCAGGGCTGGACGGCTATCCTGCTCCTGGCTGTGGTACCCACGGCGCTGGCGCGGCTGCTGGTCTTTTTCGGGCTGCGGCGGCTGGGTGGGGTTCAGGCTTCGCTGCTGGGCATCGCCGAGGTGCTGGTGGCGGTGACCCTGGCCTTTGTTTTATTGGGCGAGCGCTTTACGGCTCAGCAGTGGCTTGGGGCCGGGTTGTTCCTCGTCAGCGTGGTGCTTATCGGGCGCGATACCGGTTTGCAGGTCGCCGATGAGGAGACCTGGTGGCAGAGTCTCTTCCCGGAGAGGAAGGCGTAAAACGTAAGGCGTAAGCGGGCTGTGCGCTATTTCAGCGTCGCCAGGATCTCCTCCAGCAGGTCGTCGTCCAGGAAGGAGCCTTTTTGTAGCAGCACCTCGATCTGGCCGCTCAGGCGGCGACGTTCGCTGGCGGTCAGGGTTTTGGCGGTGATGACAATGATGCGTGTGTCGGCCAGGGTCTCATCCCCCTTGATCGTCTCCAGCACCTCAAAGCCATCCACGTCCGGCATCATCAGGTCCAGCAACACCAGGTCGGGATGGTGCTCGCGGATGACGTCGATCCCCTCACTTCCTCCTGCGGCTTCAAAGATCTGGTATTCGCCGCGGGCCTGGAGCACGCGGCGCAGCAGCCGCCGGGCATCGGGGTCGTCCTCGACGATGGCAATGCTGTGTACGCGGGTATCCAGGCGGTCCAGCGAGGTGAGCAGCCCTTCCTCGGTGCCTTCAGGTTGAAAGGCAGCGCTGGCATCGAGGCTTTGCGCCCAGGCATCGCCCAGCAGGAACTTTTCCACAGGGAAGGTGTGGCCGGAGCAGTTGACCACCACGACCTCGTCCGGTCGGATGATGCCGTTGCTGACCATTTTGAACAGGCCGGCAAAGGCCAGGCCGGCTGCCGGTTCCATCGAGATGCCGTCCATCTTGGCCATGACGTGCATGGCCCGGAAGGCTTCTTCGTCGCTGACGGCCTCAAAAACGCCGCCATACTCCTTGATCACGCGGTACAGGTAGGTGTAGGCCAGTCCCGGGTAGCCGGTCGCGACGGTGGTGATCACCGTTTGGGGGTTGACCACCGGCTCGGCTACCTCCAGGCCCTTGTGGAACGAGTGGACCATCGGCGCGCAGCCGCTGGCCTGGATGCAGGCCAGCCGGGGCAGGCGGTCTATCAGCCCCATGTCGTACAACTCTTTGAACCCCTTCCACACCCCGACCGGTCCCAGGCCACCGCTGACGGCCTGGATGTACCAATCAGGCGCTTTGAACTTGGGATATTGGGTATTGGACAGGATGTATTGGGACGAATATCTACCATCTACCATCCAACCGAGTTGCTCGGCGATCTCAAAGGCCACCGTTTTCATGCTTTCTTTGGCGGCAAAGCTCTTGATGCCCTGGTCGAGGTGCAGGCCTTTGCGCCGGGCAAAGTCGGCGGCCACCTTTTTCGTCTGGTCGTAGGTGCCGGTGACCTTGATCACTTCAGAGCCGTACAGGGCTACTTCGCGCATCTTGTCGGCAGGAACGCTGCTGGTGAGGAAGGTCCACAGCTTGATACCGGCCAGGGCGGAATAGGCCGAATAGGAGATGGCCACATTGCCCGTGGAGGCCACCACCGCTTCGGTAATGCCCTGTTCCTTCATCACCGAGATGGCCAGCGCCGCCTGGCGGTCCTTGAACGAGCCGGTGGGTCCCTGCCGCTCATCTTTGACAAAAATGTGGGGCCGGCCGAGCATCATCCCCAGGTTGGTGGCGAGCAACAACGGCGTGCCACCCTCGCCCATGGTCAGGATGTTGGCCGGGTCCTGCAGGGGGAGCAATTCCCAATAGCGCCACATGGTGAACGGCCGTGCGGCGAGCAGCTCAGGCAGCCGATCCCGCAGGGAGTCATAGTCGTAATGGGCGTCCAGCCATTCGCCGCCGCACCCCGGGCAGGCCAGCAGGGGCCGCTGCAGCGGTTCTCGGAATCGGCAGGTTGGGCATTCGATCCAGATCGGTTTCGCCATGTGTTCTCCTCAGAAGCAAAGGATCATCCGGTACCTGGCACCTGAACGGTTACTTCCCTTACACTTCCCGAACCACTCTTCTCAGCGTTTCCAACAGATCATTGCGGGTAACCGGTTTTTGCAGACAGGCCGCCGCGCCCAGGCTCAGACCTCGCTCCAGGTTCTCCACGATGCTGCACAGGATGACCGGGATGTCACGGGTAAGGGGGTCTTCTTTCAGGGAGCGCAGCACCTGCCAGCCATCCGGGCTGGGCATGACCACATCCAGGGTGATGGCGCTGATCTGCGGGCCCAACTGCCGGGCCATCTCCAGGGCCTGAGAGGATCGGGTGACGCCCACCACCTGATAACCGTCGTTCTCCAGGTAGCGTTTCAGCAGAGTGATCACCCCGGCGTCGTCGTCCACGGCCAGCACCACCTTCTTGTTGGGGTCCAGTTGGAGTTCCTGAGCATCCTTTTCCTGCCCGGCTGAAGGTTGGTAGACGGGCAGGGTGAAGGAGAAGGTCGAACCCTTGCCCAGTTCGCTTTCGACCCAGATCTGGCCGCCGTGCATCTCCACAAAGCTGCGGCTGATGGCCAGACCCAGGCCGGTGCCGCCGGCGCGCCGTGTGGTCGAGGCATCCACCTGCTGGAAGGGGATGAACAGGCGTTTCTGGGCTTCCGGGTCAATGCCGATGCCGGTATCGGCCACATGGATGGTCACGAACTCGGGGTCGGCCTCGGCTTTCAGCAGGATATACCCCCGTTCGGTGAACTTTTCGGCGTTGGACAGCAGGTTGATCAGCACCTGGCGCACCCGCTGGGCGTCGGCCCAGACCGTCGGCAGGCTGTCGGGCAGCTCGGCCCGCAACTCGATGGGCCGGTCCTTGACCAGTGCCCTGGCGACCGACAGGGCACTATCTATGATGGGCAACAGGGATACCTCTTCAAAGTTCAGGTCCATCTTGCCCGCTTCGATCTTGGACATGTCCAGGATGCTGTTGATCAGGGACAACAGGTGTTGCCCGCTGTTGTAGATGGAGGTCAGGTCAGCCTGCTGGAGGTCGGTCAGCGGCCCGTCAATCCCCTTGAGCATCACCCGCGAGAAGCCGATGATCGAGTTGAGGGGGGTGCGCAGTTCGTGAGACATGTTGGCCAGGAACTGGGTCTTGAGCCGGTCCACTTCCCGCAACTGCTCAGCGGTCTGCACCAGGCGTTCGTAAGCGCGGGCGTTTTCGATGGCAATGGACGCCTGGGTAGCGATGGTTGTCAAAAGCTCCAGGTCCCCTTCGGTGTAGGCATTCGGTTCGTAGCTCTGGACCGACAGCACGCCGATCACCTTGCCTCGTGAGGTCAGGGGCACGCCGGCGTAAGAACGGGTTGGACGGTCGGTGAGGGAAATGGGCCGATAGGGTATCTCCTCGGCCATGGCCTGGAGGTCGGGGATCAGGAGCGGTTGGCCGGTCTGGATGATGTGGCCGGTGACGCCGGGGGTGCGGTGAATGTCCAGCGGTTCGGCCTGAATCGGGCCGTCCATACCGGTCAGCAGCGGGAATTCGATCAGGCCGGTGGCCTCATCGTACAGGGCCACATAGAAGGTATCGGTGGCGAGGACCTGCTGGCATTGTTCGTACAGCGTCTGAAGCACCCGTTCCAATTCCAGGCCGGAGGTGAGGGTCATCCCGATCCGGTTGAGGGTGGCCAGTTGCTCGGCACGGCGGAGGGTCTCTTCGAACAGCCGGGCGTTTTCCAGGGCCAAGGCCACCTGGTCGCTGATGGTCTGCACCAGGGCGATCTCGTCGTCGGTCCAGCGGCGCGGTGCGTCAATCTCTTGCAGGTCTACCACCCCGATCGCCTGGTCGCGCAGTTTGATGGGAGCCGCCAGGGCGGCCTGTACTCCTGGTTTTTTGCCTCCATTCCCTCCTCCGCCGGTGAGGGAGGGGGTGGGTTCGGGGAAAACCACCGGTTTGTTCTCGGCCAGCGCCCGCAACGCCTCGATGGGCCAGGGCTCGTCCAGGGGAGGGGTCCCGCTGCGGCGGTATTCGTAGGCCAGCTCGCGCCGTTCCCGGGTAACCCTGGTCCACTCTTGCTGCACATAGCGGCGATGGGTGGCCTGGACCTCTTCCAGGGCCTGCCGGGTCTGCTCAAAGAGCCGGGCGTTTTCAATGGCGATGGCTATCTGGTCGGCCAGGGTGCCCAGCAGGACCAGGTCTTCTTCGTCGTAGGCGGCAGCGGTGGTGCTTTGCACATCCAGGGCGCCGATGATCTGGTCGCCTATCTTCAGCGGCAGGGCCATCTCGGAGCGGGTATGGGGCAGGTCAGGATTGTCAAAGTAGACCGCATCGGCCCCCACATCCAGGGCGATGCGCGGCCGGCCGGTGGCGGTCACGTACCCGACCATGCCCGTCTCCCCCACCTTGAGCTTGTGGCCCCGGGCCAGCATCTGTCGGCCACCCTCGCTGTTGGCTGCCTGGAGCACCGCGTACTCGCCCTTTTCGTCCAACAAAAAGATGCCGGTGTGATACCAGCCGAACCGTTCGCTGATCAGGTGGGTCACCTGGGAGAGGAGTTGGTTCAGGTCCCGAACCGAGGCGATAGCCCGGGCCACTTCGGCGCTGGTCTGGAGCTGGATGGCGCGGCGCTCCATCCGCCGCGAGGCTTCGGCCAGCTCACGGGTGCGTTCCTCGACCCGGCTCTCCAGTTCGTGCCCCCACCGCTCCAATTCGGCGTAGGAGGCGCTCAGGCTGGTAGCCATCTGGTTCAAGGCGGCTGCCAGGTCCTGGATTTCGTCGCCGGTCTGGATGTGGATGACGTGATCCAACTGCCCGGCCCCGATCTTTTGGGCGCCTTCCTGCAAAAGGGATAGCGGCCGGACGATGCGGCGGGGCACGAGCAGGCCCAGAACCCCTGCTGCCGCGATGCCGACGACGAGCAACACCCCCAGCAGAATCAACATCTGGCGCACGCTGACCAGCCCTTCGGCGGTGGGTAGCTCGACGATCAGGGTCCAGGTTGTGCCGGGGACCGGGGCGGCGGCCCCTATGGCCCGTTCTCCCTCCAGTCCCTGATATTGGCGCTCTGGGGCTGTTTGGCCGGCCATCAGGCGGCGCACGATCTGGACTGTTTTCAGGTCTTGTTCCTGGAGCGCCAGGTAGCGGGACAGGTCTGAATGGGCCAACAACCGCCCGGTGCTGATTTCGACCAGGTACGCATAGCCTGTCTGTCCGACCTCCACCTGGGCCATAGCCTCCCACATCCTCTTGACGCTCACCTCAGCCATGAGCACCCCGTTTTGGTCACGCCCCAGAATGGGGACGGCCATGGTAACCACCGGCAATGAGCTGTAGGGCGAGATGTGGATCTCCTGACCGATATAAGCCTGGCCCTGGATGGCCTGTTGGAAGGCAGGGGAGTCGGCCTGGGAGCCCAGCTCTTCGATGAGGAAGGTATGGAACTGCGACACTTTGGCCAACTCGTTTCCCTGGTCATCGGTCAGGGTGAGTTCTTCAAACAGGTCCCGATACCGGGTCATGAGCGAGCGCAGTTCCTTTTGCTGGGTCTCCATGCTCCGCAGCAGGAGGCCGCCCAAGGCACTGACCTCCCCGTAGGTGCGGAGCCTGTCCTGAGCCTGGCTCAGGTAGCTCGAAATCAGCAGGGCTGCTTCATCGGCCGTTTTTTGCTGGCGGAAGGTAACTTGCTTTATCTGGGCGTTGTAACTGATGGAGGTGAGCACCAGGCCCATGATCAGCAGCAACGCGCCGGCCAGCAACGCGAAAGCCAGTGTCAGTCGAGTCGCCAGCCCGCGGCGTCTTGGACGTTTGTCAGATGCCATACCCTTTGCTCCCTGGCCCGGACGAGCCGGGACCATTTGTCTTTGGCCTTACCCCAAACCTGTAGGGCAGGCTTTCCAGCCTGCCCGGACGGCCTGGAAAGGCCATCCCACACCCGTTTTCGGATAGGTTCCAGGCCCTTCATCCACGACACCAATTTAACGATGCCAAATTATTGGCCCCATTCGGGCATCGGCCAGATCAGATCGCGGCTGGCCAGGTCCCACGGCCAGACGGTGTAATAAGCCTGCTCCTGGATCTGGACGATGATCCCTCCGGCCAGGGTGTTCTGCCCGGTCTGGGGGTCGAACCGAACGCCATCCCAGGGCATGATCAACTGCTCTGCCGGGATGTCGGTCTCCAGCAGCGCCTGGCGGACCTTTTCCGGTTCGGTTGAGCCGGCGCGGTTGATGGCGTCGGCCAGGACGATGAGGCCGGTGAAGGCCCGCGTCGAAGTGCCGGTCATGTTGGCCCCATACCGTTGATGGTACAGGTCGTTGACCTGGGTGATCAGGGGGCGTGCCTGGCCCAGGTCAAGCGCCCATACCTCGCGGCTGAGCACATAGTTCGCATCATCGCCCAGGGTGTTTACGAACGCCGGGCTGATAAAGCCGGCATCCATGGCCAGAATGGCCTCGGGTCGGTAACCCAGGGCCTTGTAGGTCTGCATGAACAGGATGGCGTCTTTCTCATAAGAGGCCTGCATGACCAGCGTGGCGCCGCTGTTGACAACTTTGCGCGCTTCGGCTTCGACATCGGTGGCCGTGGCCGCATAGGGGACGTCGGCGGCTACCGTCAGCCCTGCCTGCTGGGCCTGTTCGCTCTCCAGTTGGGCCACACCGGTCCCGAACAGGCTGTTCTCGTAGACGATCGCCACCGACTGGGGGGCGATGCCCTGCCTGGCCTTCAGGTCGGCCAGAAAGTCGAAAAAGTTGCGGACAAAGATCGAGTCATCAGCCGTGGTGCGGAAGAACCAGCGGAAGCCGCGTTGAGTGAGCGAGGCAGAAGAGGATTCGGGGTTCAGGAACGGCACACCGGCTGCCTCGGCCACCTGGCTGGCCTGGTTGGTAACGCTGCTGTTGTAGGCGCCCAGCAGGGCCACCACCTGCTTCTCCTCCAACAATCGCCTGGTTTCGGCTGCCCCTTTCTCCGGATCGCCGCCGTGGTCGGCCCAAACGATCTCAACCCTGGCCCCTCCCAGGTTGGGCAGGCCGGCCGTCCGGGCCAGGGGCATCGCCAGGTCATACTGGCCATTGATGATCTCGACGGCCAGTTCGATGCCCTGGCGAATGTCGGCGCCTGTTGGAGCCAGGTTGCCGCTCAGCGGGTACACCGCCCCAATGGACACGACGGCGGGCGTTTTTTTGCCGACGTCGCACCCGCTGATGAGGAAAAGGAGAACCGGCGTCAGCAGGACAAGAACGCCAACCGTGCGCAGAGAACGGGAGATTGACAGGTGATGCATCGTTTCCTCCTTTTGCTTGCCATTTACTCAGGGTTCGCCAGCCACCGGCGCTTCATCGCCGGCGGCAATTTGAGCCTGGGCTCCGCTGTCCGAAGCCTGGAGTGCCGGACTTTCGCTCAGCCGGACCAGGGCGCGGGAAGCGCCCAGCACCCGCCCCAGTTCCACCGCTGTGGTCTCCAGGATGCTTTCGATATCGGTCGAGGCCCGGATCCTGGCCGTGATCTCGCCGATGAGCCGTTCTCGTTCGGCGCGGCGCTGGGTGTCGGTGAACAGGCGGGCCGTCTCCAGGGTCTGGCCCAACTGGTCGCTGACGGCGGCAATGAGGGCCAGGTCATCCTCGGTCCACCGGCGTTCGCCGCCCGGTGCCTCCACCCCCAGGACGCCGATGGTCTCGCCTCGCACGGTGATAGGGATGGCCAGGCCGGCTCGCCCACCATCCCCTTCATCCTGGATGATGACGGCGCTTCTCTGGGTTATGGCCTGTTCTATTTCCGGCCGCCACAGGTCGGGGATGGCTGCTACAGCACCAGGCTGGTCAGGCTGGAGCAGGTCGTATACGAAGCCGCTGCGCTGCAAAATCTCGTGCTGGCGCAGGTGGTCTTGCCACTCGCGGCGCAGATAGCTGCGGTGGGTGGCCTCCACCTCGGCCAGAGCGGCCTGGGTTTGTTCGAACAGGCGAGCGTTTTCGATGGCTACTGCGGCCTGGTTGGCGATGCCGACCATCAGATCCAACTGGCGTTGGGTAAAGTCGGGATCGTCCATGCTGTTGACGGCTGTTATCGTGCCCAGGACCTTGCCCCTGTACTGGACCGGTGCCACACAGACGGCGCCGCTGCGGCGTTGGACGCGCTGTGCCTGAACCTGCGGGCTTTCACGCGGATCGGGAAGCCCTTTGGGCGACAGGGTGGGGGTCATATGGCGCAGCACCCAGCCGCTCAGCCCATCCTGGAGTTCGTCGAACGTCAAGGGGTCAATCTGGTCTGCCTCCGGCCCACCCCGGATGAGGTTTGTCACCCGTTGATGGTCCAGGTCCACGGTATACAGGGCGACCCGCCGGGCGGGCAGTACTTCGGCCACGGTGTCTACCACAGCCTGTAACGTGTCGGTCAGGCTGCCCAGGGCGGCGGTCGCCTGGGCTGCACGATAGAGGGCCTGAGTCTCGGCCAGGGCAGCCCGGGTTTCCTCCACCAGGCGGCGGTTCTCCAGGGCGATGCCCAACTGATCGGCCACAGCCCGGACCAGGGCGATCTCCCGTTCGGTGAATTCGTGGATCGTTTCGGTCGAGTCCGCTCCCAGGGCTCCCACTACCTTGCCCCGAATGAGGATCGGGACTAGCAGAAGGGATTTGTATCCCAGTTCTACAGCCAGGTCACGAACCGGCTGTCCTAGGTCGCTGTGGAGCGCGTCGTTGATGACGACCGGCTCTTGGGTTCGGATCAATTGTTCATGGGGTGGATTGCCCACAATCGGGATTTTCCTCCCCGGTTCAACGGGCCGGCCACCCTGCACCAGGGCCCGGAGGGTGCCATATCGGCCATCCTCATCATGGAGCAGCAGGCCACCCTGCGGCAGATCGAGGGCGCGCAGGTATTCGAGCAATACCGCCTCAAACATCTGCTTCTCGTCGCGGACCTGGGCCAGGATTTGCGCCACGTGGTACAGCGTCTCGGTTTCCCGCAGCACGGTCTGGGTTTGCTCGAACAGGCGGCGGTTCTCGATGTAGCCGCTCACCCGGCGGGTGATGTCCCCCAGCAGGGCACTTTCCTCGTCGAGAAAGTCATGGTCTTCGGTGTAAGCCACGTACACCCGGCCCACGGCTTCCCCGCCGATGCGCATCTGCTGGACCATCTGGCGGGGCAGCCGGATGGCTTCGGCAGCGC
>DAOTXL010000089.1:0-20251 GCA_034435455.1 Anaerolineae bacterium
GGATAGCTTCTTTGCTAACCTGGACCAGTACCGAGAGGAGCTTTCAACGCTTCTGACCGAAAAGTTCGAGCGAATCCCATCTGCCTGGCAGACTCCCGCTGTGGCCTAATTTTCGCAAATCCTATGTGCGCTCAGTATACGAGCGGCCCAGACATCGTGCCCCCGGCGTCTACATCCCCGTTCCCAACGAGAATAGTATGCCCCAAAACACGCCCGCCTGCAAGTCCGAGGCATCCCTCAGACCCGCGCACCTGTATACTACCACGGTGACGGTTCAGATGCCGGGCACCTGTGACTCAAACCGGCCGTCTCAAACGATTTCGACCTCGGAACCAATTCCGTTTTCCGGCGGTAACTACTCAGCCATGTTCTTTCCTTACCACGAAGGACACCCATGTTTTCTCTTGTATTCCTTGTGTCCTTTGTGGTGAACGAGTTGCCCACCTGACAGGTATCTGCCACCTTCAGCGAGTCAACCTGAGGAGTAACCTGACACGATGGATTCTACCGCTCCCATTTTGCTGACCTTTCTCGCTGGACGCCGGCCCTGATTTGCGGTATAATAAAGCCCGGCCCCGCCCGACGGGGGACCGTAGGGAGAGAGAAACCTGTGGACTCAAAAAGGGCATATCTGCTCCTTGCTCTGTTCTTGCTGGCCGGCTGTGGCTCCCCACCCCGCTATCCCCGCGTCAGCCTGGCCGGGGAGCCGCCTCCGCCGACGCCCACCGCCACCGGCGGGCAATTGCCGCTGCGGGTGGCCATCGCCGCCGTCATCTCGCCCAAGGGCACCGTCGAAAGCTACACTCCCTTTCTCGACTACCTGGCCGGGCGCACCGGTCGCCCTGTGGAGCTGGTCCAGCGCCAGACCTACGCCGAGGTCAACAACCTGGTACGCGACGGCCAGGTGGACCTGGCCCTGGTCTGCACCGGAGCCTATGTCCAGGGCCACGACGAGTTCGGCATGGAACTGCTGGCCGCGCCCCAGGTCGGCGGGGAAACGGTCTATTACTCCTACATCATCGTCCCCGCCGGCAGCCCGGCCCGGAGCCTGGCCGATCTGCGGGGCAAGACCTTTGCCTTCACCGACCCCCTGTCCAATTCGGGCCACCTGATGCCGGTCTATCTGCTGTGGCAAATGGGCGAAACGCCGGAAGCCTTTTTCGGACGGACCCTCTACACCTACAGCCATGACAATTCGATCAACGCCGTGGCCGAGGGCCTGGTGGACGGCGCGGCGGTAGACAGCCTGGTGTACGACTATGCCCTGAGCCGTGACCCGACTCTGGCCGACCGGGTGCGGGTCATCGCCCGCTCCGAGCCGTGCGGCATGCCGCCGGCCGTTGTCCCGCCCGGCCTGGCGGCCGACCTCAAGGCAGCCCTGCGCGAGGTACTGTTGACCATGCACCTGGACGAGGCGGGGCGGGCCGTGCTCGACGAGTTGCTCATCGAGCGCTTTGTGCCGATAGAGGACCGCGCCTACGACTCGGTGCGGCAGGCCCTGGAGAAGGTGGGAGGGTGGCCATGAAGGCGCGGGGCCATCTCTGGCTGCGGCGGCTTTGGAACCTGATCAGCGCCGTCAGTGTGCGCACCAAGATCATGGGCATCGTCCTGAGCCTGGTGCTGCTGTTGGGCGGCGGGGTGACGATCCAGGTACGGGCGACCATGGCCCGCATTCTCAGCCGCGAGCTGGACCAACGCGCCGTGTCCATCGCCCGCGACCTGGCCGCCCGCGCCACCGACCTGATCCTGACCAACAACCTCTATGCCCTCCACGAGCTGCTGCACGACACGGTGCAGAACAACGACGACCTGCGCTACGCCTTTGTGCTCGACACCGAAGGCCGGGTGCTGGTCCACTCCTTCGACATCGGCGTGCCACCCGACCTGCTGACCGTCAACCCCGTCCGCCCGGACGAGCACCACCGCCGGCAAATCCTGGACACTGAGGAGGGGTTGATCCACGACGTGGCCGTGCCGATCTTTGACGGGCGAGCGGGGACGGCCCGCGTCGGCCTCTCGGAGCAGCGCCTGCGGGCCCAGATGGCGACCACCACCCACCAACTGGCCCTCATCACCCTGCTGGTCTCGCTGGCCGGCGTGCTGAGCGGCTACCTGTTGACCTGGGTGCTGACCCGCCCGGTCAAAGCGTTGGTGGCCGTGACCCAGGCCGTGGCCCACGGCGACCTGAGCCAGCGCGCCCCCCGCTGGGCCGACGACGAGATCGGCGCCCTGAGCGACTCGTTCAACAGCATGGTGGCGGAACTGGAGCGGGCACGGGAGGAGGTGCAGCGCAAGGAAGCCATGCGGGGCCAACTCTTGCAAAAGATCATCACCGCCCAGGAAGAGGAGCGGCGGCGCATCGCCCGCGAGCTCCACGACCAGACCGGCCAGGCGCTGACCTCGATCCTGGTGGGGTTGCGCACCCTGGAAGGCGAAGCCGACCCGCTTCGCCTTCAGGACCTGAAGGCCATCGTGACCGACACCCTGGACGATGTGCGGGACCTGGCCCTGGAGTTGCGGCCCAGCGTGCTCGACGACCTGGGGCTGGTTCCGGCCCTCCAGCGCCACGTGCGCACCTGCGCCGCCCGCCACGGCCTGGCCATTGACCTGCAGACGGTGGGGCTCGACGGCCTGCGCCTGCCTTCCGCCCTCGAAACCGCGCTGTATCGCATCATTCAGGAAGCCGTGACCAACGCCATCCGCCACGCCGGTGCCGGTCAGGTGAGCGTGCTCCTCGAGGCGCGAGGGGCAACGCTGGTGGCCATCGTCGAGGATGACGGCCGTGGTTTCGAGGCGGAGCGGTTGGTGGACGGCCCCCTGCCCGAACAGTGGTTGGGCCTGCACGGCATGAGGGAGCGGGCCGAACTACTGGGCGGCAAACTGACTATCGAATCGTCGCCGGGGGCAGGGACCACGGTCTTTGTCGAGGTGCCGGTGAAGGGGTGATGCCAGGTCAGCTCAGCCATCTCCACCCTCTTTACCCTCGTCGGAGGCGTCGTAACCGATGAGCAGCGAAAAGCCAAACCCTCCACCCGAAAGTCGGATCCGCATCCTGCTCGCCGACGACCATGCCGTGTTGCGGGCCGGCCTGCGCCTGCTGCTGAACGCCCAGCCCGACATGACGGTGGTCGGCGAGGCCGAGACGGCCGAGCAGACCGTAGCCCTGGACGCCAGGCTCCAGCCCGACGTGGTGTTGATCGACCTGACCTTGCCGGCCGGTTCCGGCGACCCCGACGTCAGCCTGGCCGGCCTGGACGCCATCCGCCGCATCAAGAGCAGCCGCCCCCAAGCGCGGCTGTTGGTGCTGACCATGCACGACGACGAAGGGTATCTGCGGGCAGCGCTGGAAGCCGGCGCTGTGGGCTACGTCCTCAAGCGGGCCGCCGACAGCGAGTTGTTGTCGGCCATCCGCGCCGTGCACCAGGGCGGCACCTACCTCCACCCGGCCCACACCCGGGCCTTGCTGGAAAACGTCCTGGACCGCCAGCGCCCATCCGGCGCTGAGGGCCAGGAGCGGATGGAACCGCTCAGCCCGCGCGAACAGGAAGTGCTGCGCCTGGTGGCCCTGGGCTACACCAACGCCCAGATCGCCGGACAGCTCTTCCTGTCGGTGAAAACGATCGAAACCTACCGCGCCCGCGGTATGGACAAGCTGGGCCTGACCGGCCGGGCGGCGCTGGTGCGGTATGCCCAGGAAAAAGGCTGGCTGAGCTAAGAGCTTGTCTGAAAAGCCTATCACGAAGGCGCACATGGCAAAGAAATGAGAGGAAATTGACAGAAATTCTTTGTGTCCTTCGTGTCCTTAGTGGTTTTCAGACTGGCTCTAACCTTGTCAGGCTTTCCCCCACAACCGAACGCGGCCTTTCCCCGACACACCCGGCCCACAATGGGGAATTTCCCCGCTAGACGCCCGATCTCAATTGCCGTACAATAGAAGACGAGCCGGCTGCACCCGGGACAGGGGGTTGTCCTGTCTTGTTTCGTCGTACCTTGTCAAAATAGAGGGGCGAACCCCGGTGGTCGCCCCGCCAGAAAAGTGGAGGAGGGATATGCCTGAAGAGATTCTCTTGCAGATGCAAAAAGACCTGCAACGCGCCCTGGACAAACCGGTGGCCGACCGGCACTGGGGGATGGTCATTGACCTGCAAAAGTGTGTGGGCTGCAACGCCTGCACCATCGCCTGCAAGGTGGAGAACAACACCCCACCCGGCGTGACCTACCACGTCGTCATCGAAGAAGAGATCGGCCGCTACCCCAACGTCACCCGCCGCTTCCTGCCCCGGCCCTGCCTGCAGTGCCAGCACCCGCCCTGCACCCGGGTCTGCCCGGTCAAGGCCACCTACAAACGCGCCGACGGCATCGTGGTCATTGACTATGAGGCCTGCATCGGCTGCCGCTACTGCCTGGCTGCCTGCCCCTACGGCGCCCGCTCGGCCGACCTGGGCGACTTTTACACTGTGGACCAGACGCCCCACGTAGCCGAGTACGACCTGAACCCCAACTTTGAGTACGGTCGGGAGTGGCGACGTGATCCGGCCCACCGCACTTCGCCCATCGGCAACGCCCGCAAGTGCACCTTTTGCCTGCACCGCCTGGACAAAGGGATACTACCGGCCTGCATCACCACCTGCATCGGCCGGGCCCGCTACTTTGGCGACCTGAACGACCCCGACAGTCTGGTGGCCCAGCAGGCGGCCTCGCCGCGCGTGATGCGCCTGAAAGAAGAGCTGGGCACCGAACCCAGTGTCTACTATCTATTGTAGGGAGGCAGACCATGAGAAAACGGATGATCCTCATTCTGGCCCTGGGCCTGGTCGCCCTGATCGTGGGCGCTCTCGGCCTGGCCGACCGGTTGACCACCGGCCTGCTCAAGGTGGGCTGGGGTTCGCCGGTGCCCTGGGCGCTGTGGGTGGTCTTTTACATCTATTTCATCGGCCTGTCGGCCGGCTCGTTCCTCGTCTCGTCGCTGATCTATGTCTTTGGCTTCAAACGGTTCGAGGCGGTGGGCCGGCTGTCTATCTTTACCGCACTGATATCGCTGCTCACGGCCCTGGTCTTTATCGTCGTGGACCTGGGGCACATGGAGCGCGCCTTTTTCATCTTTAGCCGGCCCGGCTTTTCCTCGCCCCTGGCCTGGATCGTGTGGCTGTACACCACCTACCTGTTGCTGCTGCTGGCCGAAGCCTGGTTCCTGATGCGCCGCGATTTCGCCCACGGGGCCAGGGCCGGGGGATTCAAGGGGCGGTTGTACCGCATCCTGGCCCTGGGCACGAAGGAAAACAGCGAGGCGGCCCACGCCCGGGACCTGAAGGTCGTGCGGGTGTTGGGGGCCATCGGCGTGCCGCTGGCCATCGCCTTCCACGGTGGCACGGGAGCCGTCTTTGCCGTGACCGTGGCCCGCGCCTACTGGTACAGCGGCCTCTTTCCCCTCATGTTCCTGGTCTCGGCGCTGGCTTCGGGCGGGGCGTTGCTCACCGCCCTGGCCGCCTTTGCCCTGCCCAACGGCTATCGCCGCCACCGCGAGCTGGTCATCGGCCTGGGACAACTGCTGGTACTCTTTTTGTTCGTGGACGTGCTGATGGAGATCGCCGAGATCCTGGTCAGCCTGTACGGCACCGCCCCGGCCCACTTTGTCCCCATCCACGAGCAGCTCTTCGGCCCCAACTGGTATGTCTTTTGGCTCCTGGGCGTGGGCTGCGCCCTGGGCCTGCCCCTGCTGATCCTGGTCACGGTGGGGCGCAAGAGCGCGCTGTGGACCGGCCTGGCTGCCCTCATCTCGGCCATCGGCTTTGTCGGGGTGCGCTGGAATATCGTCCTGCCCGGCTTTGCCGTCGAAGAGCTGCCCGGCATCGGGCGGGCCTTCGCCGAGCCGCACTGGACCTACACCCTGTACAGCCCCAGCACCATGGAGTGGCTGGTCAGCGTCTTTGCCATCGGCCTGGCGCTGATCCTCTTTGCCCTGGGCTACACGCTATTGCCGTTGGAATCTGTGAAACGTGAGAGGTAAAACTATGGAACTCACCCGACGCGATTTTTTGAAAACGACGGCCTTTTTGGGCGGCACGGCGCTGTTCGCCGAGGTGATCGGGCCGGCCCTCCAGGCCCGCAACTGGGTGGCCGGGAACCTGTCCCTGACCCAAAACGCCTACCCTTTCGACCGGCCGGAAAACCAGATCTATTCGGTCTGCCTGCAGTGCAACACCGGCTGTGGCATCAAGGTCAAAATCCGAGATGGAATAGCGGCCAAGATTGACGGCAACCCCTACAGCCCCTGGAGCCTGTGGCCCCACCCGGACTATACCACGCCGGTCGCGGCGATGGCTACGGTGGAAGGGGGGTTGTGCCCCAAAGGCCAGGCCGGCCTCCAGACCGCCTATGACCCTTATCGCATCGTCAAGGTGCTCAAGCGCAAGCCCGGCACCCGGCGCGGCGACGGGCAATGGGTGACCATCCCCTTTGAGCAGGCCGTTGACGATCTCGTCAACGGCGGCGATCTGTTCGGCGAGGGCCCCGTGGACGGGCTGAAGGCGATCCGCGCCCTGACCGACACCGAGGTGGCCGCCGAGATGGCCGCCGAGGTCAAGAAAATCTGGGACGAAAAGGACCCCGCCAAGAAAAAGGCCCTGGTCGAGGAGTTCAAAACCACCTTCCGCGACCACCTGGACGCGCTCATTGATCCCGACCATCCCGACCTGGGGCCCAAGAACAACCAGCTTATGTTTGTCTGGGGCCGCATGAAGGGCGGGCGCGAGGATTTCACCCACCGCTTTTTCCAGGAAGCCTTTGGCACGGTCAACATGAACGGCCACACCACCGTCTGCCAGGGGTCGCTCTACTTTACCGGCAAAGCGATGAGCGCCAAATGGAATTCCACCACCGGCGGATTCGACGGCGGCGACAAGTTCTACTGGCAGGGGGATACCGGCAACAGCGAGTTCGTCATCTATGTCGGAGCCAACCTGTTCGAGGCCAACTATGGCCCGCCGCAGCGGACGCCCAAAGCGACAGCGGCGCTGGCCCAGGGCCGCAAGTTCGCCGTCATTGACCCACGCCTGAGCAAACTGGCGGCCAAAGCCTGGAAGTGGGTGCCCATCAAGCCTGGCACCGACGCTGCCTTTGCCCTGGGCATGATCCGCTGGATGCTCGAAAATGAACGGTACAACGCGGCCTATCTTGCTATTGCCAACCAGGCCGCCGCCACCGCCGCCGGCGAACCGAACTATACCAACGCCACCTGGCTGGTCAAGATCAAGGACGGCGTGCCGGGCAAACACCTGCGTGCCAGCGAGATCGGCCTGGTGAGCAAGACCACCGAAAAGAACGCCGAGGGCAAAGAGGTGACCGTCTATGTGACCCCGGACGGCACCCGCTTCACCTCCGATGTGCCGGTCATCCTGGTGGGCGGCCAGCCGACGGCCTTTGACCCGGTGGACGCCAAGGCGGCCCCGGCCGTGGGCGACCTGTTCTTCAGCGGCCAGGTGGGCGATTTCCAGGTCAAGACCGGCCTGCAGATCCTGCTGGAATCGGCCCAGACACACACCATCGCCGAATGGGCCGACATCTCGGGCGTGGCCGAGAGCGACATCGTCGAGCTGGCCGCCGAGTTTACCGCTCACGGGCGCAAGGCCGTGGCCGACATCCATCGCGGCCCCTCGCAGCATACCAACGGCTTTTACAACAACAATGCCTGGTACATGGTCAATCTGCTCATCGGCAATTTCGACTGGGCCGGCGGCACCATCAAGGCCAGCACCTACAACCGCAAGGGCGAGAAGAAGGGCCAGCCCTTCCCCATCGGCACGATGTTCGGCGAGCACCACTTTACCGCTTTCGGCCTGGACATGCTGCGCACCAAGACCACCTACGAAAAAAGCACCCTGTTCGACGGCAACTACCCCACCAAACGCCCCTGGTTCCCCATCGCCACCGACATCTACCAGGAAGACATCCCTTCCATCGGCGACGCCTATCCCTATCCCGTCAAGGCGCTGATGATCTACATGAACGGGATGGCCTACAGCCTGCCCGCCGCCCAGACCGTCATTGACATCCTGGCCGACCCGAAGAAAATCCCCCTCATCATCGCCAGCGACATCACCGTGGGCGAGACCAGCCTGTACGCCGACTATATCTTCCCCGACCTGTCCTACCTGGAGCGGTGGGAGTTTCACGGCTCGCACCCCTCGGTGCCCTGGAAGGTGGAGAACGTGCGCCAGCCGGCCATCGCCATCCCCGGCTGGCCCACGGTCAAGGTCTTTGGGGAAGAGATCCCCATGAGCTACGAGGCCCTGCTGCTGGCCATCGCCGAAAAGCTGGCGCTGCCCGGCTTTGGCCCTAACGGCCTGGGCGCGGGCGTCCCGTTGACGCGGCCCGAGCACTTTTACCTCAAGCAGGTGGCCGACATCGCCTTTGGCGAGAAGGAAGACGGCTCCGACAGCGTCCCCGAAGCCGACGACGAGGAGCTGCGCATCTTCCTGGAGGCGCGCCGACACCTGCCCGCCACCGTGTTCGACCCGGCCGTGTGGAAAGCGGCCGTGGGCAACGACGAAAGCCTGTGGCGCAAGACGGTCTTTGTCCTCAATCGCGGCGGACGGTACGAGGCCTTTGCCAAAGGCTACAAAGGGGATCAGATGGCCCATCCCTACGGCCGGCTGATCAACCTCTACCAGGAAAAGACGGCCACGACCATCAACACCATGACCGGAAAGCCGTTCCCCGGCTACACCGTCTATATCCCGGCCGGCCTGTCGTCGCTGGGGGAGGCCATCGAGGACCCCGGCTACGACCTGCAGCTCATCACCTACAAAGAGATCACCCAGACCAAATCCCGCACCATCGGGGACTATTGGCTGCTGGCCGTGCTCGGCGAGGGGTTTGTGCTGATGAACCAGGCCGACGCCGACCGGCTGGGGCTGCGGCCCGACGACCGGGTGCGGCTGGTGTCGGCCAGCAACCCGGAGGGGGTGTGGGACACCAAGGGCGGCCAGCGGGTGCCGATGGTGGGCCGGCTCAAGGTCGTGCAGGGCATCCGGCCCGGCGTGGTCGCCTTCCCCCTGGGCTTTGGGCACTGGGCCAACGGCGCCCGGGACCTGGTGATTGACGGGCAGGTGATCAAGGGGGACCCGCGCCGCACCGTGCCTTTCCACGGCAACGCCGCCATGCGCGTGGACCCGCACCTGGGCAACAGCTCCCTGTCGGACCTGGCTGGCGGCAGCGCCGTGTTCTATGATACGAAGGTCAAGGTGGTAAAAGTGTGAAGAACAGCCTGGCGAAGGCTTTGCCGTGAGCTCAACCGAACGGTTCTGAACCTTCGCCAGGCTGTTACCAGATCACCTGGACGGGATACTGAGCGATCCAGGGATCGGCGGTCAGGAGGGGGATATCCTCCAACTGGCTTTGAGCGATCAGGATTCGATCAAAGGGATCGCGGTGGTGCAGGGGCAGGGTGTAGACGTGCAGAGCATGGCTGAGCAGAATCGGCAGGCTGGCAAAGGCATTGGCCAGCAACTGGTCGGCGATAAAGCGTTCCAGATCGCCGGGCAACATCACCCTGCCCAACCGGGCTTTGATAGCGATCTCTCAACCGCTGGCGGCGCTGAAGAACACGGCGTTGTTGGCATCACCGATGATCTCACGGGCGCGCGGCGAAAGCCGGGGGTCGTCATCAATCCACCACAGGAAGGTGTGCGTATCCAGGAGGGCGTTCACGGTTTCTCCCGTCCTTCAAAGGCCGCGAGGAGGTCATCCGGCAAGGGAGCATCGAAATCGGGGGCTATCCAGATACGGCCCCGGGCGCTGCCTGGCGTGCGCGGCGGTGATTCCTTGACCAGGGGCACCAGGCGCGCCACCGGTTTGCCCGCTTTGGCGATGACGATCTCCTCGCCCGTTGCCGCGCGGGAGAGAAGCCTGGACAACTGGGTTTTCGCCTCGTGGACATTCACTATCGTTTTCAGCGGGACCCCATCCTCCTGGCCGATCGAGCACCGGCACCCAGATTCAGTAGATCCAACCTTGCTCCTGCTGGACTGTGGTCCAGCAGCTCAGACACGGACTACGGTCCGCTTTGAGCGCAAAAAATGGATCAACTGAGGCTTATTATAGACCAAGTGGTGGACCAGGTCAAGTGAGTTGGAACAACTGAATCTCTCTCCGAGCCTGGGGGCCTAAAGGCAGCGCCCATGGCCCCCAGGCCGATTCGGGTGGGGGAGGAAACGACCCCGCCTCCGCGCCCTGATGGGCCGCCATTTTTGCAGGGCAAGATGCCATCTTGCCCTACAAAGTGGGTCGCGTGTTTGGAAAGGAGAGGACGGATGCCGTTATAACCGGCTGTACGCCGTCCTTTCCGCGTACAGCCGGTTTTTGTTGGGAGATGGGTCCATGATCGAGCTGCAAGATGTCCATGTGCGCTATCCCGCTGCCCCGGACGAGGCCCTGCGCGGCGTAGACCTGCACATCGCCCCCGGCGAGTTCGTCTTGCTGACCGGCCCCAGCGGCTGCGGCAAGAGCACCCTGGCCCGGCTGCTCAACGGGCTTCTGCCCCACGTCGTCCCCGGCGAGCTGTGCGGCCAGGTGCGGGTCCACGGCCTGGACACGCGCCAACTGCCGGTGGCCGCGCTGGCCACGCAGGTGGGCCTGGTCTTTCAGATTCCGGAGACGCAGCTCTTTAACCGCACCGTGGAGGAGGAGGTGGCCTTTGGGCCGCGCAACCTGGGGCTGAGCGGCGAGGAGGTGGCCGGACGGGTGGCCTGGGCGCTGGCAGCAGTGGGCATCGAAGGGCTTTGGCGGCGGGCCGTGCGCGAGCTTTCGGGCGGGGAAAAGCAACGGGTGGCCATCGCTTCGGTGCTGGCCCTGCGGCCGGCCGTGCTGGTATTGGACGAGCCGCTGGCCAACCTGGACGCCGCCGGGGCAGCCCTGGTGCTGGACGGCCTGCGCCGCCTGCACCGGGAAGCCGGGCTGACGGTGCTGGTCATCGAGCACAAGACCAAGGCCCTCCTGCCCCTGGCCGATCGGGCCTTGATCATGGACCGGGGGCGCATCGTGCGCGATGGCCGGCCGGAGGCTGTGTTTGCCGAGCAAGCGTACCTCCGCGGGTTGGGGGTGCGCCTGCCCGATCCCCCCTCCCGGCGACCGACGCCGCCGGCTGCCGAGAGGCAACACACCGGACCGACCGTCCGTTTGGAGGGGGTGAGCTTTGGCTACCGCCGCCGCGAGCCGGTGTTGGAGGATGTGTCGCTGACCATCGGCCAGGGCGAATTTGTGGCCCTCACCGGCGACAACGGCGCCGGCAAGAGTACCCTGGCCCGGCTGATCCTGGGCCTGCTGCACCCCCAGCGGGGCACAGTCTGGGTGCGGCCCGGTCGGGGGCGGCAGCCGGGTGGACGCGAGGTAGGGTTGCTGTTGCAAAATCCGCTGGAGCAACTGTTCTGCGACACGGTAGACGAAGAGATCGCCTTTGGCCTGGAGAATTACAGCCTGCCGGTGCAGGACAATGTCACCCGGGCGTTGCGCGTCACCGGCCTGGAGCACAAGCAGGGCTGTCGGGTGGCGGCCCTCAGCGCCGGCGAACAGCAGCGGCTGGCCCTGGCCTCGGTGCTGGCCCTGGCCCCGCAGGTGCTCATCCTGGATGAGCCGGCCTTGGGGCAGGACTGGGGCCACCTGAGCCGTCTGATGGCCTTTGTGGATGACCTGAACCGCCAGGGAACCACGGTTGTGCTGATTACCCACGATGCCGACGTGGTGCAGACCTACGCGCGGCGGGTGGTGCACCTGGCAAATGGGCGCATCGTGGCCGATACGACATGCTGGAATTGAAGGGGAGGGAGGCAAAATGCGATATTCGACGCGTGAACTGGTCTACGTGGCGGTATTCGGCGCGGTATGGGGGGCGGTGGAGATGAGCCTGGGCTCGTTGCTCCACGTGCTGAACGTGCCCCAAACCGGCACGATCCTGGCGGCCATCGGCATCGTCATCCTGCTCACCGGCCATACCCTGGTGCCCCGGCGTGGGGCGGTGCTGCTGATGGGGCTGACGGCGGCGTTCGTCAAGGTCTTTTCCCTGGGCGGGATCGTCCTCAACCCCATGCTGGCCATCGTCATGGAGGCAGCGTTGACCGAGGCCGGGCTGCGGCTGGCCGGCAGGGGGCGCGGCGCGTTCCTGCTGGCCGGGGTGTTGGGCTCGTCGTGGAATTTCGTCCATCCCTTTCTCACCCAGGGACTGCTGGCCGGGTGGGGGATGGTGCGCGTCTATCGCTGGCTGGTGCACGGCGCCGAGCAGGTATTCGGCCTGCCGGGCGGGTACGGCTGGCTGGTCTTTGGCCTGCTGTTGGGCCTCAAAGTGGTCGCCGGCCTGGCCGCCGGATACCTGGGCTGGGAGGTGAGCCGGGCGGTGCTCCGGCGGCGGACGGCCCCCGAACCGGTGACCGGATAGAAGAGGAGGAACCCCGATGGATCGAATCAGAATCTGGTCCGGCATCCTGATGCTGACCGGGCTGGCCCTGGCCGTGGGCGGCTGTGGGAATGCTGCCGCCACCCCGGCGGCAGCCTCCTGGGCCTTGACGGTCGCCTTTGCCGGCGCGGAGAAGCAACTCAGCCTGGCCGACCTGGAGGCGATGCCGGCCGTCGAGGTCCGCTACACGGCCAAAGAGACGGGCCAGGAAAACAGCTACCAGGGCGTCCGCCTGCGCGATCTGCTGGCCGCCGCCGGGGTTGACCTGGACGCCCTGGAGGCGGTCGAGGTCGAGGCTGAGGATGGGTTTCTGGCGACCTATTCCCGCGAGCTGGCCCTGCGCGATACGTCGGTGCTGGTCTACCGCATGGACGGCGCGCCATTGCCGGACGAGATGGGCCGGGTGCGGATGCTGTCGCCGGGCGAGAGCACCAAGCTCCAGGTCAAGTTCGTGAGCCGCATCACCGTCAGGTAAGGAGGCTGCCATGCAAGACCGGCGGGGGTTGTATGGGGCGTTGCTGTTCCTGGTAGGGGCGGTGACGGCGGCCATAGTGGCCCGGGGATGGGCGACGGCGGCGGTGCTGGGGACGGCGCTGGCCTTCGCGGCCCTGGGCTGCCCGGCGGCGCTGGGCGTGTTGCTCCGGCGCCGCACCTGGGTGCTGGTCGTTTCGTTTGTGCTGCTGGGCGGGCTGGCCCTGGACGAACAGCGCGATGTGGTCGTGGGCGTCGTATCCCTATCCAGCGTCGGGCTGGGCCTGGGCTTGCAGATGGCGGCCCGGGCCACGGTTATCCTCATCGCCATGGGCGTGTTCACCCGGCAAGCTTCGGTGAGCGACCTGGCGGCGTTGTTGGCGCGGCTGGGGGCCGGCGAGTTGGGCTTTGTGTTAGGCCTGGCCCTCAACCTGTTGCCGGTCATCCAGCAGACGGCAAGCAACACCCTGGCCGCCATGCGGCTGCGGGGCGGCTTTCGCCGGCGTCGGCTGCGCGCCCTGCGCCTGCTGCTGGTCACCCTGCTGGTCAACGCCCTGCGTTATGGCGACGACGTGGTATGCGCCGCCGAAGCGCGGGGCTTTCAGGGGAGCCGATCATGGTAAAAAACCTCCTGCCCGATCTCGACGCACTATCCACCTGAAAGTACGCCACTACGAATATGGGCGGGATAACCATCCCGCCCAGCTTTTTCCCCTCTGCCGGCATCCCGGCCTCTTCGCCCCATGCGCCTCTCCTGACCGGAGATCGGCCATCGGGAGCCGACGATTTCTTGGCTCCAAAACCATTCTGTGATAAAATAGGGGTACAATCGGTCACCTTTCTTTCGGTGCCTGATCCGCCTGGCCCGGCCCCGGCCATAACCGGCGGGCACCTGCCCAGAGCTGTATGAACTGCCAGGCACAGAATCACCCACGAAGGAGATGGAGCGAATGTTACAACTGTGGTTAGTCCTGGATAATCCTGCCCTGCTCAACGACGTATTGGCCGCCTGGACCGACGTCGGCGTGCGGGGCATCACCATTTTCGAGAGCACCGGCGTGCACCGCGTTCGCTCGCGGGCCGGCCGGCAAGACACGCCCTTTATGCTGGGCTTTAGCCGGCTGCTGCGCACCGACCAGGTGAGCCACACCACCCTCTTTGCCGTCGTGCCCAGCATGGAGATTGTGGAACGCCTGGTGGCGGCAACCGAAACGATCGTTGGTGATCTGAGTCAACCCAATACCGGCGTGCTCTTTGCCGTGCCGGTAGCCGCGGCCTGGGGCCTGCCCAAGCAGCCCTTCGGCCCTCCTCAGGACAGCCCCTCCGCCACGCCCCACGAAGAACGTTTGGCTTGTCTTTGTCATCAGCAGCGCCATCCTGGTGATGGCCGCCGTCAAAATGGCCCAATATGGCGATGTGATCGCCGTCCACACCCGACTGGGTGGCATGTTCATCGGCGTACTGTTGCTGGCCGGGGCCACCTCGCTGCCCGAAATGCTGACCATGATCAACTCTTTTAAGCTGGAAGCACCGGGGCCGGCTGCAGGCAACATGTTTGGCAGCAATATGTACAATATGTTTTTGCTGGCCATCCTCGACCTGGTGAACCAGCAGGCCCGCATCCTGCGCCGGGTGGCCATGACCCACGCCCTGACCGCCGCCCTGGGCAACGCCATGATCGGCCTGTCGATCTTTTTCATCCTGAGCGACATTCACCTCCAGATCGGCTGGATGGGCGTGGACAGTCTGATCCTCATCCTGGTCTACCTCGGCGGCATCCGCCTGATCCAGATCAACGGTCAGGCTTCGGGCACTACCGTCGAGTTGCCCCAGGAACAGCCGGTGATGCCCCTGTGGCGGGCGCTGCTGGGTTTCACCCTGGCTACCGCCGTGCTGGTGGTGGTTACCCGTTGGCTGGTGAGCGCCAGCCACGAGATCGCCGAGATCACCGGGCTGGGGACGGGGTTCATCGGCACAACGCTGCTGGCCATAGTCACCTCCCTGCCCGAGACGGTGGCCGCCATCGCCGCTGCCCGGCTGGGCGCCTACGACATGGCCGTGGGCAACCTCTTTGGCAGCAACGTGTTCAACATGTTTGCCCTGGGCCTGGCCGACATCTTTTACACACCAGGTCGTTTCCTGGGAGCCATTGACCCGGCCTTTGCCCTGGTGGGCATGTTGGGCCTCCTGCTGACCAATCTGGCCCTCATCGGCAACATCGCCCGCGTCGAGCGTCGCCTGGGGTTTGTGGAGGCCGATGCGCTGTTGATCCTGCTGGTTTATTTGGGGGGGATGGCCTTTCTCTCTGTGCGGGGACTCTGACAGCCCTGGCCCCGCTGTCGTTTAGTGGCCTCTGCCGGGCGTGATATAATGGGCCAGGGAGGAGAGGATGATCCGAGGAACCAAAACATACCTGCGCGCCCTGGAGCACGACGACCTGCCCCACTTTGTGCGCTGGATCAATGACCCCCAGGTGCGCCGCTTCCTGGTCATACGCTACCCGCTCTCCATGGCCGAGGAAGAGAAATGGTGGCAGGGCTTCCTCCAGCGGCAAAACGACTATATCTTTGCCATTGTGGCCGACGACGGCACCTACATCGGCAACATCGGCCTGCACGACGTGGAACACGAAAACCGCCGGGCCGAACTGGGCATCGTCATCGGCGAAAAGGCGTATTGGGGACGAGGCTACGGCAGCGATGCCATCCAGGCCATGCTGCACTGGGCGCTCGACTTCCTGAACCTGAACCGGGTGTGGTTGCGGGTGTACGCCTACAACGAGCGGGCCATCCGCTGCTACCAAAAATGCGGCTTTCGCCACGAAGGCACCCTGCGCCAGGCCCGCTATCTGGACGGGCGCTATTTCGACGAGTGGATCATGGGCCTCCTGCGCGACGAATTCCGGGCCGGCCTCCCCGCAGGGCCCACCGGGAGGGCAGGGCCGGGGCAGACCGTCTGAGATCCTGGACGCCTTGATCTCTATAGACACGGACGAACACGGGTATTTTCCGCGTTCGTCCGTGCCGGTCCGTGTAAGAGCTTGTCCGAAAACCACCAAGGACACGAAGGACACCACAGGTTTTTAGCTATTTCCTTCGTGTTCCTTTGCGACCTTTGTGGTCAGCTTTTCAGACCGGCTCTAAAAGTTGCGCAGTCTGGGAGCCTGCTCTCCTCCCCAGGCTGCTAGATGATCTCGACGACCGCCTCCTGCTCCTTGAGGGCGTTGGCCGCCGACTCGGCCTGATCCTTGGGCACACCCTCCAGGACCTTGACCGGGGCGCTGTCCACCAGGTCCTTGGCCTCCTTCAGGCCAAGGTCGGGGCGGAAGGTACGCACGGCCTTGATGACCTGAATCTTTTTCGGGCCAACATCCTTGAGGACCACGGTAAACTCGGTCTTTTCCTCCTCTTCCGCCGCCGGTTCCGCTGCGGCCGCAGCAGCCATCGGCACACCGGCGACCGCCACCGGGGCCGCCGCCGACACCCCCCACTTTTCCTGCAGCATCTTGGAGAGCTGCGCCGCCTCCAGCAACGTCAGCTCGTCGAGTGCCTGCACCAACTTTTCCAACTTGTCCGACATGATTCTCATCCTCCTGGTTTGTGTCTTGGAAAATTTCTCCGCTCAGGCCACTGCTTCCTGGGCCTGCTCGGACCGGGCCTGGAGCACCTGCACCAGCTCCCGCAAGGGAGCGGTGAGGACGCCGATCAGATTGCCCATCGGCCCCTGGATGGCGCCCAGCAACTGGGCCAACAGAACCTCACGAGAGGGAAGGGTCGCCAACATCTTGACCCCCTCGGCATCCAGAAAGCCGGTGCCGGCAATGGCCCCCATGACCCTCAGAACTTTGGTCTCGTTGGCATAGTCCAGCAGCGCCCTGGCGACAGGCGGCACTTCGCCGAAACAATAGCCGACGGCCACCGGCCCTTCCAGGTAACCGGGCATCACCGGGATGCCCGATTCTTCCAGCGCCTTTGCGAACAACGTGTTCTTGACAACCTGGAAGCCCCCCCCCATCTCTCGCAGCCGGCTGCGCAGGTCGGTGATCCCGCCTACCGTCAGGCCCCGGTAATCGGTCAGGATCATCGCCTGGCTTTTCGCTATCCTGGACCGATAGTCCGCCATCATCTGTTGCTTCTTTTCTCTGGTAATAGCCAACCTGCCTCACCTCCTTTTTGTGTTTTTTCTCCCCCACAAACAGCAAGCCTTTGCGCTGCCGACGCAAAGGCTTGCTGCTCTGTTTCCAGAGCTTTTCCTCTCTTTGCCTCGGCAGGCCGGTTGTTTAAGCGCCCGGGCGCACCTGCTGTCTGGGGCCTATTCAGTTGTCCACGCTTCTGGCGGCTATGCTACGCTTCCCATGAAGGGGCAGCGGGTTCACCGCCATCGGCCACCTGACCGGGCTCAGGCCGTCTTCATCGCCGTAGCGGCCACCGGGTCCACCCGGATGCCCGGCCCCATAGTGTTGCAGACCGTCACCTTGCGGATGTAGGCCCCCTTGGCTGCGGCCGGCCGGGCCTTGACGATCGCCTCCATGACGGCTGCCATATTCTCCAACAGGTTCTCCACCGGGAAACTCACCTTGCCGATGGGCACGTGGACGTTGGCCGTCTTGTCCACCCGGTATTCGACCCGCCCCTGGCGTGCCTCCCGGATGACCCGCTCCAGGTCCTCTTCCTCCACGATCGTACCGGTCTTGGGGCTAGGCATCAGTCCACGTGGCCCCAGAACCCGGCCCAGGCGTCCGACTTTGCGCATCATAGACGGGGTGGAGATGGCCACGTCAAACTCCAGCCATCCCTTCTGGATCTGCTCGATCAGCTCGTCGCTGCCCACGTAATCGGCCCCCGCCTCCCGCGCGACCTTTTCGGCCTCGCCCTCAGCAAAGACCAGGATGCGCACCTGTTTGCCCATCCCTTTGGGCAACAACACCACCCCGCGAACCTGCTGGTCGGCATGCCGGGGGTCCAGACCTGTCCGCAGGTGGAGCTCCACCGTAGCATCGAACCGGGCCAGGTGCGTCTTTTTGACCAGATCCAACGCCTCCTGGGGAGAATAGATGCGGCCGCGCTCCACCAGCTTGAGGGCTTCCTGATATTTCTTTCCTCTCTTTGGCATCTTTTACTCCTCTGTGGTCTTGATGGGGAAAGGTCCCCTCCCACGCTCCTATGTGCCGGGCAAACCGCTAATCTACAACCTGAATGCCCATACTTTTGGCCGTGCCCTCGATCATCCGCATGGCACTTTCGACGTCGTAAGCGTTCAGGTCGTTCATCTTTTGCTCAGCAATCTCGCGCACCTGCTGGCGCGTCACCTTACCCACCTTGGTGCGGGTTACATCGGACGAGCCTTTGGCAACCCCTGCCGCCTTTTTCAACAGATCGGTAGCAGGTGGCGTTTTCAGGTTGAAACGAAATGAATTATCCTGAAAGATGGTAATTTCTGCCGGGATAATGCTGCCGGCCAGATGGGCCGTCCGGGCATTGTATTCCTTGCAGAACTGCATGATATTGATCCCATGCTGGCCCAGGGCGGGGCCTATCGGCGGCGCCGGGGTGGCCTTGCCGGCCTGGATCGCCAATTTTACAATCGCTTTGACCTTCTTTGCCATTCCATCTCTCCCAATCTCGCTCGTTTTACACCGGGAACCCGACCCGAATTCAGCACCGGGTGACCGGCGCGAACCGGCCGGCTAGATCTTTTCTACCTGTAAAAAATCGAGCTCCACCGGCGTTTCCCGGCCAAAGAAAGAGACCAGAATCCGTACTTTTCCCTTGTCGGGATAGATGTCATCCACCGAGCCGACAAAATCCTCAAAGGGGCCATCGCAGATGCGCACCTTCTGACCGGGGCGGAAGGTGACCTTGACCTTGGGCGTCTCGGCCCGCATCCGTTTCAGGATCCGGTCCACGTCCCGTTTGCGCAATGGGGTGGGGTTCCGGTCGGAGCCTACAAAGCCGGTGACGCCCGGTGTATTGCGCACGACGAACCACGAGTCCTTGTCCATGATCATCTCGACCAGGATGTAACCGGGAAAGATCCGCCGCTCGACAGTTCGCCGCTGTCCATCCTTGAGCTCGATCTCTTCTTCGGTGGGCACCACGACCTGGAAAATCTTGTTCTGCATCCCCAACGACTCGGTGCGGTGCTCCAGGTTCCTCTTGACCTTGTTCTCGTAGCCGGAGTAGGTATGGACGACGTACCAGTTGCGCCCTCCCTCCGCTACTTCCTCACCCTCGGCCGGGCCGGCCTCCAGTTCGTCGCCCGCCTCCCCTAAAAAGAGCGCCAGCCCGGTCCGATCCTCCGGCTCCGCCTGGGGGGCCGGTTCCTCTTCTCCCGCTTCCAGGTAGGACGCAAAAAGACGCCGCGCCCGCTCCTCTGGTTCGAGCAGGGCTTCGTCCTGGGGTTGAGCAACTTTGGCTTTTTCCACCCCGTTCACCTGGATCTGCTCCTCTTCCATATCCTATGCACTGTCTACAGGAACAGGCTAAAACCCCAGGAGAACAGCCAGTCCATCAAGCCCAAGATGATGGCGAGAAATGCGGTTGTCACGATGACAATGATGGTCAGGTTGACGGCCTCGACGCGGGTAGGCCACGAGACCTTTTTGAGCTCAAACCACGTCTCCCGGAAGTAGCGAAAGACCTTTTCCCGGAAAAAGTGCGAGATTACGTTACCCCAACGCTTTTTCCCGTCCTCTGACTTGGCCACGGATCTGTTTCTCCCTATCTTCCTGTTTTTTACACCGGAAGACACCGCCCCATTTTACTTGCCATGAGACGGTGTCCTCTCTACCAGGCAGGCCAGGCAGGACTTGAACCCGCAACCTACGGTTTTGGAGACCGTTGCTCTGCCACTTGAGCTACTGGCCTGTGTCAATGACCAACTCGCAACGAGCGATGACCGGTCTGCCTGTCGCCAATCATCGGTCATGGACCCTTTGCCGTTGGTCATCTACCGGCTATTTCGTCTCTCGATGCGCAGTATGTTTCCGGCAGCGCGGACAGTACTTTTTCAACTCCATACGGCCCGGATCGTTGCGCCGGTTCTTGGTCGTTGTATAGTTCCGCTCCTTGCACTCGGTGCAGGCAAGGGTCAGGACAATGCGAATCGCTTTCTTGGCCATCGGTTACTCCAGGATCCGGGTGATGACGCCGGCACCCACCGTGCGGCCTCCCTCGCGGATGGCAAACCGTGACCCGGCCTCTAACGCCACCGGCACGATCAGCTTCACCGTCAGGTTCACATTGTCCCCCGGCATCACCATCTCCACCCCGGCCGGCAGCTCCACCGCCCCCGTCACATCCATCGTCCGAATGTAGAACTGCGGCCGATACCCGG
>DAOTXL010000090.1:0-26910 GCA_034435455.1 Anaerolineae bacterium
TCTGCCAGAGGAGTTGGCCGGAGAGGGCGTACAGGGCCAGCCCCTTGTGGTCCGGCTTCCAGGAGTGGAGGACGAGCTGGCTGCCGTCGGGCAGAAAGTCGGGCTGGCTGGCCTCGGTGACCACGCGGCGGCAGTCGGTGCCATCCACCCGGCAGACATAGACGTCGTAGGTCTGCCGGAGCGGGTCGAAGCGGGGGAAGGCGATCTGCCCCGTCAGCGGGGGCGTGGAACCGGCTGCGGCAGTGGCGGTGGCGGTGGGGGTGAGGGTTGGCGTGGCAGTGGGGGTGGGGGTTGGCGTGGCGGTGGCAGAAAGGGTGGGGCTGGGGGTGAGCGTAGGGGAGGGCGCCGGGGTGGTAGCGGCGGGTTGTGTCTTGATAGTTGGCGATGGCCGGACGGTAGTGGCCGGGGGCCGGGCCGTGGGTTTTTCCACGCTCGCGGTGGGCGTGGCGGTGAGGGCTGGGGTCCAGGTTTGGGTGGCAGCTCCGATGGCCGGTGGTTGTGGAGGGCGGGCAAGGAGGTAGACGGCTGCGATCAGGGCCACGAGCAGCAGTGGGATGGCGACCCACAGCCGGCGGCGACGGCGGGGGGCCGGCTGTCGTTTTTCCCCGGCGGTGGCCGTCGGAAGCTGAGGTGGGATGGAACCGGGTCCTCCAACCTGCGTGGGGTATTCGGGCGGTGTGCCCTGCCCGCACTCGCTGGTGGCTAGGATCCGCAGTTCGGCAATATCCCGGTAGGCCGGGTCGCTCTCGGCGATCTTGTCCAGTTGAGAGAGGGCTTCGTTCCAGTGGCCGGCTTCTATGGCCCGTTGAGCAGCATGGTACAGGGCGGCCAGGCGGATCTGCTGGCTGACCCGGTTGAGTTGGTCGGTGACGTCGCGGTAATCGGGGTCGGCTTTCAGGATCTGGCTAAAGAGGTCCACCGCTTCCTGCCAGGCCTCCGCTTCGACCGCCCGCCGGGCGCGTTCATACAGATCGTCCAGGGCAGGGGGAGCGACCCTGGCTCCGGGAAGCGGGGTTTGGGTGGGCAGGTCCTGCCCGGCCAGGACAGCGTCCATGGCGGCCACCATTTCGGCGGGGGTCTGGAAGCGGTCTTCGGGCCGTTTGGCCATCGCCTTTTCCACCAGGCGGACCACCGGGTCGGGCAGGCCACGGCGCTGCCGTTTCAGGGGAGGTGGAAGGGTAGCCAGATGTTGGTTGACGACGGCCCAAGGGGTATCGCCCTGGAAGGGCAGGTTGCCGCTGAGCATCCGGTACAGGACGATGCCCAGGGAGTAGAGGTCGGCGCGGATGTCCACCGCTTTGCCCATCGCCTGCTCCGGGGCGGCATAGTGGGGCGAGCCGACAAAGCCGGAGAGGGTGATGTCGGGCGAGGTCCGGGCCCGGGCGATGCCAAAGTCCAGCACCCGCACGAGGTAGCCCGGCCCGCCCTGAGGGTCGGGCGAGAGCATGATGTTGGCCGGTTTGATGTCACGGTGGACCACCCCCTGTCGGTGGGCCTGGTCGAGGGCCAGGGCTACCTGCCGGGCGATCTCCAGCGCCTCTTGCCAGGGCAGGGCCCCGCGCTCCTCCAGGACCTGGCGCAGGTCGCGGCCCGGCACGAACTCCATCACCAGGTAGTGGGTATCGCGGTCCGAACCATAGTCCAGCACGCGGGCGATGTGCGTGGCGGCAGAGGAGGCCTGAGACAGGCTCATGGCCAGGCGGGCTTCCTGCGTGAAGCGTTGCAAAAAGCTGAGGTCCTGGCTGTGCTGCGGATAGAGCACCTTGACGGCAACCTTTTGGTGGTCGCGCAGGTCTTCGGCCAGGTAGACCCAGGCCATGCCGCCGCTGCCCAACTCGGCGATCAGCTTGTAGCGGTTGCTGAGAATGATCCCGATCATGCCCCCACCACAACTACTTTGACAATGTCAGATTCCTGGGTACGGTTCGCTTTGACCTCACCCCATCCCCCCAACCCCCTTCCGACCAGGGGGCAGGGGAGAGGGTAAACCCCTCACCTGCTACACCGGTGTGACATTGTCAAGCTACCCACTCTTGCCAGCAGTTCCTTCCAGCTTGCCAGGCAGGGCATATTATAACCGACTTTGGCGGGGGCGACAAATCAAACCGCCGGATGAAATCGGGGATGGTTCCATCTTACATTGTCGAGTTGGAATTGCGGCGGTAACAGGGACACCGCTTGACTTTGCGCGATGGATATGATAAGATCGGTCCAGATTCAGCGGAGCGGCGCACCCTGACAATTTTAATACGATTCTAACGTCCGGCGGCGTTGCTTTTACGTCTCTCTAACGGCTCTTGCGTTAGAATAGCCGTATGGCCGATCATTTTCTACTGGTTGTCGGGCGGGACTGGCGGCTGCGCCGGCTGATCCGGGCCAATCTGGAGGTATTGGGCTTCCAGGTGAGGGAAGCGGCCGACGGGCAGCAGGGCGTGGCGCTGTTGCGCGATAGCCGGCCCCGGTTGATCCTCCTCGATCTCGACCTGCTGGACGAAGAGGACCGACAGGTGCTGGCCGACCTGTGCGACGCAATGCCCAGACAGCCGGTGCCAGTCATCGTCCTGGGGTCTGAGTTGCCGGGGCGGGATGTGCTCCAGCGGGAAGGGGTGGCAGGCTACCTGAAAAAACCGTTCGCCATCCCGGCTCTGCTGGAACAGGTACAACAGCTGCTGGAGTATCCATAAAACAGGAGGAGACATAAAATGAGAGAGATAACAAAAGAGAATCTGAAGGCTTCCTTTGCCGGCGAGAGCCAGGCCCACATGAAGTACCTGGCTTTTGCCGATCAGGCGGACAGGGAGGGCAAGCCCCACATCGCTCGCCTTTTCCGGGCCATCGCCTATGCGGAGCAGGTCCACGCCATCAATCACCTCAGGGAACTGGGCGGCATCGGCGACACCGTAACCAATCTGGAGGCAGCCATCGGCGGCGAAAACTTTGAAGTGAACGAGATGTATGCTGCCTATCTGGCGGTGGCGGAGTCTCAGGGCGAAAAGGGGGCTCAACGGAGTATGACCTACGCCATAGAGGCAGAAAAGATCCACGCCCAGATGTATGGCGAGGCCAGGACGGCTGCCGAATCGAACCAGGACTGGGCTATCGGCCAGGTGTATGTCTGCCCGGTGTGCGGCTTTACCCATATCGGCGAGCCGCCGGACCGCTGCCCGGTGTGCAACGCCAAGAGAGAGGTGTTCAAGGTTTTCTAAGGACCACCGCAACGGTCCTGGAGCTTCATCGCAGGGGCGCCGAGAACGCAGAGTCCGGTAGAAATAGCCTTCCAACCGCTGCGTTCTCCGCCTCTCTGCGGTTGAGCAGCCATCTGGCATTGGGGAGGAGGGAAACCGATGGCCACCCGAACGGTGTGTGACTATTGCGGCGAGGAGTTGGGACCGGCGCCGGTCTGGCGAGGAGACAGGGTCTACTGTTGCGAGGCGTGCGCTCTCGAAGCAACCCGCAGCAAAGACTGCGGCGGTCGGGCCGACAGCCACATGACCGCCAGCATCGTCGAGCCGATCAAGAAATAAGGGGGGCGGGCCGGTCCCCCGCCATAGAACAAAATAATGCAGGCGATTTTTCCCTTTACCGCTATCGTCGGCCAGGAGACGATGAAAACGGCGTTGATCCTCAACGCCATCAGCCCCCGGATCGGCGGCGTGCTGATCCGGGGCGAGCGCGGCACGGCCAAGTCTACGGCGGCGCGTGCTCTGGCTGCCTTGTTGCCCGAGATCGAAGTAGTGGCCGATTGCCCCTTCCAGTGCGACCCCTATCGCCCAGAGCGGCTGTGCGACAACTGCCGCGAGCGGGTGGCCCACGGTGAGGTGCTGCCGGTCAGGCGGCGCAAGACCCGCTTCGTGGACCTGCCGGTCAGCGCCACCGAAGACCGTGTGGTGGGCACGTTGGACATCGAGTGTGCCATCAAGACCGGCAAGAAAAAGTTTGAACCGGGCGTGCTGGCCGCCGCCAACCGGGGCCTGCTGTACGTGGATGAGGTCAACCTGCTGGATGACCATGTGGTAGATCTGCTCCTCGACTCGGCGGCTATGGGCCGCAACGTCGTCGAGCGCGAGGGCATCTCCTTCAGCCACCCGGCGCGTTTTATCCTGGTAGGCACGATGAACCCAGAGGAGGGGGAGCTACGGCCCCAACTCCTCGACCGTTTTGCCCTGTGTGTCGAGATCCGGGGCATCACCGACCCACAGGCCCGCGTGGACATCCTGGAGCGCACCGTCCAGTTCGAGAGCGATCCGGAGGGCTTTTGCGCCGAGTGGGAACCTTATGAACAGCGGCTTTCGGGCGACATCGCCCGTGCCCGCCGGTTGTTGCCCCAGGTGACCTATCGGCCCCAGGACCTGTACATGATTGCCGAACTGACCACCAGCTTTGAGGTAGACGGCCACCGGGCCGATATCGTCATCCTCAAGACGGCGCTGGCCCATGCTGCGCTCCGCTTTGCCCGCGACGGCGCCGACCTGCAGGAACCGGCCATCATGGAGCTGGACGTCCTGGTCGCCGCCGAGCTGGCCCTGCCCCACCGCCTCAAACGGCTGCCTTTCCAGGAAACCGAAAACCGGCTGGGTGAGCTTTCCAACCGGCTGCAAGAGGCCCGGACGATGGCTGAGCAGTCCAAAGCCCCCGGCGCTTCTCTGGTCGAACCTTCTGAGGGAAAAAAAAAGAGGTAACGCCTGACGGCCAGCCCCCCGGGCCCGGCGACCTGGACGTGGGCGGGGCCGGCATGCCCCTCCAGGGCCACGTGGCCGACCCGCTGGGGCTGGGCAAGGGCCAGGAGGTCGAGATGGCGGTGCCTGTCGGCGAGCTGTTCCACGCCCGGCGGCTGGAATCGCCCATGGATCGCCTGACCCGCCACGCCGCCGGCAAGCGCTCCACCACCCGTACCAGCCGCAAGCGGGGCCGCTACATCCAGGCCCGGCCCGCCGACGGCGACCTGAGCGACATCGCCCTCGATGCTACCATCCGCCAGGCTGCCCTCCAACAGGTCGAACGGGAGGGCGAGCCGGGCACCCTGACCATTTTGCCCCAGGATGTGCAAAAAAAGGTCCGTGTGCGCCGGGCCTCCAACCTGATCCTGTTCGTCGTGGACGCCAGTTGGAGCATGGCCGGCGCGCAGCGCATGGAGGCGACCAAAGGGGCCATCCTGTCGCTGCTGGTGGATGCTTACCAGAGGCGCGACCGGGTGGGGCTGGTGGTCTTTCAGAAGGAAGAGGCGCGGCTGGTATTGCCCTTTACCTCCAGCGTGGAACTGGCCCAGAGGGCACTCCACCACCTGCCGGTCGGCGGCAAGACCCCCCTGTCGGCCGGGCTGATGCTGGCCTACCGCACCTTCCGCCGTGAACTACGCCTGCACCCCGAAGCTATGCCGCTCCTGATCCTGTTGACCGATGGCGCCGGCAATGTGTCATTGACCGAAACGCCGCCGCAGGAAGAGGCGCACAAGATCGCCGATCTGATCCGCCGGGCCCATATCCATTCGGTGGTGGTCAACATGGAGCACGCCGCCTACGACCGGGGGCTGGCCCAAAACCTGGCCCGGGCGCTGGGTGGGCCATGCTACTGCCTGGCCGAACTCAAGGCGGCGGAGCTGGTGCGCACGGTGCGAAAGGAACTGGAGGATCGCCAGGAAAGTGGCGATCCAGCCGCTTGATCGGCCCTCCATTTGCCAAATCTCCCAACTTGTGCTAGACTCAGCCGCGCGGGTGCGGACCCGTGACCTGAGCGGAGGGCTCTTGCGACGATGGGCGAAAATGGACCGCTAAAGATCTTGCTCCTGGCAGCCGAGGTGGTGCCTTTTGCCAAAACCGGTGGCCTGGCCGACGTGGCCGGCGCTCTGCCCAAGGCCATCCGCGCCCTGGGCCACGACATCCGGGTGGCCATGCCGCGCTACGGGCGCATTGACCCCGGCCGTTTTCAACTCCAGGAGGTACTCTCCCCTTTTGACGTGCCCATCCACCACACGACCGAGCCGGCCCGTCTGCTGCAAGGCACCATCGGCGGCGATGTCCCGGTCTACTTGGTGGACAATGCCCGTTATTTTGGCCGGGAAGGCATCTACATGTACCCCGACGATGCCGATCGCTTTATCTTCTATTGCCGGGCGGTGCTGGAAGCCCTGAAACACCTCGACTGGCAGCCCGACGTGATCCATTGCCACGACTGGCACACGGCCATTGTGCCCAACTGGCTGAACACCCTCTACAAGGACGATCCCTTTTTTGCCGGGGTGGTCACCGTCTACACCATCCACAACCTGGCCTACCAGGGCATCTTTGGCTACCGGGTGCTGGAGATCGCCGGAATTGACGAGTGGGGCTTTCAATACCACCCCGAAATGGCCGACCTGAATGAGGTGGTGGACCTCATGGCGCGGGGCATCTATTGGGCCGACCTGGTGAGCACCGTGAGCGAAACCTATGCCCACGAGATCCTGACCCCGGAGTATGGCGAGCGGCTGGACCCGCTCCTGCGCGATCGGCGCGACCGGCTGTTTGGCATCCTCAACGGCATAGACTACGAGACGGTCAACCCGGCCACCGACCCCCACATCGCCGCCAACTATGATGCGGCAACCCTGGAGCGACGGCTGGAGAACAAGCTGGCCCTGCAACGGGAGGCCAGGCTGCCCGAAGAGGCCGATATCCCCCTCATCGGCATTATCTCCCGTCTGACCGACTCGAAAGGGTTCGACCTCCTGGGGGGAGCCATTGACCACATCCTGGACCTGGGTCTGCAACTGGTGCTGATGGGCACCGGTGACCAGCACTACCACGACCTGTTCAGCCGCATGGTGCAGCAGTATCCCCGTCAGATGGCCATTTTTCTGACGTTCAACGACTCGCTGGCGCGGCGTATCTACGCCGGCAGCGACCTGTTCCTCATGCCCAGCCGCTTTGAGCCATGCGGCACCAACCAGATGATCGCCATGCACTATGGCAGCGTGCCCGTCGTGCGCGCTACCGGCGGCCTGGCCGATACGGTGCAGGACTTTGACCCGCGCACCGGCCAGGGCACCGGCTTTGTCTTCAAGCCCTACGACCGCTGGATGCTCTTTGCTGCCATCGTCCGCGCTGCCGAGACCTTCAAACACCGCGATGTCTGGCGGCAGATCCAACTGCGGGGCATGAGCGCCGATTTTTCCTGGGACCGTTCGGCGCGCAGGTATGTGGATCTGTACCGGCGGGCCATTGCCAGCCGCATCCCCCGGCCGGGGTTGGAAAAGTACCGGCCCCAGCCGTAGCTTCCGGCCAGGAAGCCGGCGGGGAGGTGGAGCATGGAGGTTCCGGCTATCGGCGCAGCGGGCGAAAGGCCACCTGTTGGGGCCGGGGGCATTTCGGGGGCTATCCCCGGCAATGGCCAGAACCCGGCCCGTCGGCCCCGTGGCCGGGCGTAAGCGGCAGCCGTAGACAGGAGACACGCGGCCTGTGGCCCAGAAACCCGGCATCCTGACCCTTCCCCACCTGGTCGCGGCCCTGCCCGCCGATGACCGGGCCCGCTGCGAGCGCATCTTTCACGTCGTCGTGACGGAGGGGGAGGCCGTTCCGCCGCAGGCGATGCACCCCTGGCTTGTGGCCCATTTCGGCGCGGTGGAGGCTGTCTGCCGGCAACAGATCGTCAAAGTCACCAACCGGGTCACCCTGGAAGGGGCCCTGTTCAACACCCTGCGGGCCCGGCGTCCCCTGGAAGCGCCGCCGGCCGGCGAGGAGCTGGCGCAACTCCTCGACCCCCGTGCCGGGTGTGACTTTTGCCGGCCCCTGGAACGCACCCCGGCCGACCCTTTTGGCCGCATCCGGGGGCGACACAGCCTCACCGCCGCCAATGTGGCCAAATATGACGGCCAGCACGCCGTGATCATCCTGGACGAACATCACCCCCTGCACTTCACCGCCGACCAGGTGGCCGATGTCCTGGATACCGCTCAGGAGTGGGCGCGGACGGCACACCGACACGACCCACAGGCCTGTTACCCCTTTTTCCTGTGGAACTGTCTGTGGCGCAGCGGCGCTTCGATCCTCCACGGCCACGCGCAAATGACCCTGACCCGCGGGATGCACTATGCCCGGATCGAAGCCTGGCGGCAGGCAGCCCTGCGCTATCGGATGTCGCACGGGGCAAACTATTTCGACGATCTGGTGGCCGTGTATCGCGCCCTGGGGCTGGCTGTGGATCAGGGCACGGCCGCCATCTTCCCCTCCCTCACCCCGTTCAAAGAAAAAGAGAGCTGGATCATCGCCCCCCGCCTCGATGAGGACCTGAAGGGGGCTGTCTACCGCCTGTTGCGCACCTTTGTCGAAAAGTTGGGGGTGCAGAGCTTCAACCTGGCCCTCTATCAGCCTCCCCTGGCCAGGGTGGCCGAGGACTGGAGCGGCTTTCCGTTCATTGTCCGCCTTCTGGACCGGGGGGGGCTGAGCAGCCGGACCTCCGACGTGGGGGCGATGGAGTTTTTCGCCCAGAGTGTTGTGGCCACCGATCCGTTCTGCGTGGCCGAGGCCCTGCGTGAAACGTGACCGTTTCTTTACGTTTTACGCCTTCCGCTTTACGGAACAGGAACTGTCTGATGAAAGTCGCTATCCGCCGTATCGATCTGGGGTCGCTGGGCAGGATGGGCTGCCTGCTGGGGGTCATCGCGGCCTTTTTGCCGAGCGTCTTGTGTGGGCTGCTGGGCCTGGGGGGGGTCGGCCTGCTGCGCCACTGGCTGGAGGGCTGGCAGGAGGTGACCGTCAGCCTGCTCGGCCAGGAGCTGGCCCACCTGGATTTCGTGCAACTCCTGGGGCTGGAACGGCTGCTGGAGCTGCTGCAGATGCTGGGGACCGCTTCGGCGGGCGTGCTGTTCCTGACCGTCCTGGCCCTGGCCCTGGTCAGCGGGGCCTTTCTGGCCGTGACGGTCGCCCTGGTGGGCCTGGCCTACAACCTGCTGGCTTCTGCCACAGGGGGGATCGTGGTCGAGATGACGGCGGTCGGCAAGCCAGAATAAGAGGAACCCCTACCCCTGGACTTTATAACTGCTCACCCTCCCGCAGGCCTGGCAGCAGTTTCAGGCAGAAATTCGTTGAATAGTCGGACGCAACGAACGATTTCAACCAGATTCCAAGCCTGCGGGAGGGTAGGCTGAGCAGATACTATATTCCCAACTGCCGGGCCCGGATCGCCGCCTGGGTGCGGTCGTGGACGCCCAGCTTGTCCAGGATGATCGTCACATAATTCTTGACCGTGCCCTCGGCCAGGCTGAGCCGGTCGGCGATCTGGCGGTTGGTCAGGCCCTGGGCCAGCAGGCGCAGGATCTCCACCTCACGCTCGGAGAGGGGGTCGGCCAGGCCGGCATCGGCGACACGGGCCGGCGGGGCCAGGCGGGCGAACTCGGCCACGACTTTGCGCGCGACCGAGGGCTGGATGAGGGCCCCGCCGCCGGCCACGGTGCGTACCGCCTGGGCCAGCTCGCTGCCGGAAACATCTTTGAGCAGGTAGCCCAGCGCCCCGGCGCGTAGCCCTTCAAAGACATACTCGTCGTCATCAAAGGTGGTCAGGATGACCACACGGGCCTCGGGCCAGCGTTCACGCAACCGCCAGGTGGCCTCCACCCCATCCATGCCCGGCATCCGCACGTCCATCAGTACCAGGTCGGGCCGCAGTGTGGCATAGGCCTCCAAGGCGGCTTCTCCGTTTTCGGCTTCACCGACGACCTCCAGGTCCGGCTCCAATTCCAGCAGGATGCGCAGCCCCTCGCGCATGAGGCGCTGGTCATCCACGAGCAGGATGCGGATGGGTGCGGTCATGGCTTCTCCTCCAGGTGGGGGTCAGGCCGGCCGGGGGAGCCGCAAGGACAGCTGGGTCCCTCCGCCGGGCCGGGGCTCCAGGTGCAGCGTCCCTCCCAGTTGTCCGGCCCGCTCCCGGAGCCCTCGCAGGCCAAAACCCTCCGGGTGACCGGCAGGGGGTGGCCCCTGACCATCGTCGCCGACCAGCAACGAGATGGCCTCATGATCGAAGCTCAGGACCAGCCAGACCTGGCTGGCCGTGGCGTGCTTTTGGACATTGGTCAGCGCCTCCTGGGCGGCCCGGTAGAGGGCCAGGCGGTGGGGGGCGGGCAGGGGGGGCATCTCTTCAGGCAGGGCCCGGTGGACCGTCAGGCCGGTGGCCTGCTCAAAATGGTCTGCCAGCCGCCGCAGCGCGCCGGGCAGTTGCAGGTCGGCCTCGACCGGTGCCCGCAGGGCGGCGACGGTGGCCCGCAGTTCGCCCAGCGCCTCGCGCACCTGGTCGCGGACGTTGCCGACCAGGCCTGCTGCCCGCTCCGGATCGGTGGGGCACAGGCGTTGAGCGGCTTCCAGTTGGACCGAGGCCACGGTCAGGCGATGGCCTAACGTGTCGTGCATCTCGCGGGCCAGACGGTTGCGCTCCTCGACCACGGCCAGCTCTTCGACCCGGAGGGCATATTCCTGCAACTGGCGATGGGCCGCCTGCAAATCGGCCAGTAGAGCCTGGCTTTTGCGGCGGGCGGCCTCGGCGCTGGCTACCGCCTGGGCAAAGACGCCGAAAAACAGATACCCGCTGCTGTAGGGCAGCAGGGTGAGCAGCGCGGTGCGCACACCCAATGTATAGACAAAGGCTCCGGCGGTGAGCAGGATAAACAGGCCGATCCACAGCAGGCCGGGGCGTACAGGGAAGAGCAGCATGGCCTGGGCGCTGAGAATGAAGTAGAGGATGGGAGAGGCCGACCAGGCTTCCGGGCTCAGGAAGATCGGGATCAGGGCCAGCAGGGACTGGACGGTCAGGTAGAGGCAGCGCCGCCAGGCCGGCGCTTCCGCCTCCGGGATGAGGGCCTGGACCAGGGCGAAGGCCAGCAGCGGCCCCCCCACCCACCACCACGGTTTGCCGGCCTGGCGGATGACCTGCACGCTGATCAGGGCCACTGTGCCCCAGGTCAGGTAACCGATCAGATAGAGCAACACCCCCTGCCGTTGGAACAGTCGCTTCATCTCTTTTTTCACCGCCGGGCATAAAGAACCCGGCGTTCTCTGCGGTGAGCATTCTCCTGGTGAAGTATAGCACAAGGTGGCTTCGCTGACAAACAACCGTTCCCCGGACACCCCCTGTCGCCCTTCCTCAGCGCCGCCGCCACAGGATCAGGTACAGTCCGCCGGCGATCAGGGCTACGGGCCAGAGCTGACCCACCCACTCCAACACCTGTCGGCCAGCCTCTCCCCACAGCAGCCCGCCGCCGATCAGGGCCAGGATGCCGCCGGGGATCAACGGCCACCAGCAGGCCCGGCCGGGGAGGAGCCACGATAGCAGGGAGATCAGACCCCATCCCAGGGCAAAGGCCAGCAAAAAGACCCCTCCCTGGTCTGCCTCCTCCAGCGAGTGGAAAGGTCCGGTGATGAGCAGCACTCCCAGGCCGAGTCCGCTCTGTCGAGTTTTCATTTGATCTCCTCCTGATGATTTGTTCTTCAGGCAACTGCGAGCAGTTACCCTCCAGTTATTTAGCCCTCAACCGGGTCAAACCGGAACCGCCACACGCCGATCCCGAAAAAGAGGGCAGCAAAGCCGACCAGGATGCCCACCTTGGGCAGGACCTGGGCCAGGCCATAGCCACGCACCAACAGGTCCTGATAGGCATCCAACGCCCAGGCATGGGGGGTCACCAGGCCAATGGTTTGCAACCAGGTGGGCATGATGAAACGGGGCACAAAGCAGCCGCCCAGGGCCGAGAGGGTGAGGAGCAGCAAGACGGTTAACCCGCCCACCTGCGCTTCGGTGCGGGCCAGGGCCGAGACCAACACCCCCAGCCCTGTCGCCGTGGCTGCGGCAGCCAGGCTGACCGCCACCAGGCCGGCCGGCGAAGGACCCAGGCTCAGGCCGAACAACAGATGGCTGGCCCCCAACATGATGGCCAACTGCATCAGGTTGATGAGATAGTAGGGCAGCAGCTTGCCGGTCAGCATGACAGCCCGCTGCATCGGGGCAGCCAGCAGACGCCGGAAGGTGCCTTCTCGCCGCTCCTGCAAGACCGAGCCGGCCAGCAGGCTGACGATCCAGAAGATGCCGTAGATGGTATAGCCGGGGACATTCTGCTGAAAAGTGTTCGGATACTTTGCCACCTGCATCCCGGCCGGAACCGTCCGCTCCACCGTGACCACCGGCTCCTTCCCCCCCAACAGGCCGCCGGATATGGCCTCCTGGGCCTGGGCCTTAAAGATCTCCCGCTGCCCGGCCGGGGTCTGAGGGGCCAGCCACTCGAACAGATAGTCCAACCCTTTCGGCACCATGGCCGTATAGGTGGTCCGCTCGATCAGGCCCTGCAGGGTCCCCAGGATCGGTTCGACGAACTGGCTGGAGGTGGCCGGGTCTACGATGGCCGCAACCCGGGTGGTGTGACGCTCCACTGCGGCCGGGTCCTGTTCCAGGGCATCGGAAAAGTCGGGCGGGAACACCAGGGCCAGGTTGCGCTTCCCTTCCACGATCAACTTCTCGGCCAGTTCGACCGTCAGGGGCTGGCCTTCCCACGTTGTCTCCACGCCGAATGCTTCCATGTCGTCCAATTGGGCCAGGATCGTGGCCGCCTGCGTCCCCCGATCCTGATTGACGGCCAGAAGTTGAATCCGATCCTGACCCGGCTCGAACATGCTGCCGAGGGCATAGCTCATCACCACGATAAACATGAACGGTTGGAGAAAGATCAGCGCCACCCCTCCCCGATCCTTGAAAAAGATTTTGAGGTCCTTCCAGGTCAGGGCCAGGATTTGATCGATCATGGTTTGCTCTCCTTCTTCTCATCTGAAAACAGATCCGCCTGGAGCTTATTCGCGCAACCGCCTGCCTGTCAGGTTCAGAAACACGGCCTCCAGGTTCGGTTCCAGGATTTCGAGGGTGGTGATGAGCAGGTCCAGGTGGTTGGTCACCTCCAGCAATCCCATCAGTGCTTCCTGGGTGTGGCGAGCCCGGATGTGGAGTTTGCCATCGCGCCGTTGCACCCCCTGAACAGCGGGGAGGGAACGCAGCCGGTCCGTCACCGTTTCGGCTGCTTCATCGGCCAGGCCGACGACGATCAGCCCGCCACCCAGGCTGCGGATGAGGGCCGTGGGCGTGTCCAGAGCGATGATCTGTCCTTCATCCACGATGGCGACGCGGTGGCACAGGCGCTGCGCCTCCTCCATGTAGTGGGTGGTGTAGATGACGGTCACTCCCGCCCGGTTCAACGCTTCGACGCTCTCCAGGATGGCGTTGCGGCTCTGAGGGTCCACGCCGACCGTCGGCTCATCCAGGAACAGGATGTCAGGTTTGTGCAGCAGCCCGGCTCCGATGTTCACCCGGCGCTTCATGCCGCCCGAATAGGTTTCGACGGGGTCGTCGGCACGCCCGGTCAGGCCGATCATCTCCAACACCTCATCCACCCGGCGGCGCAGGTCCCGGCCCTTCAGGCCGTAGATGCGCCCGAAGAAGGTCAGGTTCTGCCGGGCCGACAGAGCGGGGTAGAGGGCCAGCTCTTGCGGCACCAGGCCCATCCTGGCTTTGAGCTGGTGGGTATGGGTTCTGAAGTCCAGACCCTTCATGGTGATGCGGCCTCTATCAGGGGAGAGAAGCCCGGTCAGCATGGAAAGGGTCGTCGTCTTGCCGGCGCCGTTGGGGCCGAGCAGGCCGAACAGTTCACCCTGCGCCACCTGCAGGGAGATGCCCCTCACGGCTTTGATCTCGCCGAACGACTTGTGCAGGTCCTGGACTATGAGGATCGGTTCAGACATGGGTACCTCCTTCTTGACGCCCGGCCATTGCCCACGCGCCATTGGATGAGTGCCCTGAGCAGCCCCCGGACCCCGTCCCTGCCCTGCGTTGCCCGGCTCACAATCACCGCAGCCAGAGCAGGGCCAACGGCGGGAAGAATGAGAAGCAGCCGAAAGGCCGGCTCGTCAAACAGGGCAATCCCCCGTGACCCCAGCACGGCCGGAGCCCAGCCCAGCCATGAGAGGCCGAAGGCCAGGAGGTAGAAGCAGACAACAGGATGTTTCTTCATGTTCCACCCTCTCCTTTTCACCTGCCTGGCCCCAGGATACAGCCCAGAGGGTCACATTGACAAGTGCCCCAGGTCACGTTTCCAGGTCACCTTTGCGGACATCCGGCGACTGGTCCACAACTCCTGGTTTGCACCGCGGAGGCGCAGAGGCCGCAGAGTTTTTTTATGATTCCTCCGCGTTCTCTGCGCCTCGGCGGTGAGAGGGGATATTGTTAAGCACCCTCCCGTGGGGGGCTGGACCACCTGCCCTGTACATACCGACCGGTCGGTTTGACAGGAAAGGCAGGGTGTGATACAATGATGCCGACCGGTCGGTATGGATGTGCCGGACAGGCCGGGAACAGATTTTCAGACCGGCTCTGAGGGGAGGGAAGATGAGATCACGACAACGAGGCGAGGAAACCCGCAACCGTATTCTGGATGCGGCACTGGACTGCTTTGCCCGCTACGGCTACGATGCCACCGGTGTGGCCGAGATCTGTCAGTGTGCCGGGGTGACCAAAGGGGGCTTCTATCACCACTTTTCCAGCAAACAGGCCGTCTTTTTGGAGTTGCTGGAGCGCTGGCTGAAGGGGTTGGATGCCAGGCTGGAACAGATCCGCTCCGGGGCCGAAACGGTGCCTGAGGAGTTGCTGCGCATGACGACGATGGTCCGCCAGGTGTTCCACGAGGCCGGTGGCAAACTGCCTATCTTTTTAGAGTTCCTGACCAAGGCCGGCCAGAGTCCGGTGGTCTGGCAGGCGACCGTTGCGCCCTTTCGCCGCTATCATGGCTTCTTTGCAGGCATGATCGAGGCCGGGATCGCGGAGGGGTCGCTGGGGCCGGTGGACCCGGCCCTGGGCAGCCATCTGCTGCTGGCTTTTGCGGTAGGCTTACTGGCCCTGGGCCTGCTCGATCCCCACGGCGCCGATTGGGGGCAGGTGGCCCAGGAAGGAATGAAAATTCTGTTAAGAGGATTAGAAAGTGAGGAGTAAGATGAATGTGTTACTGACGGGAGCATTTGGGAATGTCGGGTTGAGCACGCTGGAGGAGCTGTTGCGACAGGGCCACCGGGTGCGCTGTTTTGACCTGAAGACCAGGGCGAACGAGAAGGCTGCCCGGCGGTTTCGGGGGCGAATCGAAGTGAGGTGGGGCGACCTGCGCCGCCCTGAAGAGGTGGCGGCGGCTGTGCAGGGGCAGGATGTCGTCATCCACCTGGCCTTTATCATCCCCAGGCTCTCGGCCACCGGTTTTGAATGCGAGGAGCATCCCGATTGGGCCTGGGAGATCAACGTCGGCGGCACACGTAACCTGATCGAGGCCATGGAGGCCCAACCCCGGCCCCCACGATTGCTGTTTGCTTCTTCGTACCACATCTACGGCCGGACCCAGCATCTGCCACCGCCGCGCACGGCTGCCGACCCGGTGCAACCTATCGAGCACTATGCCCGGCACAAGGTCGAATGCGAGGCCATGATCAAGGCTTCCAGCCTGGAGTGGGCTATCTTGCGGCTGGCGGCCTCTCTGCCCATCGCCATGAAGCTGAGCCCCGGCATGTTCGATGTGCCGCTCTACAACCGCATGGAATATGTCCACACCCGCGATGTGGGGCTGGCCTTTGCCAACGCCGTGAGTTGCCCGGAGGTGTGGGGCAAGGTGTTGCTCATCGGCGGTGGTCCACGCTGCCGGTACACCTACGAAGAGATCGCCCGGCGGGTGCTCGACGGCCTGGGGGTGGGGATGCTGCCCCCCGAAGCCTTTACCGCCGTTCCCTTTCCCACCGACTGGGTGGACACGACCGAGAGCCAGCGTCTCCTGCGCTACCAGCGCCACACCCTCGACGACTATGTGCGGGATATGCAGGCCCGCCTGGGCTACCGACGGCACCTGATCCGCGCCTTCCGGCCGCTGGTGCGCTCTCTGCTCCTGAAACAGTCGCCCTATTACCGTACTGGCCGGGCGGACTGGTTCACCCTGGTGATGCAGGGATTCAAGGCGATGAAAAAGAAACCCACGCGGGTTGGAGAGCGGTGATCTCCCGGTTTCCGGCAGGTCGAGGCAGCTCTTTGAATCCAGGAGAACCCCCGGCTGTCCTGAGTGCCTATCCAAAAACCTGTAGGGCAGGCTTTCTAGCCTGCCCGGACGGCCTGGAAAGGCCGTCCTACACCCGTTTTCGGATGGGTTCTTGGTGTCCTGGGTGTCCTTTGTGGTAAAGAAAGAGCATGGCTGAGCAGTTACCAAGAAGTCAATCTCAAAAAGGAGGGAAACAATGCGTACAGAGGTTATAGAAATCAAAAATAGATGGAAAAAGGCCGGTGGAGGCGGCTCTCCTGCTGCCAACCTGGGACCTGTGCTGCTTCATCTTTTCCTCGCTGCCCTCGCCATCCTGTTGGTGGCGCCGGTTGCCAGGGCTCAGGCATTGCCGACAGAGGTGGTCCAGGGCTATTACACGGCCCTGGGCCAGGCGGCTGCTACCGGCGACCTCAATCCCCTGTTGGACCTTTTTGCCGAGGATGCAACCCTCACGGTGCCGGCCCTGACGCCGACGCCGGTTGAGGGCAAAGAGGCTATCCGGACGACTATGGGGGGCATCCTGGCCCTGCTCCAGGGCCTGAACATCACCCTGGACGAGGTCACAGGGGAAGGGGACCAGGTGACCGTCCGGTACACCCTGTCGGTCGCGTCGGCCGGGAAGCCGATTCCGGCCACCGATACCTTTGTCATCCAGAATGGCAAGATCCGGTCGCTCACCATCACCATCGCCGCCGAGGCGTTGGCGGCCATGCCCACCCCTTCCGCCCTGCCCACGACCGGCGGACCGGTGGGCAGCCTGTTGCCCGGATTGCTGGCGCTCGGCGGCGCAGCCCTTGTCGGCCTGAGCCGGCGCTTCCGCTAGATCGCGCGACAGGGCCGGCGGTGCAGGCAACGTTGGGTTGCCGGCCGCCGGCCCTGTCTCAAGGAGATGAGGTATGTTTGAGAAGATCGGTAGTTTCGCAGCCAGATTCCGCTACCCGATCATCGCCGCCTGGCTGATTCTGGTTATCGCCGTCCTGGCCTTTGCCCCCAACCTTTCCAAAGTGGTCACCTCCGACCAGGGCAGCTACCTGCCCGAAGGGGAGCCAAGCGTCGTCGCTGCCCGGCTTGCTGCCGAGTATTTCCCCGACCAGGCATCGGAGGCCCAGGCTGTGCTGGTCATCAGGAGCGCCAACGGCTCTATGCACAGCGCGGCCAATCAGGCCTACCTGGCCGAACTGACCGGCTGGTTAGAGAAGGATCTGCCGGCCGAGGCCGTCGGTCAGGTGCTCTCGCCAGCCGATCCGAATCTGGCGCAGCGCCTCATCAGCACCGATGGTCAGGTGGCCATGATCTTTGTCGGCCTGCATGGCTCTATCGAGGATCAGCAGGTGCTGGCGGTGCTGGACGAGATGCGCGCCCGGCTCGCCCAGACGCCCGACGGGTTGACCGGCTTTGTAACCGGCAGCGTGGCTATCGTGGACGAGTATATGCGGGGGGCGCTGGAAAGCGCCGACCGCACGACGATCATCGCCATCGTCCTGGTCATCGCCATTCTGCTGCTCATCTACCGCACACCGGTTGCACCCATCGTGCCCCTGGCGACCATCGGCGTGGCTTTTCTGGTTGCCAGGGGGGTGGTCGCCTGGCTGACCAGGTTGGGCTTTGTGGTCTCCAGCATTACCGAGGTGTTCCTGGTGGTGCTGCTTTTCGGCGCCGGCACCGACTATTGCCTGTTCCTCGTCAGCCGCTTCCGCGAGTATATGGCCGATGGCCTGCCCGGCCCTGAAGGGGCCCGCCGCACTGTGGACCGGGTGGGCGAGACCATAACCAGCAGTGCGGGCACGGTGATCGTCGGCATGGCGGCCCTGTCCTTTGCCAGGATGAAACTTTTTGCCAGCACCGGTCCCAGCCTGGCCCTGGGGGTCGGCATCGCTCTGCTGGCCGGATTGACCCTCACGCCGGCACTGCTGGCCGTGCTGGGCAGGCGGGCTTTCTGGCCGGGCGGCGCTCACCACGCCAGACAGGGCGCCTTTTGGGGCAGGCTGGCCCACCGGATCACGGTCAGGCCGTGGCTGCCGCTGCTGCTGACGCTTGCCCTGTTGGTGCCGCTGGCCCTCTACGGCCAGGGCCTGGCCCGCAACTTTGACCTGCTTTCGGACCTGCCCGACACGGCGCCCGCCAAAGCCGGCTTTGAACTGCTCTCGGAAAGCTTTGGCGCGGGCGAGATGCAGCCCCTGGACCTCGTCATCACCGACATCCCCAACGCCCGCACCCCGGCGGGCATGGCCCACATCCATGCCCTGACCCAGGAGTTGCTGGCTGTGGAAGGGGTGGCCGATGTGCGGAGCCTCACCCTGCCCGCCGGCCGGTCGGACCCCGACCTGGCCGATCTGCTCCGGGTGGACGGCCAGTTGACCCAAATAGCGGAAATGGTGGGCGAACTCCGTACTCAGGCCGGCGATCCATCTGCCGTGGCTCAGATCGACCTCGATGAGGCGATGGCCGGCTTTGACCTGGTGCGCACCTACCTGAACGACCTGGCCGCTGCCTTTCCCGACCTGGCCGGCAACGCCGACTACCAGGCGGCCGTGTCGTCGCTGGAGCGCCTGCGGCAGGCTCTCACGGAGAGCCGACAGCGGCTCCTGGTCAGCAACCAACTGGCTGAGGCGGCGGACGCCCTGGCCGGCGGGCTGGAAGGGCAGGCCGGAGCCGGCTCTGTCGAGGCACTGGCGGATGCAGAGGCCCGCTTCGCCACCCTGCGCGCCTATCTGACCGGCCTGGCCGAGGCCTATCCCGCTGTCGCCGGGTTGGATGGCTACCGGGAGGCGCTGGGAGCACTGGACCGCATTGAGGCCGGCGTGGCCGAGATCCAGAAGGCGCTGCTGGTCTCAACCCAACTCGACCTGCTGAGCGAGGGGATCGCCGGGATGGCGGCCCGGCTCCAGGACCCGGCAGCCCTGGCCGAACTGGCCGCCTCGCCTGAGCAGATGGAGTTGCTGACCCTCCTTGCTGCCTATCTCCAGGAGTTGGCCGCGGCCTACCCCTCGCTGGCCGGGCAGGCATCGTATCAGGCGGCCCTCGAACACCTGGCCGCGGTGCAAGGAGCCGTGGCCGAGGCAGGACAGGCCCGGCTGGTCAGCCGCCAGTTGGCCCTGATCGCCCAGAGCATGGAGGAAGCAGCCCAAACGTTGAGGGAGAATCCGCTGTCGCTGCTGCCCAAAGCCGGTGAACCCGGCGCTGCCGGGCAGATGGCCGTGCTGACGGCGTACCTGGAGGAGCTGGGGGCGGCCTACCCCTCGCTGGCCGCCACCGACGACTATCAAACCGCCCTGGCGACCCTGAACGGGATGGAGGCATCGCTCCAGACCCTCGACCTGAGCAAGATGAACGAACTCCTCGCCGGAGTCCAGGAATCGCTGGCGACCCTGAGCGCCGCCTTTACTCATCTGTCGGCCACCGCCGCCGAGACACTGCCGGAGGCCACCTTTACTCCCAGCCATACGACCGAGGGCATGATGACCTTTGTCCCCGACCTGTCGCCTCTGGCCGCCGAGGTGGAGGCGATGGGCGCCGCATTCGCCGCCCTGGCCGAGAGCGTCCGCCGGGACATGCCGGAGGCAACCTTTGTGCCCGAGACCGACCTGCCATCGGCGGTCGGCGTGCCCGACTCGCTGTCTGACCTAGAGGCGAGCCTGGATGACCTGACGGCGGCCCTGAAAAGGCTGGCAGCGGCTGCCGCCGCCGGGTTGCCCGACGCCACCTATCTCCCCCCAGGGGATCTGAGGGTTGGGGAAGCAGCTTCTGCCGTCGAGTCGCTCATGGCCGACGTGGACGCCTTCGAGGTCGCCCTGAAGCGTCTGGCCGATGACCTGGCGGGGCGTGACGATGGCTTCTTGGTCCCGGAGGCGCTGGCCGCCGGGGCAGGGGAGGAGGTCGCCCCCTTGCTGGATGCCTACAGCACCGCCAGCGGTGATGCTGCCCGGCTGCAAATTGTCCTTTCTGACGATCCCTTTAGCCCGCGGGCCATGGATACAGTAGCCCGCCTGCGCGACCATGTGCGCCAGGCCAGCACCGGCTACATCAGCGGCAGCACGGCGATCAATCTCGACCTGAGGGAGGTGATGGACCGCGACCTTGTGCGCGTCATGGCCCTGGTGATTGGCGGCATCTCGATCGTGCTGATCCTGCTGTTGCGCAGCCTGGTGGCCCCGGTCTATCTGATGGCCAGCATCCTGCTCAGCTACGGCGCAACGATGGGGCTCACCCGCCTGGTTTTTGATGGCATCTATGAGGGGGGCATCACCTGGTTTGTGCCGTTCCTCATCTTTGTCGTGCGGGTGGCCCTGGGGATGGATTACAACATCTTTCTCATGGGGCGGGTCAAGGAAGAGGTGGCCGTGCACGGCACCCGGTCCGGCATCGAGCGGGCCGTGGAGCACACCGGTGGCATCATCACCTCGGCGGGCATCATCATGGCCGGCACGTTCGCGGCGATGCTCTCTTCTTCGTTGCTGGGGCTGGTGCAACTGGCCTTTGCCGTTGCCGTGGGCACGTTGCTGGACACCTTTGTCGTCCGCGCTGCACTGGTGCCGGCCGTGGCTACCCTGTTGGGCCGCTGGAACTGGTGGCCGGGCAGGGGGCCGGCAAGGTAGCGCCTCACCCAATCCACGCAGCGCGGTTGCTCCAGACCTGGGGCAACCGCGCTTGTTATTCAGAAGGACAACGCGTTTACCATGGGTGGATAAGGTTTGCCCCTGGCCGGAATGTGTAGTACAATGACAAGGCCGTGGAGCAGTATGGAAATCAGACCCATGAGGAAGTATATCAACTCAATTTTGTCTGGCCAACCGGGGCAGCAGGCGGCCGGCCTTCCGCTTCTTACGAAAGCAGTCGCGCTGCTCATCGAGCTCCGCGACCTGGCCAACTCCAGGGTCACCTGGCCGATTTCCAGACGCGGGTCGCGGGCCTGCGGGAGCGCTACGCCAACCGGCCGGCGTTGCGCGATCGCCTGCAACGGGCCGGATCGGTTTGACGACGATACGACCAGAGTTGGCATCCTGGTTCCTTTTCGGACCGGATGCGTGCTTATGGCAAAGGGGGAAGCCAATGCCCAAGAGATCTCGCAAAGCAACCAAGAGGTACCCGGAGGCCCTGGCCGGGCTTCTGAGCCTGGGCCAGCCCACCGACGACACCAACTACCCGGAGTGGGCAGAACGGGTAAAAGACTACGTGCCGGACCTGATCCGCATGACCTTGGACAAGGACCTCAACCGGCGCCTGGAAGACGACCCGGCGGTATGGGCGCCGCTCCACGCCCTGGAGATATTGGGCGTTCTCGGCGCCGAAGCCGCCGCTCAACCTCTGACAGCCTGCCTGGACTGGGACGACGATTGGGTCCGCGAGGCGCTGCCCAGGGTCTACGCCGGGATCGGCCCGGCTGCCATCCCGGCCCTGCAGGCCTACCTGGAGGACAGCACCCGCGACCCGTTCGGGCGGGGTAAGGCTTCGGAGTCGTTGGCTGCCATTGCCAGGGCCCATCCAGCGGTGCAAAAGGACATCGTCACCTATCTGACCGCCTTTCTGGACCGCCCCTCGGCCGATGACAACACCGTGGAAGAAGACGTGACCACCTTTGTCATCGGTGACCTGGCCCACCTGGGCGACCCGTCCGCCTATCCGGCCATCAAGCGCGCCTACGATGAGAACCGGGTAAACCTGCAGGTGATCGGGCTGGAGGACGTGGAGGCTGACTTGGGCCTGCGCCCCAGGCTCGACCACACCAGACCGCCGGTCCCACCAGAGGAGCCTGGTGTGCGCCTGTCGCTGCGTTGCAAGGTCTGCGGGCGGGAGCGTTCCTATCTCTTTCCCAAAGTCTATTGCGACCTGGGCACGGTAAGGAATAAGAAAAAGGCAGCCAAATACAGTCCCATCATCATCCCCCAGCGCGTGGTGTGTCAGAAGTGCGGGGCGGTGGATCAATACGAAATCGGTGCTATGGGCCACATAGCCCTCCTGGCCGACCTGATGGCGCAGGCCGATCCCCAATTGCGGCGGTTCCGGCGTGAAGACCAGCGCGTGCAGTACGTGGAATTTACCAGCCGCTGGGGCCCTATGCACCCGCTGGAAGGTGTGGAACGCTATCAGGCAGAGATCGCCCGGCACCCCGATGACGTTGACCTGCATGTGGGCTATGGGAACGTCCTCAAATTCCTGGGGCGTACCGACCAGGCGGAAGCTGAATATCGGCGCGCCGGGGAACTCGATCCCAATAACCCCCACGTCTGGCATAACCTGGCCGAGTTGGCCGCAGAGCGGGGCGACTATGCCGAAGCCACCGGGTTGTGGCAGCGGGTGTTGAATGTGACGCCGCACAGCAAGCTCCCGGCTAAAGAGCGTCAGTTGTTCCTGAAGGCGGCACGAGATGGCCTGAAGGCACTAAGGCGCCGCACCAGGCCCACCTGATAGGCTCTGGCAGCCGGTAAAATTTCGGAGGTGTACTCATGTCCGGACCGTTTCTCGTCCCGCCCGACAGCCGGGTCAACCTGGCCGACTATGACCCCGGCTATACCGGTGGTTACCAGGACAAGGATGACGTCAAAAAGGCCGTCAGCCGCAACAGGAAGCGGCTCCAGAAACTGCAGGAGGTGCTGTGGGCCGAGGGCAAACATGCCCTGCTGATCGTCCTGCAGGGGCTGGATGCCAGCGGCAAGGATGGCACCATTGAGCATGTGATGCATGGAGTCAACCCTCAGGGTTGCCAGGTGACCAGCTTCAAAGTCCCCACCGAAGAGGAGCTGGCCCACGACTACCTGTGGCGCGTCCACAAGGCTGTGCCCCGGCGTGGCTACATCGGCCTCTTTAACCGTTCCCACTATGAGGATGTGTTGGTGGTCCGCGTCCACAACCTGGTCCCGCCGGAGGTTTGGGGGCAACGCTACGAGCAGATCAACCACTTTGAAAAGCTCCTGGCCGACACCGGGACGACGATCCTCAAATTCTTCCTTCATATCTCCCGCCAGGAACAGAAGAGGCGGTTTGAGGACCGGCTGCGCGATCCGGCAAAGAACTGGAAGTTTTCCCTCAAAGATGTGCAGGAGCGGGATTACTGGGACGACTATAGGCGCGCCTACGAAGAGGCACTGAGCCGGTGCAGCACCCCCTGGGCGCCGTGGTACATCGTCCCGGCCGACCACAAGTGGTACCGGAACCTGGTCGTCTCGCAGGTCATTGTCGAGACGCTGGAAGGGTTGGACATGCACTTTCCGCCGCCGCTGCCCGACTCTGACCAGATCGCCATCCCGGATTAGAGCCTGTCCTGGAACAGGTGTGGGGTAGCCTGGCTATCCGGGCAGGCCCTGCCGATTTTTCGGACAGGCACCTGGATGGCCCCGCCGGCCCTGCATAGGGTGCCGGGTATCTCAGTTTGCCCCCCAGATCGTTGCGTGATATAATGGGGCGGGTCCTGTGCCTGACAGCCGGTTGTCATGGCGGTGGCCCGCTGTTGTCAGGCAGGGGGGGCCGCTGGGGAGTATAATGGCCGCAGGAGTTGGAGGGGCAGGGCGCTATGACGCAGCCTTTGGCCATCGGCACCGTGCTCAAAAACCGATACCGCATCGTCCGCCTGGTGGGGGGCGGCGGTATGGCCTGGGTCTACCAGGTAGAAGAGCTGCCGGTCGGCAGTGGCCGACTCTGGGCGCTCAAAGAGCTGCGCCCCCAGAGCCAGGACCGGACCGAGGAAGCTGCCGCCCGGGGCCTCTTTGAACAGGAGGCCAGGCTGCTGCGGGCGTTGGACCATCCCAACATCCCCGACATCGTTGATTTTTTCGAGGAGAACGGCCGCGCCTGCCTGGTGATGGAGTTCATCTGGGGCGAGTCGCTGGAAAAGCGGATCCAGGCGGCCAATGCCCCCTTGCTGGAAAGCGATGTCCTCTACTGGGCGATCCAGCTTTGCGAAGCGCTGCACTACCTCCACACCCGCCAGCCGCCCATCATCTTCCGCGACCTGAAGCCCAGCAACGTCATGGTGACCAACACCGGCCTGGTCAAACTGATTGACTTTGGCATCGCCCGCACCTACAAGGTCGGCAAAAAGCGCGACACGGTGGCTATGGGTTCCGAAAATTACGCTGCGCCGGAGCAGTGGGGCAAAGGCCAGACCGACGCCCGCTCTGACCTCTATGCCCTGGGGGCAACGATCTATCACCTGCTGGCCAACATGGCTCCTACCCCTGCTTTCCTGCCCTCCGAACCGCTGCCTCTGGGCAACTATAACAGCGCAGTCTCTCCCAAGACCATCGCCATCGTCGAAAAGGCGATGGCCCGCGACCGGGAGCGGCGCTTCCAGTCGGCCCAGGAGATGCGCCAGGCGCTCATCGCCGCCCTGCCGGGGCCCTATGTCCCACCGGTGGAGCTGGCTCCTCCACCCGTTGCCCCATCCCCTCCCTTACCCTCCCCTCCACCTCAACCCGCATCGGCGCCCCGACCGGTTCCCAGGCCGGCCCCTCCCCCGCTGCCTACCAAACCCTGCCCGGCCTGCGGGCGGCCCAACAAAGAGAGTGCCCGCTTTTGTGCCGGCTGTGGCCATTCCTTTGTGCCGCTGCGGCCCGCCGTCCTGCGCATCGTCGAGCCGGTGCGCGCCCCGTGGGAGATGCCGGTGGCCCGCAGCCCGATGATGCTGGGCCGGGCCAGCGAAGCGGAGGGCTATCGGCCCGACTTTGACATGACCTTTTACGACGAGGGAGGCTATGTATCGCGCCGTCACGCCCACATTATCACCGAGCAAGAGGGCTACTTGATCATGGACCTGGGCAGCAGCAACGGCACCACAGTCAACGGCCAGCCCCTCCAGCCCCATCGCGCCTATCCGTTGCGCAACGGCGACCGGATCAAGGTCGGCCGGGTGGTCATCCAGTTTTGGCTACGCTGACCGCCCTTTCCGCCTTACGCTTTACGTTTTCCGCCTTACGTTTTACTTTTTACGTTTTATTTCTCAGGAGGATCTCATGAACTGCCCGGTATGTGGAGTAGACAACCGAGAAACGGCCCGCTTCTGCCGCAGTTGTGGCTTCGAGTTTGCAAAAGAGGCAGTGGGCGAGGAGCAGGAGGCAGGAGGCGAGGAGCAGGCGACAGGGAGCGAGGAGCAGGAGCCAGGAGGCGAGGAGCAGGCGACAGGGAGCGAGGAGCAGGAGGTGGCGGAGGCGCCCTCCCTCCCCTGGGCCGAGGAAGGGGAGGAACTCCCCCCTGAACCTGACGACGAGGTCCTGGCCTTCTGGCGGGACAAGGCTGAGCCTCTGACCCCCCTGGTGTCGGGGACGGTCGTGGCCGACCGCTTTGTCGTGGTCCAGGTGCTGGAAGCGAAGGAGAACGAGGTTCTCTACCGCGCCCGCGATCTGCGGCGCTGCTGGCAATGCGGCTTCGAGGGCAACGCTCCGGACGAGGTTTTTTGTGCCCAATGTGGCGTGGCGGTGGACCGCAAGCCGGAGGTGCGCCTGCTGGAGGTCCGGACGGCTGAGGCGGAACCCGCCGACGGTCAGGAGGTGGTGGCGCGCCTGACCCACGAGGGCCGTTTTTTCCTCCTCCTGGCCGAAGAAAAGCCGGAACCGGCGCCCAGGGTGCCGTTGGTGCCTCCTGGCCTCCACCTCTCCGTCGGCCAGCGGTCCGATCCGGGGCAGATGCGCGACTTGAACGAGGACAGCATGTTGATCCTGCTGCTGGCCCCGACCTACGAATCGCGGACCAAACCGGTGCTGGGCCTGTTCGCTGTGGCCGACGGCATGGGTGGGCATGAAAGTGGCGAGGTTGCCAGCAAGATGGCCCTGCAGGTGCTGGCCGAGCGGATCATCCACGCCCTCATCTTGCCGGAACTGACGGGCAATCTGGTCGCAGAAGATGAGGTGCCGGCCCGGCTGCGGCAGGCCATCCTGGCCGCCAATGATGCCGTTTACCTGATACGGCAGAAGGCCGGCACCGACATGGGCACCACCCTGACCGCCGCCCTGATCCGCGACAACCGGCTGTTCCTGGCCCACGTCGGCGACTGCCGCGCCTACCGGTGGACCGCCAACGGCCTGGAGCAACTGACCACCGATCACTCGGTCGTGGCCAGCATGATCGCCAGCGGGCAGGCCGCGCCGGAAGAGATCTATACCCATCCCCACCGCAGCATCATCTACCGTTGCATCGGCGACAAACCGGTGGTGGAGGTGGATACCGATGTGCTGCCCCTGGCTTCCGGCGAGCGGATCATCCTCTGCTCCGATGGCCTGTGGGAGATGGTCCACAGCGAGGGCATCGCCGATGTGATGATGCAGGAGGCCGATCCCCAACTGGCCTGCGATCGGCTGGTGCAACACGCCAACGCAGCCGGCGGCGAAGATAACATCAGCGTGATCATCATCCAGGTGGAGGAGAGGGTATGAGGCTTCGGCCCCCTGACCCATTGGGATGGAAAAAACCGGATCTGCGGTTGTGACGTATATCGCTTGACAATGTCACCTTGGCGTACCGGATGTTTGACATTGTCAAAATGTTACTACTCAGGTGGGCAGCTTGTTCACCACAAAGGACACAAAGGACACGAAGAATACAAGAGAAAACCTGGGCATCCTTAGGGTCCTTGGTGCGGTCGTGACGTATATCGCTTGACAATGTCACCCTGGCGTACCGGATGTTTGACATTGTCAAAATGTTACTACTCAGGTGGGCAGCTTGTTCACCACAAAGGACACAAAGGACACGAAGAATACAAGAGAAAACCTGGGCATCCTTAGGGTCCTTGTATATTAGACCCGTACCTTACCAACAAGAATAGCCAAGAACAAGCTTTGGTGGCATACTACACCCTGGGAGAGACGAAGTGGCTACCCTAGTGTGTGAGGAGCACATGTGCTGCCTCTTCACGAAGA
>DAOTXL010000091.1:0-44697 GCA_034435455.1 Anaerolineae bacterium
CACCCTGCCGGGTGCAACAAGGAGGTGCAGCGCTACCCTCCCTGGGCCAGCCCCCAGGATGCCAGAGATTCCCGATCTTGTCAAGTGGGCAGCGGGCTGGCGCCCCCACCAGGCACATATTATACGAGGAGGTCGGCGAAGGCCGACCATTGGCCATAGGCCCAGGGAGAGTGACTTCCAGTCACTGCATAGTACTACAACGATGGTTCGCGCGATACTGCAGCCGATTGACGGTGTTATCCTCCAAGGGAACAGGAATCTAATCTGTCTTTTGGAGGGTAATGACCATGTACGCCACCAGTGGGATCTCTTTGCAACCTCCCGCAAGCCGACGGGAGATTCCTCCACTGAGCTTGAAACCTCATCAGATCAGCGGCCTGCTGGAGCGCTTGCGCACTTTCTGGAACCGTTTTGCTGCTCTCTTTCAGCGCCGGGAGCAGCGGGAGTGGGGGCTCAAGTATATCCAGGGGCGTCTGATGGATGGTGAGAAACGGTATACCCAGCCCCTGGCCCGCCGCCTGGGGGAGAAAATGTGCGGGCGATGCAAAACTTCATCGGCGCCTCCCCTTGGGATGACCAGGCTGTGCTGGAAGAGCATCAGCGGGCGGTCCAGGAAACGCTGGGGGAACCGGAGGGGCTGGTGATCATGGACGGCACCGGCATCCCCCGGAAGGGGAGCGAGTCGGCCGGAGTTGCTCGCCAGTATGGCAATGAGACCGGCAAGGTGGACAACTGCCAGGTGGGGGTGTTCCTGGCCTACGCCAGTTCCCAAGGCTATACCTTGCTGGACCGCCGCCTCTATCTGCCCCAAGAATGGTTCGGCCCGGAATACACCTCTCGCCGGAAGCGGTGTGGGATTCCTGAAGACCTGCCCTTCCGTACGCATCAGGAACTGGCCTGGGAGATGGTGGAAGGAGTGCATCGGCGAGGGGCCGTCCCTTTCCGCTGGGTGTTGGGGGACGAGGAGTTTGGTCGGGATACCTCGCTGCTGGACCGGATCGCCGGACTGGGCTATTGGTACTTTATGGAAGTTCCGACCAACACCCGGGTGTGGGTAGGGCGTCCCCAAACGGAGGTTCCGGAATGGACCGGGCGCGGTCGTCAGCCCTCCCGCCTGCATCTGACGGTGGATGCCCCCACCCCCCAGACGGTGGCCGATGTGGTCGTCCAGTTGCCGCCTGAAGCCTGGCAGCGGTACACCCTGCGGGAAGGGAGCAAGGGGCCTCTGGTGGCAGAGGTAGCCTGCCTGCGGGTCGTGGCCGTGCGGGACGGCTTGCCCGGCCCGGAGGTCTGGCTGGTCGTACGACGGGACGTTCGGGGCAGGGAGACGAAATATTTCCTCAGCAATGCGCCGTTGACCATCGGTCAGGCGCAATTGGCCTGGTTGAGTGCGGCTCGCTGGCCGGTGGAGCAGGCCATCGAAGACTGCAAAGACGAATTGAAGATGAACCAGTACGCCATGCGTAGCTGGCGAGGGTGGTATCACCATATGACGCTGGTAATGATTGCTCATCTGTTTCTGGTGAGCATCCAACAGGATTTGAAAGAAGACGCACCGGCATTGACCGTCTCCCAAGCCCGGCTGTTGCTGCAAGCCGTCTTGCCCAGGCCTGCTTTTGATGTAGAGGCAGCGTTGCAAGCGGTGCGTCAGATTCAGCGAAGCAACCATTTGGCTTACCTCTCTCATCGGAAACGGACACTACGGAGACTCAATGAACCCTGAAACCATCGTTGTAGTACTAACGAGGCGCAGGCCATCCTGGGCGAGGGCAACACCGCCGCTGACCGGCTGGAACGGGTGGGCGAAGCGATTTACAACGACGAGATGGGGCACAAGGAGAAGAACGTCCTGGTGCGCGTCGCCTTCCTGCCGCCGGAGGAGCGCCGTCAGATGCTGGACGAAATCGGGCGGCTGGCAGCGGCCCGGCCCTATCAGCCGCCGGTCACCTTTGAGGGGCGCGCCCCGGCCCGCCTGGAGGCCAACGCCGAGTGGCTGGAGCACGCCCGCGCGGCCAAAGCGTCGCCGCGCCGCCGTCCGCCGGCCGTGCGCCTGTGGCTGGGCGAGCCGGTGGAGATCAAGTCGCCCACCGCGGCCGTGGTGGAGCGTTACCCGCGCTCCAACCTGTTCATCGTCGGCGGCAACGAAGAACAGGCCTACGGGCTGCTCCTGGCTGCGTTGCTCAGCCTGGCCGCCCAGTACACGCCGGAGGAGGTGCGCCTGGCCGTGACCGACTTTGCCCGCCCCGAGACGGTCGGCTACGGGCTGTGGAGTAAAGGCGAAAAATCTTTCGCCCCTATCACCAACCTGCCCCATCCGCTGGAGGTGGCCGGTCCGCGCCAGGCCGGCGCGCTGCTCACCCAGTTGCTGGCGCTGCTGGACCAGCGCCTGAGCGGGGAAGCCGCCCCGACCGAGGTCTTCCTGCTCATCCCCGGCCTGCAGCGCTGGCGCGAACTGCGCAGCACCGATGCCTACGGCACCCAGCAGAGCGAGCCGGCCAAAGGGCTGACCCGCCTGGCGGAGGAGGGGCCGGAGGTGGGCATCCACCTGCTGGCCTGGGCCGACAGCCTGGCGACGGCGGAGCGCGTCTTCAAGCGCGGCGGCCTGGCCCACTTTGACCTGCGGGTGGCGCTACAGATGAACGACAAGGAGAGCGCCGACCTGCTGGGCAGCCCGAGCGCCGCCCGCCTGGGCGAAAACCGCGCCCTCTTCCGCCACGAGGACTGGGAGTCCGGCCGGATGGAAAAGTTCAAGCCCTACGCCCTGCCAGAGGAGGAAGAACTGGCGCGGCTCATCGCCCTGTTGCGCGGTGAATCACCCCTGTAGCACATTAGCCTGTCTGATTTGATGAGGAGAACCGATGCCTGTCGTGGACTGGAACCTGCTTCAACGGATCACTGCCGATAGCCTGCGCATTTATGAGACCATTCACCGCGCGCAGAAGATGAACGAGGAGAGCGAATCCGTGAACATCCGTCCCATCCGTGTTTATCCGTGTCCCAAAAATCAATGCCGGAGGACCCAATGAACGAACAGGAATCCCGTCAACTGATAGACGCCCTGCACCGCTACTTTGAGCGCGCCCGTCCCGATGACGACGCGCACAACGCCGCCATCAGCCGCGCCGACCGCGAGCGCTACGGCGGGCAGTTTCTGCTGCTGGCGCCGGCAGTCATTGTGGAGGCGCTGCGCAACCTGGTGCTACAGCAGACCCTGGCGTTCCGCGATGATGCCGCTGCCGATCACGAACTGCAATTGTTCGGCGTGCATCTGCTCTGGTGCTACCGCAGCCTGATCAAGGCTTACGGCGCCGGCGGGGTGATGACGCTGGTCTCGTCTCTGCGCCTGGTCAGCGATGAAGATGTGGTTGCGCTGATCGCCTATGCCCTGGCTTTGCTGGCGGCGGAGTCGGACCCGATGCTTCGGCTGGCGCTGCAGGGAGCGCCGGCAATGTTGAAGCCGGAGTTTGACCGGCGCTACGGCACCGGCTGCAAGATCGCCCTGGCCTACGCCCTGCTGCGCCTGGGGCAGACGGAACCGTTCCGCTCCTTCGCCCCGCCCTACCTGGCCGGCAACGTCCCGCGCAAAACGATAGAAAACCTGGTCACTTCCCGTCGCCCCGATGAACAACGCCTGCTGGAGCGGTACGTGGTCGGTGCGATTGTCCTGGATGTCGCCTCTGAGGGCCGGGCGATTCCGCCGACTATAGGCTGGAAGCGCAAGCAGTACTGAAACAAGCAGTACTGAAAATGGACGATCGTCGCGAGTAAATTGGAATCTATAAGGGCCAGCATATGCTTTTGGAATCCCTCTTCTCCGCCATCGCCGAAGCTGTCTTCGGCTATCTGCTCCAAAGTGGCCTGGCCGAATGGGCACGTGCCGTCTTGGGAATGGACCCGCAGCGCCGCGCCTTCCAGACCGCGCTGGCGGGAGCCTATAATGAGTTCGCCCAGCAATACCCGGAATGGACAGCCTCACTTTTTGACAAGGCCTTCCTGACAAGCGAGCCAGTCATTCCTCTGTTGGCCGAGCTACTTACCCGTCGCGGCCAACCCAACTCTGCTGAACTGGCTCGCTTGTTCGCCATCCACCTGGGTCATTCCGACCCCGACCGCTGGGAGCGCCTAGGCGAGGCTGCTCGCGCCGCCGCTGATTTCCTGAAATGGTTGGATGCAGAATTAGCTCGCCAGGAAGAGGAAAACCTGCAACGTCGCTATGACCGTCGCGCTTGGGAGCGCATTGCCGATAACACTGAAGCTATCCGCCAGCAGTTGGCCGAGATTCTGGAGCGTGTTGGTCAGAGAAAGGAAACGCCAGATGATATTCGCGTCTTGAGCCGCGCTGTGCAGGAGAGGCAAATTGCGCTAGTCACTGATGAGCGCGCCGTGGACATTGGAGGCAGCGCTGACGGTGCCGTCATCGTTACTGGGAACAACAATGTTTTGTTTTACTTGAACGCAGCTCAGCGCCGCAACTTAGAACGTCTGTTAATCAGTAAACATCATGTTCCATCATTGCCGAAACATTACTTACTTCGTAAAAGTTACCTGGAACGATTACGTCGTGTTTTATTGCAAGGTTGCGCATCTCCATGTGTTATTGGTATCTGGGGAATGGTCGGTGTTGGAAAGTCGGTCTTAGCAAAGGCTTTAGCTCATGACCCAGAAATCCAGAGGGCTTTCCCCGATGGCATATTTTGGCTTTCTCTCGGCAGTCATCCGAACATTCGTGCTCGCCAAGTTGATTTGTACGCATTCGTTACTGGTCAGCATGAGAGTTTTGATGACGAAATTCAGGGTCATGGATTCCTAAGTTCTATTTTGAGCAAGAAAGTCTGCTTGGTGATTCTAGATGATGTACGTGAGGCGCGTCATGCTGAAGCCTTTCCTATCTACACCACTTCACAGACATGCTGGTTACTCACCACTCAAAATGCCGATATACTTCGAGCGTTGAATGCTGAGAGTATTCATCTAGGAGTCCTTTCCGAAGAAGAGGCTTTATACCTACTGGCGGACTGGGCAGGACAGGCAAAAGATCACCTTCCGCCTGAGGCTAGAGATATAGCGAAAAGATGCGGATATTTGCCTCTGGCATTAGCTACGATAGGTGCATTTGTCCGCTATACTACGAATGGTTGGAAACGTGCGTTGCACCACTTGCAGACATCGGATTTTGTAAGAATCCGTCGCCTGTTTCCAAACTATGAGCATGAAAATTTACTGGCCGCATTAGATGCAAGTCTGGAAGGCTTGTCCCCAGAAGTCTACACACGGTATCTGGATTTGGCCATATTCCCTGAAGAGACACCTATTCCCCTGTTTATTTTGGAGACTTTCTGGGTTTCCTTTGGCTTGGACGAATATAAAGTAGCTGATTTAGTGGACACCTTCACCGATCGTTCATTGGCTTTTCAAGACGATAATGGGAATCTGTACTTGTCTGCTATTCAAAGCGCTTATCTGGTCAACAAAGTGGGTGAAAGAATTTTGGCTATGCACCAGCGCTTTCTACAGGCCTGTGCTCAGACATTATTATTGGAAAAACTAGATTTGACAATGGAGGACTCGCTAGTGGAAGCCCTACTCCACTACTTTGACCGTGCTCGCCCCGATGACGATGCACATAATGCCGCCATTAGTCGCGCTGATCGAGAACGCTATGCTGCACCATTTCTCCTGCTAGCTCCAGCGGTCATCGTGAATGCGCTACGCAATCTGGTGATGATGCAGACCTTGGCTCTCCGCAATGATGTTAAGGCGGACCGCGAGCTGGAACTGTTGGGCGTACACCTGCTCTGGTGCTATCGCAGCCTGATCAAAGCCTATGGAATGGGCGGAGTGGCTATGCTGGTTACCAGCCTACCTGCCCTTAGTGATGAAGATGTGGTAGCATTCATCGCTTATACTCTGGCTTCTTTGGCTGATGACGCTTCACCAGTCATTGCCTTCCCGCTGCGCAGTGCAACATTTACCCTACAGAATGAATTCCAGAAGCGCTACGGCACCGGCTGCAAGATCGCTCTGGCCTACGCCCTGCTGCGCCTGGGGCAAACGGAACCGTTCCGCTCCTTCGCCCCGCCTTACCTGGCTGGCAGCGTCACGCGCAAAACGATTGAGAACTTGACCACCTCTCGTCGCCCCGATGAGCAACGCCTGCTGGAGCGGTACGTGGTGGGAGCCATCATCCTGGATGTCGCCTCCGAGGGCCGGGCGATTCCGCCGAATATGGGCTGGAAGCGCAAGCAATGATTGAAAAATAACCTGTGGAAGGACAGCATGCTCATGGAAGAGCTAACCTATCAAGACAGAGTCTCAGAGATATTACGATCTTTTACCACACAGCCAACCAAGGATGTACAACATTTGTTGAAGCGAGAACTAACGCTGCTATTGCACATCCACTGGTGGCCGACCGTCCTTAAACTCCTGGCGCCGCCAGCCACTTCTTTCTCCCATCCGACCATAGAGGGGTTGTGGATCCCCCAGGTGCCGGGCATACCGACACGGGCCACCATCACCGTTGCCGATGTTGGGCTTCTGGCGGCCGGGGTTTATGAGGCGCTTTCCCGTCTCCCGCCTCAACGTCTTGGCCCCAGCGGTGCCGTTAACCTGCTGCTGGCCGCGCCCGATGCGGACACCTTTAGCCAGCAGGCCGCACGGCTTGCGTCCCATATGGACGACGCCTTCTTTGAGGCGCTTTTGACTCTGGCTGAAGAAGCGCGCTCGCTGGGGCTGGAATCTTTCACCCAACAGGTGGAAGCCCTGCGGCGACTCGTCGTCTCTGTACTCATCCAGGGGGCCATTGCTGAACTCGCGTCGGAGGCGGTCTGCGCTCGCACCGATAGCGAGGCGGCCAGCCGCATCCTGCGGGCTGCCCGGACAGCACCGCGATGGCTGAGAAGTGCCCTTGAGGAGATGCCCGGGCGCGCTAGAGAGGAACTTCCCGCTGCCCCCATCGCCCGTGCCCTGCAGAGAGCCTGCGAGGCGCTGGAGGAGGGGCAGGACGAAGCGACCATCCTCGCCAATCTGGAAACCTGGCTCCCTTTGCGGCAATTCCTGGCCCGCCATCGTTTGCTCCTGAAGGCGCCCTTTCCGATGCGTCCTGGAGAGGACTGGCTGGCCCGTTACGGCGCTAAAGCCAGAGCATTTCTCCTGCAACTGGGGCAGGTTCACGATGCACAGATGCTCGCACTGTATCGGCTGGCTCTGGCCGAAAATGATGCCGAGGCGGAGCAGGCAATCGCCGGGGAGCCACATTTCCTTTCGGCAGCAGGCGAACAACAGGCACGGCTCCAGGCGAGCAGCGCTCAGGAGCAGGGACAGGTCATCCTGGCGTCCAGGCTCTCAGCAGCCGCGGAACGCATCCACGCCTGGTTGAACGAGCTGATCCGCCCGGAGCGCAACGCTATCGTCCGACTTGCCGAAGAGGTCCGCTCCGGCGAACTCAGCCTCTCCGAAGCCCTGGCACAGGTGCAACAGCCCGAAATGCTGCGTGGAATCAGCGTTCTTCACGTTGCAGCGCTGGACGAGCAGATCAACCGCCTCTACCAGAACGGTAACCTGCGCGAAGCGGAACCTCTGGCCACCCTGGGCCATGCCGCTGCCCGCCTGCTGGATAACCGTAAACTGCGCGCCGATCTCGCCATCTCGCTGGCCGAGATCAAGAGCGAACTGGGTAGACACGCCGAAGCGCTGCCCCTTTTTGAGGAAGCGGTGCAACTGGCTGAAACGCTCAACGAGCCGTTCCGTCTCATCCGCTCCGTGGGCCCCTTGGGAACGGTCTACGAGAAACTGGGCCGCTATAACGAAGCCCGCCGCTATTATGAACGCGCCCTCACACTGGCGCGCCAGGCCGGGCTGGAGGGACTGGAGGCAGCCGCGCTGGGGAATCTGGCAGGCCTATCTCTCCTCACCGGCGACCTGACCTCTGCCCTGAGCGATTCGGAACAGGCGCTGGCAAAAGCCCGGGCTGCCGAGGATCGCTACCAGATCGCCCAGAGCCTGAGCACTCGTGCTTTGGTTCTGCACCGCGCTGCCCGTTACGATGAGGCGCTCCCCCTGTACAAAGAAGCCCTGGATGCGTTGCATCGTTTAGGTGATGTCATCAGCGAAGTTCGTCTTCGCCTGCACCAGGGTCAGGCACTGGCGGAGACAGGCCAACTGGCTGAAGCACTGGCTGAGTTTGAAGAAGCACACCAATCGGCCAGGAATATCGGCCATCTGCCCCTGCAAGCCAAAGCGCTGAGCGTTATCGGCACTCTACACTTGCGCCGTGGTGACCTGGTTCAGGCTCTCCATACCCTGGAAGATGCACTGGCCATTGAAAACGGGCTGGAACCGTCGGAGAGGGTCACCGCCTTGCTGAATCTTGCCCATATTCAGATGAACCTGAATCAACTGGACTTTGCCGAAAGGGCACTGAACCAGGCGATGAGTACCGCGGCGCCAATTGATAATCCCTTGACGAACGCTCAGATTGCCCTGTATCGCGCACGTTACCTGGCAGAACGCAAAGAATGGTCGGAGAGCGAGGCTGGCGCGCGTCAGGCGTTAGCGCTGGCACAACAACTACACTCTCCTGAACTGGAACTCTGGGCGCTGGAACTCCTGGGCCGAACCGTCAGTTTCCAGGGGCGACTGGAGGAAGCGGTGCGCTGGTACACCCAGGCACTGGACAAGGCGCGTCAACATCGTCGTGCGCCAGAAGTTGCCAGTTTCCTTATCCAGCTGGGCATCCTCCAGGCCCAATTGAAACAGATTGCCGATGCCCAGGCTACGTGGATGGAGGCACTGGACGCGGCTATTGAGTTGAACCTGACTTATTTGCAATCCTATGTGCACTACAACCTGGGACGCCTCTATGCTTCTTTGAACGATCTGCCTCAGGCACTGGAGCACTATCGTGCCGCCATCCTGTTCCTGGAACAGGAGCGCGCCGTCCTGAGCCAGGTGGAAGCCTTTGAACGGCGCTATGTCGCCGAACGGCAGGATGTCTATCGTCTGGCCGCCGAAATAGCCTTCCGTTTGAACCGGCCTCTGGAGGCGCTGGAAATGCTGGAACAGGGCCGGGCGCGCTGGCTGGCGCGCCAGATTGCCCGGCGCGAGGCCATTCCTCCCACCGTGCCGGAAGCGTTGCGGGCGCGCTACGATCGCACTTTCCAGGCTGTCCGGTTCCTGCGCTCCATCGTCTATGGCGAGCCAGGCTGGGGAATGCGGGTGATTGAGGAAGCCCAACGCGGGATGAAGTTATTGGACAAAGCCCAGACCGAAGAAGAATTCAAGCGAATGATGGCTGAAGCCAGGGAACAAGAACAGCAAGGCTATCAGCAGGCCCTGGCTGACGCAGAGGCTGAACTGGAGCAAGTCACCCAGGAGATTCGCCGCCATGTCCCCAACTTCGCTGCTCCCCTTGAACTCCCGCCTCTGGATTGGGGAGAGATCGCCACGGACCCGGCTACGGCCGTCGTGGCGTTGTTCTCCGGTGACCAGATGGCCTGCGCCATCGTGCTGCACCCTTCCGGCCGGCGCGTGATGGACCTGCCAGGCCTGCAACGCGCCGAAGTGGAGCGTTTGCTGTACGGCCTGCCGCAGCCGTTGGAGCAACTATACCAGGAAACGAAAAAGCAAATCGCTCAGTTCCCCGAGAAGGGCGCTCTCGCCACTATGGTCAAACACTACCTGACCCTGCGCTGGATGATTGAACAGGCACCCTCTTTCCAGTTGGGCTGGCAGGTGGCCATGCGCACCCTGATCTCGGAAAAAAACCAGGCGGATGTGCTGGCGCGCGGTCGGGAATGGATGCGCTGGCGTGGCATCCCCTTTGAGGAACGGGAGAAGACCCTCTTTGATCTTGACGATACCCAGCGCCTGGTCATGTGGCAGCATCTCTTTGACGAAATCGTCGCTGAACTCCAAACGCGCCTGTGGCAACCCCTCCTGCCCCTCCTGCGCGAACTGGGTGTCTCGCAAGTGGTCCTCATCCCCGATGCCGACCTCCACGCGCTGCCCCTGGCCGTGGGCCTGGCCGAGGGGTGGGCGGAGGCATTGCCTTCGCCCACGCCAGCCGTAGCGATGGCGCCGAGCCTGCGATTGTACGCCCAATGCGCCCGCTGGCTGCGCGAGCGCGAGCCGCGCGAGAACACCCTGATGTTGATCGCCAACCCCACCGAAGACCTGAGTGCGGCGCAGGTGGAAGCCGCACTCCTGCGCGATCTCTTCATCGCCCACGGCGAAGCCACCTTTTTGTTGGGCGGGAAACAGGCGACCAGCCAGAACGTCATCCGCACCTCTCGTGTGGGTAACTACTGGCACTTTGCCGGTCACGCCCAATATGTGTGGTGGAACCCGACCGTTTCAGCATTGCGGCTGGCGGAGAAAGAGGTGTTGCCATTCTACTGGATTCCTATGTGGCTGGACCTGCGCGCCACACGGCTGGCTGTCCTTAGCGCCTGCGAGGCGGCAATGACTCCGACGCGCGAAGCGCTGCACGAGTTTACCGGCCTCTTCTCCGTCTTTCTGCTGGCCGGCGCGCCGGCCGTGCTGGCCTCTCTCTGGCCGGTGGAGGAAATCTCCACGGTTTTGCTGATCTACCGCTTTTACCAGTATCATCTGGGCGACCCACGGGAGGGCCTGGCACCGCGCCCGCCCGCTGTTGCCCTGCGTGATGCTCAACAGTGGTTGCGCACATTGCGACGCGAAGAAGCGCTGAGTCATCCGGCCACTGCTGAATTCAAACGTCTGAACCCGCCCCGTAAGACCTGGAAACAAATCCTGGCATTGGAAGATGAGAGGTGGGACCCACCCTTCGCCAGCCCCTACTTCTGGGCCGGTTTTGTGCTGGTTGGCATGTGAGGAGGCACCGATGGCAGAGGGTGAACTTGCCCGTCTGATCCACACCCTGATTTTTGCCGAAACACTCTCAGAAAGCATGAAGGCAGGCCTGGAGTTGCGTCACTACGCTTCAGGGGTAGAATTATTGCGTCCTATCTTCAACGAGATTATCTGCTACACCGGCGAGTTGATGAGCGGCAAGCGCCTGCCCAAGGAGGGCGATGTGACGCCGTTTTTGCAATTCTATGCCGCCTTCCATCCGATTGAACAACTGTTGTGGACCTGGTATGAAGATGAGCCACTGGTGGAGACGCTGATCGAGATGGACAACGATGCTGATCGCCAGGTGCGTGCTCTGGCGCTGATCAGCCTGGGTGCCGTCAACCTGTTCTGGAAAGACTCTCGCGTAGAGCCGCACCTGCGCGCCCATCAGGACGATCCCGACCCACTGATTCGCGCCGCAGCACGTCTGGCTCTGGATTACATCCCCTTTGGCGAGCATGTCAAGGCACAAACCAGCCCCGATATGAACCTGTATCAGCGTCTGGAACAGTATGCCGCACAGGTGATGAGCGGCCTGACCAGAGAGTCACATACCTCATAAGGAGGACTGGATGGCTGAACAAACGATTCGGGAATTACTCAAACCGTTTGTCCCCCTGGACATCGGCACGACCGTGGCCGAAGCGCTGCGCCGACTTGAGCAGGCAGGCGTGACCTTTGGCGTCATCCAGGACGAGCAGGGACGGCTGGCAGGACTGGTCACAGCGGAGGAACTGCGCAAGGCCGACCCACAGGCACCATTGGATTTCCTGTTGGCTGCGGCGCCTTCCCCGATTTTCATCGAGCCGGACGTGAGGATTGACCACGCCGTGCAGGTGCTGGCCAAAGACCTGGTGCTCCGTCCACGGTTGCAAGGAGTGATCGTGCGGGAGCAGGACCGGGTGCGCGGTGTCCTGCCGCGCCAGGAACTGGTGGAACGCGCTTCCCGCCTGGTGACCCGCAGTCTCGTTGACCGCATGGAGGGCGCGCCGGTGGATATACTTTACTTTGAGTGCCCGATAGATGGTGAGCGCCAACTGGTTGCCTACTACGATCCCCGTAACCCGCCCACCTGTAGCCAGGGCCACCGGATGCAGCCGGTTGAGGAGTGACGGGAGGGAATAGGATGTTTTCCACTGTCCTTCAGGAACTCAAAGGGTACTTTGGCCGCGACTTTCTGTTGAGCGCCTTCTTCCCGGTGCTCTTCTTTGCCGGACTCAGCCTGATGCTCTCCCTGGAAATCACCCAGGGGCTGAACGTCGCCCTGGCCGGATGGGAAAAACTCCCTGTCATCTCCCGCAGCCTGATCGTGATAGGGGGAAGTGTTGTCGTGGTTGTGCTCGCCTATCTGTTGTACAACTTTCAATACAGCCTTATCCGCCTGTTTGAAGGCTACTGGCCTCGGCGCCGATTTTTCCTGTGGCTGCGCAATCGGCGGGTGAAGTTCTACCGCCGCCGTTGGGAGCATCTGAAGGCCCTGGCCCAATCGGCAAGCACGTCCCAGGAAGCCAACGAGATTTGGGCAGAACTGCTGGCCTTCTATCCCCCGCCGAACCATGTGGACAAAATGATGCCCACGCGTCTGGGCAACATCCTGCGCGCGGCGGAAATCTACCCCTATGAGCGCTACGGCATAGATGCGGCCGTCATCTGGCCACGCCTGCGCCCGCTGCTCAAGCCGGAAGTGATGGCATTGCTGGAAGACCGCAAGACCACCCTGGTATTTATGCTTTCTGTGTCCCTTCTCTCGGCCACTTTCTCCTTGATTTGGTGCCCGCTGCTGGCGCTCCAGACCAACCGCTGGGACCTCTTTCTCCTGTGTGCATTGGGCTGGCCGCTGACCTGGATGTGCTGTCAGAACGCCCTGCAGAGCGCCCTGGCTTACGGGGAACAACTCAAGGTAACCTTTGATCTGTACCGCCACGAGTTACTCCGTGCCATGAATCGTCCGCTGCCAAAAGATGCGGAAGATGAGCGCAAGGAATGGCTGCGTTTGACGCGCTTCTTCCAGCGCAATCTGCCCTTGCCATCTACTCCCTCTGCGCCTGCTCAACCCAAGGGATGGGACCGGCTTGCCGAAGCGCTGGCGGAATATCTGGAACGACAAAACGAGTCGTCCCGTGTTACCAACAAGGAGGAGCAGCCATGAACCGCTCCTCTCCGCCCCCCGCCGATCCTGAAATGCTGTGCCGTCTGCACCTCCTCGGCAGCAGACCTCGTTCTCCACACTGCGCTGGACGGCAGCAGCCCGCGCCTGGCGGCAGGGAGTGCCGTTGTCGCAAATTCAACGCAAGCTGGGCCTATCCGACGAGCACTGGGCCCGGGCCCGCTCTCAGTTGGCCCGGGCAACCGGAGTGGAGAGATAGGGATCGGTTCTACCGGCTGCGAGGGTGTCTGACATACCCCTTTCCACTTCCTGCCAAAAACCGATCATGGAACCTGCTTTATACGAGTTGCTGTCCTTGTCACAAGTGAGGAAATGTAGTATAATACGTTTTAGACATTGAGGACCGGTTCGCAAAAAAAGCCTCGACTGGTTGCCGGACCATCGAGGCGCGGCCAAGGCTTCGCCCTCAGCTTAGCCCGCAGGGTGCAGGACGGACACCTCGGCGATAGCTATTTTACCACAAGGGCTCGCCTGGCGTCAAACCCGGGCGGGCTTTTTTATGCTTCCAGAAGTTGAGGCGCCAGAACGAAGGATATCAAGGGATGGCCAATGCCCTTTGAAGTCGGTGAGCGTGTCATCTTCCGTAGCCTGCCCTGGGAGGTCGCCGATGTCTCTTCCGCTACCTCCATAGAATTGTTCGGCCGGGGCCGGGAAAACCAGGGATTGCGCATCCGTATCATCCCTGACCTGGAATCCATCGAGCGAGCGCAGGTCCCTGGGCTGAACTGGACCCTGGGTGCCTCTGGCTGGGACCCTCTCCAGTGGAAAGCCCTGCACGATGCCTTCCGGCTGACCCTCTCCCACGGCCGTGGGCACCTGGGGGCGGTGGATTGGGGCCGCCTGGTGCTGGAGCCGTATCAACTGGTGCCCCTGCGCCGCATAGAGAACCTCCCCTTCCCCCGCCTCCTCCTGGCCGACGATACCGGCCTGGGCAAGACCGCCGAGGCCGGCCTGATCCTCTTCCGTCTGCTCCAGCGCCGCCGCGCCGACCGCATCCTCATCCTCTGCCGCGCCCGCCCCGAACCGGAACGCTGGCAGGCCGAACTCCGCGAAAAGTTCGGCATCGAGACTATCCTCATCAATGACGGCCAGGATTACGCTCGCCTGCGCCGTCAGGTGCCCTCCCATCTCAACCTCTTCGGCTACTTCCCCCGTCTGGTGATGTCCATGCACTTTGCCGCGCAGCGCCACATCGTGGACGACCTGCGGCGGGTGCGCTGGGACGTGGCCGTGATTGACGAGGCCCACCACGTGGCCGAGCGCGGCTCCGCCACCAAGGCCCTCACCGAACTGGCGCGCGTGGTGGCCGCCTCCTCCGAGGCGTTGCTCCTCCTCACCGGCACCCCCCACGACGGCAAGGGCGAATCTTTCGCCTCCCTCCTCCGCCTGCTGGACCCCTACGCCGTCGTGGACCCCGACCGCCTGGACCCGGCCATCGTCCGCCCCCTCATCGTGCGCCGCCTCAAAACCCACGTGATCAAGGCCGACGGCTCCCGCTTCCTGCGGCGAAAAATCACCGTATTGGATGTGGAAAGTGACCGCACGCCGGCGGAGCGCCGGCTGGAGCGGGAACTGCGCCGCTACACCCGCTCCCTGCGCCGCCGCGCCGACGAACTGGAAGAACAGGGCCGCCGCAGCGAGGCGATGGGCGTCGCCTTCCTGGAGACCTTTCTCCGCAAACGGCTGGCCTCCAGCGTCTATGCCTGCACGGTCAGTCTGCGCAACCGCCTGGAGCGGGTCCAGGGCCGGCCACTTCCCCCGGAGGACGAGACCACCCCTGAAGACCAGGCGCAGCAGGCCCTGGACGTAGAGTCCCTCACCCTGCCCGACGGGCGGACGGAAGAGGAGGTGCTGCGGCAACTCATCGCCCTGGCGGAGCGAGTCCCCGAAGGAAGCGAGGGCAAGGTGCGCGCCCTCCTGGCCCTCCTGGCGCGGCTGCTGGCGGACCCCCAAGAGAAAGCGGTCGTCTTTACCGAATTCGTGGACACGCTGGAGATGCTGGCCCGGGTCCTGGACCGGGAAGGCTGGCAGGGGCGGTACGTCACCTACCACGGCGCAACGCCCCCCCAGGAGCGCGAAGCGATCCGCTCCCGCTTCCTGGAAGACCCCCAGGTGCGCATCTTTCTGGCGACCGATGCCGCCTCGGAAGGCATCAACCTCCAGAAAGCCTGCAAACGGCTGATCCACCTGGAGATTCCCTGGAACCCCAACCGCTACGAGCAGCGCAACGGCCGGATTGACCGCTATGGTCAGACCCGACCGCCGGAAATCTACCTCCTGGTCGCCACCCGTTCGCTGGAACAGCGGGTGGCCCAGATCGTTGTGGAGAAACTGGAGCGCATCGCCGACCAACTGGGTTCGGTCTCCAATGTCTTCCCCCTGGCGGCAAGGGTGGATATGGACGAATTCCTGGCCCGCGCCGACCCGGAGGCCGTGGAGGAGGCCGGCCAGGAGATCGCTCACCGTCTGGATCAGGCCATCGCCCAGGAGCAGACCATCCTGACGGAACAGGTGCCGGACGAACTGATTCGGGGCCAGGTCTTTGAGGCCGAAGAGATGGCCGCTGTGGAGCGGGAACTGGAACTGGCCCGTTCGCTGGTGCCTGAATACCGCGATGTGGAAGCCTTCCTCCGCACTTTCTTCCGCCTGGAGGGAGGGCGGCTGGAGGAGACGGGAGAAGAGGGCGTGTTTCGCGTTCTCGTCCCGCGCTCGCTTCAAGAAGTCGGGCGGGACCGCTACGAACGGGCCACCTTCCGGCGGGACCTGGCCGTCGCCGAGGAGGACCGCGAGGCAGACCGCCGGGTAGAGTTCCTCTCCCCGGGCCATCCCCTGGTGCAGGCTGCCCTGCGCCGGATGCGGGGCAAGATCCACAGTCCCAACTTTCCCTCCCGAATGGCCTATCGGCGCACCCCACCCGGTTCCCCGCCGGGCCTGGTCTTCACCTATGCCCTCCGCTTCGTGGACGGGCGGGGGGAGACGGTGGAGGAGCGCTTTGAGGCCGTCTTTGTCAGCCTGGACAGGCAGGTGTCCCGCGACGGCGCGGCCGACCTGCGGTGGGTTGCCGAATGCCGCTCCTTCGGCCACCTCTCTGAGGCAGAGGCGCACACCCTGCTGCCCCGCTTCCAGGCGACCTTTGAGACGGCCAAGGCGCTGGCGGAAGCGGAAGTGCGCCGCCGCCAGGCCGAACGGACGCGAGAACTGGAGGCCTTCCAGCGCCAGATCGCCGACGAAGCCCTGATCCGGCTGGGGCGCTGGAAGCAGGCTTCCGAGGACCGCCTGGCCCGTCGGGCGGTAGAGGTGCTGACCGGGGCGGGCCCGTTGCAGTTAGACCTCTTCGGGCAACGTCAGCGAGACTATGAACGGATGGTGCGGGAGCGAGAGCGGCGAGTGCGCCAGTTCGAGCGGGAGCGCGAGCAGTTGTTGGAACAAGAGCAGGAACGCCGGGGTGAGATCCGGGCGATGGAAACGGTACGGGCCGATGCGGTGGATGCCATCGGAGCCCTGCTATTGATCCCGGAGGGGATGGCATGACCGTTGTGAGCGAGCTCCGCCGCGGCCTTTCTAACGAAGGCGGCTTCTTCTCCCCCTATTACCTTTTCGATCTCCTGGCCCGTCGGCACGGTGATGAGCTCGACCTGCCCGGCCGGGACACCAACCGCCGCCTGTTGCGCCCGGTCTTCCGACGCGCCTGGGCACGCCTGGCCGGCGGTTCCACCCCAGGCGAAGCCTGGCAGCATTGGTACCGGGAACTCTTCACCGCCCTGGGCTTTATCGGCGACGATGGGATGGCCATTCGTCCCCTCTCGGAAGCCGTGGAGACCGCCCGGCACGGCCGCGTGCCCATTTCTCACGCCGTCTATCTGGACCACGGGGATGGGCAGGCAGAACGCCTGCCGCAGGGTCAGGCAGAACGCCTGCCCCACGGGCAGGTAGAACACCTGCCCCTACTGTTTGTGGACCTGCACGGCTTTGGCACCGACCTGGACCGCGATGCCTACCCGGAGGCTGGCCGGCCCACGCCGGACGGCGACGAGGTCACCCGCGAGCCGATTGCCCGCGCCGTCGAGTTCGCCCTCGACGATAACCCGGCCCGCTGGGCGCTGGTCTCCAACGGCCAGGAACTCCGCCTCTACCGCAAGGGGAGCGCCATCGCCCGCCAGTTCCTGCGCGTGGACTTTGCCGCCCTCTTCGACGCCGACCGCGACGACGAATGGACGGCCTTCTGGGGCCTTTTCCGCCTGGAAGCCTTCCGCCCCGGCCCGGACGGGCGCTGTCTCCTGGACCGGGTGCTGGAGGAAAGCCACCGCCACGCCGCCCGCATCGCCGATGACCTGCGGGAGAACGTCCTGGAGGCCCTGGAAGCCCTCGTCCAGGGCGCACTGGACGTGCCGGAGAACCGCGCCCTCTGGGGTGGAGGTCTCCCCGATGAAGCCACCCTGCGCCGTCTGTTTGAGGAGGGGCTCTATTTCCTCTACCGCCTCCTCTTTGTCCTCTATGCCGAAAGTCGGGATTTGCTGCCGGTGGGCACCTCCCCTGTCTACCGGGATGCTTACAGCCTGGAGCACCTGCGAGACCTGGTGGAGCGGGAGTTGCCCTCCGAAGACGCCGACAAGACCTACGTCCAGGAGACGCTCCGCACCCTCTTTCGCCTGATGCGGGAGGGCTTCCCGCCCCCTGGTCAGCCCCGGGAGATGGCCCCCTTCCTCATCCCGCCCTTTGACGGCGACCTCTTTGACCCCGCCTGCACCGAACTCCTGGACCGCTGCCGTCTCCCCGACCGGGCGATGCAGCGGGCCATCCGCGCCCTTTCCCTCTCCCGCCCCCGGCGACGCGGTGAGCGGCGGGAACGCTACTCCTACGCCGACCTGGGCGTGGACCAACTCGGCTCCATCTACGAAGGGCTGCTGGTCTATGAGCCGGCCCTGGCCGCCGAGGAACTGGTCCTGGCCCAGGTGCGCGGGGAGTGGCAGTGGATGCCCCGCGCCGAGGCCGGGGAGCGCGGCCTGGCCGTGGACCCCGAATCGCTCAAGCGGCCCGGCGAGTTCTACCTGCGGCTGTGGGGCGGGCGGCGCAAGGGCACCGGTTCCTACTACACTCCCCAGGAGATCACCTCGTTTCTGGTGCGCCAGGCTCTGGAACCCCTGGTGCGCCCTGTCCTGGAAGGCTGTGCCCGCCGGGACGCCCGCGGCCGGCCCAAAAGGAAAGCCGAGGAGATTCTGGACCTGAAGGTCTGCGACCCGGCGATGGGCTCCGGCGCCTTTCTCATCCAGGCCTGCCGCTACCTGGCCGAGACCTACGGCCAGGCCCTCATCGCCGAGGGGCGGGATGTGAGCGGACGCATCGAGGCCGAGGAACTGGCCCGCTACAAACGCCTGGTGGCCGAACGTTGCCTCTACGGGGTGGACCTCAACCCCCTGGCCGTGGAGCTGGCCAAGGTCTCCCTCTGGCTGGAAACTCTGGCTGCCGACAGACCTCTCTCCTTCCTGGATCACCACCTGCGCTGCGGTAACTCGCTCATCGGAGCCTCACTGCGGGATGGACAGGGGAAACTCTCCGTAGAGGCCATCTCGGCCATCCCCGACGACGCCCTCTCCCTTGTGGACCCGGAGGCGACGCCTGCGGAGCGGGAAAGGGCCCGGGCGCTGGTCCGGCGCAACCGGGACCAGCGCAGGCGATTGGCCCAGGCCCGGGCCGGCCAGTTGGGACTCTGGGAGACCATGACTGCCGGTCAACTGGATGCCACCCTGAAGGACGCGCTCCAGCGCCGGACGGAACTGGACCGCTCCGACGCCGACCTCTCTCCCCGCGAGGCGCTGGCACTGCGGGCGCGCAAGGCCGAACTCTTCCGCGACCTCTACGCCGGCCCGGAAAGCCCCCTGCGCCGCCTGCGGGAGGTCTGCGACCTCTGGTGCGCCGTCTGGTTCTGGCCGACCTCACCCCTCTCCCCCGCTGCCTGCGGCAGCACCCCCTCTCCCCTCTCCGCTGGCGGAGAGGGGAGAGGGGGATGGGGGGTGAGGGGTGAGGTCACCACCACCCCCTACCGCGAACTGGTCGCCCACCTCCTGGGACACCCGGAGGAGTGCAGCCTGGGCGAGGAGGAGCGGGAGGCGCACCTGGAGACCGCCCGCCGGCTGGCCGGCGAGCAGCGCTTCTTCCACTGGGAACTGGAGTTCCCCGAGGTCTTTCGGCGGGGCGGTTTTGACGCCATCGTCGGCAACCCGCCGTGGGAGACGGTCAAGCCCAACAGCAAGGAGTTCTGGAGCAACTATGACCCCTTCTTCCGCGACCTGGGCAAGCAGGCCGCCCTGCGCCGCATGGCCGAACTGCGACAGGACCCGGAGACCGACCGCGCCTGGCGCGCCTACAGCCTGACCATCGAACAGACCAGCCGCTGGCTGCGGGCCTCGGGCCTCTACCTCCACCAGGGCGGGGGCGACCTGAACACCTACAAACTCTTCCTGGAGCGGGCCTACGGCCTCCTGCGCCCCGGCGGCACCCTCTCCTTCGTCGTCCCCTCCGGCCTCTACACCGACCAGGGCACGACCGAACTGCGCACCCTCTTCTTCACCCGGGGCGCCGTCCGCAGCCTGGTCTCCCTGGAGAACCGCAGGGGCCTCTTTCCCATTCACCGCAGTTTCAAGGTTGTCCTCTTCTCCGTCGAGCGCGGCGGGGCCTCGCCGGCCGTCCCCTGCGCCTTTTTCATCGGCCGGGACGCCCGGGGGCGGGACCTGGCGCCGGACCTCACTGCCCTGCGGGCCATCCTGAGCAACCTGGAGGAGCACCTCCTGCCGCTGCCGCTGGAGGCCGTGCGCCGCTTCTCGCCGGACACCCTCTCGCTCATGGAGTTCAAGAATCGGCGGGAGATGGAGATCGCGGCGAAAATCTACGACAACCACCCGCTCCTGGGCAAGGAGGTGGCCGGCGCCTGGAACGTGCGCTTCACCACCGAGTTCCACATGACCAACGACAGCCGTCTCTTCCGCGACCGGGAATGGCTGGAGCGGCGCGGCTGCCGGGAGGTCTGTCTCACCGGCGAGGCAGTGGACCCGGCCCGGCGGGAGCGCCGGCCGACGATGTGGATCGGCCCTGATGGCGAGCGCTACCTGCCGCTGTATGAGGGGAAGATGGTGCACCAGTTTGACCACGCCTTTGAGGAGCCGCGCTATTGGTTGCCCGAGCAAGTTGCAAAAGGAGAGTTACATAGGAGAGGCACTAATGACACCCTGGATTGTGATCGGTTTCGCTGGGCTTACAGAGGCATCGCAGCCAGCACTAATGAACGGACGTTGATCTCCGCGATGTTGCCTGCCCATGTCTTTGCCGAAGGGCGAAGTGCGACTACAGCGATTCAAAATGGTGTCTCACCCTCTGATCAACTGTTCCTTTCTGCATGTGCGAATTCTTTCGTTCTTGATGTTGCTTTGCGGTTCAAAGTGACCATGAACATCAATATGTTTTGGGTATACCAACTTCCTCTCCCCCGCCTCACCGTGGGCCATCCCCACTTTGACGCCCTGGTCGTCCGCGCCGCCCGCCTGACCTGCACGACGCCCGAGTTCGCCGACCTGTGGAACGAAGTGGCCCGCCACGACCCCCAGGAGATGCCCGCCCCCTGGCGGCCGGAATACGCCGCCGCCGACCCCGGTGAGCGCGCCCGCCTGCGCGCCGAGATCGACGCCCTGGTGGCCGACCTCTACGGCCTCTCCGAGGAGGATTTCGCCTATATCCTCACCACCTTCCCCCTGCTGGACCGCGACCAGCCGCCGCTGGAGGGCGAGCCCAAATCGTTCATCACCCGCGACCAGGCGCTCCTGGCCCTCTTCGACCTGCGGCGGAAGCGTCCGCCCCAGGACATCGTGGCCTTTTTTGCCCGGGCCGGCGCCGACATCGCCCCCGTCACCGGCCCGCTGCGCGACCTGGAGGAGCGGGTGCGGCGGGCCTGGGAGTTGGGCGCGGTGGCCTATGTGCCGGGCCGCCGGGGCGGGGGCGCGGCGGGGGAGGAGGAAGCCGGGATGGAGGAAGAATGGGGGGAGAGGGGGAAGTGACCGCCGGGTATCAGGAGGAAACAATGTCCATCCCGTCCGAACTTGAGCAGGCCCTGAACCGTATCGCGGCCGGCACGCCCGGCGAGGCGGATTGGGAGACCCTGCGCCGGGCCTTGTCCACGGGCCAAATCGCCATAGCCAGCGGCGAGCGCGCCGTGGCCCTGGGCGGCAGCGCCGAGAGCGCCGTCATCGTCACCGGCGATGGCAACGTCGTTGCCATATTCACGGGGGCAAACGCGGCTATGCTACCTCATATCACCCCTGATCAAATGCGCATGCACGAGCAGCGCTATCTGAAACAGGTACGCGGGGAATGTGGTACCCTCTACACCGAAGGGGTAGACCAGGTCTCTGCTCCGCTGACTGACGTTTTCGTGATGCTGGAAGCCGTGGAGAAGTCGCCCCGGCGAATGAGGGCCGACATCTCACCGCTGACCCGGGAACGGGCTGAGGAGATAGGCCTGGACAGGCGCAGCGCTTCCGGCATGGAACGGGAGGCGCAAGAGAAGCAGTTCTGGTCCGAAGCGGAGCCATCGCCGCGTGTGCCCCTCTCCAGGGTTTTACAGGAACACCGGCATCTGGTGATCCTGGGTGATCCCGGCTCCGGAAAGACAACAACGCTCCAGTTTATAGCCCTTTGCTTTGCTACTGAGGGCTTGGGGCGGGAAAAATTGGTTCTGGACGAGGCGCGGGTGCCGATACGGGTCGAGTTGCGAGAGCACGATGGGTCGGAGCCGCTGGGAGAACTGCTGGTTAGAGCAGTTGCTGCCCTGGGTCAGTTTGAATTCTTCTCAGCGCAGTTATCTCAGGACATTGCCAGATCTCTGCTGAGGAGCTGGATGGCCGAGGGTCGGTTGATTGTGCTCCTTGACGGGTTGGATGAAGTGCCCGAAACACGGCGATCCACCGTGGCGGAAGCCATCACCCGCTTCGCCAGAACCGACGAGGGTCACCGTTGCCGCATCGTGGTCACCGCCCGCACTGCCGGTTACCGGGCGACGCGAGAATTGGGAGAGCCATTCGGCTGTTACGAAATCCGGCCATTCACTGGCCCGGATGATGCCCTGCCCTATGCGGCGGGCTGGCTGAAGGCCATTGCCAAATTGGAGGAAAAAGAGGCCAAAATCCGGGCACAGGCGCTGTTGGAGAAGATGGAACAGCAGGGAGGCCTGCGGCGAGTGATGGGCAATCCGCTGCTCTTAAGGCTGGTGGTGGCCCTTTACCACGAGCGTGGCGAATTGGTGCAGAGTCGCGCCGAATTGTACCGTCGCTACGTGGACGAAGTCCTGAAGAAGCGAGAGCGAAGCCGAGGCACCGAGGATACTCGCTGGAACAACCGGCAAATAGAGAGCGCGCTGGACGCCATATCCTGGACGCTTCAAACCGAAGGGCCGAAGACGATAGCGGAATTGGCCAGGGTAGTGAAGCGGCAGGTGGAGGATGTAGACGACGGCGAAGCGCTGGTTGGTTATTTGCGAGAGCGACTGGGGCTGCTGACAACCTACCATGATCGTGAACGAGGGGAGGTAGTAGTAGCCTTCCGTCACCTGACCTTTCGCGAGTACTTTGTCGCCCGACGATTGGAGCAGGCATGGCTTGCGGATCAGGAAGGCGCCTGGGATTTCCTCCATCCCAGGCTGCACCACCCCGATTGGCGGGAGCCGGTATTGCTGCTGGCAGCGATATTGGATGAGACCAGGGCCACCGAACTGGTGCGATGCATCCTGGATGCCAGAAGCCCCTATGAACAGGAATTGCATCGAGACTTGCTGCTGGCAGGCGAGTGTCTGTCCAGCGGGGTTCGGGTGGGCGCTGAACTGCGCCATGTCTTGCTGGACCGGTTGCTGCGACTCTACCTCAGGGGTATAGAGAGTCCCTGGACGGATTCCGAGAGAACCGCGTTCAAGCAGCTTGTAGTCCAACCCATTGAGACCATCCTTGGCTCCCTTGGCGAGGAGGGCCGCGCTGAGATCCTGCCCCCTCTGCTGGCAATTGCCAGAGGGGAGGACAGGTCCATACGCATTACGCCAGGCTGGATTGCTGCATACCTGGCAAGCGAAACCAGAGAGTTTGTCTACTTGATTTTACAAGGTCTTCGCCCAATCATCTTCCCTCCATACCTGAAATTTATCTCGCCTGCATACCTCAGGGAATTGCAGGCGGAAACCATAACTTACTGGCGGGGTGTCGCGCTCAAAGCCCTGGGGAACCTGAAGTTCGGGGGGCCTGAAATAACATCCCTGTTGCTTGAGGCTTTGGATAATGCCTCGCTGCGCGGCGTAGCAGCGGAGGCTTTGGGCAAGGTTGGCCCGGGAACCCCCGAAGTCGTAATGGCTCTCGTGGATGCGCAGCGGCAGCATCGCCATGCGTATGGATGGGATAACACCGTAGAAAAGATTGTAGAGGCTTTGGGGGTATTAGGGCAAAGACACCCCGAGGTGGTCGAACTGCTGTTAGACATTGTGAGCAACCCCGAACCGGAGGCGCACCTGCCTGATGTCCACTACCCCGTTACCTGGGCGCTCTGCAAGGCAGCGGAGACCAGCCCCCGCGCTATGGCTTTTGTTCTGGAGGGGTGGCGGAGGCTTTACGCCACTCAGATAACGCCTGATGGGGCCAAAGTCTTTGATGAGGGGATCCGCGAGGGGCTGAAGGATGGCCGCAAGGAAATGATCAGGTCGGCTTCACCAGAGGTGATTCAATACCTGCTGGACGCCATTCGGGAGTCCGATGACCCACGGATGCCCGATACCGCCGGAGAGTTCCTGGCCCGCGTGGTGGGCGACACCCCGCTGATACAATGCAAAGTGGTGGAAAAAGACGGCACCGTCCGTTACAGGACTCGGGACCTGACCGAAGAGGTGTTCGACATCTTCCTGCGGCGACCTTATCAGACCTCTGTTTTTGGCAATGTCGCTCTGTCTCTATTGGTCAGGTGGGGGCTCAACAGGCCAGAGCTCATTATCAGGTTGATCAACACCGTTCGAGAAGCCGATGCCTGGTTGCTGGCAGGCATCATCGAATCGGGATGGATCGAACAGGGGGAAATACTGGGGTTAAAGCTGCCAGAAGAAACCATTGTTTTTCTGAAACAATCTGTAGGGCGTTTGAGAAGCTCTGACAAAGCCACGCGAGAGGCTGAACTAAACGGCCGGCAGGTTGCAGCGCGGTCTGCATCAGAAGACAACTGGTATCTTAAGTATCTGCCCAAAATGATCGAAAGCACAAAGTGCGAGACTCTCAGCAACGTCTATGGTTCGGTCTACGCGGGACTCTGGGCAGCTCACGAGCAGAGTTGGGGTAAACCACTACCGCAGGTAAATCCTTACGTTATGGGGGCCCTCGCTTGTTTCAGGGGCTGGTATAGGGAAGGGTCTCATTATCTCCATCTGACAGCGGAAGAGGTGCAGGAAGAATTCCTGGCCGAAGTGAATCAGGCACTCTCAATTCTCCAGAACCCCGGCAGACAAGCCATAGAGCTTCTTGCTTCCATTCTTGCTGGCGAAGGGGCTAAATTTGCCAGCAGAGATTTGGAGAAAAAGCTGGAGAGGAAACAGGAACGGTTAAAAGAACTGATGGGGGAGCAACAGGGTCAACTTGATCGTTGGCGAGAGAGGAGCAAACCCAATTTTCGTGAGCGCAGCGCGGCCGCATATGCTCTGGCACAGTTGGCTGGTGACTATCCAGAGGTACAAGCAGTGCTGCTCTCAAACCTGAAGCCCCCCTTTTGGCGTCGGGGGAGTGGTTTCCACCCAGAAACTGAAGTTCAAGAGCATCTGATCCGTGCACTGGGATATGTCAGGAATGCCAACCGTGATCTGGTTTCTGCCCTGCTTGATATAGCCGCCAGGCATGATGAAGACGTTTACCGGGCCGGGAGCGATGCGCTCAGTCGGTTGCAAAATCCCAGCCCTGAAGCCGTATCTCTGCTCCTCGAGAGGTACAAAGAACTGAACAAATGGGGGCAGGCCCGTCTCATCAAAGCCTTGGGCACGTTTTTGGGCACGGTTGAACAGCCTATATCAAAGGCGGTTGAAGAGGTTGTTGAAAAAGTTGTTGATCGGTTGCTGAGCGCTCTCAAGGACAAAGACCAGTATGTGCGATCCGCTGCTGCCAAAGGGTTGGGCAACCTCAAGGAACCGGAGCCGAAGGTCATTGATGCCCTTCTTGCCTGCCTCGGCCATAACCTTGCAGCAGTAGAAGCCATAGGGAGGCTCACAGATCGCATCCCGCTCACTGACGGCGCAAGGGCGCAAGCCCGGCTGGTCAGGATTGCCAGGGCGCTATGGAGAGTCAGGCAGCGAGGTTTGCCGTCGTACGACCCCGAGGTCGGTCGTTCTGGCTATGATGTCTTTTACGAGGCTCTCAACCGGGTCGTTGCCAGGCTCACCGAATTGGAGGTCGCTGCGCTGCCAGCAGACTTACCCTTGCCTGGGAAAGGCGAGGTGCCTGTGGTTACCCAGCTGCATCCCATCTCCCCTGGCCTCATTGCTATCGGCGCCATTGTTTCGACCATCCTCGGTCTGGTGTCCAACATTGTAGCGGCCTACCTGCAAGAGCGCTACCATCTCATCACCGATCCGATTCGCCTTATTGTTGTGGTGGCTGTCTTTCTGGTCTCGCTCGCTGCCTCTATAGGCCTGAGCTGGCGAGCCGCCCGAGAAAGAGATAGGGAACGGAAATGATCTCCGTAGAAACGTCGAACAGAACTGCTCGTTGTAGTATTGATTGACGCCCCGAGTTCCGGGCTTCTTGGGCCCGGTTTCCATCACTTCCTGGGAGGACATCATGCAACCCTTTATCACCGCCGAAAAAGTCAAAGAGGCCTACCGCCGCTACATCGAGACCTCCTTCCCCATCCGGCGGGAGGCCCTGCGCCGGGAGTTCAACCGCCTGGTGGAGGGGGAGCACCTCCTCTGGCAGGAGCTGTTCATCTCCCTGGCCCGGCCCTATCAGCCCGGCGGCACTTTTACGGACCTGATTGCCGAAGGCGTCCTGGGACCGGAGATCCTCGGGGCGCAATGGGGCTTTGAGCGGCTCTTCTGGCACCAGGCCCAGGCCGTCCGCCGCCTCTCCAGCCGCAAGGGCCGGGGTGGGGGTCCCCGCAACACCGTCATCGCCACCGGCACCGGCTCCGGCAAAACCGAGGCCTTTATCATCCCCATCGTGGACCACTGCCTGCGCCATCCCGGCCCGGGCGTGCAGGCCGTCCTCATCTACCCGATGAACGCCCTGATCAACGACCAGTTGCAGCGGCTGCGCCGCGTGCTTGTGGGCACCGGCGTCACCTTTGGCCGCTACACCGGCGATACCCCGGAGAACCTCCAGGAGGCCCAGGAAAGCAGGAAACAGCCCCGTCCGCCGGAGGCCCCGGAAGAGGAGCGCTACTACCGGGAAGAGATTCGGGGTAGCCCACCCCAGATTCTCCTCACCAACTACCCCATGCTGGAGTACCTCCTCCTGCGCAAACAGGACCGGGAACTCTTCCGCGGGGTCCAACCCCGCTACCTGGTGCTGGACGAGGTGCACACCTTCGTCGGCGTGCTGGGGGCCGAAGTCGCCTGCCTGATCCGCCGCTTCAAGGAGCATTGCGGCCTCCGGCCCGGCGAACTGGCCTGCGTGGGCACCAGCGCCACCATCCAGGCCGAAGGCGACCCGGCGGCGGCCCGCGCCCGCATCCGCGAGTTCGCCGCCGAACTCTTTGCCGAAGAGTTCGACCAGGACGCCGTCATCGAGGAAGCCTATGAGGACACCGCCCACGGCTACCCCCCGCCCGGCGCCGTTGTCCTGCAACCCCTTTCGCCCGGGGATGTGGAGAGCGTGAATCCCGACGACCCGGAGGCCATCCGCCGGCTGGCTCAGAAAACATTGGGGCTGGGGCTCAACGCCTCCGGGGACGCTGTGTACGAAGAACTGTACGGGGCCATCGCCGGCCTGCCCCTCTTTGCCACGCTGGAGGACATCCTGCAAAAGCCGCTGCCCCTGACGGCGCTTCTCTCTCGCCTGAAGACGTTGCCCGAATGGTCGGACTGGGGCGAGGAGGCGGTGCGCGCCACGGCGACGGCCCTCTTCCTCCTGGGCTGCGCCGCCCGCCGGCCCGGCACCGCCGACAGCCCCGAACCCCGCCTGCGCCCCAAGGTCCACCTCTTCATCCGCAGCCTGACCCCCTTACACCTCTGCATGGACCCGGAGCACGAACACCTGCTCACCGACGGCCAGGCAACGTGCGCTCATCCAGAGCACGGGCAGGGACCGGTTCAGGCTCCCTTGCTGGTCACCTGCCGTTCCTGCGGGGCCGACTTTCGCCAGGTCTATGCAGGGGAGGAGGACTGGCAGAACTGGAAAGGCGCTGCGGGAAGCCGTCCCCGGCGGGGACAGCAACAGTTGGCGCTGTTTGCGCCGGCCCCCTTGCAGTTTTATGCCGACCAGCCGGGGGGCGGCCGGTTCCAGAGCCTGTACCTGGGCCTGCCGGATGCAGCGGCCGCCGGGGAGGAGGGAGAGGAAGACGAAGCCCCCCAGCGCCCGGCCGCGACGCTGGCCGTCTGCCCGGCCTGCTTGCAAGCCGTCCCAGATGGCGGGGCTACCTGTTCACGATGCGGGTATCCTCTTTCCCGATTTGCCGTGTACGAGAAGGACACCAAATGTCCCCGCTGCGGCGCGCAGGGGCGGGGCCGTCGCCCGCAAATCCTGGTTCCCCTCCGCAGCGGCGCGGTGCCCAGCATCGCCGTCCTGGCCCAGAGCCTGTTACCTGCCCTGGGAGAGAATGAGAAGAAATTCCTCATCTTTGCCGACAGCCGCCAGGACACCGCCCTCCAGGCCGGCTACCTCCGCGACCGCCATCAGGTCTTTACCCAGCGCCAACTGGTCTACTGCATCCTGCGCAAGCACGAGGGACCGATCGCCCTGCCCGACCTGGGGCGGGAGGTTTTCCTGCAGACCCGGGCTCTGCTGGGAAGCGAACACGAGGCCTTTAACCTTCTCCGACCGATTCACCGGCCCGAAGATGTGGGCTTCCTGGAGCCGGACCACGTCATCACCAACGGCGAACGCAACCTTCTGATCGAGCGCCTGCATTGGGACCTGGCCCTGGAATTCACCCACCGCGCCACCGACCGCTATGCCCTGGAGCGGGAAGGGCTGACCACGGTGCGCTATGCCCGCCTGCGCGAGGTGGCGGAAGAATCTGTCGCCGATTTCGCCCGCTTCGGCATCCACGACCCGGCCTGGCTGGAGAGCCTGCTCCAGGCCACGCTGGATACCCTCCGCACCCGCAGGGCGGTGAACTATGCCCCCTTCCGGGACTATCTGGACAACGCCGCCGATGCCGTCCGGCGGGGCATCGCCCATCCGACCGCCTACATCCGCACGCCGGTGGGCTTTGACTGGACCGCCCGCAGCCGCCAGCGGGCCTTTGAAGTGAAAGGCTGGGTCAGCGCCAGGGGACGCACGGTGATGGAGGACTGGCTGCGGCGGGCCCTGCCGGGCCTGGACCGGCAGGAAACCGTCGCGCTCATCCAGGCCCTGGTGGAACTATTGGAGCGCAAAGGCTATCTGGTGCGCGCCGAGATCGGCCGCCTCTCCGTCCGCTACGGCCGGCTGACCACCCAGGCCGATCAGGTTGCCGAACGGGTCATTGAAGTCACCAGCCGGGGCGAGCGATTCCGCTGCTCCACCTGCGGCGTCACGCGGGGGTATCTGGTTCGCGCCAACGGGCAGGGAGACCCGATCTGCCTCACCTACAACTGTCGCGGCCGGCCGGAACCCTACACCCCCGATGCGGAGGAGAATTTCTACGTCCGTTTCTATACCCGTCCCCATCCGGAGCGGCTGTACCCGATGGAGCACAGCGCCCAGGTGAGCGGCCCGGAGCGGGAGGACCTGGAGCGCAAGTTCAAGGAAGGCCGGATCAACGCCCTGGTCTGCACCCCGACGCTGGAACTGGGGGTGGACATCGGGGACCTGGTGGCGCTGATGCTGCGCAACGTGCCGCCCACGCCTTCCAACTACGCGCAGCGGGCCGGGCGGGCCGGCCGGCGGCGCCGCATTGCCCTCATCCTGGCCCACGCCGGCCAGGGTCCCCACGACGCCTACTTTTTCTCCCGGCCGGCGGAGATGATCGCCGGCGCGATTCGCCCGCCCATCTTCCTGCTGGACAACCGCGCCGTGATCGACCGCCACCTGAACTCCCTCATCCTGGAGAAAATGGACGCGACCCTGCCCTCGGAGTGGTTCCTCATCCGCACCGAAGAGGGATTCCTCCGCGAGGAAGCCTTGCGCCCCTTTGAGGAAGAACTGGCCCGGCGTTACCAGGACATCTGGCAGGCGGTATCGGCGGCCTTTGTGCGGGAGAAACTGTTGGGAGGACTGCCCTGGCTCACCGAAGAGTACGTACGTGAGCGCCTGGACCGCTTCGTCCCGGAGTTACGGGAGGCGCTGGAGCGCTGGTGTGACCGGTATCGGGTGCTCTACGAGGAACTGAAGCAAAGTCGGGCGAAGGTGCGCCCCACCCGGGCCGACCAGGAACGGGAGGCCCGCCTGAGCGAGGCCCTGGACACGCTGGAGCATAGCCTGGAGTACAGGCCGCTGAGTTTCCTGGGGCTGGCCGGCTTCCTGCCCCGTTACGGCTTCCCCGGCGCCGCTGTGGCCGTGCGGGATGAGAAGGAGCGGGAAATTACCCAGGCGGCGGCCGTCGGTCTGACCGAGTACGCCCCTGGCAACCGGGTGTATGTCGGTGGGCGGAAACTGCGCGTGGACCGCATTCTCTTCCGCAGCGCCCTGCGGGCCGACCCTCGCCAGAGCGCCGGGACCTATCGCTATTGCCTGCGGTGCAACTATGCCAGCACCTGGTCCCTGGCCGCCGAATGCCCCTATTGCGGAGAACCGTTGCAAACCGGGCGCTACGTGGACTATGAGGCCGCCCGTGGTCAGGTGGAAGAGGCCATCACCCAGGAGGACGAATACCGCCGCTCCGAGGACTATGACGTCGCCACCTACCTGGCCCCCCGGGAGGACGGTCCCACTCCCGATGATCGGACGCTCACCTGGGCGAACTGGGATTTCGCCTACAGCCGCCTGCGGAACATCACCCTCTACAACCGGGGACTGCGCCGCCGGGAGACGGGGGAGGTGATTTCGTTCACCGTCTGCCTGGAGTGCGGGATGTGGCACGAGCCTCGCCGGAGCGAGGAATCGGGAGAGTCCGGCCCTGCAAGCGGCCACCTGCCCACCTGCACGGTTCGCACCTGGGACTCTGAGCAGGACGACCGGATTGTTGGCGCCCTCCACCTGCGGGCGTCCCTTCAAGGAGACGTGGTGGAGGTCCCGCTGAACCCGGTGGTGTCCGGAGACCCGGAGTGGGTGGAGACCTTTGCCCAGGCCTGGCTGATGGGGCTGGAACTGGAGTACTACGTCCGCCCCGAAGAGATCCGGGTATTCCGGCGGGACTGGGTGGAGAATGGTCGCCCGCGCGCCTCGCTGGTCTTTTACGACACGATGCCTGGCGGCACCGGTTACCTCAAACGGATGGTGCAGGATGTGCCCCGCCTGGCGGCGCGGATCGCCGAACACCTGGGGCATTGCACCTGCGAACGGGCCTGCTACCGCTGCCTGAAGGACTATTGGAACCAGCGGCTGCACGGCCTTCTGGACAAGCGACTGGTGTTGCGCACCTTCCAGGCCCTGGCCGCTGCCGCTCCAGGGCCGGAGCGCCGCCCCCTGGAGGAAAGCGTCCGCTTCGACTCCTTCCTGGAGGCCGGCTTCTACCGCCTGCTGGAGCAGCATGGCCTGCCCCTGCCGACCGCCCAGCGGGTCATCCGTGATGCCGTCGGCCGGTACATCACGCGGGCTGACTTTACCTACGAGCGGGAAAAGATCGTCATCCTGACCGACGGCCGGGCCTTTCACGCCCAGGACGCGGTCAAGATTGTGGAAGACCTGGACCGGCGCAACGACCTGGTCCGCCAGAGCTACTGCCTCCTGGAGTTCACCTACCGGGACGTGATGGAGGAGCCGGAGAGCGTGGTGGAAGCGGTGCGTCGGGCACTCCAGAGAGAGGCCGCTGGGCCGGTGGCCGAATGGATTCCTGCTCCACCGCTGGATGGAGCGCGGGAGTATGTGGAACGCCTGTGTCAGGAGAAGCCGACCTTCCGGCCGGGAGGGTACCTTCGTCTCCCCGACGGTCTGGAAGTGCCGGTGCTGGCGGCGGATCCGGAACAGCACATGGCCTGGCTTGTGGTGGACATGGACGCCTGGCTGCGCGATGCGGCCCGGTGGCAGCAGGACCTGGCCGTACACAACCGCATCCGTCTGGCCGGCTGGCAGATACTTCGGGCGCCCTGGGAAAGGGTGGGTCTGTAGGGAGATGGTCGAAACTATCTGTTTCCCGAATGGCCGGATCGCCCGGCCGGTCTGGGCTTCTCCAGAGGCTCTGCCGGATATTCTGCTGGCGGCGCTGGACGTGGGCTCACCGCGTGCCCTGGTGGTTGTCTGCGGCGGAGCGGGCGGGATGAGCGCCCAGGAGATAGAGGCCGTCCGCCCCCTGATGGTGGACGGCCTCGCCCGGCTGGCCGCGCGGGAACAGATCGCCGTTCTGGACGGCGGCACAGAGAGCGGTGTGATGGCGCTGATCGGAGAAGGCACCACGCGCCACGACCTGAGCGCGCCGCCGGTCGGCATCTGTCCGGCCGCAAAGGTCTCCTGGCCCGGGAACCCCAACCCCCAGGCGGAGGCAGAACTGAAGCCCCACTACTCCTGAGAAAGAAGTCAAACGGGGCCACAGTTCACTGTGCCATGCAATTGCGCCCAGTGGATTCGACATAACGCTTATGATCGGCGCAGTGGAGTAGGGGGAAGGGGGAGGGCCGCCAATCCCAACCGGGTGGTGAGAGGACCGGCAGGGGGATCGGGACGGGCAGGCTGCCCGGGCAGGAAGAGCAGGGATCAGGGGCAGATCTGCGGTCAGGGAGGGTGGATAGGGGAGGGGGGCAGGGGGGCGTGTCATCTGGCCGGCGGCCTGGTTTGTGGTTTGTATGTCGCATAAGGGCCATTATGCGACATACAGGCCCGTTCCGCCTTTCCCCTCCCGCCAACCTCTCGGGCTGACCACCCCCCTCCCCCGCCGACCGGGGAGGCCGCCTGGGAAAGGACAACCCCAGGTCACCGGGAAGGAGTAGAAAGGCCCCCCTTCCCGGAAAGCTGGGACCAGGGGCCGGCCCGATATACCACCGGCCATGTCTCTCCCCTACCCTGCTGTGCCGATTGTGTTATGTCGAATCTTCCTTTCTGCCGGCAAACGACCCATGGACAAACTTGACGACCTGACTGAGATGCTGTAGAATATACAAAATACACATTGTCAGGAGGCAGGAATGCGGTCCACCCAACGCATTCGCAAGACAGATCTGGCCCGCAATACACGACGGGTGATTGACGCTGTGCTTCGCGGTCGGACGGCAGTGGTGGAAAGTCACGGTCAGCCAGAAGTGGTCATTATGGACGTTGTGGACTATTGCCTGACCCGCGCTGTGCTGCGCTATTATACACAGCCACCGGCCATTGACCCCCAGGCCGACCTCGACAGGGCAACGGTGGCCACCCGTGATCTGCAAGATCGCTTCGACCTGGTACTGGCGCACTATCTGGCTGGGGCGATCGGCCTGGAACGGGCTGCTGAGTTGCTGGGTCTCACCTGGTTGGATCTGTACACCCGCTTTCTGCGCCTCGACGTTCCCTTGCCGGCGGTACCCCAGGGCCTGGCCGGAGCCGGCCCGGCAGCAAAGTCCGGGGAAAACGGACCTTGACCTGATCGTTGCCCCGGCGCAGAGGCGCAACATGAAAGCGATCTGGCTCCCTTTGCCCATCTCCGGTGAGACCTCTCCTGTCGGCCATGTGCGTCCGGTATTTGCGCGCGAGCAGCATATCCTGGGGTTCTACGGCCATATCGGACTGACCGGGGCTGCAGTCTGGCGTGGAAGCCGTAATCAATATTATTACATAAATGGCGCGCCGGTCCGTGCCCCCTCCATGACCGAACTGCGCAGAGACCGGCTCCAATTGCGCGCGTACCTGGCCCAGGTAGACGATTACGATGCTTTGGACAGGGACTTGTTGACACAATACCGGGAAGCAATTGAGCCGAATCGCCCTCACCTGGAAGAACTGGAGTATGAGGCCATTGATTTCATCAGACAGGCCCGCGAGCGGTTTCCCGAGCACCTGTGTTTGGTCTCGTTCAGTGGGGGCAAAGACTCCACAGTGATATCCGATCTGGTACGTCGCGCCCTTCATCCCGAAGTACCGGTGCATATCTTCAGCGATACAACGTTGGAAGACCCTGACACTTATGCCTATGTGTGCCGCTTCCGCCAGGAACACCCGCTGATAGAGTTTTGGGAAGCACGTTCTCCCCAAGACTTCTTCGCGCTGGTGGAGCAAATCGGCCCTCCCAGCCGGGTGATCCGTTGGTGTTGCACGATCTTCAAGACCGGCCCCATCAGCAACCTGTTACAATCGTTCGGCGATCGGCCTGTCTTGACCTTTTACGGCATTCGGCGCGACGAATCCCGGCGGCGCAGCCGCTATGACCGTGTGGGAACGCAACTGGAATCCGGCAAAGTGCTGGCCATTGATCCGGAAGGCAATCGGGCAGTAACGCTGGGAGCCAAAATCGGCCAACAGATCACAGCCTCCCCTATATTGAATTGGTCCGAATTTGATGTATGGCTCTATATCCTGCTGCACGGACTGGATTTCAACGATGCGTACCGCCGGGGCTTCAGCCGGGTAGGATGCTGGGTTTGCCCGATGAACTCAGATTGGTCAGATTTCCTGACACAGTTATATTACCCCGAGAAAGCTGCGCAATGGCGCGAACAGTTGGTAAACTTTGCCCGGCGGATTGGCAAGCCGGACCCGGAAGCCTATGTAGAGGAGAGGGGCTGGGTGCGGCGGTTCGGCGGTGCGGGGCTGGAAAACCGCTTCCGTGGGCTGGAATCCCGTCCCTGCGGCGAGGCCGAAAACGCGCTGCGTATCACCCTGACTCGCCCGGTTGTGTGGGATGCGCTGTCGGAGTACCTCAAGCCACTGGGTAAGCCAGATAGCGCACGCAGCCGTCCGGCGCTGGGTGAAGTGTACCTGGAATCGCGCCGCCCGCGCGAATGGCAGGCGCTGGTGGTGCAGGGTTTTGAGGGTGAGACCTCGCTGCGCGTGACCGTCATCGGTGCCGGAGATGTGGAGCGCGTGCTGGCCTACGTCCGCTTCCAGGCCATCAAATACCAGACCTGTCTGCGCTGTAGCGCGTGCGCGGCGGTCTGCCCGCAGAACGCGATAACCGTCGCCACAGAACCGCATATTTACGAGGTTGATGAGACACGCTGCGTGGGTTGTCTGGAATGTGTGACGCACTTTGGCGCGGCCGGGTGCCTGATAGCAAAGAGCCTGAGCGTGTATGGAAGTTCTGCGAAATAAAGGGGTCCGCATGTCATCTTTACGCCTGGAGTATCGTGCTTTAGAGAATACCAATACCCAGACCCGCCGGCTGGCTTACGTCACAGTGCTAATTTCAATACTGGGACGTAGAAGTCTTCCGGAAAAGGTTCTACTCTCCCGAATATTGCGTTGGGGACAGGAACATCAGGATAGTCTGAAGCAATACTGGGTTCAAACCGGTACTATAGGCTCAACACGCCGCAACTCAGCCGGTGCGCGCTACCTGGATTTAGCGAGTAAGCTTGGACTGATCGCTTCTATATCAGGTGAATATCACCTTACACAAGTCGGATTGGCACTGCTTGCTTTGAAAAACGTTGAGCAAGTTAACCCTTTTGTTCTCACCGATGCCGAGCGGCTGTTTTACACATACCTTCTGTTAGAAAAAGACGCGGATGTCTTGCTGACCATCCTGGGACGGTTACAGGAGCAACCGGGGACTGGCCTGTCGGCCCTACAGAAGATCTATCAGCAAGACTTTGTCAACCGCCTCATCGTCAAGGGCCGGCTAGTTGAGGATGAACGATTGAGAGAACAATTGCGTGATCGCCGCCTGGCAATAGAAACAGGCTGGAGAAAACCGGCCCGCTATGCCGAGCATATTGTGCCACCACGTTTGAACTGGCTTTTGGATCTCGGATTCCTGGAACCGACCGCCTTTCAGCGCCACCAATATTATCTTACCGATGCTGGGGTTGCTCTTGTTGAAAATTTGCCCCATTTCGATAAGGCTTTCTATGATGTCAGTACAACATGGCTCTCCGGTGGTTTCTGGCGCCTGACACCAGGCAATCTGTTGAATATTCAAAATGCCAGGCTATGGAACAGCCTGAACGAAGAGGAACAACTGACGGTATGCGCCCCTCGGCTCAAAGAAGCGTTTGGCATATTTCAGCACTCTATGGTCCCCAAAGTCTCTCTCATCCAGGTCTTGTTCTACATGACTGTCAAGCTTATTTTAGAAGATCACATCCTGGTCAGTTTTGCCGATCTGACACACTGGCTTTCCTTTCCCAGAACACTCGAGGGCTGGTGCTACCAGGCTCGTCTTTCACCACAGGAAAACGTCTCGTACATTGTGCTGACACCTGCATAGGAGGTCGATCTTAATGCCCTGCAAGCCGCTATGCATTGTTGATACCTGCTCATTGATCTACCTGAGTGACATGGAGTTAGCAAGAAGGCCATTGCTCCGTTGGCTGTTCGATGAATTTGAGACAGTGTACAGTCAATTTGTATGGGAGAACGAAGTGCAACCTCACTTAGGCAAAATGGGGAAAGGTGGTCAAATATTGCGACGGAGAAATGCAGGTGCACAGAAAGTATGGAGAATGACGGATCCAGTGCAGTACGAACGCGCCCTGTTCAACCCATTTAGTCGGGTTGAACAGGTAGGCCAATGTTCCAAATGTGATCAGGTCATTCTGGCAGAGAGAGCAGTCGAAATTGTCCTGCCAGGGTACCAGGCGTGGCGCTTACTACACACTGGCGGAGCAAGACAATATGCGGAAAAATGATGAATGATGATGATTCATCAAATCCCCAAGGAGGAAACCTCAATGGACTTTCAGGCACTGGCTCAACAAGTGGCTTCTTTTCTGATGCCGCTCCTGCCCCACCTGCTCAAGATCGGCGACAAGGCGGCCGAGGAGGTCGGCAAAAAGGTCGGCGGCGAGGCGTGGGATAAGGCCAAAGCGCTGTGGGGCAAACTGCGCCGCAAGAAGAACGTGGAGCAGGTGGCGCAGACTGCCGCCGCCCTGCCCGATAACCAGGCGCTGCGGGGGGCCCTGCGGGAAGAGATCGCCCGCGCGCTGCAGGAGGACAGCGCTTTGTGTGAGGAAGTCGCCCGCCTGTGGGGTGAGGCCGGGGCTGCCGGGGTGACGGTCACCGCCAGCGGCGACCGCTCCGTCGCTATTGGAGGGAGCGTGAGCGGAAGTGTGATTGTCACGGGCGATCAGAACACAATCAGGTCGTAGCACAGGATTCATCCTGTGCTCCGGAGGCAACCATGCTGCTGGAAACCCTTTTCTCCGCCATCGCCGAAGCCGTCTTTGACTATCTGCTCCAGGAGTCGGGGCGAAAAATTTTTCGCCCCGACCTGCAGCGCCGCGCCTTTCAGACCGCGCTGGCGGGCGCTTACACCGCTTTTGCCCGCCAGTACCCCGAATGGACGGCCTCGCTCTTTGACGAGACCTTTCTCAAGAGCGAGCCGGTCATCCCCCTGCTGGCCGACCTGCTCACCCGTCGCGGCCGGCCTGACCCGGCCGAACTGGCCCGCCGCTTCGCCATCCACCTGGGCCACGGCGACCCCGACCGCTGGGAGAGCCTGGGCGACGCTACCCGTATTGCCGCCGACTTTCTGACCTGGCTGGAGGCGGAACTGGCCCGCCAGGAGGCGCTGCAACCCCTCTATGATAGCCGTGCCCTGGAGCGCATCGCCGAAAACACCGAGGCCATCCGCCGACAATTGGATGAGATTCTGAAGCGCAGCAGCCGCGGGGAGGAAACGCCGGAGGACATTCGTATCCTGCGCCACGTTGTCCAGACGGCGCAGGTGGCCACCGGCGAGCGCGCCGTGGCCATTGGCGGCAGCGCCGACGGCGCCGTCATCATCACCGGCGACGGCAACATCGTTCAGGTGTTGAATGCTCGCCAGCGCGCCGACCTGGAGCGCCTGCTGGCTACCCGGCGCTACAACATCCCCTCGCTGCCGGAGCACTACGTCCCACGCGAAGAATACCTGGCCCCCCTGCGTCAAGCCCTGCTGAGCGACGGCGCCGCTGCGCTGGGCATCGTCGGTGTGAAGGGCATGGGCGGCATCGGCAAGTCGGTGCTGGCCGCTGCCCTGGCCCACGACCTCCAGGTCCAGGCCGCCTTCCCCGACGGGGTCGTCTGGCTGCCCATCGGCCGCGAGCCCAACCTCCCCGCCCGCCAGGAGGAACTCTACCTCTTCCTGACCGGTCAGCGCGAGAACTTTCGCGATGCGATCCAGGGGCGCGGCTTCCTGAGCGTTGCGCTGGCGGGCAAGACCTGCCTGGTGATCCTGGACGACGTCTGGGACGCCCGCCACGCCGAAGCCTTCCCCGCGCTGACCGACGTAACAACCCGCTACCTGATCACCACCCGCAACGCCGAGGTCCTGCAGACGCTCAACGCGCGGGCCTTCCCTCTGGATGTCCTCACCTCGGAGAAGGCGCTGGCCCTGCTGGCCGACTGGGCCGGGCAGCCCGTCGCGAGTCTGCCCTCCACAGCCCACGAGGTAGCGCGAGAGTGCGGCTACCTGCCGCTGGCGCTGGCGATGGTCGGCGCCTTCGTGCGCCAGAACCCTGAAAGCTGGGAGCGGGCGCTGCACCGTCTACAGAGCGCCGACCTGGCAAAACTCCGCCGCCTCTTCCCCGGTTACGATCATCCGACCCTGTTGGCGGCGCTCGAGGTGAGCGTGCAGGCGCTACCGGAGCATGCCCGCAGCCGCTACCTGGACCTGGCCGTTTTCCCTGAAGAGGCCGCGATTCCGCTCCCCGTCCTGCACGCCTTCTGGCAACCGTTGGGGCTGGCCGAAGATGACGTGGCCGACCTGGCGGAGACCTTTGTGAACCGTTCGCTGGCACGTCGGGACGAGGATGGAGGCCTGCGCCTGCACGACCTGCAGCACGACTACCTGCGCGCCTGCGCGGGAGCGAACCTGCCCGCCCTGCACCGCCGCTTCCTGCTCGCCTGCGCCCGGAGTCTCCTGGGCGCCTCCGGTGAGACGCTGGAAGGGCTATCCTGGCATCGGCTGCCGGCACAACCCGGCTACCTGTGGGATTACCTGGTCTATCATCACGCGCAGGCCGGCGCTCGAGACGCCCTCTTCACCCTGCTGACCGATTTCGACTTCCTGGAGGCTCGTTGCCGGGCGACCGCCGTCTTCAACCTGGAAGCCGACTACCGCCAGGCCCTGGCTGCCTGGCCGCCGGAGGATGCCGCACGGCGAGACGTACTGGCCGCTTTTGAAGAGCGTGTACGCCTGGAAGCCTCGCGCATCGCCCAGGCGCCTGAATGGCTCTTCCCCGCGCTCTACAACCATCTCCGCTGGCTTGACGCGCCGGATGGCCCCCTGTACCGGTTGTGCGAGGCGGCGTTGGCGCACCGAGAAGGGCAGAACGGCGCCCGTCCTCCAGGGCAGAGCAGCGCTCTGCCCCTCCTGCTGCGTTCGCGCCTGGACCCAAGGCCCGAACCGCCGCTCTGGCTGCGCTCCCTGGAAGGACATACGGGTGAGGTGCTGGCTGTGGCGGTGAGCCCGGACGGGCGCTTCATCGTCAGCGGGTCGGATGACCGCACGGTGAAGGTGTGGGAGAGGGAGAGCGGGCGCCTCCTGCGCTCCCTGGAGGGGCATACCGATGGGGTGAACGCCGTGGCGGTGAGCCCGGACGGGCGCTTCATCGTCAGCGGGTCAAAGGACCGCACTGTCAAGGTATGGGACGCTGCAAGCGGGCGCCTGCTCCGTTCCCTGGAAGGCCATACGGCTGGGGTGAACGCCGTGGCGCTCAGCCCCGACGGGCGCACCATCGTCAGCGGCGCGGCTGACCGCACCGTCAAGGTGTGGGATGCCAGCGACGGGCGCCTGCTCCGCTCCCTGGAAGGCCATACGGCTGGGGTGAACGCCGTGGCGGTCAGCCCCGACGGGCGCACCATCGTCAGCGGCGCGAATGACGGCACCGTCAGGGTGTGGGACGCCGCAAGCGGGCGCCTGATCCGCTCCCTGGAAGGCCATACGGATTGGGTGAACGCCGTGGCGCTCAGCCCCGACGGGCGCACCATCGTCAGCGGCGCGGCTGACCGCACCGTCAGGGTGTGGGACGCCGCAAGCGGGCGCCTGCTCCGCTCTCTCGAAGGCCATACGGATTGGGTGAGAGCCGTGGCGCTCAGCCCCGACGGAAGCACCATCGTCAGCGGATCCGATGACCACACCATCCGGGCCTGGGACCTAGAAAGCGGCGAGTCGCGCCTGCTCTTCTGGAACGATGCCGCCATTCTCAGCCTGGCTCTTTCCCGCGATGGCCGCCTGCTGGCCTGCGGGGATGTCGTTGGGCGGGTGTGGATGTTTGATTGGGTGCGGTAGCGCAGGATGCATCCCGGGTTCATCGGCCAGACCCCGCCGCCAGGCGGCGCGCCGCTGCGCCTGGAGACGCGCACGGAGGCCTTCGTCCGCGCGGCTTTGCGCGCCCGCACCCCCCCTCGGTCCTCCTCACTGGCAACGCCGGCGACGGCAGGATCAGGGATGCAGCAGCGCGGCCTGCGTGCCACATATCTCCTACTCGTTGCGATATAGGCAGCAGCCGCACTGACCACGGGCACGCCCTGTGCTTCATCCAAAGCCTGGCGGGCCTGAAGGTAACGGCGAATGGCCCTCAGCGATTCCTCGGTGAAGCGCACAACCCCCTGCCTGGACAGAAGTGACTGTCACCTGGAACAAATCCCAAATCTCCAGCGCCCGCAGCGCGCTTCGTTCCTTGTCCTTGACCTCTAACATCAGGTCAAAGTCGTGGGGGGCGCTCTCCGCCAGGAAGCGCCGGAAGTGGGCCTCGTCCAGCGTGTGGGCGTGGCTCCCCGGACGGCCGCCGGGAAGGGGGGAGGAATAGTCCACCATCGGCGGGCCGTCCTGGGGGCCCCAGGTGGCCCGGGCCGCCGCCAGCGCCTCCGGCAGCGTCCGCCCGTCCGGATACACCTCCCGGTGGAAGACGTCCAGGAGCACCGGCAGGCCCGTCGCCCGGCTCACCGCCAGCACGTCGTCCAGGTTGAACAGCCGCTCGTCATTCTCCACCGCCAGGCGCGCCCGCACCGCCGGGTCCAGCCGCTCCGCCTGGCGGACGAAGCGCTCCAGCGCCGCGGCCTTATCTCCGTACCGGCCGCCGATGTGAATCTGGACCTTTGCCGTCCGATCCAGACCCAGCAGGTCCAGCACGCGGGCGTGGTAGGCCAGGTCGGCGCGGGCCGCTGCCACCACCTCCGGGCGGGGAGAGTTGAGCAGAGTGTACTGGCCCGGATGCATGGAGATGCGCATCCCCGCCGAGCGGATGAGGGCGCCGATGCGGGCAAAGTCGGGGGCGAATGCCTCGTCCCAGGGGAAGCGGTTGGCCGGATGGGAGGCCAGAGGGATCAGGTCGGAGGTGATGCGCAGGAAGAGGAGGCCCCGTTCGGCGTTCCAGCGGACGATGCGCTCCAGGCAGGCCAGGTTCCCGCCCACCAGCGCCCGCAGACGGTCCGGGGTGAGATTGGCCAGCCGCAGGGTGCGGCTGGGGCGACAGTCCAGGGAGAGGTTGATGCAGGGATAGCCGATGCGCATCGTCGCCTCCGCGAAGTGGCCGGCGGCCAGGCCAGGTGACAGTCACCTCAGTCACTATTTGCGCAAGAGCGCCCAGAGCAGCCCGCCGATCAGCAGCAGAGGGGCAAAGGCCATCATGCACAGACCGGCTATGAACAGCCCCGAGGCTGCCTGTCGCTGCGATTTTTCGAACTGCGGGCGGTCTCCGCCAAAGAGATGTTCAGGCAACACGCCGCCGTCCGCCGATTTCCTCCCCAAGACCGTCACCAGGTCGCCATCGAAGAACCCCCGGTAGCGCCTGGTGCCGTCGGGCAACAGTTCTCCTTCATACCCGGCCTGAAGGGGGCTGTCCCCTCTGACCATCTGGACATGGAGACTGCCGCTCAGCCGGCCGCTGCCTGTCTCCTGAAGCGACACGGGCTGCCCGTTGAGTTCGAGCGTCAGCGCGGGTATGACGCTTTCGGCGGTCTCCCAATGGCCGAACGGCTCAGATGACCCTCTGGTATCCTCTGAAGGCACAGTGACCTTCCACTCTTCTACAGAATAGGCGACGAAGCGGTCGAGCAGCGGCGCGTTGTCCCTCAGGACGCCCGTGAACAGGAGTTTCTTTCCCGTCTCCGCCGCCGCCACCTGCGCGACATCCTCTGTCACCGGCATACGGGAAACGCGATACGCCTGAACGGCCTGGGCGGGAGCAAAGCCAAAAGCCGTCAGCCCGCCGCACAGCAGGCAGAGAATGGAAATCGCCGTTATTGCCAGGATAGAGCGGATACGTTGGCGAAAAGAAAAGAGGAATCCCAGCAGGTTCATGGAAACGCCTCCTTTCCCAATCTGCGGTTAATGCTTGCGTGCGAAGAACACCTTGCTGACAACGCGCCCCAGGGCGAAGCCGGCGGCAAGCGTCAGCAGCATCACCAGCGGCGTGTACCATTCCCAGCGATAGGAAACGCCCACGAGGAACACCGAGGAAATCGCCTGAAATATGGAAATCAATTTGAACCTGTAAACTTGAAAGGGAGGCGGGACGACCGGCGCGTACCACACCGGTACAACCGGCACAAACAGGGCCAGCAGGATGCCGCCGCCAATCAGAGCAATTTCTCTCATTTTGCGCATTCTGTTTCCTCACTTGTATATAATACAGTTGCGTGACATTTGCCAATGTTGGGTGCCTCGGCGATAATAAGGCAGTTCGGCATGGGCCGGACTGCGGACATACCGGGCAAGTCTATTCCTCCTGGCCGGGCTGGCAGTGACCAGCTGCCATCCACGTCTCTCACAGTTTGACTCCCGGTCTCGCTGGGGATCAACGTCTGACATCGCACGATGCCCCTACTCCCGTCAAGCTGCGGGGTAGCAGCCCGCAGACGCTCTTGGCGGGACATGAGGGCTGATTGGCAGCAAGGATGCCGCTCCAGAGAGCGCCGGGGCACTTGGGTGAACCGCTCGCCGTTCGTTCTGTCTTGATGAAAGGAGACCATCTATGACCACCAATCGCTTGCAGACTGGCATTGACTTCAGCCAGAAGAAAGCAGACTTCTGTCTGCTCTTCCCAGACGGCCGGCCATTGGAACAGCATCAATCCTTCGACAACTCTCTGCCTGGCTACTCGCTGGCCAAGGCCCTCCTCCTCGATGCGCTGGAAACCTACCAATTCGACGGCCTGGATGTGTCGGGGGAAGCGACCGGCTTCCTGTGGCTGCCCTTCTTTCTCCAACTCGCCGCCGATCCTGACTTGGAAGCCTACGATCTGGACCTCTTTCTGCTCAATCCACGTTGGGTGAAGTGGTTCAAGAAGTGCTTCGCTCAGGATGACAAGTCCGACCAGAAGGACCCCTTCTACATCGCCGACCGCACCCGCACCCGGCGACCTGATGCGACCTGGTCACCCCAACTGGACACACTCCCGCTGCGCTTCTACACTCGGCTCCGCTTCCACCTGATCCAGAACCTGGCACGAGAAAAATGTTATTTCTCGTCTTTCCTCTTCCTCAAAGCCAGTTCCTATCGCCGGCTCAAGCCCTTCTCCGACGTCTTCGGCGTCACCAGTCGCCTGGTGTTGTCTCAGTACGCCACCCTCGACGAGCTGGCCACCATTCCGGTTGAAGACCTGGCCCTGGTGTTGCACGAAATGAGCGGCCACCACCTCCGCGATCCCTTGGACAACGCCCACAAGCTCCAGCGAGTGGCTGCTGAGAGCTTTCCCCTTCCCGACGCCTTGGCTTTGCCGGTTCACCGCATCCTGGACCTCACCCTGGACCACATCCGCTTCCTCGAAGGCCAGGTCACCCAGGTGGATGACTGGATCACTACCGAGGTCCAACCCCATGCGACCATCATGCAACTGACGACCATCCCTGGCGTGGGTCCAGTCTTCTCCAGCGGAAACGGCGCCGAAATCGGTGACACGCAGCGCTTCCTGCAGGGACAGAAATGGGACAAGAAACACAAACGCTATCGTCCCCCAAACCTCCGCGATGCCGAAGACGCCGTCGCCAAGATAGCCGGCCTGTGGTGGCCTCGTTCCGCTTCCGGCGACTTTGAAGCCGAAGACCGCCGCATGGCCAAGACCGGCAACCGCTACTTGCGTTACTACCTCATCCAGGCGGCCAACCTCATGCGCCAGCACATCCCTGAATACGCCGACTTCTACGACCGCAAGTATCGGGAAGCATCCAAACATCATCACAAGCGGGCACTGGTCCTAACCGCGCGCAAGAGCGTAGGACTCGTTGTCGGGCTGCTACACCGCAACGAAGCCTATCGCCCCAAGGAGGCATAGCCAGATCGAGTAGCGATCCATCGGCTGCCGCTTACAACCCGGGCAGACAGAGTCACCTGGGCTGACCTGGCGAACCAACAGCCGCCATAGCTCACTGATCCGCCTCCCTTTTCGAAAAAATCGACAAGGGTAGGTTTAGTTGAGTACGTCTCCAAATTGCCTGTTAAGGTCCGTTGTGCGGCTCAAATTGGGTCTTGACTTTTACCGCACTCTGTGCAGCCAAAATATTATACCAGGCAAACCTTACGATTGGCGTTACGAAAGGTTCAATATCATCCGCTCTCCCAGGAGGCGGAAGGCCATCTCGACATTTTCACCCGTCCTGGCGCTGCTCGTAAACCAGGGGGCCTGGCATTGCCCGGCCATCGTCGCCAGGTCTTGATCGGTCAGGGCGCGTTGATCGGTCAGGTCCACCTTATTGCCGACCAGGACCAGTGGCGCATAGGGGTTGACGCTCCAGAAATCCCCGGCATAGTCTCTCAAAGCCCTCAAGGTCTCCGGGCGGGTCAGGTCGCAGACCAACATCGCCCCGGCTGCCCCGCGATAGTAACTTTCCATCACCTGGCTGAACCTTTCACCGCCGGCCAGGTCCCAGATCAGCAGGGTCAACTCCACAGCCTGGCCGGCCCGTTCCAGGGTGATGACCCGGCGGCTGATCCTGGTGCCGATCGTGCTCAGGTATTTCTCGTCAAAGATCCCTTCCACAAAACGGCGCACCAGGCTGGTTTTGCCTACGGCAAAGTCGCCCAGGAGACAGACCTTCTTCTGGATTGATGACAACCCTCTACTCCGCTCACCCGATGGGCAGTTTTTTGAACTGCCCTCAACGGCACCGGGTTGGTTTTATTCTATTCTACCATAACAACGCTGCAAAGTCAACTCACCCGCCCGGTCGCTAGGACCCTGTAAAATGGGGTTGGCCCCATTCTTTGGACCACGGATCGGCCAAAATAAGGTGGATCTCCACCTTTCCGACTTGGGCATGCACTGCCGATCAACAGGACATCCGAGCACATCATAACTCCGATCCTGCCAGGTGTCA